>NZ_JBIAQL010000026.1:0-74927 GCF_042889045.1 Streptomyces sp. NPDC002701
CAGCCGGTGATGGCCAGAGCGCTGATGACGGCGCCGGTGCCAAGTGCGCGGCGTGTCAGGGGAGTCAGTGGCGTTTTCACCACGACATCGTTGTGTAGAGAACTGATCAGATGGGCGTGCTTTCCGGAAATCGGCTGAAAAACCACTGCTCAGGCTGACAGTGCATCCCTTGTTGCGGCCGCTTCCCGCCCCGTTGGGGACCGGCGGGGACCCGTTCGTGGGCGGCCAGGCCACGCAAACAGCCTCCCGGTTCGCCCTGCTGCTCCGGCGCCGGGTCGTTGAACTAGCAGCCTGGATGATGAACAGCCCGCTGGCATGCTCGGACTACGTGCCTGTTTACTGCGTGCCGGGGGCACAGACGGCGGCTGCGGGGTATTGGGGGGCAGGGCCGTCGTACTTCCATCGTCACGGGGCATTTCCGTGGGTGCTGCCGCGTCAAGGACGACCACCAAGACCACGGTGGGAGCCCTTCGCAGGGCTCCCACCACCTTCCCCTGTCTTGAAAGGTGGACTCACACTTCCCCACTGGCCACTCGCATGACGTGCGACCCGCCGGTTTGCACCCCACGCGTGATCAGGAGCGGTCCGGCCGGAGGAAGACCGGGCGGGCTGCTCGAGCGCCGGGGCGAATGGCACCGCACGCTTTGGAACCGCCGGGGCTCACGACACACCGCTTGTCCTGCCCGGCCAGGAGCCCACGGGCCTTGGACTTCGCAGCCCGGCCTCACATGGCCCGACGGCCGGCAGGATCCCCGCCGGGATCGTCGGCGAGCATGACGGACGCAGTGATCCGCTTGCCCACCGGTTCCTGGTGAACGCAGAAGGTCTGGGACACCGCCATCACGATCTCCAGGCCATGCTGACCGATGCGTTGCGGGTCGGCCGCCTGGATGGACGGCTGTGTGGGGCTGCTGTCCCATACGCTGATCTGGACAGCGCCCTCGCCGATCTGAAGGTCCAGCAGGCACGGGCCGGGGGCGTATTTGGCGGCGTTGGTGACCAGTTCACTCACGACCAGCTGCACCGTGTCCATCGCCCGCGCCGAGACCGGCAGACCGTGCTGGGCCTGCACCGCGGTGAGGAAGTCGCGGGCGAGACCGCGGGCCTCGGCGATGCCCGCGCTGTCCTCGAACGCGGCAGACGCCGTGACCGGGGCGTCGGCAAGGGGCTCCTGGCCCTCGTTTCGGGCAGCAGCATCCACGGGAACCGCCTCACTTCCGAAGCGTCGAGCACTGCCCAGTGCAGTTACCCCACAAACCCTGCAGCATCCTCACACCAAAGAGACCGGTTTCCGGAACCTTGGTGCGGGTTCTTCGCACGGGCAGAGGAGGAAAGGGCAAAGGTGAACGAGCGAACCGGGCAGTGGCACTTCCCGGCCCGCCACGCCCGCGGGGTGTTCGCCGTCGTACGCCATTGCGCCACCCGGCTCCGCGGCCTCGCCGAGGTCTGCCACATCGCCAAACGCACCGCCCGGGGGGATACGGGCGGGGCCGCACCCCTGCGAAATGCGCCATCGCGCCCCTGGTCCGGCACTACAGCAAGCGCGGACCATCTGGCACGCTGCAGATACGCGCCATGCGCGTCAGCCCCTTGACCGTCCCGTATCCCCGCGACGGTCAGGGGTTGTTCCCCCGCTCTGCGACCGCTTCCCGCCGGCTGGGAACGCGACGCCCACCGACCACCGTGACCGCGCGGTGGAACCGTCGTTGCATACGACGCTCCGTGTTTTCACCCCCGCCCCCGGGACCTGCGCGAGTGAGCCCTGCGGGTCCGTCCAGGATCCGCAGGGCTCGCTGCTGTCACAGCCGCACACGGCCCTGATCACTGCAGACCCGATCACGGCAAGTCATCACGGTGCCCAGGGCGGGGTACATTCAGCGCAGGTCCGTGCCTGACGGAGCCGGCACGGACCGCCCACCGCCGTGTGCGCAGACCGCAGGGGCCTCGTACCCGATCGGTGACAGGCACGAGACCCCTGCACCCTCCCCCTGCGGTCCCAGCCGGGGAGGCAGGCCGGACGCGCTTTCGGGAGTCGCCGCCGGCCCGGTCACCAGACTGCCCCCGGCCGCCGGACCTCACACCGGCACCCCGGACCGGTCATCCCTTCGTGTCTTCCTCACACCCGCCGGCCCCGATGAAAAATCCCTCCCCCGCAAGACCTCGCATGCGCACCCAGATGCCACCCGGACGCCCGGACTGATCCGGATACGGCCCCACCACGGCAAACCGTCACCGACCACAGCCACGCCGTCCCAGATGTCCGCGTGAGCACCAACTCATCACCTGGTCCTCACCCACGCCCTCAGGACGGATCCCACCGAGACCACCTCCTGCTCCCCCGCTCGCCCTTGTCCGCGTAGCCTGCACTCTTGCCCGCCTGTCCCCGGCAGGTACGGGCTCACAGACCGAAGTGCTGCTCGCCGCCATACAGGGGCAGGCTTTCAGCGCCAATCGCACCAAGCCCTCTCTCAGCGGGCGCAGCCGAGGAAACGGGACACGTTGACAGACACCCAGGAACCAGACCCCTTGCGCCATCTGTCGGTCACCCACACCACCGTTGACGGCGTCCAGGTCGTCACCCTGCGCGGCGAGATCGACCAGCGTGTCAAGGACGCGTGCCTGAAGGCCCTGCTCCCCGCCGGCGATGGTGCGGCGCCCTGGCGGGTCGTGGCGGACCTCAGCGGCGTGACCTTCATGGACTCCACCGGCATCAACACCCTCATCACCGCACATCAAGCCGCGAGCGGCACCGGGGGATGGCTGCGCATCGCCGGCGCACAGGAAGCCGTCCAGCGCGTTCTGGCCATCGTCGGCCTCGACCAGCTCATCGACTGCCACCCCACCCTCACCCAAGCCCTCAACAGCTGACCTCCCGGCACCCCACCCAGTCATCGCACTCGGCGCCGGCTGCGGACAGAAGACGGTCAACTACGAGCTGGCGCCGTAACGGTATTTCCCGGCTTGCCGGTGCCCGTCGCCTGTTCCAGGCCGCGAGCACCGACAGGTTGCGGGCTCCGGCAGCCGAACCCAGTCGGGTGAAACCGTCCCGGCACCCGAACCTCCACGGACGCCGGCACGTCGTGCCAGGCATGAGACCCATCCATGACGCACACATCGCCCTGCCCGGCCTGGCCGTGGTAGACATCGCGGCCGCCGACGACGCCACCGCCTTCGCCATCCAGAACCTCCTCGCCACACACCACGCCATCGCCCCCGCCGACCGGACCACGAGAGAACCCGGCGAGCCCGGCGTACGACTGCGCTGCTTCATCGACCTACGCCAGCAACCCGATTCGTAGCGCTGCGGCCGGCCATGCTCGGCTGACCAGTCGTGGTCGGGGTGGACGGCAGCGTGGTCTGCGCCGTGGTCGGTCAACCAGCCGACCGCGGGCGAATCGCAGGCAGCGGTGCTGGCGGACTGTGGGTCAGGGCGTGTCGCCGCAGTAGTAGAAGCGGCAGCTCACTCCCGGGCCGGGCGTGCGGGGCTCGCCGGTGAGCGGGTCGTACAGCGCGCGGCCGCCGGGCCACCGCCCCAGCTCGGTCATCAGGGCGACGCCGTCGTCTATCTCTTCCGGCCGCCAGCCGGTGATGTCGAGCAGCAGGCCGTCCAGCGGGCCGCCGACCAGCGCGGCGTACGTCTGGTGGGGCAGCGGGCCGGGGTTGGGGTCGTCGTGGTCGTGGCCGTACACCCGGCCGCGCAGCATCTGCTCGTCACCATCGTTCATCCGACCAGCCTCCCAGCCGCCACCGACAGCCGGGACAGACCCAGCGGGCCCGGCCTGGGTGGAGACCGGGCCTGCTGTGCTCACCGCGGCTTGGGCAGCGCGGTCAGCGTCCGCCGGCCCTCGCTATGGCCGACGACCCGCCACACCGGCCGGTCGGCCCCGCGTTGGGTGAGCTGGTGCAGGGTCGTCGTCGCCACGGTCATCCGGTAGTTCACGCGCGATACGGGACGTCAGTCGATGCGCTCGCCGTCGTACCTGCCGCCCACACACCGGTCGCCACGTTCTTTTCCTCCGCCACGTTCGCACTGGTCATCGCCGATGATGGAGACGGTGGCCGAGGCGGTAGTGGCCAGGCCGACGCCGATCGGGGCAGTGAGGGCAATGACGGTGGCGAGTGCGGTCAGTGCACGGCGCATAAGAACCTCCTTGTCGGTGGAAGACGGTCCTCCACGAGAGGGGTTCTTCACCGCCGCTTACTCCTGTATGCGCTGGTTCCCACGAAGGAGGGACTGTTGTGGGTTGTTCGGGTGAAATGAGGGGCAGGGTGCATCGGCGAACCGGCTCGGCAGGCTCCCGGTCCCGCGCCCAGTCGGCGCGTCGGCTGCCGACAAGGGGCCGCACTCCCACGTGCCGGGGCGGAACGACGGTCAAGGTCTCCTGACACACGGCCAAAAGTCCCTGTCAAAGGCAAGGAGGACGGGCGCGAACTGACTCCGTTCTTCCGGGCCGTCAAGATTGACATCTCTCCGGTGTCCAAGACCTCGCGGTCAAGGCCTGGGTTTTCGTCCTGGTGTGGGCCTCCCTTCGAGGAGGCTGGTCAGAGCCATTTGTTGCGACGTAGGGCGCGGTAGATGAGTGCGCAGACGGTGACGATGACGGTGAGGACGGCGGGGTAGCCGTAGCGCCAGGTGAGTTCGGGCATGTGGTCGAAGTTCATGCCGTAGACGCCGACGGCCATGGTGGGCACCGCGATGAGGGCGGCGAAGGCGCTGACGCGGCGCATGTCGGCGTTCTGCTGGACGCCGAGCTGGCTGATGCTGGCGGTGAGGATGCCGGAGACGAGTTCGTCGAAGGCGGTGATCTGTTCGTTGGCGCGCTGGTGGTGGTCGGCGACGTCGCGGAAGTAGGCCGCCACCTTCGCAGGCACGTGGGGAAGGGAGCCTTCGCTGAGGCGTTGCAGGGCGGGGGTGAGCGGTTTGACGGCGCGTTTGAATTCCAGCAGTTCCCGCTTGAGCTGGTAGATGCGGGCGGCGTCGACCGGGTGGTCGGGGGAGAACACTTCGGCTTCCAGGGTGTCGATGTCGCCGGCGAAGGCGTCGGCGACTTCCAGGTAGCGGTCGACGACCATGTCGGCGACGGCGTGCAGGACCGCGGCGGGTCCGTGACCGAGCTGGTGGGCGTCGGCCTCCAGGCGGCGGCGCACCTCTTCCAGGGGCGGGGCGCTGCCGTGGCGGACGGTGATGGCGAAGCCGGGGCCGGCGAAGACCATGATCTCTCCGGTGTCGACGATCTCGCTGCTGGCGGTGACCTGCTCGTGGTCGACGTAGACGATGGTCTTGAGTACCAGGAAGAGGGTGTCGCCGTAGCGTTCGAGTTTGGGCCGCTGGTGGGCGTGGACGGCGTCCTCGACGGCGAGGGGGTGCAGGTCGAAGGCGTCGGCGACCTGCTGGAGCTGTGCGGCGGTCGGTTCGTACAGGCCGATCCACGCGAAGCGGCCGGCATCGGGGTCTATCCGGTCCAGGATCGTAGGCAGGGCGATCTGGCCGGGGATGCGTGCGCCGTTCTCGTACACGGCGCAATCGACGACTGCCTCCGGCAGGTTCGCGGCGCTGTGCGCCGTGCCGTTGTCCTGTCCCGTCATCGCCTGGTCCTCCCGTGTAATCGACTGGTGGTGCCCGTCAGGGGTTGCTGAGGGGCCGCTGCCTGGCGGGCCTGCCCCGGGGCGCTATTCGCTGAGGTGGATCGTTACGGTGATGAAGACGATCCAGGCCACCAGGGCCGCGGTGCACAGTGTTCGCAGCGTCGGTTTCATCGGTGCTCTTTTTCCTTTCGTTGGCCGGCGTGGTGCCCGAGGTCAGAGCCAGTTGCGGCGTTTGAAGACGACATACAGGCTGGCGCACACGATGCCCATGAGCAGCAGGGCGAAGGGGTAGCCCCACATCCAGCCGAGTTCGGGCATGTGGTCGAAGTTCATGCCGTAGATGGTGCCGACCAGCGTCGGGGCGAACAGGATCGCCGCCCAGGAGGAGATTTTCTTGATCTCCCCGTTCTGCGCGTGGCTGGCCTGTGCCAGGGCCTGCATCTCGGCGTTCTGCTGCTGGGTGACCAGCGTGGCGTTGACGGTGAGGATGTCCTGCAATGCCTGCTTGAAGCTCTCGACGCGTTCGGTGACGTGCGTGGCGTGGTCGGCGACGTCGCGCAGGTAGCGGCGCAGTTCCTCGTCGATGTTGTACTTCTCGAAGCCGGCCGTCAGCCCGCCGACGATGGCGGCCAGCGGGCGGGTGGCGCGCTGGAACTCCACCACCTCCCGGGAGAGCTCGTAGATGCGGCGGGAGACGCCCGGGGCGTTGCCGAAGACCTCGGTCTCGATCTCGTCGATGTCGTTCTGCAGGCCGGCGACGACGGGGGCGTAGCCGTCGACGACCGCGTCCAGGATCGCGTAGAGGACCGCCTCGGGGCCCAGGCGCAATAGGTCGGGGCTGTTCTCCATGCGGGTGCGGACCGCGGCCAGGTCGGGGGCGGCGCCGTGGCGGACGGTGATGACGAAGTCCGGGCCGACGAACAGGTGCAGTTCGCCGAAGTCGACTTCCTCGGCGGCGTCCATGTAGCGGGCCGCACGCAGTACGACGAACAGGGTGTCGCCGTAGCGTTCCAGTTTGGGCCGCTGGTGGGCCTCCAGCGCGTCCTCGACCGCCAGCGGGTGCAGATCGAACTCCCCGGCCAGGGAGTGCAGTTCCGCCGGGTCGGGCCGGTACAGACCGATCCACGCCAGACCACCGGGCCGCTCGCGCAGCTGCCGGAACGTCTGCGTCAGCGAGTCGTGGGTGCTGGCACGCCGGCCGTCCTCGTACAGCGCGGCTTTGATGACACTGCCCTCGCGCCCCCTGGGCCCGGCCTGCGGCTGAGGCGCACAGTGCTCACCGGCGTCAGGGCCGGGGGCGGAGCGCTTGGCGGTCTTGGAGGGGGTGAGTGCGCGCAGGGCGCGCCGACGACGCTCAGACATGGGAAAGGGACCCTTTCCGCAGAGGGCAGGGAGATCAGGAGTGACGGACGGGCGGCATGCCGCTGGCGCCACCCCCAGGTCTCCTGCTTCAGGTCCCGGAGCGGACGGCGCCGTGCGGCATGCGACTGGGAGGTTCAGCGCTCATCGCGAACCCCACCACCTTTCGACGCAATACGGACACGACCGCTGAGCAGGTTATACCCCGCTCCCGGCAGGCAAGATCGGACCGGGGAAGTCCATACGTAATCTGTACGCCGTCCAGCAGCGCATACCGCGTCCTGCGAGGGCCCTGCCACCCTGAGCAGACCCCTACATAACCTGTACGCATGAACATGCAGGCAGCGGCAGACGCGGCGATCACCCAGGCCCGGACCTGGCGCGAAACGGGCGTCTGGAACGTCACCGACACCGACACCGCCATGGCCGCCGAGTTGCTGACCTCCCTGCCCTGGCCGACCGAATCAGCCCACTCAGCGGGCGACAGACTCGATCACCTGCGCGAGGTGCTCGCCGCTCTCGCCGTCGCCACCGCAACCTCCCGCACCCCGATGGGCTGGTTCCTGGGCCAGTGCGCCGCAGCCCTCGCCCCCGTCCTGCAATGGCAGCCCGACGGCACCGCCGACCACGCCACCATCACACCCACCCCCGGCGAAATCACCGATGCCGAAACGGCCTTCGCCCATATCCACGACTTCCTCGCCGCTCTCCAGCACAGCTGACAACCGGCCGGTACCGGCAGCCGGACCGCCGACCGGGCTGTCTATCCGTCGATTTCCTTGCCTGCGTCGATGCCCTGGTCGGCCGCCGGCACGTTGGCGGAGGTCTTGACGCTCTGAGCGCCCAGCACGCAGGCGGTCGACTCAGCATCCCGGCCTTCGGCTTCACGCACCAGGCGGCTCAGCAGGCCGTTAAGCCGGTCGAAGACACTCTCCTTCTGCCAGGTGGCGAAGTAGTCCGTAGACCGTCTCCCACGGTGCGAAGCCGTCGCAGACGTACAGGCCGGGCTCGATGAAGGGCATGGTGACGATCCCCTTCCGCCCGGCCGTGCCGGTCTCCCGGGTGGAGACGCGGTCGCGGGACCGAGCGGGCGGGAACGTAGAGCACCGACCTCGTTAGCGTCGCGGCAATCGGCCGGTAGCGCGGCACGGCGTGGGTCAGGCCGGATCCCACGCCGTGCCGCGCTACCGGCGACGCCCGAACAGGCCGCGGCCCTTCTTCGCGTCCGCTTCGGCCGCCTCCCGCGCGGCGTCCTCCTGCGCCTGCCGCCGCGCGACACGCTCGGCTTCGAGCTGGGCGAAGTGCTCGTCCAGGCACGGCCCGCACAGCTTGTCGGTACGGTCGGCCCCGAGCCTTCCCCGACTCAGCAGGGACGCCCAGCACTCGTTGGTGAACTTCGCCCCACACCGGGCGCACACCGGGCGGCGTGCCTCCTTCGCCGCTGCTTCACGCTCCTTTCGCCGGCGGTGGGCCTCCTTCGACTGCACGGCGTGCAACTGGTCGCCGTCGGGGTTGTCCAGCGCCTCGTTCAAGGTCTGCCACTCCTGCCGTCCGAGCCTGCGCCACACCTTCCCCGCGGCCCCGGCCGGGTCGGTGGTGATGCGCTCCAGCTCGGTGACGACCACGGGCACCGCCTGGTGGTAGTCGACGGCCGTGATCCCTGCCTCGCTGCCCGGGTAGGGGGTGCCGGCGAAGTAGCGGCGGGCGGCGTGCTCCATGCGTCGGATGCGGCTTTCGCGCTGCGCGGCCGTCTTGCCGGTGAAGACGAACGCGACCGGGACGTAGCCCTCGCGGCCGGTCGCCGGATAGAGGCGCGACCACAGCCGGGGGACGTGCACCGCCGCTCCCCGGGCCGGCCTACGGTCCTTCGCCACCGGGAGCCCGAACCAGTCGTGGTAGCGGCGCAGCTTGTCCACGAGGTCGTCGACGGGCTCGGTGACGCGGTCGACCTCCAGGAGCATCGCGGGCACCCCGGCGTCGGGGGCGCGCATCGTCAGGTCGGCGTACTGGGTGTATCCGTACGGCAGGCGGTGGGCGATCTCGGTCTGCCAGGACAGCGGGGTGCCGAACCCGGCCCCGGTGAGGACCGAGGCGGTCATCGTCACGGCGGCCGCGTGTTCGTCGTAGCCGTCGCCGTCGACCGGCTCTCCGTCGTCGTCGTACTGGAGCTTGCGCAGCACGGACATCCGCGCGCTCTTCGGGAGCAGCTGCTTGGCTTCCTTGTGTCCTCGCTCGGTCAGCACCCACAGCTGGTGGCCCGACTCCAGTCGTGTCTCCACCCGGACCTTCCCCTCGCCCTTGAGGGCGTTGAGGGTGTCCCTCGTGCACCGGTCGTGCCGGTCCCCGGGACGCAGCATCCGCCACAGGTGGTCAGCGGTAGCCCTCTGGAAGATGCCCAGAGCCTTCAGCACTTCCTTCTTCCTGGTGTGGGTCGGCTTCCATGTCTGCTTCAAAGACTTGGAAGGGTTGTCGAACGTGTCGGGGACCCCCGGTTTCTGGGGCTGACCTGCACCGACGCGTCCGGCGGCCGTGGAGGGGGTGATGGAGGGGCCCGTGGAGGGGGTCGGCGGGATCTGGTCGACGTCGTCGGCAGGCCCGCGGTCGGCCGGCTCGTGCGGCTCGGAGACGGGGCCGGGGGTGAGGTCGGTGGGCACGGTGTCCTCGGTTTCTCCGGCCTGCGGGCCGGGTCGGTGAGCGTCCGGCCCGCACGCGAGGGTGCGCGCGGGCCGGAGCCACCGTCGGAAGGACCCCCTTGTCCGCGGTCTGACGGTCACCGACGCCGGACGCCCGATTCCTCCTTGACCACCCCTTGCAGTCCTTTTTTGTCCGTGACTGGAGTCACAACCGTCTCCCTGTCCCCCGGCGGGCTGACAGCAAGGACGAAGCTCCGTCCGGACCGGGAGATGTGCTCTAGCGTGAGCGCTCCCGTCACCCGCTTGGCAGAGGAGCTGAAGTTGCCCGAGGTCTGGATCGGCCCGCGCCGCTACGCGACGAAGAAGGCCCGGCAGGAGGCCGTACAAGCGGTCCTGGCCCGCTACGGCCTCGGGAAGGACGTCGACCAGGAGGACGACGACCTGCTCCTGCGGGACCTGCTCGACATGCACCCCGACGCGGCGGAGAAGGTCGGCCCGGGGGTAGACCGCTTCCGGATCATCCCCACCCCGCGCGGTCACCACAAAGGCCCGGAAGCGGTCCTGGTCGACGGCAGCAAGGTCGCCTTCTCATACCAGAAGTGCCTGGACGCACCCACGCACCGACAGCGCGTGCTGGCAGCGATGCGCACCGAGATCCAGCCGCAGGTCAACACCTACTACGAGTCCCGCAAGGCGTCGAACACGCTCGTGTCCGACGAGAGCGGCCAGCCTCTGGCCCCCGCCGACATACACGTCTCCTACTTCCAGGGCCCGCGGTTCCACGACATCGCGCTGGAGTTCGTCCAGGCCGCCGACGGCTTCGATGCCGTCGACCTGACCGCAGAGACGGCGCGGGGTCTGGCCCTGTTCACCGATCGGGCCCTGGCGGAGCGCTGGCACGCCCACCACCAGGAGCACGCCGTCCTCGGTCTGCTGTCGGCCAAGGAGAACCTGCGCCGCCCGCGCGTGTAGCGCACCGGATGTCTGGGCCGGCGGCGCGCGGGTGCGGACCGGCGCGCATGGTGCGTTGAGTTGCGCGCGATGGAACGCACTTCCCCACCCGGTGGAGCACACCGGGTGGATTCCATCCGCGCCTGGTGCGCTTCGCGGTGGCCTCCACTCTCCACTCGGTGCGGACGATGTCGTGCGCTTCCACCCGGTGGAACGCGCCGCGCACGGCATCGTCCCCACCGCGCACCGCCCCTACGGACGGTGACGGTGGGCAGCGTGCCGGGAGGGAGAGATCTCCCCTCCGCCACCGTGCACCGGGGCCCGGTGCGTGCCGCCTCCGAAGGGGTAGCGGACGTGAAGAAGGCGATGAACGACCTTCGCCGCAAGCTGCCCGAGCGGTGACATCCGTCAGCCGGCAGCAGCGCTGCTTACCATCTCCGGCCTCCGACCCCCGAGGCCCGCCCACACACTCGCTCGCCCGTCCCTTTCTCTTCTTCCGGGCCGGCGGGGTGTGGGGGTGTGCCGAGGGGGTTGTCCGGCTTGAATCAGGGCCGGTCGGGGTGCGGTGACCTGCGGGAACGAGCAGGGCCGATAGCGGGCGCCCTACCTCATGGCCTATTCGATGTCCTACCTGCTGGCCTCCCTCCTGCTTTCCCTCATGTCCTCCCCGTGGCCCGGAGCTCCGGGGCGGTGACGTCCCGCTCGCGCGGCCCTGCCGACGCGCGAGAAGGCCGGCCCGGCACCCGATCCCCCGACGTGCTCGCCGCGCCCGCCCGCTTCCCACCCACCCTTTTTCCAGGTGAGGCGGGCGCGGGGTGCTCTGAGGGGGATGTCCGCACCCCGACCACGCGACAACAGGCGTTGTCACCTGCGTAAACGCCGCACGATCCAGAAGGGGTGCGCAACCTCCAGCGCAACCCTTGCCGCAACCTCCAGTGCAACCCTGTACGCAACCGTGGTCACCGCTGACAGCGCAGCCTGTCAGCGGTCGTGCGCGGACCCTCGACACGCACGAAAAGCCCGGCGGGCTCGCTCCCCGCGGCTGTTCCCGAGGCCCGCCGCTCCCTCCCCTTTCACTCAGGAGAGGCGGACGAGGGGAGATCCAAGGGGGATGTCAGCACTCCGACCACGCCCTTACCGGCGCGGTGACCTGCATAAACGCGATACTGCGTGGTGAGGGGTGCACGTCAGATCATGCGCCGCGTTCCGCGCCACATCGGGCGCCGGATGCTGCGACCAGCGGGGCCCTGTCAGTGGTGAAGATCAGCTGGCTCCACCCCTGGAAGACCTGAGCCCAACACACGCTCCATGCTCTGCCCGGTGGGGGCCCACCAGGCAGAGCGGTAGGCCCCCACCAGTCGCAGCCGACCCCGACCATGACCATGACCACAGCAGGTCACGCCCATGGCCGGGGTCAGCGAACGAGGAGCGCAGTCTCTACGAGCAGACCGTGACCGGGGCGCACGCGACGTCGTTGAAGTCGACGAAGCGTGTTTCCCGTCCCCCGCGTGGAATGCGAAGCGACCCCCGGTGATGACGCCCCTCCGGGGGTCGCTGCTTTCACCACCCAGGCAACACGGTTGCGCAGCCGAATGTGCAGCCTCCTGCGCACTACGCACCCGCCCTGCGCATGCACGGCCGCGCTGCACAGTCACCGCCGCGGTGAACCCTTACCACCGGCCTTACCGGTCCCCCGCCGGCCCTTACCGCTGCTCTCCCCATCGCAGGTCACAGCCCTGCCTGTCCGGGCGGGGCGGATCCGGCCCGGGCCCCTGTGCGCAAGGAGCGACTGCGCAATCCCGTGCACGGTGCGCAGGCTGCGCAGTCTGTGCGCACAGGACGAGAGCCGCCTGCACAGAGCAGACCGGGCGCTGCGCAGGTGGCCGGCTGCACGCTCGGCAAGCCGTTCCGGCGCACCGTGCCCCGCAGCTTGCCCTACAACTTGCCTTTCAAGTTGCCCTACAACTTGCTCTACAACTTGCCTTTCAACTTGCTCTACAACTTGCCTCAGCAACTGACCCGGAGCCGGAAAAATCCCACGTCACACGCCTGGTCAAGGGGGGGCAGACGCGGCGACTACTTCTGTGAGAGACCCTCCGGAGAAGTACCAGCCCAAGACTGACAGGGTCCCCATCACCGTTCTGACCATGAAGCGGAGACCGCGGCGGCCGTGCGGAGAGGGGGAAGCCCTCCTGCAGCTGGACACGTTCACCTGTGACCGGTCGGGATAGTTGTCACCAGCTTGGACGTGCGACCTGGACGTCATCCCAATTCTGAGCGGGGTAGTTGTCACCGCTTGGCCGTTCTTGTTGTTACTACCTCGTGTTTTCCATGCTTGCTGTCACCGGCCGGGATTTTGTGTCCGCTGGCTGGGCTCGGGTACCCCCTTGCCTATCCGATGCCCGGTTGCCGCTCGCCCGCGGGTGCAACAGGTCGAACCTGACGTTCCGCCACTGGGTGCGGAAGGGGGACGTGTCGTCATCGGCCAGGTGGTCGTGGGGGAGCGCCCAAGACTTGACCGGCGTGGTTGTGGCGGTGACGGCCGGCCAGCCCGGGTCGCCGGTGGCGGCGAAGTCGGCCCAGGAGCAGAGCATGCGCTGGGAGAGGGCGTGGTCGAGCTCATCGGGCGGGCCGCCGGTGAGGAATTCGGCGCCGAGAGCGTCCAGGTTGCCGAACGCGAAGGGGATGTCCGCGTTGTGCCAGGGCCGGGCGTCTGCGCGCCTGCGGGCGAAGCGGGCCAGGTAGGACCGGCCGCCAGCCTTCGCGTGGTGCTCGGCGAGGCGGGTGGTGTACTCGCCGAACTTCGCGTCGCCGAACATCGAGAGGTAGCGGTCGAGCACCGGTGCGTCGGGCATGGACGTCCGGTAGTCGTTGACCAAGTTGGCCGGCAGGCGCAGGGCTTCGGCGAATTCTTCCAGTTCTGCCTCGTTGGTGACTTCCCGGACGGCTCCGACCGCGTGGAGGAACCAGCATTCCTCCAACGTGTGGCATGCGAGTAGGTCCACGTCCCGTGCCGCCCCGGAGGCGATCAGGCGGAGCGGGTCCGCGGGCAGGACCTCGCCGTCGACGACGGGTTGAAAGATCACCGGGTCATAGGCATGGATCGTCGCTACAGGGGCGGCCCTGCACTGGGCGGCGACCTTGTCGGAGGCGGCCACCAGAGCCTGGGGCGGTACGGACAGCAGCCCCTCCGCCGTCGGTGCGACGCCGATCTCCGCGGCGATGCGACCGGCGACCGCCGCGGCGAGTTCGACCGTGTAGAAGGCATTGGGCACGCTGTGGGCAATGGCCCGCCGGAACAGTCCCTTGCTCTGCTGCATCGCCATCAGGCAGGCGACCGAGCCTGCCCCGGAGGAGTGCCCGGCGACGGTGACGTTACCTGGGTCGCCGCCAAAGGCCGCGATGTTCTCCTGAACCCAGCGCAGGGCGGAGCCCTGGTCCAGAAGACCGCGGTTGTCGGAGAAGCCGGGCACGTGGCCGAAGCCCTCGAAGCCCACCCGGTAGTTGCAGCTGACCACTACCAGCCCGCCGCGGGCCAGAGCCGCGCCGTCGAAGTCGGGCTGAGCCGAGGAGCCGAAGGTGTAGGCGCCGCCGTGGATCCAGAAGAACACCGGCAGCGCGCCGTCATGCGTGTGCTCCGGCAGCCACACATTGACGGTGAGAACATCTTCATCCCCGGGGCGCCACACGGGCGCCCCGGGCAGCTCAGCGGACTGCGGCGAGATGGGTCCGAAGGCCGTGCAGTCCCGAATCCCGCCCCAGGCCGGCGCCGACTGCGGCTCCCTGAATCGACGGGCGCCGAACGGCGCGGCTGCGTACGGGATGCCGAGCACCGCAGTGACGCCGTTAGCGGGCCCTCTGCCCTGCACACGGCCCCTCGCTGTCCAAAAGACCACCTCAGCACCCGATTGCTCATTCATCGCGCACCAGTCTCACCCGTCAACAGGCTGCCACGCGAGTGAGTTTGGATCCGCCGGCAAGGAATCGACAGGCCCTCGGAGGCACCGATGACAGTTACCACGACCAGGTGACAACTATCTCGACCAGTCACATCACCCGGCGGAAGGGCACGGGTTTCACCCTCGCCCGCTGTCGAACTAGTATTCGATCTCGTGGGGAGCGGGCCCGCAGCACGCACCGGAGGGGAGAGCCCGGCTATGTTCGAGGACCTACCTCCCGATCTGGCACGACTGACCACCCTGAGGACCTGGCACGCCATGTGGCTGCAGCGCATCGACGCCCAGATCGCCGCCGTGCAGCGGCGTGAAGCCGAGCAGGCGCGTGCCCGCCGGTCCCGGCCGGCGCAGCCGGAGTGGGTCGTGGAACTCGGCATCGGCGCCGGGCGCCCGCCCCTTGAGGTCCACGCCGGGGACTGCTACTCCCTCGGCAAACGCCGCCAGGCCGTCAGCCGCAACGAAGCCCGCCGGCTTCTCGCCGACGGCGTACGCGCGTGCAGCCACTGCACCCCCGACACCACACTCGAGATCCCGTTATCCAGCCGCCCGGCCCCCACGGCCGCGGCGCGCTGACGGACCTCTCTGCTCCTGGACGGCCTCGCGCACCGCGGTGACCCACCCCGACCCAGCGCCCCGGACAGGACACCCCAGCGATGACCAGCACTCCCCCACCACCGATCAGCGAACCCGATCCGTCGACCTTCACCACCTCCAGCAGCTACACCGGACCCTGCTCCGGCTGCCAGCGGCCGACCTTGAAGTACGGCTCCGGCGGACTGCCCCTGTGTCAGTGGTGCCTTGAGGCCGCCCGCGAGAACTGGGGGACGGGCGTGCGCTTCACCAACACCCGCCATCCGGCAGGTTGAGACGTGCCCCTCGTGCAAGCACAGCGCGCTGACGGAGTCGATCCGAACGAATGACTGGCGCCTGCTCCTGGGCCGGTTGCATCCACTGGATCAGGGACAGATGCGGGAGCGGCCGAACTTCGCCGCCAGCACGTCCGCGGGGACTCGCTGCAGTTCTCGACCTCGAACAGCAGGACCTGCGAGAGCTGTGCAACTACGTCTGTCACCGTGGGGCGGGGCCGTCGGTGGGCCGGGCCGTGATCTCCCCCTCGAAGGTGTCGTCGACGATCTGCTGGCACACCTCAGCCAGGCGCAGTCGGCGGCGGCGGACGTAGGCGCGGATGGCGGCGAAGGCATCGTCGAGGCCGAGGCCATGGCGTTCGGCCAGGATGCCCTTGGCCTGTTCGATGACGACGCGGCTGGACAGGGCGCGCTGCAGCTGTGCTTTCTCGGCGTGGACCTGCTCGATGGTGCGCTGCTGGAGGATGGCAATGGTGGCGACGTCGGCGATGGCCTGGCCGATCTGGACGTCGGAGTCGCTCAGGCGGCGCAGGCGGGTGTCGAAGAGGTTGACGGCGCCGACGGTCTGCTCGCGCAGTTTCATCGGCAGGGCGTGGGTGACGGCGAAGCCGGCCTGCCGGGCGCAGGCGGCGAAGGGAGCAAAACCGGCGGTGGCGGCGCTGGAGGTGAGGTTGATGTTCAGCTGGGCCCGGCCGGTGCGGTAGCAGCGCACGCAGGGACCCTGATTGTGCTGCAGAGCGAAGAGTTCCAGGAAACGGGTCTTCTCGTCGGAGGCGGCGATGAACTGCAGTTCACCGTGCTGGTCGACGATCATGATGCCGACCGCGTCCACAGCCAGCAGTTCCGTGCAGCGGGTGGACAGGCGGTGCAGGAAGTCGATGAGGTCGAAGTCGGCGGTGAGGGTGTCCACGGCCTCCACCAGAATTTCCAGGACGCGCTGCTGATTCGGCATGGTCATCAGTCCCTGTCATTGGACGGAGAAACCGTCCCCTTCTGGATTGTTCCGGAAAAGCCGCCGCCGGACGACGAAGTCCCCGGCCGAAGTCAGCACCACCGTGGTCTCCGCTCCCCTCCGTGCACGGGCGCGCGGCGGAGTCCATCGCGTCCACTCATCCCCGGCGGCGGCCCCGCGCGGTGCGCCACTGGTTCGGCCGGCCACCGGGGTACTGCCGGGAGCAGGAGCGGTACCGGGCAGGTAGCGGCGTCGGTGACGGGTACAGCGCCCTACGCAGCCGGGCGGCGTCGGCGAGCTGCGCCAGGCGCTCGCGCTGCTCCGGCGAAAGGTGCGGCGGGGTCGGGGCAACCATGAGGGCCTCCGTGCTTGAGGGGGCGGTCCCTGGCACCCTCCCTGCTCCCGGGTGGCTTCGTAGGCGGGCGGTCGGTCGCGTCCCGGCGCCTGGCGCGGTGACTTCTTCGTCCGTCCCGCCGTGCGGGCCGCACGGCGCTTCACGGCCGGAAGCCCTGGCCTTGGCCGGGGTCGGGTTGCTGGCGCTGCTGCTCGTGCTCCTGGCGGTGCTGGTCGACCGCACTGGCCGGATCGGCGGCCGGGGCCTTTCGGTCCTCCATGGTGCGGCGGCGAATGTCGGCGGCGCGGGTGACGTCGGCGAGCCGGTCCAGGTTCTTGGGCGTGTGCAGCCATGTCGCCGGGTCGGTCGTGCGGCCCTCCAGGTACTCCGCGGGCATCGCGGCCTGCTGGTGGGCCTGGACTGCGGCGGCCCGCTGCGCCGGGGTCAGGGCGGCGTCCCGGCCCGGGTGGTCGACGGCGTGGGGAGCGGACGCCATCTCGCCCTCGAGGTCGCGGTGATCGGCGGGTGCGGAGATGGCCGAGGTCGACGCCTCGGTGGCGGCGTCGGATCGGATGCGGGCGTCGCGGATCGCGTTCTGCACGGCGAGGCTGGCGACCCGGGCCCGCTCGTAGCGGCTGGACTCCCGTGGTGGCGTGCCTTGGGCGGGGGCGATCCACCACCGGTGCGGCACCGGGAAGTCGGCGGTGTAGCTGATCCGGTCCGGCGTCGGAGCCTTCCGGCCGGGCTTCACGGCGGTGTGGCGGTGGGAGTACCGGTGCAGGGCCCGGTGGGTGATGTAGTCGTCCAGGCCGCGGGTGAACTCGCGGCCGCGCAGCGTCTCCAGCAGGTGCCGGCGCGCTTCGGCCAGGATGTGGCGCCGGGAGAACTTTTCGCGCACGGTGAAGACGACCGCGGCGACGTCGACGGCGGCGAGCGCCACGTCCACGGTGGGATCCACTCGCGCCCGGATCGCCGCTCCGGCGGCCCGGCACCTGTCCAGGAGGCCGTCGATGAGCTGCTGGCCGAAGCGCAGGATCGCGGAGGTGCGCCACCACGCGAGCAGCTGCGCGAGTGGCTTCGGCTTCTTCTTCGCGGGCCGGGTCTCCTGCGCCGCCTGCCAGCCCAGTTGGTGACGGCCGCGCTCTGAGGGCAGGTGCCCGTGGTCCTTCACGTGCTGGTCGGTGAGCACCTCCAGGGCGTCCTGAATGCGCTGGCGGCGGGACGCCGACCAGTTGATGAGGTCCTCGGCCACTCCGGCAATCTCCATGACCGGCCGCAGACCCGGCGTGACCTCGCGCGGCACGGTCGCCAGCCCCAAGGTTTCGCACACCTCGGTCGTCATGGTGAGGGTGTAGAGCGTCCCGGCGGCCACCACATTCTGGTAGAGGCGGTAGGTGTCCACAGCCCCCCAGACCGGTTCACCTTCGGTGCCCGGGCGCTGGACGCGGTTGAGGATCAGGCAGTGCTCGTGCAGAAGCGGCAGCCCGTCACGATTGTCGAAGTGCCTAAAGGCGGCGACCACGAGCGCGGGCGTCTTCGCGCGGCCGCGGCCTGACGCCCACCGGGTCTCGGCAACCTCATCCTCCAGCCAGCGCAGCGCCGCGGCGAGAGCCCGCTCATGGGCCCGCTCGATGACCCGGCGCACGGTGGCGTCGCCCAGCGCCCACAGCACGACCAGGGACGCCTGTGGCCGGAAGGTGAAGTCCATGCCGAGCAGCGGGGTCTGCTTGCGGGCCTCGATCTCCTCGATCGGCTGCCCCAGCACGGTGAGCCGGCGGGCGGTGGCCGCGTCGACGCCGTCGTCCAGGAGGCCGCGCTCGATGCGGTCGGCGTCCGGGTGCAGGCCCTCGCCGAACAACAGCTCCAGCTGACGCTCGGACACCTGAGCGCCCTCGGTGAGCCCCAGCGCACGCAGACCACGCCCCAGCCACCGTCCCGGTGGGAGCCCGGCCAGCTCCTGGGCGTCCCTCAACGACTGTCCGACCGGACGGCGGCCGTCCCCGAACGCGACTCCGCGTATGTAGTACCGCCACGCGTTACGCCTCTGAATCTTCGCGACACTCAGCATCGCCCCAGCACACACCGGCTCTGACCTGCAAAAAAGCGCGATCCCGTGAGTCGGGAGGGTTCACCGGAACTTCACGGCTGATCCCGCCCGGCGGGCGTTCGCGGAGCCACCGTGCCCGCCCGGCGGACACCACCAGGGCCATGCAAATGCTGCGCGGCAGCCAGTCACACCCGCCTCACCAACACCGAAAACCACCAGCAGACGACTCCACCGCCAACGAGCGCACCTCTACGTACCGCTCCCCCACCCGGCGGTCAAAGACGCCGCGCCCTGCACCACGTCACCGACTCTCCGCCCCCGACAGCGCCGGGGGCTTCTTGCTGCCCGGAGGACCGACGTGCCGACCTACGAGGCCCTGCCCCGCTTCACCACCGACCTGGACCACCTCACCCCGCAGCAACGCCGCCGCTTCCGCCAGACCGTGGCGGCCTTCGTCGAGGACCTACGCACCGGCCGCTTCCGCGCCGGCCTACGCGTCAAGCGTGTCCAGCGAGCACCCGGCATCTACGAGCTGACCTGGTCCATGGGCACCGGCCCCGCAGGACGCGCAACGTGGGAGTACGGGACGCCGATAGTTCCCGGCGAGCAGCACATCGTCTGGCGCCGCATCGGCACCCACGACATCCTCACCAGGCCCTGACTCGGTGCCGCGGCGTGCGAATTCGCACGCGAGCGTTACCGTCTGCCCGGTCATCGGCGGCATGGGCCCGGAGGTGC
This sequence comes from Streptomyces sp. NPDC002701, assembly GCF_042889045.1. Classification (NCBI taxonomy): domain Bacteria; kingdom Bacillati; phylum Actinomycetota; class Actinomycetes; order Kitasatosporales; family Streptomycetaceae; genus Streptomyces; species Streptomyces sp. NPDC002701. The sequence continues at coordinate 19,423 of NZ_JBIAQL010000026.1, forward strand.
TCAAGATGCTCCTGGACGTCGCCGCGCACATTTTCATCCCGATCACCGCCGCGGACGACCACGACGGGAGTTCTGCATGCCGCTCGCTCGTGGGTGTGGCACCCCATACCAGTCCGTTACCTTTCCGTGACTTTTCACGCCGGGAAAATCAGCGGGCTGTCGAACGGGTGAAGCGGGTCAGGAACTTGCACACCGGCCGGCACGGACGCATCGGCGCGCCGGCCGCGTCAGCCGCAGTCGTTGTTGTTGATGCGCAGGGAGCGGGTGGTGTCGTTGAGGTTGTAGCCGCGCAGGTCGTGGATGGAGCCGCCGCTCCTGGTGATGCATACCCAGCGCCCGGAGTAGTTGCGCTTTTCGTACACGCGGGCGGTGCGGCCGGAGTTGTTGCGGATGGAGCTGCCGCGGTCGCGGATCGCGGAGGGCAGATCCTTGACGCTGCCATCCACCGCCCGCTTCACCCAGGGCTGCCCTCCGAAGTTGATCTCCGGGTAGATGCAGACGTACCCGTCCGGGCACTCCACCGCCGCGGTTGCTACGGAGATGGTCCGCGGTTGGGAGCCGGGCGCTGTACCGGCAGCGCCGGCCTGGGCAGGGACGCTGAGCATGAGGGGGGCGAGCGCCAGTGCGGCGGCTGCGGCAAGTCGGTGCACGGTTGAGGTCATGCGGCCCAGGCAAGCGCAGCTAGCCGCACGGCACGCCGCGAACACGGCCTGCTCCACCCTGCCGGGTACACCACGGCCGACAGAAACGATCCCCCTGCCCGGGCCGGTTTAGCCACCTCACCGCCTCGGTCGACGGCATCCGGTCCTCGTGCACCGCTCGACACCACCGAGGTGCCTGGCTTGTGGCCCGGGGGAGGTCCGGTGCGGATCCGTGCCGCGGCGAGGTTCCGGATATCCGTATCCCGCTCGCCTCACAACGGGCCGTGCATCGGCCAGTCGTTCAGGTGCGCCGTCCGGGCCGTACTCAGCTGCCAGTTGTGTACGGCGCTGCGGCTGTTTCACGGGCGTAGGAGCGTTCTTGGTGGGGTGGCTTGCCTCGATAGAGCCATCCCACCAAGAACGGGAGCAGAGGCCGCTTTGGTCAGTCCGTCTGAGCGCTGGCTTGTTCTGCGAAGGATTGCGCCAGTTCACCGAGCCGGGCGGGGTCGCGCTCCAGACCCTTCATGCTCAGGAACCGGAGCAGGTCGAAGAACAAGTCGTCGTTGCTTACCTTCGTGTCGAGGAGCATCGCGAGGGCGCCGGGCTGGTCATAAGGCACCTTGCGGGCTGCCTCGCTGCCTGAGGCGGTCTCCTTAGTTGTGGTGCGACCGGGAGAATGCACGCGCGGTTCAGGGATCGTCTCCGAGGTGGGGGGTTCCGCAGTGTCCGCAGCCTCGGTGCCCTTGGCAGCGGTGCCGGTGATTACGGCGTAATCACCGGTGCGATCGCTGTCACCCGGTTCCGCGGCTGATGCACCGTTGGCAGGAGAGGCGATTACGGCGTAATCACTCCTCTGCCCATTCGCCTTGTCCTCTACGGGCGCTTGCGGCGTTGGTTGCGTCCTCTGCGACGCTCGGGCCGCTTCTTCCTTCCGGGCCCGTTCCGCCTTCAGCGCTTGCAGGGCTGCTTCCTGCTGGTCGGCGGGCTTGTTGCCGACGGCGCGCAGCAGGTCGATGGGTTCCTGGCCGATGCGGGCTTGCAGTTCGGGGGTCAGGTTGAGCAAGGCGAGGCGCTGTGACACCCAGCCTTGGGAGCGGTGGAGGTGTTTGGCCAGGGCTCGTTGGCTTCCGTGCATGGCCAGGAGCCGGTGGAGGGCGCGGGCTTCGTCGAGTTCTTCGAGGTCTTGTCGGTGGATGTTGGCGACGAGGGCGGATTCGAGGAGTTCCTCGGAGGTGCTGCCCTGATCATCGCTGACCATGACCTTGAGGGTTACGAGTCCGGCTTCGCGAGCGGCGGCGAGGCGGCTGCTGCCGTCGACAACGACGTGAGTGGTGTCCGGTTCGAGAGCGGCTTCGTGGTTCGGTGTGGCCTTGATGTAGGCGTCGCGGTTCATGACCGTGATCGCCTGCTTCTGGCCGTGGGTTTTCAGACTGCCTGCCAGGTCAGTGAGGTCGCCGAGGGTGGAGCGGGGGTTGTCGGGGTTCAGGCTGATGCGGTGCACCGGGAGTTCGGCCGGCGGGGCGATGCCTTCGGTCGGCACGCCGGTGGCGGCGGCGACCGCCTGTCGGCGGGCGCTGACTGCGTGGGTTTCCGTGCCGAAGCGCCCGGCGCCCAGCTTGCTGGCCTTGCTCATGAGATCTCCCGGGCGAGCGCGCGCATGCCGATCGCCTGCTGTGACTTGGGGGCGTAGGACAGCAGGGGCTGCTTCATGCGGACGGCCTCCTTCTGCTCCTTGAGGTCTCCGATGAGGCCCACGACTCGTGGATCCTTTATGTCGACCCATCCCTGGAGGGAGGACGTGGCGATGTAGCCGCGGCGGCCGTCGTAGAGGTTGACGACAATGCCGAGGTAGTCGATGTCGACCTGCAGGTCACCTCGGAGGTCGTCGATCTGAGCGGTGAGGAGTCCGTAGGCGTCGGCAGAGCTGTCTTCGGCCTGCACGACGATGAGGGCGCCGGACTGGCCAGGCTTTTCGCCGTCGCGGCGGCGGCCGTAGTAGGCGGCGGCGTCCATGCTGAGGCCGAGGCTGGGCGGGCAGTCGACCAGGATGACGTCGTAGTCGGCTTCGAGGGGGGCGAGCGCCCGTTCGAGGGCTGCTTCCCGGGCGCGTACCGCGGACAGGCGCACGTCGAGCAGGAACGCGTCGTTGCAGGCGGGCAGGAGGTGGAGGCGCCCGCCGAAGGTTTCATCGTCGATGGAGACGATGAGGTCGCGGAGGTCGCCCTTGGGGTCGCTGGCCATGTGGTTGGTGAGGCTGTCACCGGTCATCGGCAACGGTGCCGCACCGAGCTGGTTGGTGAGGTGGGCTTGCGGGTCAAAGTCGACGAGCAGTACGCGTAGTCCGAGGCCGGGCAGGTCTTCGACATCCAGGGGTCCGTCGTCGCCTCCGGTGGCGACCGCGAGTTGCTTGGCAGTGCGGACCCGGTGGAGGGTGCCGGGGTCTTCAGCCAGGGCTTCGCCGGTGCCGGCGGTGATGGCGGTCTTGCCGACGCCGCCCTTCTGGTTGCAGACGATGATGCGGCGTGTGATCGCGGGCCGTTCGATGTCCGGGGCCGGGTTGGAGTCCAGCCACAGTTTCGTGGACTGGGCAAGTCCTTGAATGAGGGAGAGGCCGCGGTCGGCGGCGACGCCTCGGAAGTGTTCCCACTGTCCTGGCGGGAGGAAGGTGGAGAACGAGTCCGCGCCTGCGGTGTCGACGGTTTCGAGTGCGGAAGCCAGGTCGCACCAGGAGTTGATGCCTTGTTCGACGGCGGCCTGGATCTCCATGCCGTGCTGGGCGGCTCTGATTTTGAGGTCCTGCCGGAGCCATCCCGGCAGTTTGGAGACGACCTTCTCGCGGTCGCCGGTGGCGGCAGGTGAAGTCATGGGGGACACCTTACTAACGTCCATGATCCTTGGAAGCGTCGACACGTTAGTTAGGACTACCTCTTGTGGTCGTGCGACAGCCCTCTCCCTCATTACGACGTAATCACCGGCCCCTCAGACTCCCCCGCCCTGTGGGTGATTACGGCGTAATCACCGGACTGGCGCCCGGCACCTCGGCCACCGCCGCACTGACCGCGACCGGTCGCAGGGCAGAGCCAGCGCGCCTCCCATCGGCGCCCCATCCTTAACGGCAATCAACCGCAGGCTCGGTCGCCGGGGCGGTGCTTGCTTCTTCGTGACCGTGAGGAGCGCGGAGCGCGCACCCCAACTGACCACAGCGCCCAGAAACGCAAAAAGGCCGGCTCCCCCGCACAGGATGCGGGGGAGCCGGCCTTCGGCCGTTCAGGCAGCCCACACTGCGGGCGCACCGTCATCAGGGTTGGGGATTGCGGCAGCGGCCGCTTGTGCGGCCGGGTGCCGCATGGCAGTGATCGGCACGGCGCCGGGCTCGGTGGGCGGTGCCCAGACCATGCGCCAGGTGTCGTCCCGCTCGCATCCGCAGCCGTGGTCTGGGCGCGGATGCCGTAAGAACACGCCGTATGTAAGGACAGCGCGCGGGATGCGGGGGATGAGGACCGCCGGGTCGTCGCCGGGGTAGAGGTGCAGGTTCCGCCAGCTGTGGATCCGGAACATGTACGCGGCGGCGGCCTCGATGACGTCGGCCCACTTGTGGTGGCCGAGCACGAGGAATGCGACCGGGTAGAGGTGGTCGTCGGTGGGGTCGTCGATCCCGGTGATGCGCAGCCCGGAGTAGGCGAGGAAGCCGTTCTGCGTCGCGTCCTCGCCGGGCGTCCAGAGCTGTTCGACGGGGTGCATCGTGCCGTCGTCGCCCTCGCTGGCCTCGATCTCGTACAGGGCCGGGGCGGTCACGCGATCACCCCCGCGACGGCGGCGTCCAGGAACGCCACGGCGTCGGCCTCGTACGGGTCGGCGAACAGCGGGTGGTCGCTGACGTCGAACGGCCCGAACCGCACGGCGACACGGTGGCCGGGCACGAGGGTGGTCTCCCGCCCGTCCAGCGCGGCGGTGAGCCGGTCGTAGTCCTGCTGGGCATGCCGGGTCTGGGTGTAGGGGCCGACGCGCAGCAAGGTGAAGCCGTCGTGGCTGTCGTCGCGTTTGCGGGCCTCGATGTAGAGGGCGTAGTGCGCGGGTTCCATGCCGACGTCGTCGGGCAGGGGCAGGCCGGCGGCGGCGTGGGTGAGCATCGCGTAGCCGGGCTGCCAGACGCCGATGATCGTGCTGGTCTTGCAGCGCAGCCAGCCGCGTTCGGTGTAGCCGAGCTGGCGGCCATGGAGGTAGGCGGCGGCGTGGCCGGTGTCGGGATGGACCAGGGCGACGGCGATCAGGTCGAGGCTGTGGTCGTCGCCGGGCCGGGTGTGCGCCCGCTCGATGAACGGCCCGACGCGCACGGCGATGTCCTGGGCGCCACCGGGCTGCCAGGGCTGCGGGGTGCGCAGGGCGGTGAGCATCGCGCGGAAGGCGTCGACGACGGACTGGTCCTCGGGGGCGATGGCTCCGGGGGCGCAGCCACAACGGCGAAAGGGGAGGCGTTTCATCGGGTGGGTTCCTGTTCGGGGTGGGCGGGACGGGTGCCGACGGGTGTTTTGAGGACGCGCGGAAGGTGGGCGTGGAGGTGCTCGACTTCAACCTCGCGGCCGTGGCCTCGGAGTTCGTGGGCAAGGATTTCGGTGAGGCCGCATGCCCTGTGGCGGCCTCCTGCGCATCCGATGGCGATGCGGCGCGGTCCGGCGGGGAGGGTCGCGTAATCGGTGAGGTTGGCGAGCAGTTCGCGGGCGCCGGGGGTGTTCAGGACGACGTCCTGGACGCGGGGGTGGAGGCCGTCCAGATCGAGGATGTCGCGGGCGGCGGCGGGGTCGCGGAGCCGGTCGCGGACGTCTTCGATGCGGTCGGCGGCGGGCGGGACGGGCTGGCCGTCCGGGCCGGTGGGCAAGTGCAGGTAGCCGAACGAGGTCAGGCGGATAGGTTCCACGAAGGGGCCTCCGGAGCGGTGGTGAAGGGCGGGAGCACCGGAGCGCCGCGCCCGGCCGGGAAGGTCGGGCGCGGCGCTCCGGTGTCGCGGTGCGTGCGGTGTGTTCAGGCGGTGAGGGCCGTGACCGTGCTGAGGATGTCGGCGTGGTCGAACGCCAGCCGTTCTGGCAGGTTCTTCAGGGGCCACCAGCGGGCGGTGCGGGCGTCGTCCCCGGCGACGATCGGGGTGTCGGCGGGGACGGTGGCCACGTACGCGACGGTGACGTACCGGCCGCGCGGGTCGCGGCCGGGCTGGTCCCAGACGCCGATCTGGCGGAGGTCGTCGGAGCTCACGTGGACGCCGGTTTCTTCGGCCAGCTCGCGGACGGCGGCCGAACGACTCGTCTCTCCGACGTCGACGTGACCACCGGCAATGGCCCAGTGGCCTTCGTACGGCGGCCAGTCGCGCTCGATCAGCAGGACGTCACCGCCGGGCGTCAGGACCACCACGTCGGCGGTGTAGCGGATGGTCTCGAACGTCTCGGTCTCGGTCATGTGCACCTCTCGGCAGGGCGGGTTAGCGGGTGGTGGTGTCGGTGACCACGAGGAACTGGTCACTGTCGAGATCCATCACGACCTGGCCGTCCGTGCCCTGGGCGCGCTGGGCGGCGGCGCACTCTTCCGCCGGCCAGGAGCCCCGGGGGCCTCCGGCGGGAAACCGCTCCAGGACCGTGCGGGACTGCGCGGTGGTCACCGCCATCACGCATCACCGCCGTTCACGCGCTCGTGGATCTCGATCAGCGTGCCGATGGCGTCAGGACTCTCCGCCGTGCCGACCCACTGCCCGAGGGCGGTGAAGACCGGGACGGCGTCGGCGTCGGCGTCGGCGTCAAATACCACGACGTAGTCGCCGTACCGGTCGAGCACCATCTCCTTCAGGGCCCGCGCCGGTGCGTTGGCCAGCAGCTCCAGCGCGTCGACGGTGAGCCGGGCAGGCTCTGCCGGGTCGCCGGGCTGGGTGAGGACGCCGGAGACGTGCAGCAGGTCGCCGGGCTGGATCTCGGTGAGCAGCGTGTGCGCGATCCCGGGTGTGCTGGTGGTGCAGGACCAGATCACGTCGTCCACGACGTCGTCGGTGGGTGAGACGACCAGCTGGAACCGGGCAGTGTGCGGCGCGTCGCCGGGTGTGGGGACGGTGTCGAGGAAGCCGTCGACAGTGAAGGGCTCGGTATTCATCATCGTGTTGCCCTCCTCCTGCGTCCGGTGACCTGGCGGCGCATGGTGCGGGGCAGGGAGTTGATGGACTTCCGGTGCCGGGCACGAGCGCGAGCCTGGTTACGGCCGTCGGCGAGAGTGCACTCGTCGCACGGCTCGGTACCGGCTGCTTCGTGGCAGCGGTGGCCTTCCACCGTTCCGTGTGGGCCGCTGATGTCGTGGCCGGCGGCGAGCCGGTAGAGGGTGTCCCCCGATATGCCGGTGCGCTGGGTGATGCTGCGTTCACTTGATCCGTCGCGCAGCAGGACCAGGGCGACAGCCTGGCCGGCCGTGAGCGGAGCGGATATGGCGGAGGTCGCCATGGGGTGGATCCTTCCGGGGTTCGGGGGGTCTGAGGGCGCGGGCCGTCGCGGTGACGGAACACGCGGTGGGGCATGTGGGACGGCGTATGCCTGCGGGGGCGTGGGGGAGGCGGTGCGGGAGGCGGCTTCAACAGGTGCCGTGCGCTGTGCGGTCCTGGCCGATTCCGTCAGTGCTGCCTGGATGTGCGGGGCACGCAGGCTGCGCAGCGCACGCTGGTGGAGGATCGTGGCCGCGTGCTGGCTGCGGTTCAGGCGGCGGCCGATCTCCGCGTGCGGCAGGTCGTGCCAGTAGCGCAGCCGCAGGCACTCCTGCTGGGCACGGGTCAGCCCGGCGAGGGCGTCACGGAGTGCGGCGAGAACGTCGGCGCTGGCCAGGTTTTCGGTGACCTGTTCCCCGATGTCTGCGACGGCGAGGTCGTGGTCGTACATGTCGCCTGTCGGGACCTCCCGCCGGTAGCGGGCACTTTTGAAGTGGTCGAGGAGCCGGTTGCGGGCGATCGTGGCCAGCCAGGCGCCGAAGTCGTGGCCTCGCCAGGTGAATGTGCCGATCCGGTCCAGGGCCCGCACGAACACGTCGCTGGTCAGGTCCTCGCTCAACTGCTGGTCGTGGGTGCGGCGCAGCAGGTAGGTGTGGATCTGCGGCCGGTAGCGGACGTACAGGTCGGCGAACGCCTGCCGGTCACCGCTGCGGGCCCGGTCGACGGTGGTGGACACGAAGGCGTCGGTCGTCGTTGGGCCGGGCCGGGCGGTTGTCCCGTGGGTGGCGGTCATGCGTCGGCTCCTGCGGTCGTGGCGGCCAGCCGGCCGCGCAGGTGGGGGTTGGCCTCGGTGATCCGCCGCAGCAGGTGCGGGGTGGGCGTCCACAGGCGCTGTGCGCCGCGCGCGGGGACGGGTGAGGTCAGCCGCTGCACCCGGGCAAGTTCCCAGTGGAAGCAGCCCGGTTGAGACCAGGGCGTGCACGCGCCGTCGTCGGCGTGAACGCCGACCAGGTCGGCGACGGCGACCACCGACCCGCGCACCAGCTCGTAGTCGTCGTCCAGCGTTTCCCGTACGGCAGGCAGGGCCAGGGCCGGGATGTCGACGTCGGCTCCGGCGTGGATGAGCAGAGTGCCGCGCCAGCGGCTGCTCCACACCCGGTTCTCGATGCGTTTGGCGACCTGGTTGTCCTCGATGGCGATCAGGTCCGACCAGGGCGGCCGGATCGTCAGGCACCGGATCGGGGTGCGGTCGTGATCCGGTGCGGTCTGCGGCCGGCTTGAGACCGCGGCGAGCTGCTGGTAGTTGGCGTGCTGCTGCTGGGGAGTCAGAGGGCGCGCGCGGCCCGGGGTGCGGGTACGGAAGTAGGCGCCGGTGGGGATGGCCTCGTGGGACAGCCGGGCGAGCAGCGCGGTGTCCGCGGTGGGGGCGAGGGTCATCGCGTGCCCTCCGTGGTGAGGACGCTCTCGGAGTCGTTCCTCGAGGACGGCAGCGTGAGCTCGGGGGCTGATCGCCCGGCGGGCGCCGTGTCGGGGTTCGCCGTCGTCGTGGGGGCGCGGCCGGGAGCCGCGGGGTGGGGGAGGTTCAGGAGGCGCGCCAGGGCCTGGCGAGCGGACAGGTCGTGCGTCGGGTCGTGGATGAAGCGGGCGACCAGGGCGAGCCGGCCCCGAAGCTGCTGCAGTTCGTCCTCGGCAATGCGCAACAGCTGCGGGGTGGTTGTCGTCCCGAAGGCATGTGTGGTCATCTCGTAGGGCCTCCCTCGCAAGGGGTGGGTGGTGGGGCGTGCCGGAGCTGTGCAGGCCAGGGCACGCCCCACGCGGGTGGGCAGGGGTGGCAGCCGGGGCAGCCGGACTCAGGGGTCGGCAGCTGCCCCGGGCCGAAGGAGTGCAGGCCGGTCGGGCCTGGCAGAGGGTGCGCTGGGCGCGTGGGCGGCCCACCGCATCCGGGGAGAAGCGGGGGTCGCGACGTCAGGCGTGGTCGTCGTAGCTCTTGCCGGTCTTGCGCCGGGCATCGGAGGCGAAGCGGCCCTCCCGCGCTTTCACGGGATGCGCGGCGATCCAGCCCTCTGCGCACGTTTTGTGTACCGGCTCGCCGCCGTGGGAGCGCATCGGTGTGGGCTTCTTGCACAGCACGCACGCCAGATCCCGCCAGCGGTCGAAATGTTCGTGGTGCTTCCAGACCAGGAGCTCGCCGGGTGCCGGGACCAGACCCGGTTCGAACGGCTCGGCTGCCTTCGCCTTCGTCTTGCGGGCCCGGGCGGTCATCCGACCGGCAGGTGAGTGCCGGGGCGGCCGGGGCGGCGCCCGTGAACCGACGGCACGTAGGCGTCCTGACGCGTCGCCACGTATCCGACCGGTTCCTGGCCGCTCTTGACCCGGTACATCGCCATATCCGCGCCCCGCAGGATCCGGGACGCGCCGGCTGCGTCCGGCAGGTCGGCCGCGCGGGCGATACCGATCGACACCGCAGGGCGCACGATCTGCCCGTCACCGTCACGCAAGGGTTGCCCCTCATAGCGGACCGGGTGCGCCAGCACCTCCCGCAGCGCGAGAATCTCGCGGATTGCCGCGGCCGGAGGGAGCAGCAGTGCGGCACCGAACTCATCGCCGCCCAGGCGCGCGGCGAGCCCGCTTCGGGCAGCGGCCCACCTGCTCAGCCGGCGGCCGATCGCGGCGATCAGCGCGTCGCCGGCCGCGTGCCCGAGATCGTCGTTGACGGCTTTCAGGCCATCGGCGTCGCAGACCAGGACGTGCAGGAGCTCGCGGCGGGTGTGGGCGAGCCGGTCGATGCGGCCGGTGAGGATGTCGCGGCCGGGCAGGCCGGTCAGCGGGTCGTGGCGGGCAGTGTGCAGCTGGCGGCGCACACGGAGGTCATCGGCGACGGCCGCCAGGGTGAGCGGCACAGCGGCCGCGGTGATGAGGAGGGTGCGGGTCGGTAGCCGTAAAACGCCGGATCCGGGCATGATGGTCTCCAGTTCTGCCCCTTGCGGGGCGGGCGTGAGAGAGGCGCACCCCGGCTTTGCACGGCGAGGGGTGCGCCTCTTGTTTTGGATCATTCGTTCCTGGTCTGACCAGGAGGTCGGGCATGCTGGAGGGTGCTTCTGTCTTGTGACGGGGACAGGAGCCCCTGGGGTGGCCAGCTGGCCTCTTAGCCGTTGCTGCGGGCACCCCGGGGCCACCCCGTTCAGTGCGGTACCGGCTGGCTGCTGTGACAGTGCGGTGTGCGGGGCCGGACACAGGGGCCGTCAGACCAGGGTGTGGTGGTTGGCTTCCTAGTCGTTGTTCTCGCGGGAGCCGTGGACGGTGCAGCGCACGTCCGGGTCGTTCATCAGCTCGCCGGTCAGGGCGCGCAGGAGATCGGTCACGTTGTAGACCGGCGCCCACGCCTGCCCGTCGCATTCGTCGTCGGCCGCGCAGCCCACCAGGACCTCGAAGCCGACGTCGCCCGCCCCGTCGATGTCGTTGCGCTGGGCGAGGACGATGCGGTCCGCTCCTAGCCGGATCTCCGCGACGCGGTCGCCGCCGGCGAACGGCGAGTTGTCGCGCCAGCGCCACATCGGCAGGATCTCGGGGCCGAAGTAGCGGCGGACCAGGAGCAGGTCGCCCAGGCCCTTGCCGCCGTCCCAGCCGAGATCCGCGCGCCGGGCGTCGCTCAGCTGCTGGAGCAGCGCCTGAAGGCGGTAGAGGTTCTCCGCGATGACGACGTGGTCGAAGCCCTCGCCGGGCAGGCCGGGCCACGCGTCGACCATGGCGGCGTGCTGCGCGAGGACGACCGGCTCGGGCACCCGCCGGTTCGCGGGCCGGCCTTCCTGGCGCTCCACGCACACGGAGGCTGGGGTGGGAACGACCAGTGCGACCGTGGGCACGCCGTGGCGGCGGGCGGTGGCGATCAGATCTGCTCGTACGGATTTCTCGCAGTTCGTGGCGTCGATGACCGTCATCTTGCGGCGGGCGAGGCGGGCTTCCAGGACGGTCTGAAGCGCGAACACGGCGTCGCCGGTGGACTCCTGGCAGCCCGGGTCATCGCTGACCAGGGCCCTGAACCTGTCGAGCTCTAGGACCTGCGTGTCGAGCCAGGTATTCGCCCACGTCGACTTGCCCGAACCAGCCGCACCGATCAGGCAGACCAGCGACGGGTCGGGGATCGTCGTGTCGACGGGCAGCGCGTTTTCCAAGCGGAAGGTCTTCATTCGGCTTCTCCCTGCGGGTGAAGAGCACTGCGGCTTCGCGCAGCGGCGTCAGCGGGCGATCATGTGGGCGGGGTGGCCCTTCTTCATGTGGTCCACGCACTGCGGACAGTCCTCGCGCGGACCGAGCCCGGCGTGGGCCTGCCGGCTGGCGTTCGCGTGGTACCAGCACTGCGTGCACTGCCCTCGGGGCGGGTTCTCCGCCTTGGTGTTCGCCACTTCAGTTGTCTCCCTGCGGGTGAAGGGCACGGGCGGCCCAGATCAGGCGCATCCCGGCGTTGTCGGTGATCAGGGCGGCGGCCTCGTGCAGCGGGCAGGAGGCGTCGCCGTCGCGGTCGGGCTCGATCTGCTCAGCCCGGCGGGCGGCGGTGGTGACCAGCTGCGCGAGGAACGAGATGAAGCCGCCGGGCGGGTCGGTGTCCTCGATGAGCTCGCGCAGGATCGCGGCGAGCTCCTCCTGGTCGACATCGTCGGCGCTGAGGTCGTCCTCGATCTGCTGGAGAGCCAGGGAGGCGATGCCGACGGCGGCGCGGACGCGTTCGATGCGGGTGCGGGTCACCGGCGGCCGCCGGGGCGGGTGGTGAGCCAAGTGGTGACGGCGGCGGCACCGATGCCGATGGCGCGGTGCAGGGCCGCGTCCAGCTCCATCCACGCACTGCCCGGTCCGTTGATCTCCTTGGTGGTCGCGCCGTCGTCGTCGAGACGGACCGCCTGGCAGTGCTCGATGTAGCCCGTCTTCTTGGTCTTCTTCGCCAGCCACAGCAGCAGTGCTCCGCGGTCGATCGCGGCGTGTGTCGATGCGTTGATGGCCGCACCGGTAAACAGCGCGGTCGGGGTGACGCGGTAACCGAACGCGCGCGTGATCGCGACGGTCGCCCCGAGCTGCACGGCGGTGTACGACGCGACGTGGCAGGCCACCGCGCGCCTGCCGAGGGTGCTGGTGGTCATGGTCGGGCGGGTGGAGTCCTCGGTGGCGGGGGAGCCGTCGGCGTGGACCAGGTCCTCGCCGTACAGGCGCTTGCGTGAAGCCGTTGTGGATCCCTGCGCCCAGTGGTCGCAGAAGGGGTGGAGCTCGCCGAAGGTAGCCAGCAGGGTGCCGAAAAGAGCCAGGCGCTCGGTGGTGCGGGGCAGACGAGGCATGCTGGAGATCTCCTGATCTCGATGAGGGTGAGGGAGCGGGGCGGCCGGCCTCTTGCCGATGCTGCGGTCGCCCCGAGAAGTGCTGTCGCCCCGGCCTGCCCGGCCGGGGCGGTAGTTTGTGCAGGTGGGGCGTCAGACCGTGGCGGTGGCCGGGGCGTCGCCCCGGGCACGCAGATGGGATCGGCTGCCGCAGTCGGGGCGGTCGTTGTTGTGCGGGAAGCGACCGCCGGTGGCGCGCAGGTCGTTGAGGACCTCGAGTAAATCCCACTCGCCGTCCAGCGCGGTGTCGACGTAGCCCGCTCCGCAGGTGCACGGTGCGATGAGAGTGAGGACGTCGCGCTCCTGGTCGCCGTCGATGGTGTGGTGCAGCCACCAGCCGCCGTCCAGGTAGGCGACAGCGCACGGCTCGATGCCCGGCACGGCGAACCGGCCGGACCAGTCGTCCTCGTCCACGGCCTTGCCGAGAGTGTCGGGGTAGGCGCTCCACACGTGGTCCAGGGCGGCCGTTGTGGCGTCGTCGCACTGTTCGTCCCGGCCCTGCACGCCGATCTCCAGGGCGATGTCGAAAAGCAGGGCGAGCGGCGAGTCCGCACCGGCAGCGGCGGCGGCGATGGCGGGCGGGGTGAGGGTCTCGGTCATGTACGGCTCCTTCGAGATTCGGGAGTGACCGGGCTGTCCGGTCCTCCGCACCGCCCCGGCCAGCTCCTGCCGGCTGGTCGGGGCGGCACGGGGATCCGTCAGAACGGGGATTCGTCGTACGGGCCGGCGGGGCGCGGCAGGAGCCGCCAAGTCAGCCGGCGCCGCTCTGCCCAGCAGCCGCACGCCTCCATCTGCGGGTTCGCGCCGTCGGCCCACCAGCCGCCCGCGCCCCGGCAGTGAGGGCAGGAGCGGCGGGGTCGGGGCGTCAGCTCGATGCGGTGGCGGTCGGCGTACAGCTGCCAGTGGCCGGCCTTGAGGGCGACGGCGGCCGCGGCGACCGTGACGGGCACGGTGGCCGCGATCAGCACGGCGGTTCGGGCGCGCACGGTCAGGGCCGGTCGAAGGGCTGGACGGTGAAGCGGACGCCCTGTCCGGAGCTGGTGGGCGTCGCGGCGAGGAAGCCGGGGTCGGACTGCGCGAGATCGGTCAGCAACGCCTTGAACCAGTCGGTGGTGCGCTGGAGGTCGACCCGGATCGCGTTGAAGTGGGAGATGTGCACCGGGTGCGGGCTCTTGCCGTAGCGGCGGGCCCACAGCCGGGTGTGGATCATTTCGGCGGCCTCGGTGTCGTCGGGGCGGGCGGGCACGCCGCGCGGCATCGCCCGGCATCCGGCCGCGTGCGCGTTGGCGGCCTTGGCGGCGTCCGTCTCGGACATCGGGTGGTGCGCAGCGTTCGTTGCGGCGCGGTAGGTGCAGCCGAGGCAGGCGACGGCGTACTTGGCGGTGCCCCGGTCGGCGTCGGCGGTGTAGACGAGCACGATCGCGCCCTCCAGCGCCCGGAAGCGCTGGGAGACGATCGTGCCCTCCGGCGTCCAGGTCTCGGGGACCGGGGCAGGAGCGGTGCGGGTGAACAAAGCCACGGTGACTCTCCTTCGCAGGGAGCATTGATCAAGCGGCCAGCCGGTGGGTCACCGGGGCCGTAGCGGTGAAGTACGTGTCAGGACTGGGCTCGTATCCCCTGGCGCAGGGGTCGCAGCAGCCCTGGGTGCGCAGCGGGAGGCAGAAGTAGTAGCGGCGCCTGCACGCCGGGCACGTGGACCTCGCAGCCATCGCCCGGTCCAGCGCCTCTTCCTGCGCGAGCGTCGGCACGCGCTTGGGCCGGGCGTTCTTTACGTCGTAAAGCCAGGCCCGGGTGGGGTGGTTGCACGACTGGTCGGGCCGGTAGGAGCAGCCCTTGCAGCGCAGGACCGCGACCGGTCCGTGCCCGCCGGGGCTCAGTCCGAGCTCGCGCAGTTGCCGTCTGGTGACCAGGCCCTCGGGACAGGTGCGCCGATCGAACTCCGGCAGGGTCGCGGTGCTGCGTGGCACCTTCTTGATCTCGCGGCGGCGCCCCTTCTTCCGGGGGCGGGGCATCACCGGCTCCAGGGACCAGGGAGCCGGACCGGGCGCTGCGGGTAGCGGGGGCCGGGGCGCTGCGGGCGGGGCCGGCCGATGCGGCGGCGCGGGCGGGGGATGAGCACGAGTGTTCTCCTCCAGCAGGTGGGTGGACGACACCGCGCCCCGCTGACGTCGGTGCGTCGGCGGGGCGCGGGAACGGCGGCCGGGCGGCCTGTACGGCTCTCGCCCCGTGAAGGGCGGGCGAGAGCCAGGCAGGGCGACGGGTCAGCGCTTTTGGAGCGGGTGCACGTTGTCCGGGGTGTCTTCGGCGGGCGGGGCGGTCGGGGCCGGGAGGTGGATGTGCGGCTCGATCTGGTGACCGGCGTTGTGGATGTGGGTGAAGAACGCCGGGCGCAGGCTCAGCCCGCGCAGCGCGAGCGCGGAGGCTGCGGTCCAGGCGAGGACGGCGAGCCCGGTGGCGATGGTGCGGCCGTCGGCGGGTGCGGCACTCCACACCATGGCGATGCTGGCCGCGCCCCAGGCCGTCCAGGTGAAGCGGGCGCCGGTGCTTCCGGCGAAGCCGCCGATCAGGCCGAACAGCCCGGCGAGCTGCCAGAGGGTGTAGGCGGTGGATCCGCTGATCGCGAGCGAAGCGGTGTGGGCCGCGATGTACGAGCGGATCGGCTGGTCGACCACGGCGAAGACGCCGGTGGAGGTGTCGGCTCCGACCTGCACGCGCGGGACGGCGGTCAACAGCCGGTGCAGTGCGTCGGCCAGGACGTCGGTCGCGCCGTCCAGCAGCAGGATGATCAGGGAGATCCCGGCGAGTGCGATCGCTGCCTTCACCCAGTTCGCCATGGAGTGCCAGCCGAGCTCGGGGGCGCGGCGCAGGTCCTCCCAGCGGTCGTGGAGGAAGCCGCCGTCGTCCCACCATTCGCGCAGGGTCTCCAGCCGCGGCTCCTTCGCATCGAGCGACGGCGCGGGCGGCGGCGGGACGTTGAGGTCCTGGCCGTTGTCGGCCGGCTGCTCCTGGCGCTGGCCGGGGATGTGCGGGGTGCGGTCGTTGTGGTCGGTCACGGTCGGCTTCTCCTTCGAGGCGGTGACGCTGCGTACGGGATGGGAAGGGCTCTGTTGCCGGGGCCTTGGGTGCGACAGGCTGGGGCGAGGCCAGGGAGCAGCGAGGGGGCGCGATGGCAGTCGAGTTCGATTCGGTGATCGCCGACGGGGTGATCTATCCGGCGTTCACGGACGACGACGGCGTGCTGTGCATCGACGACGAAGACGACTACGAGGTGGTCGTCGACCATGCGGTCGTCGACGGCGTGATCTATGAGGCGGAGGTCGATGAGGACGGCCGCCTGCTGATCTACCTGGATGACGACTGATCGGACGCTGCTCCGGGCGGCCTGCGCCGTACTCGACTCCCGGCCGTGCGGGCGGGGTTCGAGTACGGCGCAGGGTGCCCGGTGCTCAGCGGACGTCGTTACGGGTGCGGGCGAAGAACATCCCGCGCGTGGTGGTCGTGTTGTTGATCTCGGTGTTGTGGGTGACGGGGCCCTCGAAGACGTTCGTCGTGCTGCCCTCTCTTGCCTTGGCGATCGCCGCGCCAGCCGCCGTGAGGACCATGGCCGCACCAGCGAACGGGGCGATGACGATGAGCGCGAAGCGTTCAAGGCCGGGGACGCTGACGAGGGACAGGCCCTTGAACATCAGCCAGGCCGCGCAGCCCAGGCCGGTGGACCCGGCGCCGACGCCGATCGAGGCGACGGCGATCCCGGCCGCCCAGGCGGGCACGATCCGCCGGTCGTCCTGCTTCACGGGCGGGGTGTCGCCGTAGGCGGGCACGGGCGTGTCGTCGCGGAACGACGTGGGGAAGTGGCGTACCGGCTGCTCGGGCCGGAATTCGGCCTCGAGGATTCGCTTGGCTTCGACGGCGGCCTCGGCCTCGGACATCGGGCGGCCGGCAGTGGGGTGGAAGTCCATGGTGTTCTCCGTTCGGGACGGGTGCGCCCTCCCGGCCGTGGTGGCGGGGAGGGCGCGAAGGGCGGGGGAGGAGCCGGGGCTATCCGAAGCTGCCGATCCAGCCGGTGACGCTGTTGATCCCGCTGGTGATGGCGGGCGCGAGGCCGGTGGAGGCGAGGGTGAAGCCGAACAGGGCGGCGGCGAACGCGGGCCATAGCCGCAGGTAGCCGGTGCGCAGCAGGACCAGCACGATGATTCCGGCGAAGACGACCAGGGAGACGGTCAGCGCCACGGCGGGGAACTCCTTCGGGAAGGCCGGCGGCCGGGCGGGCGCGAGGCCCGGCCCGGCCGGAGGGTGAGGGGGTTACTTCTTGAGGGTGGTCAGGGTGTTGCGGACGCTGCCGAGCTGGACCGTGCGGCCGCCGTCCTCGTTGACGAGCTCCAGGACCTCAAGCGCGTCCAGCGGGTCGTCGTGCGCGTCCAGGACGGCCTGGACGCGGTCGCGCAGGGTACGGGCGCGGGGCTTGGTCGCCGCGGCCGGGACCGGGGAGGCGGCCCGGGTGCCGGCGGAGCCGGAGCCCTTCTTCTTGCCCCCGCCACCGCCGCCTTCGCCGTCCTCGTCTTCCTCGGGCTCGGGGAAGACGGCCCGGTACGCCTCCATGCCGTCCAGGCGCTGGCCGTAGGCGTCACCGACGATGTCCCAGGCGTCCTGTTCGATCTCGGCAGGGGCGCCGGGGCCGTAGAGGTCCAGGATCATCGGGTCCAGGCCCTCGGTGGGCATGTCGGAGCCGATGTTCCAGAACCGCATTTTCGAGCTGGGGTAGCGGCCGTTGACGTTGTAGGCGGTGCCCTGGGTGCCGGGCAGGTCGTCGTCCTCGTGATCCTCGTCGAACTGGCTGATGAGGTCGACTTCGCCCGCGTACTTCGGGATCGGGGCGAGGACCTGCCCGGTGGGCAGCAGGCCGTCGGTCACCAGCTGCTTCATCATGCTGGACGTCCAGCGGAGCAGGACGACTTCGCCTTCCTTCAGCATCGCGCGCAGCGTGTCGCTGCCGCCCATCTCCTCGAGGTGGCCGGCCTGCGCGAACAGGCCGATGCCGATGCCCAGGGAGCGGCCGGTGCGGCCGATGTCCTTGATGTAGAACGTCGCTTCGTCCCGGTAGGGCGCACCCTTCTCCAGCAGGCGGTTGGCCTCGTCCACGATCTGGTAGATCAGCGGGTCGGGGCGGCCAATGAGGAACTTGGAGCGGCCCATCCTTGAGTAGCGGTCCTGGCGGTCCATCATGGTCAGCCACGTGGTACGCAGCTGCGCCATCGTGCCTTCCTGGGTGGTGACCCGCCAGGAGACGTTCCCGTCGTCGCCGTGCCCCTTCTGTCCGAACGCCTCGGGTGCGGACTGGCCGCCCTTGAGGTCGGCGTACAGCACCGCGATCCCGGAGCGCTTCATCGCCGCGAGGATGATCTGCCCCGCGGTGGACTTGCCCGCGCCGGTGGTGCCGAACAGCAGCAGGCGCTGCGCGGAGCCGGACTTGGGGTCGTACAGGCGCAGCAGGGAGGGGCGGCCGTTGTGGTAGCGGCCGATGTAGATGCGGCCCTTGGCGTCCATGACGAGCAGTTGCGGGTCGGCCAGGATGACCTGGGCGAGCGGGTCGTCGGGGTAGATGGTGACCAGCGCCTTGGACGTGCCGTTGGTTTCCACCGCGAGCCGGTTGACGTCCTTGATGCCGAGCGCGTCGGCCAGGCGCATCGGGTGGTAGCTGATGATGTCGCCGGCCGGGGCTTCCACGGTCAGCTCGAAGATCCTGCTCATGCGGGAAGCCCTTTGTGGTCCTCGTCGGGGATGTCGACGGTGCGGATCGCGGTGATGACCGTGCCGGGCATGCCCTTGGGGGCGATGAGCTTCTCCCAGGCGGTGTAGAGGTCCATGGCCTGTTCGGGGGCCTGGCCGACGGTGAGCCGGCGGACCCCGGCGCCCTGGCGGGGCACGGGGGTGATGGCGATGTCGTCCTCGGGCCAGTTGATGGCCGCGGACAGCTCCAGCAGGTCGATCTTGGGGACCGGCTTGCCGGGGAGGGTGGAGCGGATGACGGCGCTCATCGAGTCGTCGCCGGTCCGCTCGATCTGCTCCAGCACGGTGTTCGGGGCGGCGCCGTCCTCGATGGCGACGTGCTGCGCCCAGAAGGTGGCCATCGGGTGCTGGGGCCCGGCCTGGACGGTGTCCTGGACCAGGAGCTCCTTCGTCTGCTCGATGGCCTGGGGGGTCAGCGACTTCTCGCGGCCGACCAGGACGCGGGCCAGGCGGGCCGGGCGCACGTACAGCACGGCGGCGCTCCACCCGGCGTCCGCGAGCAGCTGCCAGTACCAGTCGATGCCGGGCACGATGCGCTGCGCGGTGAGCAGCGCGGCCATCGACACCGAGGGAGACAGGTACAGGCCCATCGCGGTGTTTCCGACCGCGTCGCGCGGCAGGGTCATCGACCACAGGGCGCCCCATCCGGCGCAGCCGAGGGCAGCCAGGACGGAGGGGCCGTAGAGGTCGTGGGTGAAGGCTCCGGTGGCGAGCGCGCCGGTGCCGGCCACGGTGGCGACGCGGCCGAAGGCGTTGCGCGCGAGGGCGAAGCGGCCGCGCAGGGGTCCGAGGCGGATCATCGGTGGGCTCTCCTTGTCAGGGCATAGGGAAGGGCGGCGAACCCGTGGTGGGTTCGCCGCCCTTGCTGCGGGGTGGGGTGGGTCAGCGGTTGCTGTAGAAGGTGCGGTCGGCCATCTCGATGCCGTCGGGCATGTTGTTGGCGGCGTCCGCGACCGCCCCGTAGTCGGCGATGTGGCCGTCGGCGGTCTCGTGGAAGAGCGAGGACATCTCCTCGCACTCCACGGCCATGGCTTCGGCTTCGTCCTTGCAGGACCGCATCACGGTCGCCGCCTCGCGGTGCTCGTTGACGGTGGACTGGTCGACGGCCTTGGACGCGGCGAGGTCGGCGAGCTTGTCGACCGACTCCGCGCAGTCCTCGACGTACTTGAAAGTGGAGCGGACCTGGTTGGACAGGCCCGCCATGGTGGCGCTGGCGGCGGTCAGCTGCGCGACGACGATGCCGAAGCGGACCGCGCCGACGATGGCGGAGCCCGTCTTGGCGAGGGCGCCGCCGATGACGGGAACGAGATCAGACACGTGGGTTTCTCCTATTCGACGTGGTAGTCGCGCTCAGCGGGTGCGGCGTGGCCGTGATCGCGGGTGATGTCGGCGAGCGGCTTGTGGCGGCGCTCCGCGTTCTCACCGGCGGTGCGGATGGCCTCGGATGCGGCGGGGAGCTTCTCCGCCAGGGCCTCCGCCTTCGCCTTCACGCTGACGGCCTTCTCCGCGAGGATCAGGACCCAGCCCTCCAGGACGCCGGGCACCTTGAGGTCGACGATCTTCTGGTGGAGGGCCTCCAGCTTCGTCATCATCTTTTCGCAGCCCTCAGCCGCGGCGTTGGCCTCGTCGACGCCCGCCATGATCTCTTCTGCCATGTCGGCGTCGGAGTCGATGACGTCGTAGATCGTCAGGTCGCTGTCCGCGTACTGGGTGCTCGGTGCTCGCGTCGGGACGGGCACGGTCACTGCGGTTCCTCCTGTCCGTGATGCGGGAATGGCCCCGGCCGGGACGCCGGCCGCACGGCGGTTCTCCTTACGGCGGGCACTCCAGCTCTCACCGCCGACCTGTTCGACGGTGATCGTCGCTCCCTGCGCGTAGCCCCAGCCCGGGGGCGGGCCGAAGCCCCCGCCCGGTGCTGCGCCCGGCCCCGGCGCGGTGCCGGAGCTGGTGGAGCTGGGCGGGTCGGGCTCGGAGCGTCCTGAGCGGCGGGAGCTCGCCCGCTCCCACCAGCCGCGGCGGGTGCGGGACTTGCTGGCCTTCGACTTCGGGCCGGTACTGGTCGGTGCGGTCGGCTTCGGGCCGGTCGTGCCCGCGCCACCGGTGGCGGCCGGGCCGGATCCGGGTTTGCGCGGCCTCTTGGTGAGCCGGACCTTCTTGCGCAAGTTCACCTTCGGGACCGTCCCACCGGGGCCGGCCGTGCCGCCCGGGGCGGGCTTCGGCTTCCTCGTGAGGCTGACCTTCGGTGTCGCCGCCGTTCCGCCCGCGCCAGCAGTGCCGGCCTTGGGCTTCTTCGTCAGGTCCACCTTCGGCCTCGCCGGAGCCGCTGCAGCGGCCGGATCGGGCTTGGGCTTCCTGCCGTTGACGATCCGGCCGACGGCCCGGTGACGCAGCGCCCCGCGGATCGTCGCCGGTGTCGCCGACGACCCCGAGCCCTTCTTGGTGAGGTCGACCGGCTTGCGGCCGGTCGGCGTCCAGGCGCCGGTGGTGATGCGGTCGGCGACCCGGGCCCGCGCGGCGTCCCGGACCCGGGGGCCGCGGTCCGGCTTGGTCGTCCCCTTGCCGCCCGCGCCGGACGTTCCGGTCGTCGGGGTCTTGGGCTTGGGGCCGTTGCGGATGCGGTCGGCGGCACGGTCGCGGGCGGCGTCCCGGATTCCCGGGGTGCGCGTGTTCGTCGGCGTCGGGGTCTTCGGCTTGGGGCCGTTGCGGACCCGGTCCGCCGCACGGTCACGAACGGCCCCGGCAAGGCCCCCGGAACCGTTCTTCGTGCCGGTTGTCGGGGCCTTTCCACCCCCGGAACGGCCCTTTCCACCGCCCTTTGTCCCGGAGGACTCCAGGGCGCCCCTGCGGCCTCCGCCGCCGCCTCCGCGCCCTCCGTTGCCCAGCGTGGGCGTACGGCCGCCAGAGCCGCCGCCAGGCGTCTTGCTGGGCGTCTTGCCTCCGGAGCCGCCCGGCGTCTTGGAGCCGCCGGAGGACCGGAACGTGCTGGGCGGTGAATTCTTTCCCGAATTCGTCCGGCCGCCGCCCCCGCCCGCTGTGCGGGTGCCGCGCCCGAATTCCGGACCGGACTGCAACCGGCCTTTCTGGCGTGCCGCTTCCACCCCGATAGAGGCTTTATCGGCCGCCGCCCGCTGCTGATCCGCAATGGCCCGATGGTGTTCATGACGGGCTCTCAAATAGGCTGCCGCATTCCATGCACCGCGCATCGCGGCGACGGTAATACCGGCCATCATCACCACCGACATGGCGGCGATTCCCTGCCCTTCAGGGCTGTCCGGCATTCCCGGGTCCGCGTGTGCGGTCGTCGTACTCCCGCCGCCGCTGATGTCGGAATTTCCCGCCACCAGCAGGGAGGGCGGGGGCGCGAGAGCGGGGAGGGCGGGCAGGCTGGGGGCCGCGGCCCCGGGCGGCGGCGGGCCGCTGCCCACCGGACCCGGGATCGTCAGCCCGCCGGGGAAGCCGTAGACGGTCCCCCCGGCGTCGTCGTCGGCCATCGGCCGTCTCCTTCGATCAGTCACTCAGGGTCACGAATCCGGGGGGCTCACGCGCGCGTATAGGCGCGCATGATGGGCCCCCCGGATTCACGGGGTGAAGCGGTGATGATGAGCAGTGATGAGCGCGGAGCGTTACGAGCCGGGCCGCCAGCCCCGCTGCTCCGTCGTCCAGCGCTGGAGCAGCAGGACCAGGTCGGCCCACGCCCTGTCGTCGTCGCCCGCCAGGAGGCGGGCGAGGTCCCACAGCGCGGTCGCCCGCGCCTTGTTCGTGGTGGTCTCCGCCAGGCGCTTGTCCCAGCGGGCGACCTGCCCCTTGGAAAGCTGAGCAGCCACTTATCAGGCCCTCTTTTCCAGGAAGTCCAGGAACGTGTGATCGCCGCCTTCCGTGCCGGTCTTCTTCACGACGCCCTGTCCGTCGCCGGTCGGCTCGGCCAGGGCGCTCGAAAGGCCGTTGAGCTGCCCGGCGGTGTTGACCGCGCGGGCGGTGTTGAGGCCCTTCTTCCTGGCCTTTTCCAGCTCCTTCTTCTCCGCCTTCTTCTCACGCTTGACCGGCAGCTCGACATAACGCCGCTGGTATTCGACGTCGAGCTTTCCGGCGTGATTCACGGCGTCCCGAAGGTCGCTTTCGAGCTGCGCCAGCGGACGCGATGCGAGAAAGGCCCGGATACGGGCCTCGAAGGGCTTGTCCCCGTCGAACTTGATGTTCTCCAGGTCGGCCCGGTACTCGCGCAGCAGCGCCCTGACCTCGTCGGCCATCTGCCGCAGCCGCTCACGCTGCTGGGCGCCGTAGAGGGCGGTGCCGCCGGGCTTCATCAGGTGGTCCGAGGTCCACCGGGCGTTGTTGATCTCAGTCATGGGACAAGACCTCCAGGTCTCAGGGATAGGGCTGTGCAGGGGAACACCCAGGTGGGAGGGTGGAGGCGGCGTTTCGGCGCCTTCACCGCGCTCCCGAGGCGCTGGCTTCGTCTCGGGGGCCGGTGGAACCGTCGAACAGGCTCGTTTGTGCAGGTCACTGCTCCGGGCGGTATCCGCCGGCGATGAGCGCGACGGCCTCCTGGCGGTACTTGGAGGCGGTGTCCGTGGACGACACGTCGAACTCGCGCTGGACGTCGGCGATCGAGACGACCCGGCACAGCTCGCGGTGGATCCCGTCGGCGCCCAGGCCGACGAACACCGCGCCGGCCGCGAACGCCATGCGCGCGACCTTGCGGACCGCCCGCTCGCGCGGCGTCAGCTTCGCGGCGTCCTCGGCTTCGACCACGCGCCGCTCGATTTCGGCAGCGACCCGCCGCGTTTCGGCAGCGGCCCGCTCGGCTTCGGCCGTCTCCTTCTGGGAGCGCGCGATGTCGGCGAGAGCGGCCGCCTGGCGGCGGTCCTCCTCCGCCTTCTTGCGGTCGGCTTCGGCAGCAGCGCGGCGCGTTTCGGCGGCGGCCCGCTCCGTTTCGGCAGCGACCCGATCCGCTTCGGCAGTGGCCTGGCGGGCTTCGGCGATGGCCTGGGTCTCGATGGCCTGTGCCTCTGCCGCGGCGACCCTGTCGGCTTCCGCAGCTTCCTTCCGCTTCTGGGCTGCCTGGCGTTCCAGCTCGGCTGCCTCCAGGTCGGCGGCGGCCGCCGTCCGGCGTGCCTGCGCGATCCGCTCGGTCTCGATCGCGCCGGCCTCTGCGGCGGCGACCTTGTCCGCCTCGGCCGCCGCCCTGCGCTGCTCAGCGGCCTGCCTCTCCAGCTCGGCCTTCTCCAGGTCGGCGGCAGCCCTGGCCTTGCGCTCCTGAGCCTCCTTGCGCTCCGCTTCCGCCTCGCGGGCTCGGGCTTCGGCGACCACGGCGTTGTCGAGGGCCTGCTGCTCCAGTTCAGCGGCCCGCTCTGCGGCGCTGACCTGGGCTCGGGCGTTGGCGCGGGCCTGGCCGGTCTGTCCGTCGACCTCGGCTCGTACCGTCTCGACGTTGCCCTTGGCCCGCAGGCGCTCGGCTTCGGACTGCGCCTTGGCGACCTCGCTGCGGGTCTCCGCGTCCAGGCGGCGGCGCTCGGCTTCTTCCTCGCGCTCCTGGGCTGCCTGTTCCTGCTGGTCGGGCATGGCCAGGGCCTGGGCGACGGTGTAGCCGTAGGGGGCCATCTTCATCGGCAGCAGTTCGTCCTCGCTGGCCTTGGAGATGTCGCCCTTGTACTTGCGCTTGAGCCACTGCTCGTAGGCGATGAGGTCCTGGTCGCGGCGGATCATCTCCGGGTAGGAGGTGACGCCCCACAGCCGCATCCGGCGGAAGATGCGAGCGGTTGCGATCGGGGCGAGGATCCACCGAAGCAGCGGGATCGAGTCCCGTTCGTCCTGGTCGGGCCGCACGATCCGGTCGATCGCGGAGCGTCCGAGCTCCACCACCGTGATGAAGAGGACCGGGACGACGCCGTGGGCGCCGGCGGCGATGTAGTCCATCAGCTTCCAGGCCCCCTGCGGGGCGCCGGAGGCGGCGTTGAGGACGACGGTGGCGCCGGTCAGCAGCCATACCGGGTAGCGGATCCAGCTGATGGGGCGCTTGAGCCAGGCCATCAGCAGGTCGACGGCGATCATGACCATGATGCCGACGTCGACACCGACCGCGAACAGCTTGCCCTTGTCCAGCGATTCGAAGCGCAGCTCCTTGTGGGCGAAGTCTGCGACGTGCTCGAAGCTGAGGTAGAGGCCGATGCCCGCGAGCACGAGGGCGGCGATCACGATCCCGCCGGTCGCCCATTTCTGGGTGCCGGTCAGCTTCCCCGGGGAGGGCTTAGTTCCGGTTCCGCTTTCCGTCGGCGAAACGAACTCCGCCGTCTGCGAAACAGCGTCGGTCGTGTGCGAAACCGGCGTGGACGTTCCCGAAACGGCGGCCGGTGAAGCCGATTCGGAGTCGGGCTCAGCCGCGGTTCGCGGCCAGTCGGTGATCGTCATGGGGGCCTCCGAGAGGGGTCGTTTGGGCGTGCGCGAAACGGCGGGGGCTGCTCCCGAAACGCGGTGAGGCGTTCCCGAAGCGGCCGATTGTGCGGGTGGTTGCTTGCGAACCGGACACCGGCCCTACCCGCTCCACGCGCACGAGAAGACCGGCGGCCCGGGGGGCGGGCTGCCGGTCTGGGGGAGTGCTGCGGGGCGGACACGAAACTGTGTGCGCCTCCCGCCGGGCGGGAGCGAAACGGGACTGTCCGACTCCCCGTCACCGCCCGATCCGGCCCGCCATGGTGCGGCGGCCGGTGCGAGCGGATCAGGCAGTCGTCAGACGGTGGTCGCGAGGGGACGGTGCGGGTCGATGACCCGGCCGTCGGGGAGCAGTTCGCCGGTGTCCTCGAAGAGCAGGACGCCGTTGCACAGCAGGCTCCAGCCCTGCTCCGGGTGGCCGGCCACGACCTGCGCGGCCTCGTGGTCCGGGCTGTCAGCGCCCGGGCACTTCTTCGGGGTGTGCGTGCACAGCGAGTCCGGCAGTCGCGTGGTGCCGGTGTCGGTCGTCGCGGTGTCAGGCTGGGCGGTCGTCGTCGTGCCCATCAGTGCCTCCCTGGGCTGTCGGTCCGGGCTGTCCGGCTCCCCTGGACACCGCACCGGCCCGGCCCCCCGCGGGATGCGAGGGCCGGACCGATGCGGGTCAGGCAACCGACAGAACGGCTCAGGAGGCGTTGCGGGCCCGTCGGCGGGCGGCACGGCGCTTCACGGAGCGGCGTTCGTCCTCGCTGAGGCCGCCCCAGACACCGGCGTCCTCGCCGTTCTGCATCGCCCACTGGAGGCAGATCTCCATGACGGGGCAGCGACGGCAGACGGCCTTGGCTTCCTCGATCTGCAGCAGCGCCGGGCCGGTATTGCCGATGGGGAAGAAAAGCTCGGGGTCTTCCGCACGGCAGGCGCTGCGGGCCCGCCAGTCGGTGTCGTCCGGTGCATCGGTGGAGACGGGCGCGTAGGCGTGGCTGAGTACGAGGGCGGCGGACAGTCGCTTCATGTGGGCCTCCCAGAAGGGCCGGGTGCGAGACAGCCCCGGGGCAGTATCCCCGGGGCTGTCTCAATGGATTGGTGGCGGGCTGTACTACCGGGCGTTGATGCGGCAGCGGATCTGCTTGCCGACCGGCGAGGACACGACGTCCCAGCCGGGCGCGAGCACGTCCAGCAGGCCCAGGCCGCGCCCGGACTCCGCGGTGTCGCTGTCCATCGCCGCCGCCACCGTGCTGCGGTGGGGCAGCAGATCGGCGGCGGGGTCGTGCACGTTCACCTGGACGCTGCGTCCGGTGACGTACACCTCCACGACCAGCGGCACGTGGTCACCGCAGGCCCGCACGGCGTTGCCGCACAGCTCGGAGACGAGCCACGCAGCGGTGTCGGCGCTGTCCTGGCTGGCCCCGTACGCCGTCGGTACCGACGCGGTCAGGGCGCGCACCGTGCTGAAGGCGGACTCGGAGGCCGTGATGTGGGCGACGAAGCCGCGGTCGCGGTGCTGGACGTACAAGCCCGGGACGCAGGCCGGAAGCGCCGGCCGCTGCGAACGGCGGTCGTCCATGCGGGCCCGGCGGAGCATGTCGTCCATGTCCGGGCTGCTGTCGGCCCGTACGCCGGGAGGCGCGGGAGATGTCATGATGGGAGCCAAGGTTCTTCCTCTCACGGAGTGACCTGCTGAACGGCCCTGGGGCGCAATCCCGGGGCCGCTCGTTTTGGCTGTCTCGTACGAGCAGCCACGGCCCTGGCCGACCCGAGGTGATCGGGGTCGGCCAGGGCCGTGGTCGTTCGTCGTTGCGGCAGTCAGAGCGCGAACTCGTAGACCGCGCCAAGGTCGGTGTCCTGGTGCGCCTCGGGTATCACCTTCAGCAGCACGATCCGCAGCGGCTGTCCCGCGCGGTCCGTGGCGAGGTACTCCTGTTCGGAGACCGTGTCACCCATCGCGCGGGACAACGCCAACTGGTCGTTGGCGTCCTCTGCGGGCATCTGGTCCCAGGGCTTCCTGGGCTCACCAGGGGGCGTCCAGTTCAGGTCCCAGTCGATGTCGTGCACGGAGACGGTGGAAGCGGTGTGCGTCATGAGCAGCTCCTCACGGTGCCGGGTCGGGGTTGGCGTACTCGGTGCGGAG
Source organism: Streptomyces sp. NPDC002701 (assembly GCF_042889045.1). Taxonomy (NCBI): domain Bacteria; kingdom Bacillati; phylum Actinomycetota; class Actinomycetes; order Kitasatosporales; family Streptomycetaceae; genus Streptomyces; species Streptomyces sp. NPDC002701. The sequence goes on from NZ_JBIAQL010000026.1 coordinate 46,216, forward strand.
ATAGTTCGTACGAGCAGCCACGGCCGCCGCCCTCCCCGTGTTGGTCGGGAGGGCGGCGGCCGTGGTCGTTCGTGGTCTTCTCAGGCTTCGGAATCAGGTAGTCGCGGTCTGGACGACGAAGCCCTCGCGCGTCATGTGGACCGTCGGGACCTGACGGGCCGTGCGGTACAGGTCGGGACGGGCGCTGCGCATCTGGTCCTGGGCGAGGTCCGACATCCGGGCGGCGAGTCGGCGGCCCGCCTCGCAGGGCGTGCCCGCTTTGCACGGCGAGCAGCTGGTGCGGTGCTGGTGCAGAGCCGTGCGCAGCTGCCCGTACAACTCGGGAACCTCGGTGTGGGCGATGCGGCTGATCAGCTTGCGCAGCTCGATCACCCGGGCGCAGTGCCCGAGTCGGCACTGCGAGCAGTCGTCTTGGAGGTGCTCGGCAAGCTGCTCGCGCGGGCCGCGGGCCGCAGCGTTCATTTGTGCGGTCGCGGGCGCGGCCTGGGGGCGGGGCTTGCGGACCGGGCTGGTGGTGCGGCGGCTGGACGCCGTGCTCTCGGCGGTGAGCAGCCGTTCGGTCCACTGCTCGGGGGTGATGTCGATCTCGATGCGCTGCGCGCTGCCGGGGCAGCGGCGGCCGTTGGACGGCTTGTCCTTGACGGAGGCGTCGCGGTAGCGGCGGCCTTCGGGCTTCGGCTGGGCAACGCCGTCGCGGTGGGGGTGGATCATCGACCGGGTCAGGCGGTGCCAGGTCTTGCATTCGGGGCAGACGACCCTGCGGGTCTCGCCCTCCCGGAGGTTGAGGTGTTCGGGGCGAAGAGTGCTGGCCTTGATGGGGGCGCGGCCGTTGTGGCGCATTGAGTGACTCCCAGGGATAGCGATTGCGTTCTCCTTCAGCCAGGAGTCGGGCGAGCCCGAGCTTCCTGACCGGCGGGCAGCGCAATAGCTGCGGGTGGCTCATCTGGCTGTGGCTCCAAGGGACCGCGTCGAACTCGTCACCAAAGGCCGGCGTGTAAGCACGGACAGCCAGACATATGAAGTTGATCGGGATCAGACCGTGGGTCCGGCTTCCCACCACCAGGGCCGAGCAGGGCGCGGTCCTGATAGAAGGCCTCCGGGGTCAGCTGGCGAAGCGCTCAATCTGCGCCTGCAGGAGCGCGGCCTGGCTGGTCTTGCCGCTGCCCGTGGTGCCGCCGATGAGGAGGTGGAGGGTGCTGGCCTCGCGACGCTGGGCCAGGTCCTCGGCGGTGGCGAGGTCGACGACGACCTGACCGCCCTCGGCGTGACGGCCGAGGACGAATCGGTTGGTGGCGGTGGCCTCGGCGAAGGCCGGGCTCGCGGCTTCCACCGTGTGCTCGTAGCCCTCGATCTCGGCGGTGGACCAGGTGGTGACGTCGCCGTGCGCGTCGTGGAAGGAGTCCGGGGTCTGCATCGCGATCAGGTCCTCTCGGTGTGATCTGCGGATCGGCGGGGTTCAGGCGGCGAGCGGGGCGGAGGTCACGCTGCCGTGGCAAGCGGACACCTCCGTGCTCGCGGGGTTGAGCTGGGAGGCGTAGGGGAGGAGGACGTCGACCAAGCGCTCACGGACCAGGACGGTGACGGTCGGGTCGGCAGCGACGATGTCCAGCGCCGCACACCGCCTCGCCAGGAACTCCGCCCACAGCTCCCGCTCCCGCTCGGCCTGGCTCTTCAGACCTACTCCGGCCTCAAATCGGGCCAGCTCGCGCGGGGTCGCCCACGGCTCGTACATCTCCAGCGGCGTACCGAACGCCACGTCCAACTCGATGTCGCCGAAGTCGGGGAGCGGCACCCCAACCGCCTCCAAGAGCGCGAGCGTCTCAGCGTCGAAGTTCTCGATGGTGAGGCTGGCGGCGGGGCGGCGAGTGACATTCATGGGGTGGAGCTCCCTTCGAGGTTCGGGCTCTGCGTGATCCCGGGATGTGGCAGGTGGGGGCCTTTGCCACTCCACTCACGTTATCGACATACATAACTTAGCTGATACAGTTCGAAGCGTGTCAAGTGGTTCGTTGAGAAAGCTATGGAAGCTAGCTATGTCGAGGGGGTCGACCTACGATGTCGCTCATGAGCAACGAGGCCGTCCAGCCATACCAGCGAATCGTTCAGGACGTACGGGACAAGATCCGCTCGGGACGGTGGACAGCCGGTACGAAGTTGCCGAGCACTCGGGAGCTGGCCGACGAGTACGGCGTTGCGCCAGGCACCGTCCAACGCGCACTGACTGAGCTGCGGACAGCCGGACTGGTCTACTCCCACCAAGGGCGCGGATCGTTCGTCACCGAGACCGCCAGCGACACCACCGAGGACTCGACGACTCGCACCCTCAAAAGACTTGAGGAGCAGGTCGCTGACCTGTCCACCCGTCTCGAAAAGATCGAGAAGGAACGCAGCGACTGACGTCCTTTCCTGCGTCACGTTCTGCATGTTCGTCCCTCCGAGGCGGGTTCAACTTCGTTAGCAAAGTTGTAGGCCCAGCCACGGAGCGAGTTCTAGATCGACCGTGTATCCAGCCGCCGGATACACCGAGTGGAGACATGAAGGAGGCACCAAGTGGGCCAGCGGCCGAAGGTGTTGACGCCTGATCAGTCACCCGTGTACCGCTTCGGCTACACACTCCGGGAGTTCCGAGAAGCGCGGCGCTACTCCCTGCGCGGCCTAGCCGAGAAGGCGTTCATGTCGCACTCCAAGCTGCAGAAATGGGAGAACGGCGAGCGGCCGCCGAAGGACCGGACAGAGGTCGAACTGGTCGACTCGTTACTCCGGGCCGGCGGCGTCCTGGTCGACCTCTGGGAGCGCATCCATCCGCCTGTATCCGTCCCTGGGCGTGTATCCGTTTCGGCCCCCCATGTATCCGAAGCATCGATCGGGCTGGCCATGGCTGGTGTCCAACAGGCAGCGTCTGATCATGAGGGGACCCTTGTCCCCGCTCGTCTACGGGATGGATCGGTGGTATTCGTGGCGCTCGATCGACGTGACCTGCTGCGTGGTGGGGTGGGCCTCGGTGCTGCGGCGGCATTCGGCGTAGGCACGCCGGCGGTCGCCGACGCTGAAGCCGTGCCGGGCCTAAAGCTGCCCGCACGGTCCGCAGCCGCCTACAGCGACACGCCCATCGAGCACTTCAAGCGCGCTCGCCGACTGCTGATCGACAACGACAACCTGCTCGGACCGGGGCACGCCATCAAGACCGTGCGCGAGAACATCGAACACATCAAGACCCTGCGCCGCGACACCCAGGGCGTCGACCGTCAGGCCCTGATGGAGTTGCAGACCCAGTACGCAGAATTCGCCTCCTGGCTCTACCAGGACCTCGGTGATTTCGAAAGCGCGGAGTTCTGGCTCGACCGCGCCTTCCAGTGGAGCCACACCGTCGGCGACAGCGACCTGACCTCTTACGTCATGGCTCGCAAGGCGCAGCTCGCTGGGGAGAAGCGGGACCTGGTCGACGTCGTCGACCTGGCCGAGGCGGCACAGCGTATGGCCCGGCCGCGCAGCCGTCTCGCCGCGGTGGCCCGGACTTACGAGTCCTACGGCCACGCGCTGCGAGGCGAGTTCTCGAACAGCGAGCGCGCTATCGATGACGTCCGCAACGCTCTTGACCGCGTGTCGAGCGACGCGACTCCCTGGGGCGTGTGGCTCAACGAGCAGTACGTCGACGTCCACCGCGCGCAAGGGCTGGAGGTTCTGGGGAAGCACACCGAAGCCGCAGAGATCTTCACCAACGCCATCAAGGCCCTGCCAGAGGGCTATCACCGGGACCGGGGCGTATACCTGGCCCGCGCGGCGGTCGCTCACGCCGGTGCAGGTGCACCCGAGGAAGCCGCCGCAGTCGGCCTCCAGGCCCTGACGGTCGCCAACGACACCGGGTCGGGCCGCATCATGCGCGAGCTCATCCGTCTCGATCAGACGCTGATCCCGTGGCAGTGCCAGCCGGAGGTGTCCGCCTTCCGTGAGAACTTCGACGCCGTCCTCGCCCACGAAGCCTGAGAGAAACGGATCCCAACTCCAATGACCACACGCCCGTACGTCATCCTCTCTGCCGCAATGTCGGTCGACGGCTACCTGGACGACGCCAGCCCCGAGCGGCTGCGCCTGTCCAACGCCCCCGACTTCGACCGCGTCGACCAGGTCCGCGCGGAGTCCGACGCCATCCTGATCGGCGCGACGACCATGCGGAAGGACAACCCGCGCCTCCTGGTCAACAGCGCCGAACGCCGCGCTCAGCGCGTTGCCAAGGGCAAGCCGGAGTACCCGCTCAAGGTCACGGTCACCCGGACTGGCGATCTCTCCGCCGACCTCAACTTCTGGCACCACGGCGGTGAAAAGCTGGTCGTCACCGTCGACGACGCAGTGGAGAAGGTGCGCGCCACGCTCGAAGGCCTCGCCGACGTCGTCAGCGTAGGTCCGGAGCTCGACTGGGGCCTGGTCCTCGATGAGCTCGGACGACGTGGCGTCGGCCGGCTCATGGTGGAGGGCGGCGGCACGATCCACACCCAGCTCATGGCCGCGAACCTCGCCGACGAAGTGCACCTGGCCATCGCGCCGCTGCTGGTGGGTCAGCCGGAGGCGGCACGCTTCCTGGGCGCCGCCGACTACCCCGGCGGAACGACGGCCCGGATGAAGGTGCTGGAGATCCGAGCGATCGACGACGTGGTCCTCGTCCGCTACGCACCGAAGGAGCGCACCGCCTGATGTACGCACCTGACCGAGACCACGACCTGCGCTGGATACAGCGTGCGACCAGGCCGGCTCGCACAGCGCCTTGGCCATCGCACGTATCCAGGCTGGCGAGCTGGAAGGTGCCGAAGTTGCCGTAGCACCGGTCCTCGGGCTCGCTCCCGGCAGTGCATCAACGGAATCATCACCTGCACCCAGCGAGTGCACCGCGCGCTTCGGGAGCCGATCGCTGGTGCGTCCGTAGGGCGGGCGCCGCGAGCAGGTTGTTTCCGCCCGGTGGGATTCGCGGGGGTGTCTGTGCAAATCTTCTTGGGATTCCGGCCCGGTTCCTGTTCGGATCATGGGCACGTGCCGTGTGATCAGCGCAGTTGATCGCCGAGAGGTACAAATTCGGCAGGGAGGTATGGGGTCATGATGTGCCGTCAGTGGTCGTCTGGCTTTGCGACACGTATGCCCTGGGACAGTGCTGAGTTCGGCGGGACCGGTACAGTGACCCCCAGCGTTGATCAAAAAGAAAAGTGGCCCCGTCTACCGGCCTTGGACAAGCCGGGAGGGGCCACGTGGCCGACGGACCTTGTAGGAGGGGTCCGAGAGCCTGCCGAGCACCCTTTTCGCGAGAAGGAAGGTGCCGACGTGATCAGGGTACCCGTACCCGTCACCCGACACACAGCACCCCGCCGTGGGGGCAGCAGCCATGCCGACTGCTGGTCCTTCGACGGGGTGATTGCGCTGTCCGTGCACGCCCCGGTCCGCACCTCTTATGAGGGGGCCGGGATGACGTAGTCGTCGGGGGCGGCGCCCGTACGGGTCTTCGTGCCGCCCCGGGCCGCTCAGCCGCTAGGTGATTGGGAAGTCACCTCGGCTCAGCGCCCATCTGCCACCGGAGAGGGCTTGGGAGGCCCCTCCGAAGGGATTGTCCGTCCGGTTGGGAGCCGGTCGGACGGTTCAACATCAGGTTTCGCCACGAAACCCGAAGCACCCCTAGGGGGCTTCGTCATGCCGTGAGGCGGGAGCCCCTCGACAGGAGTCATTGTGCATGACCATCCTGCGGGCCGCCAGCTTCGGCATGCCCGCACATACAGCCTTTACCGCGCAAATCCGCCATATTGCTCTACAGGCATGGCCGACGTCACACCCCACGCAATCACTGTGACCGGGGGCTGCGGCCAGTCTGTGTGCCGGTGGATGCCGGACGCCCTCGACAGCACCGTCCCGCCTGAAGGGACGCGTTCCAAGATCGTTACTCGCCGTGCGGGAACGCGGAGGATGATCGGGGCTTGGCGGACTTCGTCCACAGACCATCCGGTGCAGGGTCGGCGGATGGATCAGGAAACGCAGGTTCCGCACGCTCCGGACGGGGGTGTGCGCTACGGCATGAACACCGGCCCAATGACGCAAGCGACGATGGGATGTTCGACTCTCGCGGTGTCCGCCACTTCGGTCGGGGCGGTGCGCCGGTGAGCGCCCCGGCGGCACCGGCCGCCGTGCTGGACCACCCTCTGTGGGAGGACGTCGACAACTCCGTCGACCGGCCCCGGCTTCCCGGGCAGCGGAACGCGTTGCGGTCGGTGCCGGCCTCCGGGAAGCCGGACGATGAGGGCCCAGAGGACCCGCTGCGTCTCGGGCGGGCGATGCGGCTGCGGCTACGCGACGCGGTGCAGGCGCTGCTGACGGACCCGTCGATCGCCGGATTGAAGGACGCACCGAAGCTGGCAGCCGTGGTGCTGTACGCAAAGTCGCGGGCGCCCAAGGGCGAGAAGGATGACAACCAGACCTCGATCTGGGGCGCGGAGCTCGGCCGGTGGATGGGCATGAAGGAATCCACGGTCCACCACAAGGTGCTGCCCGCGCTGCGAGGCACGGACGCGCTGCACACCAAGGTGAAGAGGAACGCGAAAGGGCACCCGACCGGGCTGGACTGCCTGGTCATGCCGCTGTGGAACGCCCGCAAGAGCGGGGGAGCGGGGCACCCTCTGGCGCTGACGAAGGCGGAGCTCGCGACGCTGCTGCACCTGTGTGAGGCGCTGTTCGGGCACGGCTGGACGCCGGAGGACAAGGAGCCGACGCCGCCGGGGCTGCTGGCCGGCCGTACGGGTAAGGGGGCGGCGACCGACCGGCTCGGGCTGCTGCTGATGGTGCTGAACACCCCGGCCTCGGGCTGGCTGCAGCTGGTCGGCGGCTCTGTGAAGAAGCGTGAGGGGCGTGGGGCGGCGACGCTGGCCCGGTTGCTGGGCTGCTCGACGTCGGGTGCCCGGAAGGTTCTGGCGCGGCTGACGGAGGCCGGTGTCGTGGCGCGGCAGCACCGGGAGACGTCGACGCGGATGCGCGGCCGGGGCCGGGTCATGCTGCTGCCGGTCGCCCGCGCGTACGGCCGCCGCCTGGCCTCTGTAGAGGCTGTTGAGAGCGCCAGTCCGGTGTTTTCGGCGCGTCCTGATGGTGCGTGCGGAGATCATGGTCCGGCCGGTGCTGCTGGTGCCCTTGGTACGTCTGGGATCGGCGGTGCCGAGGGCACCGGGGATGCGGTGGATCAGGAGCGTCCCGATGGTGCAGAGCTCCACGCACACCACGCTTCTGTGGTTACTGCCGTAGTTCCTCCGCAGCTTGATTATGGTTTTTCCGGCGAAGACCGTGGGGGTGAAGGCCGTCGGCCGGAGCGCGTGTGCGCGGGCGAGGACCAGGCCGTCGACGATTCCACCGGCGTTGCCCGGAGCGGGTCGCCGGTGGCCGAGGATGGCCCGCTGCGCGGGGAAAAGCCGAAGGAGTCCCAGGTCGATGAGCGGGTGGGGCAGCGCGTTACCGGGGCTGGTGCCGGTGGCCAGCCTAAGACCGGGGGGTGGGAAGAGGCGCAGCAGCAGAGGCATGTGGCCCTTCCGGCTGATCTTCGTCTGCGGGTAGCGCTGGGGCCGGTCTCCTGGCTGTGGGAGCGGCTGTCGGGGTGGCAGCAGGACCAGGTGAAGGCCGCCGCGAAGGCGGAGTTGGAGCACCTGGCGGGCCTGGGAGTAGCGCCGGAGGGTGCGCCGCGGCTGCTGGCCGACCGGCTCACCGACCGCCTGGCGGAGACCGGCGGCGGGGCCCTGGTCGACAAGCCGTTCCCCTGGCTGATCCGCCGGGGTCTGCCCCAGCGGCGCGCCTGCTCGCATCGCAAGTGCGACGACGGGGTCCGGCTCGACACGGGTGAGGACTGCGAGAACTGCGGCAACGTCATCCACCTGCGCCGTGCCTGGCGTGCCCGGATCGGCGCGGACATCGACCGGGAGCTGCCCGGCCTGGCCGATGGCGAGCGCCGCCGCGTCCTTGAGGAGCGGCTGCGCGAGCGGGTCGCCATCGAGGCGGAGGACCTCGCGTGGCGCCAGGAGCAGGCCCGCGCGGAGCGGGCCCGGCGCGAGGCGGCCCGTGCGGCAGCCGCTGAGCAGGCGGAACGCGAGCGCCAGGCCGCGGCCGCCGCCGACGCAGTCCGCCAGGCGCTGGCGTGCGAGGACTGCGGGCGCGGCCGGGCGGCCGGGCTGTGCGAGGCGTGCGACCACCGTCGTCAGACCGAGGCACTGATCGGTGAGGCCGGTCTCCTCGCGGCGGCCGGGTCCGCCGACCTGAGCGAGGCGGGCAGCATCGCGGCCGCCGTCGCCGGGGCCCGCACGGCCATCGGCGACAGCACCGCCGCCGCGTGGCAGGAGTTCCTGGAGATCACCGACGTGGCCACCCTGGAGGCCGATCCGCAGGCGGCTGCGGACGCGTACGCGTTCACCGCGTTCCAGACCGCACAGCAGGCCGTCGGCGCGTACCAGGACGACGCCCTGGCGCTGCTGGGCCGCACGGCGGAGGCAGAAGCCGAGGCCCGGCGTGCGTACCGGTCCGAGCAGGGCCGCCCATGGTTCCAGTACAACCCGTCCGGCGCGGATGCCGTCGTCGCCGCGACGAAGGCCGCCGATGCGGCCCGAGAGCGCGTGGCTGGGTACCTGCTGGCGACGCGGCTGGAGCAGCTGCGCGAGCAGACCGCCGCCCGCACCGAGCCGGTCGCGGCCGCGCCGTGGACGGGCAGGCTGCTGGAGCTTGCCACGCGCCCGCTGGATGGCGACGCCATCGGAGCGGTGATCGCGTGAGCACCGAGCCGAGCGGGGTCGACCTCGCGTGCCAGGCCCTGGTCGCGGCCTGTGAGGCGGCGAAGCGGAACGGCGCCGCCCAGACGAAGAAGGCGAAGCGACACACTGGCACCGTCGTACGCCGTGACGGCCGCGAGCCGCTTGGGCTCGGTGCGGCGATCGGCATGATGATGACCCTCATTTCCCGCACGGGATCGCGCCGCAAACGCCGCCGCCTGCGTGATGCCGCCCCCTTCGCTCTGCTGCGCGGCCGGCCTGGGCACCGGGGCGGCCGCACTGCCCCTGTACTGGCTCCAGTCCTACCTGTGACCCTCCGGCCGCAACTGCCTTGGGGAACCGGGCGAAAGCACTGACGGCGCATCCACGAGCGCTTCTTGCCGAGGTGGCCACCGCGGTGACGGGTCGTACGGTCGTTGCAGATCCCGGCACCCGACTGCGGGACATCGCGGTCTCGGTGTTCGCCATCACCATGCCCGCCCTGCAGCGCCGCGAGGGGTGGATACGGCTGGGCACCGACAATCCCAACCGCTGGCGGGAGCGGTATCTGGAGCCAGTCGGCCGGTGACCGGGCCGGGCCCGGGTCGGCGACCTCGGCAGCGAACACGCCGGGGCCCTGCGCGGTTCTGGATTGTTCTTACACAAGGGCGCATCCACCTGACGAGGGCGACACCCAAAGAGGTTTTGTGTTGCAGGTCACGTCCAAATCGTCAAACGAACGGCTTCCTACCGGGACTGGGACTACTGCGGCGGGCTGCGGGGGTCCGTACAAGTCGGCACTTGACCAAAGGACAACCAACGTGAAGAAGCGTCCGCTGATCCCGGGTCAGCGCGAAAGCATCCTGCCCCTTCTGTGCCCGGAGGCGAAGCTGCCTTCGGAGTCACGGCCTCAGTGGGGGTACATCTCGGCGAACGAGCCGTCGTTCCGCCGTCACGTCCTCGTCAACGTAGGGGAGGTACACGAGGGCGAAGTCTCGGACAAGACCTTCCAGGGCCTGCACACGAGGCTGACGAGCGGCCCCGTCCAAGATGAGATCAAGGACTACGCATGGAAGTCCTTCAGTAACGCCATCAAGAGGTTTCACTGGACGCTGACCGCTCAGCGCAAGCGGGAACTGCTGATCGGGGACGACACCTGGGCCCTGGACGAAGCTGCTATGCCGCTTCCCGGCTACATCGTGAACTTCGACGCCAGCTCGGTCGAGGCCCCAATCGAGGAGCGGCTTCTGCTGGAGCGACTTGTCGAAACGCTCGCGGGGGAGTTGAAGCCCCGCGAACTTCTCGCGCTCGCCCTCGTGAAGATCGACGGTATGACCTCCACGCAGGCGGCCCAGCTGCTGGAGATCTCGGACGGGGCCGTGCGCAATGCCGTCTACCGGGCGCGCGTGAAGCTCAAGCCCGTCCGAGGACGCCTCGGTCTGGCGTGAGTGCCCAGCAACCTCTCGCCCGGGAGCGCGGACCGTCGGATCCGACGGTCCGCGCTCACCGAGGGTGGGCTGCTTGGCCGGCAGTGACACCACCACACGCATACCGACCGAGGAGAGCGAATCGTGGAACGAAACAAGGACTGGGGGCTCGTAGCACGCACGGTGCTCGCGCTGCTTGCATACAGGATGGGGCGGGTGTGGGATGCCTTGCTCATCGCGTTTGTACCGATCAAGGAGACGCTGTTTCCGGCCCGGCCCCGCCCGGCCCGGACGGTGAGCGGGGGACGTTTCGTGATGCTCGCTGCCGTCGGCCTGCTGCGCACCCTTCACCTTCCCGGTATGGGCGCAACGCGATGGGCTCGACCGGATGCACTTGTCGTAGGTGGACCGCACGCCCTTCGAACGAAGGGTGCCTCGGATGAGTGAACTCTTACGGCGGCCTGCATGGTGGCGGGCGGGGGTGCGCCAGCACGCAGGCTGAACCCGTAAAAATGAGTAGGGCCGGAGTCCTGGAGCAAACGCCAGGGACTCCGGCCCTACTGGTGTTGGTGCAGGGGCACATGAGGTGTCCTCGCACCGTCCGCTCGACATGGCTACCAACCCCGAGCGGCGGGAACCGCGACCAGGAGGTCCGTTCCATGACCAGCATCCCTCTTCCTGACGGCCAGAGCGACGATCTGCCCGAACTGTTCCAGAGCACGTTCGAGGAGATGATCATCACGGCCGGAAGGGAGCTGAAGGCTCAGCGCCGCCGACTCCGTCAGATGCGCCGCCAGCGTCGGCGCCAGTACCGCCGAAACGCCGCCCGATGGGCTAGGGCGCACAGCCGCGCGGGGCTCTTCTGTGGTGGTTCGCTCGCGTTCGCGGTCGGTGCAACCTTCGCCCTGCTGGGGATGTATGACATCGCCGTCGAGCTGTTCAAGGTCGCGGTCGCCGCATGGATCGCGGCGGCCTCCGTCCAGCAGTCCTGTGGATAACGGCACAGACCTGCAGAACAGCACGAATGCCGAAAGTCCCGCAGGCGCCAGCTCGGGGACCTTGCCTCCGACCCCTAGGTAACGATCAGTGTTCTGGACCGTCCTCCGCGCGTGCGCGTGCAGGACGCTCCAGCAAGTCCAAAACCTCACGCGTCCGATGCGCTGGTCCACAGGGGAGGCTGCTGAAGGCGCGATCGGCCTTTTATTTCAGCCCTCGTCCCTTGGACTGCTTCGGCTGCGAGGGCTCGGTGCCAGCGGATCGCTGTTGAGCGGTCTGCTTCGCCTGCTGGCGGACCCGGCGCGGGATCGCCTCCCGGTCGTGCAGCTGCGGGAACTTCTTGGCAATCGTGGCGCGTGGGGCCTTCTCGGCGCGGGCGTTGGCGGCTTGGGCGCGGTTGCTGGCCGCGTATCCCCGGAACTCGCCCGCCTTCCGGGTGGCGCGGCCGAGCGGACCACCCTCACCGACCAGACCAGCAGCAATGACGGCCCAGAGCCGTCCGGCATCGACCTCGCCCGGGTCGCTCTGCAGCAGGCCCGCCTCGCCGCGCGGAACAACGGCCTCGAGGCCCGCGCCCAGCGCCGCCGCCAGGCCGCGGCGACCGAGGCCGCCGCGCTGCGCCGGGCCCGGCAAGAACGCGCGACCCGGGAGTCGGGGACGCCCACCAGCCTCTCGGAGTCGGCTGAGCTACGGACCACGGCCTGAGCCAACTGATAGATCAGCTCCCCCTGTTACTGGTGGTTGTCCCGGCGTAGCGTTACGGGTACGTCTGGGACACCGTGCGTCGCGTCGCGCACCGAAGGGGGGAGTCGTGCAGGCAGGGACCGTGCTGGACGGACGCTACCGGCTGATCGAGCCGGTCGGCGCGGGCGGGTTCGGGCAGGTCTGGCAAGCACATGACCCGAAGGTCGACCGGCTGGTGGCGGTCAAGGTCCTCACAGGTGACGGCAGCGCGGACCACGACCGGCAGGTGGCCCGGTTCGCCCGCGAGGCCGCGGTCGCCGGCGGCCTGTCCCACCCGCACATCGTCACCGTGCACGACTTCGGCTCCACGATGCATCACGAGCGGCCGTACGCCTACCTGGTGATGCAGCTGCTCCCCGGCACGTCCCTCAGTGCCCTCCTGGAAGCCGGCCCACTGCCCCTGCCGAAGGCCCTGTACATGGCGTCCTGCGTCGCCGACGCCCTGGAAGCCGCGCACGAGGCCGGCCTTACCCACCGGGACATCAAGCCGTCCAACATCATGGTCCGGGACAACGGCGAGGCGACGGTCGTCGACTTCGGCATCACCAAGGGAAGCGATGCCCGGCACGACATCACCACCACCGGCGTCCTGATCGGCACCCCGGCCTACATGGCACCCGAAGCGCTGTCCGGCACCTTCGACTACCGCTCCGACCTGTACTCGCTCGGCTGCGTGCTCTTCGAGACGGCCACCGGCCAACGGCCCTTCACTGGCACGTCCTGGCACCTGATCAACCAGCACCTCAACGAACAGCCCGCCCCACTGCGCACCCTGCGCCCGGACGCCCCCGTGGAACTGGAACGACTCGTCGACCGGCTCTTGGCCAAGGACCCCGCCCAGCGGCCGGACAGCGCCGATGAGGTCTATGACCTCCTGGAAGAAATGGGTGACCGCTACTTCGGCAGCACTTCGCCCATCCCCAGCCGTGGGGCCGACGTCACCTCCGAAGTCTGGCTCCACCCGGACGAAGCCACCGGTGGTGCGGTCATCCCCATGCGTATGACCGCCCGCGAAAACTGCCCTGCCTGCGCCACCACAGGAGTCGAGACAAGGCTGTTGGACTGCACTGTCTGCAGAGGGGAGGGCAGGGTCGCCAGCAAGCGGCGCACCTTCAATATTCGCATTCCCGCTGGTGTCCGGAACGGGCAGAAGATCCGGCTCAGGGAATTTGGCGCGCCGGGCGAGCATGGCGGAGCGCCCGGAGACCTGTACGTCACCGTCCATGTCACTGACTGAACGAGCCTCCGGATTCCGGTCGGCGCGGACAGCACGACGGAGCTGGTTCGGTTCCGCCGGGCTATATCAGCTCGCGCTTTCCTTGCTGCCACTGCCTGAGCATGCCGGGCTGTCAGCCACTGCGACGGAGTTGCGTGGTACGCGGACCATGCTTTCCTCTGCGGCACCGATCTCACCGCGCCATTTGTTGGCGATGAAGCCGAAACGCCGGTAGAAGTCATGAAGTCGGTCCGGGTCCGCGCCGAAGTTTTCGGTCGGGCTGAGCGTCATCGCTGCTCCGCGCAGGTCGGCCGCGGAGACGAGGTGCTCCATGACGCGCGTGCCGAGTCCGATGCCTCGCTCGCTCTCAGGGAGGACGATCAAGTACAGCAGGAGATAACCGCGACTGATCTCAAGGCTGACGTGCACGCCTGGGTAGGTGGTCCGCACTTCTTCGGCCAGGGCATCGGCCCACGCGCTCTGCTCCTCTTCGGTAGGCGCGTGTTCGAGATCGCATAGCCACTGCTCGAGCCAGGCTTCGTAGCAGGGATTTGCCGTGTCCGATGGAGGCAGAAGGGGCCCGGCGCCATGTCCGGATCGTGCGTCGTCACCGGGCGTCATCGGCACGTTCGGCGTGGGCGATATCAGTCGCGAGGGTCTCGGGCGGTGCACCGCTGGTGCCGGCCGACGGCTCGACCTGGTCGTCGTCGGGGCCCCAGAGTGCGCGGGCGAGGAAGTACAGGGCGATCATCCCGGCGTAAATGAACGCGCCCCAGCCGAAGATCAGCCAAAGGACGTTCGCGTCGCCGCGCGGGGCACTGTAAGCGACGCCCTGCCCGGTGGTGAACAGCCACGGGAACCACGCGGAGCGTACGAAGCCCGGGTCCGCGTACCGGCCGCCGCCCCGGCGCCACGACATCAGCGGGACCGACGCGAAGCCGACGCAGGCCCAGCAGTACATGAAGGCGAAGAAGTCGTTGGTGATGAACTGGTGGCCGTTGCTGATCCCGAGGTAGGCGACCCCGGGCAGGAAGAGCGCGACCGGAACTCCGTAACCCAGCACCTCGCCACGGTCTCGGATCTTCAGCACCATCTCCCCCTGCTGTCGACGTCTCACCCGGCACCGTACCGGCCGCGCCTAGCCCGATCCGCCGATCGCCGGAAAGGGCCAGGAGGCCAGGGCCGGCTACTCGCGGCGCACGAGCTCCTCGGCAGTGGGCACGTGCCGGGTGACATGCGGCTGGCCGCTGTAGTCCACGGTGATCGTGTGCCGCAGCACGTCGTCGTCGGCGTCGCAGAAGACGTGCTCGGTCTGCAGGCAGACCCGGTCGGTGGAGATTCCGAAGTCGCGGGCCTCCTGGGCGTTCACGTGGCGGGCCATGGTGTCCGTGGCCACCTGCACCGTGCTCGGGGGCGCGTCCGGATGCAGCCAGTCCATCTCGTCTTGCTCCGCCACGGCTACTTGCCCTTCGCGATCTGGTCGACGCGGCCGGTGGACAGGCCGAGCTGCTCGGCGACCTTGGCCAGGGTGAGGGTCTGGCGCAGTTCGAGTACAGCGTTCCGACGGATGCCTTTGGCCTGGGTGAGGGGTGCGGCGATCGCCTCGGTGAGGGCGTCTTGCAGGTCGCGGGCGGCTTTCTCCCGGGCCACAGGGTCGCGGATGGCGCCGATGGCGGCGAGCGCCTTGCTGACGGCGGAGGCGTTGATCAGGTCGGCCGGTTCGGTGGTCATAGGACGACTGTAGAGAAGTTGAAGATTCTTTTATAGGGCCCCTTGACGAATTTCTAGGGGCCCTATAAATTTATGGATGTAGGCAGGAACCATGACAAATCAAAAGAGGGCAGGCGATCAGGATGCCGAAGCTTTCTCCGGCCGAGACCAAGGTCATCGGCGAGAAGGTCAAGACCTTCGAGCTCAAGTGGGAGACGCAGCGCCGCATGTGGTTCACCGGCGGAACTGCCGCACTCTGCAGGGCCGCTGAGGAAGGCAAGGAGTCTTGCGAGTTCACGGTGACCATCGCGCAGGACCGGTTCCGCAGCACTGAGGACGCCCGGGCGTGGGGGGCCACTCAGGCGTGGGACCCCTGGACCGGAAAGCCGGTCGAACTCTGACGGCCCAATGGTGGGGCCCTCCCGAGGCAAGCGGGAGCCCCACCGGACGGACTGTATCCGCCTCTCCTCTGTACCGGACATCGTCACAACCGCCCAGGATCAGGGAGGACTCATGGCGCAGCAGTGGTGGACCGAGGGCAAGCAGTACATGAACGAGGTCGCCGGGAAGAACGGCCACACCCTCACCTGGAAGCGCCTGCCGCGCGAGTCGAAGGACCACGCCCTCATCTTCGAGGGAACCTGCGCCGACTGCGGTGCGACGGTCTGCATCGACCGGTACGCCTCCAGCACCACCGGCATCCGCGACGCCCGCAATGATGCCTGCTCCGGACCCGGCACCGCCGTCCTCACCTACATCGAGCAGGAGCGCGCCAGCGAACTGTTCGCCGACGCCGTCGGCGAGTACGTCCAGGCCCTCGCCGACGCCGGCATCGTCTACACCCGCCCGAAAGCGCCGTTCCGCAACCCGCTCGCCCCGGAGGGCGAGTGCGGCCTGATGAGCCGGGACGGCTACACCTGCAACCGCCGCCTCAACAAGCGCGGCACCCACAACCTCAACGAGTGGAACGGCCCGGACCACGTCGGAACCCACCCCGACGAAGACTTCACGATGCCGTTCAGCGACGACGACCTGCTTCTGGCTTGATCGTCCCGCCCCGCCTGGCTCTCCGGAGCCGGGCCCGCACCACCCCAGGAACTGCCCCCGGAAGTGAGAAGAGAGGCCATGCGCAAGACCGCCAAAGCCTCCGTGACGATGACCGTCGAGCCGCTCGCGCAGCAGCACATCGAGCCGTCCCGCCGGGCGTTCCCCGAGACCGACGTGGTCGCGGACGATGCGCCGGCCCCGATCGACCAGGCCGTCGCTGCGCAGCCATCCACCGCTGCTGTTGCGCCGTTGGTGGATCCAACACGCACCGGCCCTCCCTGTCACGGACCGCTGAAGCGAAGGAGCGCGGGCCGGCTACTCGAGGTGCGCGAGCTCCTCGGGGGTGGGCACGTGCCGGGTGACATGCGGCTGGCCGCTGTAGTCGACGGTGACCGTGTGCCGCAGGACGTCGTCGTCGGCGTCGTAGAAGATCTGCTCGATCTCCAGGCAGGCCCGGTCGGTGGAGATCCCGAAGTCGCGGGCCTCCTGGTCGCTCACCCGCCGGGCCCGGGTGCCGGTGACCATCCGCACCGTCCCGGCCGGTGCGCCCGGCGGGAGCTCGACAGCGCCCGGCCGCGCCCGAGTCGACCACGTCTGTGCCCCGCCCTGGTCCGCCATGGTCGCCACCGTAGCGAGCCTGCCTGGGCGCTGGGGGCGCTCTCTCGGCAACTCGGCCCGCCACCTATATGCCCACACGGCGTTTCCGCAGGTGGATGGGTGCGCGATAAGGCTGTCAGGTATGAGCCAGGTGTCGTCTGCCACGAGAACGTCAGTGGGTCTTGCCATCAACTGTCAGTGGTTCAGCCAGGGGATTTGTCAGTGGCGGCTTCGGGGACCAGATAGAGGGAGACAGTGAGTAGGGAGCACGGGGCAACCGCACGGTGCTTGCCGCTCGTCACGACTGGCATGACATCCCCGCCCTTACTCCCGGCACCAGCCATCCCGCACTGGCCGCACTGGCCGCACTGTGGCGAGGGCGCGACCTCAGTCGATCCGGTCGGCTGCCACGGTCGACAAGTACCCGGAGAGTCGCTCTGCTTGGCCCACCTCGCACCTGCCGCCCGAGCCAGGTACCTGGCAACGCTGTCCCCGGGCGACGACATCGACCACTGCGGCACCACTTTCACCGACTCCCTGCTGAACGACCTCCTTCATGTACTCCGCGACCCGACTTCCAGCCGCCCTCACCTCGGCGGAGCTCTGTTCGACGGTGTGAGGTTCTCTGCCGACGCCCGGTTCGACGGCGCCACGTTCTCTGCCGACGCCACGTTCAGCGGCGCGACGTTCTCCGCCACCGCCCGGTTCGGCGGCGCGACGTTCTCCGGCACCGCCCGGTTCGGCGGCGCCACGTTCTCTGACACCGCCTGGTTCGGCGGCGCGACGTTCTCCGGCACCGCCCGGTTCGGCGGCGCCACGTTCTCTGACACCGCCTGGTTCGACGGCGCCACGTTCTCCGGCACCGCCTGGTTCGACGGCGCCACGTTCTCTGACACCGCCTGGTTCGACGGCGCCACGTTCTCTGACACCGCCTGGTTCGACGGCGCGACGTTCTCCGACAGCGCCCGGTTCGGCGGCGCGACGTTCTCCGGCACCGCCCGGTTCGGCGGCGCGACGTTCTCCGCCGACGCCCGGTTCGGCGGCGCGACGTTCTCCGGCATCGCCCGGTTCGGCGGCGCGACGTTCTCCGCCGACGCCCGGTTCGACGGCGCCACGTTCTCCGCTGCAACTTTGTTGGGGCCGTTGGTGTGTCACGGACGCCTAGATCTGTCCGGTGCGGCGTTTGTGGCACCGGTGACTATCGAGGCTGCGGCTGCAAAGGTGCGATGCGTCCGCACGCGGTGGGAGTCGACGGCGGCCTTGCGGCTGCGGTACGCCGAGGTAGACCTATCGGACGCAGTGGTCACACAGCCGATCGCGGTCATCGCCCACACCGCGCTCTTCGCCACGGGCAGCGGGACCGTTGTCGACGAGACCGCGCTGACCGACACAGCTGGCGTACAGCTTGCCTCTGGTGTATCCATCAGCTCGCTCCGCGGGGTCGACGCCGCCCATCTGGTGCTGACCAACATGGACTTGACCGGGTGTCGATTCTTCGGTGCGTTTCACCTCGACCAACTACGGCTGGAGGGCGAGACCGTCTTCGCCCGCACCCCGGTGGGAACCGATGTGCGCCGGGGAATCCCGCTGCGGTGGACTGACCGCCTGGCCCTGGCCGAGGAACACCACTGGCGCGCCCTGCCCGACCGCCGCCCGAGTCTGCGCGCCGGATGGACCCCAGCCCCGCCGCAACCGGGCCCGGCGGCGTGCCCGCCGGGACCACCCGCTCTGGCCGCGCTGTACCGCCAGCTTCGCAAAGCCTTCGAAGACGGCAAGGACGAACCCGGCGCCGCCGACTTCTACTACGCCGAGATGGAGATGCGCCGCCTGGACCGCCGGCCCCGCCGCAACCAGGCCGAACGAGGGCTGCTCACTGCGTACTGGGCCCTGTCCGGCTACGGCCTGCGCGCCTCCCGCGCTTTGGCCTGGCTGCTGCTGGCGATGACTGCCACGGTCCTGGCCATGATGTTGTGGGGCCTTCCGGCCGACGATCCGAAACCGGAGTCGACCGGGAAGGTGACGGGCCAGGACATCCGGCTCACCACCGACACACCCGCCCCCGTCAACCCCTCGGGACCACTGCATGAGCGTGTCTCGACCAAGCGGTTCGAGAAGAGCCTGCGGGTAGTGGTGAACTCCGTGGTCTTCCGCTCCTCCGGCCAGAACCTGACCACCCGCGGCACCTACACCGAGATGGCCTCACGTCTCGCCGAACCCATCCTGCTCGGCTTCGCCGCCCTCGCCATCCGAGGACGCGTCAAACGCTGATCCGCTGACACCGCTCGTGGCAAAACGACTGACGTTCTCGTAGCAAACGACACCAGGGCCTGCGGATGCCGTTCCGGGCCGTCCACTTTCCGCTCGGCCGAAAAATCCGAACGGGTTAAAAAATGGGTTAAAGACTGGGGTAAACGGTGCTAGGGTGGGGGACGAAAGGAGATCCAATGGCATCCGAGGAAGAGCTGTTCGCGAACATCGACGCGCTGCTGGAGGAGGAGCCTCAGCTCCCGCCCCCGGCGGAGCGCGCCCGTCTTCGTGAGGCCGCCGGTATCACCCAGGCCCGCCTCGCGACCGCGCTGAAGTCGACCGTGCAGACGGTCAAGAACTACGAGAACGGCCGGAGCGAGCCGAAGTCGCCGCGCCTGGAGGCGTACCAGCGGCTCCTCAAGGGATGGGCGGCGAAGTACCCCGCCCCCGGAGCTCCCGCCGCTCCGGCCCCCGTGACCGCGCCGCAGCCCACCCGGGTGCCGGACACGTTCACCGGCCCGGCCGCGCCCGAGTCCGCTGCCCCGGCACAGGCCCCCGCCGCCGCGGCCGCGCCGGAGCGTCCCGCCCGTCCGGCCGGACGCCCGACGACGTCGTCCCGGCGCCCGGCGGCGAAGAAGGCCGCCGCGCCCGCCGTCGACCCGCGCTTCCCACATGGCCCGCTGGCCGTGCTGGACGGTGACGGCTCCGCGTACGCGGTGGGCGGCGTCGTGCTGGACTGCCCGGCGACCACCGTGGTGGAGTTGGTGGAGTGGACGCTGCGCGAGTCCGGTCTCGGCGCGCCGAAGCTCAACCGGTACGGCAAGGACTCCGATCCGCTGATTGTGCTCACCGCGGCCGCCGCCGTGAAGCTCGGGCTGCCCGAGCGTCTGGAGGGCCACGAGCAGCGCCGCTCCCTGCGCCTGCCGGAGGACCACCCGGTCGTCAAGCAGGTCGCGAAGGCGAAGTGGCAGCTGACCCAGCGCGGGTTCGGGCCGTGGGCGCGGATCTACCGCAAGGCACAGGGCCGCGACCGTCAGTGCGTGCAGCTGGCGATCCTGTCCTGGGACGCCCTCGATGAGCGGTCCTGGCCCGGCGTCTCGGAGATGGAGCCGGCCGACATCGCCCGCGTCCTCGGGGTGTACGCCCAGCGGGTCATCACCCCGCGCGGCTCCACCGCCGTCTCCGGGCTGGAGCTGATGACGGCGATGCGCCCGCCGACGAAGGCCGTGCAGGACCCGGCCACCGGGAACTGGGTGTCCGGCCACAACGCGGGCAGCCTCGGCACCGAGCCGATGGACCCGGCGCCGCCGGAGGCCACCCCGGAACACCCCGTCGTCGTCAACAGCGGCTGGACCGGGGGCTTCCTCAACGAAGAGGCGTACCAGTGGGTGCGCGACGTGGACACGCTCTCCGATGAGGAGTGCACCCTGCCGTGGGCAGTCGGCCTGGACCTGAACACGGCGTTTCTCGCCGCTGCGGCCCGCCTGGTCGTCGGCCTCTCCGCCCCGGACCACTTCCACGCCCCGACGTTCAACCCGAAGATCCCGGGGAGCTGGCTGGCCGACGTCTCCCACATCGAGCTGGACCCGCGCCTGCCCAGCCCGTTCACCCCGGACGGCTCCCGCCCGACGGGACCTGCCTGGTACCAGACGCACACCCTCGCCTACGCCCAGGAGCTCGGCTACGACGTCCACCCGATCGAGGCGTACCTGCGCCGCGAGACCGGCGCCTACCTCGACCCGTGGCACGACCGCCTCAAGAACGCCTACGTCGACACCCTCGCCGACCTGGGCGTCACACGGGACCTGTCCGACACCGAGTTCCTCGCCGCGATGGAACACCACAAGGAGAAGGACCCGGCGCTGGCCGCCGTCCTCACCGCGATCAAAGCAACGGTCAAGGGCGGCGTCGGCAAGCTCCGCGAGCGCCCCCAGGGCAAGCACTACAAGGAGGGCGAGACGTGGCCGGCCCTCGCGCGGCCGACCTGGCGCCCCGACATCCGGGCCGCCGTCATCAGCAAGGCCCGGGTCAACATGCACCGCAAGCTCCGCAACATGGCGGACATGACCGGCCTGTACCCGCTCGCCGTGCTGTCCGACTGCGTCGTCTACCCCAGCCCGGGGACGTCGCCGCTCGACTTCCTGCCCTACGCCGCCTCGGGCAAGCCGCAGCCGGGCGCCTTCCGCCTCGGGCCCACCCCGGGCCTGGCGAAGCTGGAGGGCGTCCAGCAGATGCTGTGGGCGGTCGACCTGATGGAGAAGGGCCTCAACCCGGCCCGCCACATCAAGGGCGGCGACGCCGTCCTGGACGAAGGGGAGTAGGACTGTGGGGGAGATCGACGACGCGATCGAGCGGGCCGACCGCGAGGCGTTCACCAAGGACCCGCCCAAGACGTTGAAAGGCCAGATCGGATTCCTGATCAAGCAGTTCGGCAGCGCGAAGGCCGTCGCCCAGGAGCTCGGCGTCACCGCCGACTCCGTCAACCGCTACCGGCGCGGCGCCCGCAAGCACGCCCGCGCCGACGTCGCCGCGAAGATCGACGACACGGTCAAGGCCCGCTGGCAGCCACTGGTGCGCAAGCGCCGCCAGAAGCAGGCCGCCGCCTCGGGCGGCATCACGGTGGAAACCAGGGCCCGGTTCGGCTACTCCGCAGCCGTCGGCACGACCGACGACGGACGGTTCCGCAGGCTCACCGTGCACCTCCCCGCGACGTACGCGCAGCGCCTGTTCGACGCCCGCGACACGGGGGCCAGCGACCAGGAGATGCGCGGAATCATCGCCGAAGGGTTCAAGGAAGTGTATTTCCAGGACGGCGGCGGTCGCGCTATGGGACTGTCGGACGTGGAAATCAACGACATCGATTACCTCGATCTGGACTACTAAATAGGAGCGGAAAGCATGACCACGCAATTCCCGCCCATCGACCGCGACAAGAGCCACCTGACCGCCGTGGACGAAGAGGCCGTGCGCCTGGCCGACGTCCTGGAGGACCACCCCGGCACCAGCGACGTCACCGACGCCGGCACCCGCGGCGACATCGTCTTCACCGCGGCCGGGAGCACCTGGATGCTCGACTTCCAGCACGGCCCCGACGGCGAGGTCTTCCAGTCGGCCGGTGTCCCGGCCCCGGCCAATGTTCCCGCCGCCGACGTGCTGTGCGACGTCGTCGTCCCAGCGCTCCTGGCCGACCCCGCCTACCGGGCCGCCACCGCCGACGGCGACACCCTCACAATCCACCTGGCCACCGGCCGCCACTACACCCTGGCCCTCAGCCCCGCCGCCTGACCCCGGTCGGCACACCACGGTCCGGGCCCCGGCATCGCAACTGCCGGGGCCCGGCCTCGTGTCGCTCACCCCGTAGGAGGGATCTGCCCATGACCGCATCCACGACGATCCGGCGCGCGTACCGTGAGGTGACGACCCGCCGGGAGGACCAGATGAGCGCGCAGCCCGACCACGCACCCGTCACGCCGTACGCCCCCTCGCCCGGGGCGCCGGCCGAACTCCTCACCCAGCTGCGCGCCGACAAGCGCGCGGACCGCTGGGTGCCGGCCTTCGAGCGCGAGTGGACCGCCGCCCTCGAGGAATCCCGCCGCAGCTTCTCCCTGGCCGGGCTCTACGAGGTCATCCAGGACTGGCAGGGCCGCATCGCGCACGCCCCGGCCGTCGACGCGTTCATCGCCTCCGGCTACAACGACAGCGACGCCATCGACCTGGCGGAGCTCCGCCGCCGTCACGGGTGAGCCCGTCGCCGTACGCGGTCCGCGTCTCCGCCCCGGCCGCCAAGGTCCTCGACTCCCTGCCCGAGCACGCGGTGGACACCGTGTGGGACATCCTCGCCGCGGCCGCCGCAGACCCGTGGGGCTTCCGGCAGTTCGACACCGACGACGACGAAGGCGAGGACGTCCGCTACGCGGCCGTCGGCCAGCTCTCCGTCACCTTCTGGGTCAACCGGCCCCTGAACAGCCTGACGGTCCTGAACATCGTCTGGCTCGGGTAGCCACCCTGTGACAACGGTCTGACCCCGGCATCGCAACTGCCGGGGTCAGACCGTTCCTGATCGTAGCCACCGCCGTATCCACTCGTTGCCACCCGTTGGCAACGGGTATCCGCCCGGCAGTTGTCACCAGGCGCCGCGCGGGCGGTCGGCACCGAGCTGCACCTCGCGCCGGCACTCCGGACACTCCGGCAGGCCCTCCACCCGGCGCGGCCGGTCACCCTTCGCCCAGCTGAACCCGCACAGGGCCGTGTTCGAGTAGTGCTGGACCTGGTCGTCATCGGAGGCGTGCGAGCCGTAGCCCGGCACCCTCCAGGTGAACGTCGCCTCCCCGTCGTACGGGCCGCCCTCGGGCCAGTCGTAGACCGGCTCGGTGGTCGTGCAGCGCATCCGAAGGTCAGGACCCGTCCACTTCTTGCCGTGGACGATCTCCGCAGCGGCGTCGGCCGCGTCCGCGAGGCGCTCGAAGGACAGGTCGTAGTCGTCCATGTGCTCCCACGAGCCCGGCTTCTGCGTCTCGCGCATCAGCGAGCGGAACATCAGCAGCAGCCGGGCCAGGTCGTGGTGATGGACCCGCACCGTCCGGGTGGCATGGTCGAAGCCGTAGGTCGGGTCGTACGGCGGCCTGTTCGGCATCGGTCCTCGTTCGCTCGGCGGTCAGCGGCCACGGCATCGGCGGCCTGGACGACGTCGTGGTCGTCCCCGTGCCCAACGAGGCCGGCCTGCCGGAGCCACGCCGACCTACGCCGTCCGTGCACCGGCCGACCGCGGCTCAGCCTTGCGGCGGCGTAGCGCCGGGCAGCTCCCCGGAGAAGGCCCACCACTGCTCGATGGTCCACACGGCGACGCTGGAGCGGTCGGTGGACATCCGCAGCCACACCTCCTCGGCGCCGGGCATGAGCGCCACCTCCAGGTGCGCCTCGTCCCACGTGCCCACCGGGTACATCCACTCGATGCCGTCGGGCCACTTCCGCATCGCCACCGTGCGCACGCTCAGCGCCGCGGCGAAGGCGTCCAGCGCCACCTTGGGTATCCGCACCTCCGCCGGCTCCCGCTCGATCCCCGCCACCTGGTCCCCTTCGGCTCGTGCGACGGGATCCGCGCCCGCCGTCGCGGGTCAGCGTGACAGACCCGCGCCGCGCACGGTGTCACGCTGTGAGGCTGGCAGACTCACAGGCCATTTCCCCAGGTGGACGGGGTGAACTATGAGGCTGTGAGCCTGTGAGGTGGAGTGCGCGGCCGGGCTCCCGCACGCCCTGGTGGTGCCCGCCGGCGCGGAGGATGATGGAGTCGTGGGCGAGCACACCGAGGACCAGGAGCACGGCGTCGAACCCGCGCGGCCGCCGCTCACCGCGGCCCGCGCCCGGGAGATGACGGCCGGGCTGCGCGAGGCGATGGACGACGTCCGGCGCTCCGTGGCGGTCCTCGCCGCCCGGGTCCGCGCCGCGCACGCCGCCCGCGTCTGGCTCCCTCTGCAGCACAGCAGCTGGGAGTCGTACTGCCGGGCGGAGTTCGGCATCAGCCGCGCCCAGGCGTACCGGCTCCTGGACGTCGCCCGCTCACTCACCGCGATCCACGGAGCCGTCGCGGCCGGCACCGATCCGTCTCGCCCGCGAGACAGCGACCCGGCCGCCGCGGCCGCGCTCGACTACGGCCTGTCCCAGCGCGCCCTGATCGCCGTCTCCAGCCGCAGCGGCGACGTCGCGGAGCTGATCACCCGCCGCCTCGCCACGCTCGCCCACAGCGGCCTCCAGGCCCTCGACGCGGCCACGGTGCGCGCCGTGGTCCGCCAGGCCGTCCGCGACATCCGCACCGCCCCGCCTCCGCCGCCCGCCGATCCGCCGGCGGACCCGACCGTCGCCGCGCTGCGCCGCGTCGTCGACGACCTCGCCGCCAGCACCCACGCGATCGGGGAGCTGATGCTCGAAGTCGCGCCGGCCTACCTCTCCGACATCGAGGCCGCCGACGTCCTGGCACTGCTGTGCGAACAGATCGGCGAGCCCCTCGAGCACGGCCTCGCCGCCCGCCGCTACGCGATGTCCGGAGACCGCCGCGCCCTGCGCGGCACCGTCCTGTAGACCTAGCGGCCAATCGGATGACTTGCACGTCGTGAGAAATCCACCAGTTCTACGCTGACGTCGCAATCACGGACTGTCAGAGGGGAGGCCCAGGTGGCGGAGGCCCGTTGGGTTGCCGTATTCAATGTCCAGGAGCTGGGCAAGCAGTTTCAGCGTTCTCGGCCGGTAGCGGGCTGGGACGACCAGGGCAACGCTCTGACTCTCGATCGTGGGGCAGGGCGGCTCGTCAAGGCCAATGAGCAACCTGGCTTCGTGGCTGTTCGTGAAAGCGCCGGCTATGCCGACGCTTTCCCTGCGCCACCAGGTTGGACCGTCAGATGGTGCCGTGATGGAGCCGACGACATCGTCGATCCCGTAGTCGGCTTCATTGAGGATCCCCATGTCGACGGTGGAGTGCCACTGATCGCGGATCTGGAAATGAGCATCATCAGGGATCTCCGCACGATGTGCGTTGATGAACGGCGGCGAGGACGCCGACCGATTCTCATGCCACCGAACAACGGAGCTGATCAGTGACTCAACACGTCATGCCTGTGGGGCTCCACCCCGGCGATCCAGCTGCCTGAGGCGGGCGCCTCGCACGCTAGCCGCGCATACCCATTGGGCTCAGCGGCGGATAGCCGCCCGCCGTCCGCGACGTCCGCACCGCCCCGGCCCCGACACCCGCCCAACCGCCGACGGACCCGGCCGTCGCCGCCCTGCGCGCCGTCGTCGACGACCTGGCCGCGTGCTCGCATCAGCTTGGGAAGCTGATGCTCGAAGTCGCCCCCGCGTACCTCTCCGACACCGACGCCGTCGACGTCCTGGCCCTCCTGTGCGACGAAATCGGGGAGACGGTCGAGAACGGCCTCGCTGCCCGCCGCTACGCCCTGACCGGCGACCGCCGCGCCCTGTACGGCACCGTCCTGTAGGCCACCCGTCCCGGCGCTCCTATGTGACACACAGGCCGTTTCCCCAGGTGGGCGAGGTGCGCTGTGAGGGTGTGAGCTGTGAGGCGAGGGCCTGCGCCGACGGGATGCCGCTGCTCCTGGCCGTGCTGCTCGCGGTGGTGTGGAACGGGCTGCTGCTCGATGGGCAGCGGGGGTGGTGGCGGTGGTTGGCGGGGTGCTGCTCGTGCTCCTGGTGGTGGTCCTCGGGTTGCAGCACGGTGGTGTCGTGGGTGCAGCGCAGCGCAGCATTTGCATGGGTCAGGCGGCACACGGGGGCTGCACGGGCAGCAGGCCGGCCCCAGCCGGTGCAGCACGGCCAGCCACTGCCCGCTGCTCGGGCCGTGCTGCTTCCGGGCCGATGCCTGCTGCTTCGGGGCCAGGGGGCAGTACCTCGGACCCGTCGCGGCGGCTGCGGAACATAACTCAGCTGTGATGTTAGGCAGGAGATCTATGCGCACCTGGTGCATACATCGCCCTCGGTCCGAGAGGCCGCTGGTGTTCTGCTCCTCCAGAACAATCCGGTTTACCTGGTGCTACCGCCTGCCCGCTACCCATGGCCGGTCAACGTGGTGGAGCGCCCAGCGTTTGTTCTGCTCCTCCAGAACAAACCGGTTTACCTGGTGCTACCGGCTTGATCGCGGCGGGCACGAAGAAGGCGCCGCACGGAGAGTGCGGCGCCTTGGGGTCTTCGCGGCGCCAGGAGCCCGCTGGGCGGCCTGCGCGGGCTGCAGTGGGGTTGCTCAGCCGGTGGGGGCGAGGTTGGCCATCTGGGCGGCGAACCGGGCCCGTCGCTGTTCGGTGAAGCGTCCGGGTTCGGCGGCTTTGATCTCCGGGACCTTCATGACGGGGGAGGAGACCGCGCCGCCGGTCAGCAGCGGGTGGAGCTGGTAAAGGCCGTCCTCGAGGCTCCAGGCGAGTCCGCACTCGCGGAGCTCCTTGAAGCCACGGTTCACGGTCGGCTTGCTCGCGCCTAGCTCAGCACACATCTCGTTCTGGCTGATCGAAGCGGTGCCGGTCGCCGGGTCGCTGAGGTACAGCAGCTGGTCCAGGACGCGGCGGCCGGCGGTGGAGACATCGACCAGGGCCAGGAGGCGCAGGACATCACGAGGGATCGTGACGGGGGCCTCCGTGGGAGGGCTGGGGACGTAAGAGCTGCTCACAGAGCCTCACCACTTCCGATCAGGTCGGGACGCTGTACCGAGGATATGCCGGGCGAGGTCATGCACTCACCTTGCGTACGGGCCGCCGCTGCCGCAGCGTCACGACCTTCTCCTTGCGGCGGGCGGACTCCGCGGCCTTCTTCTCCGCCTCCCGCAGCTGACGCCACTCGGTGGGGTAGTCGGCGTGCGGGATGACGCAGGCCGGACCCTTGGCACTGTTCCAGAGCGCCTGCCACTTCTCCTGCTCGCCGGAGGTGCCGGCCACCGTCAGCCACGGGTTCAGCTGAAGGATGCCGCGCTTGGCGGTGCGCTGCCAGCCGATGTGCGTGAAGAACTGGCTGGCCTCGTTCACGGAGGCCGCCGACAGGTTGCACCGGGCCTGGAGGTCGCGCTGGTTCGTCTTCACGAAGCCGCGGGCGACTTCCCGGAGCTGGTCGTCGGCGCGGTTCGCGTTCTGCAACGCCACCTGCTTGCACCAGACCTGGAACCAGGAGCCGGGCATCTTGAGGCTGCCGAGCACGTCCATCAGCAGCCGGGCGTCCAGCACGTAGCCGCTGCACCCCGCACTCGCGGCGAACTCGCGGCCCTGGATCTTCTCCACGCCCAGGATCAAGCCGCCCTTGCCGTCCGACCGCGCAACCACGCGCTCGCCGGGGCGGACGATCGGCAGCTGTTCCATCAGCACAGTCCTCCAGGGATGATCAACGTTTCGAGTGGCACGGTAGCACTAGGTAAACCGGCTTGTTCTGGAGGAGCAGAACAAACAGTGCCTCAGAGTCACCTGACGGACCGTCAGATTCCGAGGGTCTTTGTTCTAGATATCCAGAACACTCAGGACGCCTGTGTTCTGGATATCTAGAACAAACGGTTTCGCATCACCGCAGGTCAGAGCCGGTTTGAGCGCGGAACGCTCTTATGTGTCTTTAGACGTCACCCACCCCGTGCGCCGCTCCCGTCACGCCGTGCGGGGCACGGCACAAACGGCTGGTCACGGCGGGCGTGTCGCCGTCGCCAGCCACCGGATCCAGGGGGCCAGCCCTCGTGGCTGAGCAGGCTTCGCGTGCGGCACCGTGCCCCGGTGCGGGTCGGGGACGGCAGCAGCGGCTCTGAGTCTCGGGTGGTGCCGACCGTGACGATCAAAAGCGAGGAAGCGTGGCCGGTGCTGGTGGGCGGTTCCGCCCCCCGGCCCTGGGGGCCGGACGGCTCCGGTACCTCCGCACGTCGAATTCAACCGGTCCCATATCTGAGCTTCCTTTCCGTAGTTTGGGTATTGCGGGCCGTGCAATTCTGAATTCAACCGGTAGTTTATTGGCCGGGCCAGGGGTGGTGTGGCCAGGACCCAAACGCTACACAGTGCGGATGCCTGATGCATCATCCCCGCCGCGCGTTCGCCCTCCCGAGTGATGTCTCATCGGATTCCGCCCCACGGTCGCCGGTTGGCGTGTATGCTGGCGGGGTATTGTGAACGCAAGCGGGCGAGCTCGAGAGTGGGGGAGGGGTCAGGGTGGAGCGCAGCGGAACCCGTCGCTGCGGTGAGGCCAGCACCCATGCGACCCGACGTTCCGTCACCGTCGTTGCGGGGGTGGTGGCTGGGATTCCCAAGCCCTACACAGCCCCCCGCGCGATGCACCTCCCTCGTAGCCAGCCCGGGTGATCGCGCTTGCGCGGTCGCCTCCAATTCGCGCTTGCGCGAATTGCATTCCGTTCGGAATTCCGCTTGCGGAATTCCATTCCCGCGCTTGCGCGGGAATCCGAATTGCGCTTGCGCAATTCGCGCTCTATGCCCCGGCTTGCCGGGGCATATCCCGCTCCGCGGG
>NZ_JBIAQL010000027.1:0-74430 GCF_042889045.1 Streptomyces sp. NPDC002701
GGCGCCCCCCGGGGGGGGGGCGGGGGGCGCCCCGGGGGGGGGGGTTTGCCCCCCCCCCCCCCCCCCGGGGGGGGGGGCCGCCCCGGGGGGCCCCGGGGGGCCCCCCCACCTCCCTGCGCGACCGGACCGGGCCGTGGAGGCCGTCCCGCCGTACACGCGAGTGCGGCGACGGCCTCCACGGCCCGGTCCGCTTCGGTTCGACTGAAGAAGTCGTGTCCGACGGGTTGCCGAGCAGTTGATTCATTACTTAAATCAACACCTGAACTAAGCGTCGACGCAAGGGTTCCGGGTTTTCACAGACCTCTCGGGCTGCACCGCGGGGTCCCTGTACCGCGCGCTCGCACAGCCCCATCCCCCCTCCACACCCGCACGGAGTCAACGTATGAGACTCAGATCCCTGGGGATCGCGCTCGCCACAGCGGCGGCGCTCGTGACCCTCCCCTCCCACCTGCCGGCCGCCGCGGCCGAGGCACCGCTCTCGCAAGGCAGAACCGCCACGTCCTCCTCCGACGAGAACGCCGCGACCTCCGCCGCCGGCGCCGTCGACGGCGACAGCGCGACCCGGTGGTCCTCGGGGCGTACCGACGCCCAGTGGCTCCAGGTCGACCTGGGGACCTCCGCCACCCTCAGCAGGGTCGTCCTCAACTGGGAGGCGGCCTACGGCAAGGCGTACAAGATCCAGGTGTCCGACAACGGCAGCTCCTGGACCGACGTCAGGTCCGTCACCGGCGGCGACGGCGGCACCGACACGCTCGACATCTCGGGCCAGGGCCGTTACGTCCGTTTGCAGGGCGTCACCCGCGCCACCGAATACGGCTACTCCCTCTGGGAGTTCCAGGTCTTCGGCACCTCCGGTACGAGCAACCCCCCGGCCGGTGACTGCTCGACCGCCAACGCGGCCCGGGGCAAACCGGCCACCGCCTCCTCCACGGAGAACGCCGGCACGCCCGCCGCGAGCGCCTTCGACGGCGACACGGGCACCCGCTGGTCCAGCCAGGCGTCCGACCCCCAGTGGGTACGCGTGGACCTCGGCTCGGTCCAGGACATCTGCAAGGTCGACCTCAACTGGGAGGCCGCCCACGGCAAGGACTTCACCATCCAGGCGTCCGGCAACGGCCAGGACTGGACGACCCTGAAGTCCGTCACGAACGGCACCGGCGGCACGGCGTCCTACGACGTCAGCGGTTCCGGCCGCTACGTACGCGTCCACGGGACCGCCCGCGCCACCGCCTACGGCTACTCCCTGTGGGAGGTCGCCGTGCACACCGGCACCGGTGGCAGCAATCCTCCCGTCGAGGGCGGCGGCGACCTCGGTCCCAACGTCATCGTCGTGGACCCGAACACCCCGAACCTGCAGGGGAAGTTCGACCAGGTCTTCGCTCAGCAGGAGTCCGCGCAGTTCGGCTCGGGCCGCTACCAGTTCCTGATGAAGCCGGGCACGTACAACGGGATCAACGCCCAGCTGGGCTTCTACACCTCGATCTCCGGACTCGGTCTCAACCCCGACGACGTGAAGATCAACGGTGACATCACCGTCGACGCCGGCTGGTTCAACGGCAACGCGACGCAGAACTTCTGGCGTTCGGCGGAGAACCTGGCGATCAAGCCCGTCAACGGGACGAACCGCTGGGCGGTCGCGCAGGCCGCTCCGTTCCGCCGTATCCATGTCGAGGGCGGTCTCAACCTCGCGCCCGCGGGCTACGGCTGGGCCTCCGGCGGCTACATCGCCGACTCGAAGATCGACGGCACGGTCGGTCCG
Source organism: Streptomyces sp. NPDC002701 (assembly GCF_042889045.1). NCBI lineage: Bacteria > Bacillati > Actinomycetota > Actinomycetes > Kitasatosporales > Streptomycetaceae > Streptomyces > Streptomyces sp. NPDC002701. The sequence goes on from NZ_JBIAQL010000027.1 coordinate 1,760, forward strand.
TACTCGCAGCAGCAGTGGTACACCCGGGACAGCTCGGTCGGCGGCTGGACCAACGGCGTGTGGAACATGACGTTCTCCGGTGTGCAGGGCGCCCCGGCGACGAACTTCGACACCGGCCCGTACACCACGCTGGACACCACGCCGATCAGCCGGGAGAAGCCGTTCCTCTACCTGGACGGCAACGACTACAAGGTGTTCGTGCCCGGCAAGCGCACCAACAGCCGTAACGTGTCCTGGCCCGCCAACGCCGGCGGCACCTCGCTCCCGCTGAGCCAGTTCTACGTCGTCAAGCCCGGCGCGACCGCCGCGACCATCAACGCCGCGCTGGCGCAGGGCCTCAACCTCCTGTTCACACCCGGGGTCTACCACCTCGACCAGACGATCAACGTGAACCGCGCCAACACCGTCGTCCTCGGGCTGGGTCTCGCCACGATCATTCCCGACAACGGCGTGGACGCCATGCACGTGGGTGATGTGGACGGCGTCAAGCTGGCCGGCTTCCTCATCGACGCCGGTGCCGCCAAGTCCGACACCCTGCTCCAGGTCGGGGCACCCGGCTCCTCGGCGGACCACGCCGCCAACCCGACCACCGTGCAGGACGTGTTCATCCGGATCGGCGGGGCCGGTCCCGGCCTGGCCACCCACTCGATGGTCGTCAACAGCGACGACGTCATCGTCGACCACACCTGGATCTGGCGGGCCGACCACGGCGAAGGCGTCGGCTGGGAGACCAACCGCGCCGACTACGGACTGGAGGTGAACGGCGACGACGTCCTCGCCACGGGCCTGTTCGTCGAACACTTCAACAAGTACGACGTGGTGTGGAGCGGCGAACGCGGCCGGACGATCTTCTTCCAGAACGAGAAGGCGTACGACGTGCCCAACGCCGCCGCCGTCACCCACGACGGCATCGTCGGGTACGCCGCCTACAAGGTCGCCGACAGCGTCAACACCCATGAAGCCTGGGGCCTGGGCAGTTACTGCAACTTCACCACCGACTCGACGATCGTCCAGCACCACGGCTTCCAGGTGCCGGTCAAGTCGGGCGTCAAGCTGCACAGCATCCAGGTCGTCTCCCTCGGCGGAAAGGGGCAGTACGCGCACGTCGTCAACAACACGGGCGCGCCCACCTCGGGATCGGACACCATCCCCTCGAAGATCACGAGCTTCCCGTGACCGTCCGTCCTGCCGGTCACTGACCGGATGGACAACCGGTTGAACCGCTGAGCAGCACCTGTGGCCCGCCCTCCCGGCGGGCCACAGGCACGTGTGCCGGGCCGGGTGAAAGGGGAGATCAGCCACGGTTTATCATCTGAGCACCGCCTAGCTCGAAAGATAAACCTGTGACTGTCAACGACGACTCGTTCACCAACTGGAAGAACCGCGAGGAGATCGCGGAGTCGATGATCCCGATCATCGGGAAGCTGCACCGCGAGCGGGACGTCACGGTCCTGCTGCACAGCCGCTCCTTGGTGAACAAGTCGGTGGTCAGCATCCTCAAGACCCACCGGTTCGCCCGGCAGATCGCCGGCGCGGAACTCTCGGTCACCGAGACCCTGCCCTACCTGCGGGCTCTGACCACGCTCGACCTCGGCCCCGCCCAGATCGACATCGGGATGCTCGCCGCCACCCACCGCGCCGACGACCGCGGCCTCTCGGTCGAGGACTTCACCGCCGAGGCCGTCGCCGGCGCCACCGGCGCCGGCCGGGCCGAGAGGCGCGAGGGACGCGACGTCGTCCTGTACGGCTTCGGCCGCATCGGCCGCCTCGTCGCCCGCCTGCTCATCGAGAAGGCGGGCTCCGGGAACGGACTGCGCCTGCGCGCCGTCGTCGTCCGACAGGGCGGTGAACAGGACATCGTCAAGCGGGCCTCGCTGCTGCGCCGCGACTCCATCCACGGCCAGTTCCAGGGCACGATCACCGTCGACGAGGCGAACAGCACGATCGTCGCCAACGGCAACGTGATCAAGGTGATCTACGCGGACGACCCGTCGGAGGTCGACTACACGGCGTACGGCATCAAGGACGCCGTCCTGATCGACAACACGGGACGGTGGCGCGACCGCGCGGGCCTGTCGCAGCACCTGCGGCCCGGCATCGACAAGGTCGTGCTGACCGCGCCGGGCAAGGCCGACGTCCCCAACATCGTGCACGGCGTCAACCACGACACGATCAAACCGGACGAGCGGATCCTGTCCTGCGCGTCCTGCACCACGAACGCGATCGTCCCGCCGCTGAAGGCGATGGCGGACGAGTACGGCGTCCTGCGCGGGCACGTGGAGACCGTCCACTCGTTCACCAACGACCAGAACCTGCTGGACAATTACCACAAGGCGGACCGTCGCGGTCGTTCGGCGCCGCTCAACATGGTGATCACCGAGACGGGCGCGGCCTCCGCCGTGGCCAAGGCGCTGCCCGACCTGGAGGCGCCCATCACCGGCAGCTCGATCCGCGTCCCGGTACCGGACGTGTCCATCGCGATCCTCAGTCTGCGGCTCGGGCGCGAGACCACCCGCGAGGAGGTCCTGGACCATCTGCGCGAGGTGTCGCTGACGTCCCCGCTGAAGCGGCAGATCGACTTCACCACCGCTCCCGACGCGGTCTCCAGCGACTTCATCGGTTCGCGCCACGCCTCGATCGTCGACGCCGGGGCCACCAAGGTCGACGGCGACAACGCGATCCTCTACCTCTGGTACGACAACGAGTTCGGCTACTCCTGCCAGGTCGTCCGGGTCGTCCAGCACGTGACCGGGGTCGAGTACCCGACATACCCGGCGCCCGCTGCCTGAGCGGAGCGGCACCACCACGAAGGACGCGCGCCCCGGCTGCCGGGGTGCGCGTCCTTCGTGGTGCCCGGGGCCGGTGCCAGGTCTCGGCGGAGCCCGGTAAGGGATCGGAACGTGGTGGACATTGCTGGGTATGGACGGGGACGAACGGGGTCTACGGCGAGACCGAACGGATCGTCTGGCTCGGGGACCACAGGGCCGGAACTCCCCTGCACCTGCCCTGATCCGTCCGCCGTCCCGGACTTCCGGTCCGGGACGGCGTGCTCGGCGGACCCGGACTTCGAGTGGCGGCCGCAAACCCGGGGCGCGAGGATGCCTTCGCGGGAGCCCGACGATCACGATCCGCCCCGGCCGCATGGACCGCCGGGATACGGACACCCGCCGACGACGCCCGGGGCCGCGTCCCCGCCGACCATGCCCGCCGACACCGAGGAGCCCACATGTCCAAGCCGCCGCTTCCGCCCGAGGCCGTCGAACTGCTGAAACGCCCGAACGCGGCGGTCATCGCGACCGTGCGCTCGGACGGCGCGCCCGTGTCCACGCCCACCTGGTACCTGTGGGAGGACGACCGGGTACTGATCAGCATGGACGTGGGCCGCGTCCGGCTGAAGCACCTGCGCCGCGACCCGCGGGTGACCCTCACCGTGCTCGACGGTGAGGACTGGTACACCCATGTCACCCTCCTGGGCCAGGCCACCGACATGGCGGACGACGAGAACCTGGCCGACATCGACCGCATCTCCCGGCACTACACCGGCGAGCCCTACCCGAACCGGGAGCGCCCCCGGGTCAGCGCCTGGATCGACATCGAGCGGTGGCACGGCTGGGGCGCGCTGAAGGACAACAGCCAGTCCGGCTGAGACACGACGCCGCGCGTCACCTCCCCGCGCGCCGCCACCCCGGAGGTGTCCCGGGCCCGCTGAATACCACGGGTCCGGCCCCGACGTCCCGCAAGGACGCGGGGAACTGCGCCACCGGTCCGGCCCCGGCGTCCCTGGGGGCGCGGGGAACTGCGCGCCCGGCCACGGCCGCCCGTCACCGTTCGGACGCGCCCCGGACACCCCGGACGGGGCGACGCGCCCCGGACACCCCGGACGGGTCCGCCGCGCGGAACGCACGGCGCCCGACCCCCCGCTCAGGAGACGGTCGCCCGCTCCCGCGGCGGGATCCAGCGCAGGTGGACGGTCTGCCCGGGCTCCTCGGCCCGCAGCAGGGAGAGCCGCGGCCGCACGGCATCCGTGCGCGCGCTCGGCGGCCTGCGGGCGCCCGCCCGGTACGGGAGCGGCCACTGCTCCGCGGCGTCCCGGTACTCCTGCTCGGCCGCCGCGTGCAGGGTCCAGTGCGGATCGTGGAGATGGGCGCGGCCCAGGGCGCACAGGTCGGCGCGGCCCGCCAGCAGGATCGAGTTCACGTCGTCGTACGACGCGATGGCCCCGACCGCGATGACGGCCGTGCCGGTGGCCGCGGCGGCCTCGTGGCGGATCCGGTCCGCGAACGGCGTCTGGTAGGAGCGGCCGTACGCGGGTCGCTCGTCCCTGGTGACCTGCCCGGAGGAGACGTCGATGGCGTCGGCCCCGTGGGCGATAAAGGCGCGGGCGATCTCCACGGCGTCGTGCTCGGTGTTGCCGTCCGGGACCCAGTCGGTCGCGGAGATCCGCACGATCACCGGCCGCCCGGCCGGCCAGACGGCGCGGACGGCGTCGAAGACCTCCAGCGGGAACCGCAGCCGGTTGCCCAGCGGACCGCCGTACTCGTCGGTGCGGTGGTTCGCCGCCGGTGAGAGGAACGAGGACAGCAGGTAGCCGTGCGCGCAGTGGAGTTCGAGCAGGTCGAAACCGGCCTCGGCGCCACGGCGGGCGGCGGCGACGAAGTCCGCGACCAGCCCGTCCAGGCCGGCCCGGTCCAGCTCGCGCGGGACGGCGGACCCGGGCCCGTAGGGCAGCGGCGAGGGGCCGACGGTCCCCCAGTTGCCGTCCGGCAGCGGTTCGTCCATGCCCTCCCACATCAGCCGGGTGGAGCCCTTGCGGCCGGAGTGGCCGAGCTGGAGGCCGATGCGGGCGCCGCTGCGCTCATGGACGAAGGACACGATCCGCTGCCACGCGTCGCGCTGCCCGTCGGTCCACAGTCCCGTGCAGCCGGGTGTGATGCGGCCCTCGGGCGAGACGCAGACCATCTCCGTCATCACCAGTCCGGCGCCCCCCATGGCCTTCGAGCCGAGATGGACGAGGTGGAAGTCGCCGGGTACGCCGTCGACGGCCGAGTACATGTCCATCGGGGAGACGACGACGCGGTTCTTCAGCTCCAGCTCCCCGAGCCGGAACGGCTGGAACATCGCCGGTGCGACCCCGGGCAGCCCCTGGGCTGCCGCGAAGGCCGCGTCGACCCGGTCGGCGAACTCCTGGTCACGGGTGCGGAGGTTGTCGTACGTGATGCGGCGGGACCGGGTGAGCAGGTTGAAGCAGAACTGGGTCGGCTCCTGGTGGGCGTACATGCCGATGTTCTCGAACCATTCGAGCGACGCCTGGGCGGCCCGCTGCGTGGACTCGACCACGGGGCGCCTCTCCGCCTCGTAGGCGCTCAACGCGTCCTCGACGGACGGGTGTTCGTGCAGACAGGCGGCGAGGGCGAGGGAGTCCTCCATCGCCAGTTTGGTGCCCGATCCGATCGAGAAGTGCGCGGTGTGCGCGGCATCGCCGACGAGGACGAGGTTGCCGTGGTGCCAGCGCTCGTTGCGTACGGTCGTGAAGCCGAGCCACTTGGAGTTGTTGGCGAACACCCGGTGCCCCGCGAGTTCCTCGGCGAAGAGAGCGCGGATCCGCTGCACGGCCCGCTCGTCGGAGGTGCCCGGCGGGAAGTCGGTGCCCTCGGTGGCGTCGAAGCCGGCCCGGCGCCAGACGTCCTCGTGCATCTCGACGATGAAGGTGGAGCCGGTCGCGGAGTAGGGGTAGCCGTGCACCTGCATGGTGCCCCACCGCGTCTGCCTGACGAAGAACTGGAACGCCTCGAAGACCCGGTCCGTGCCCAGCCACATGTACTTGTTGTGCCGTCGGTCCAGCGTGGGACGGAAGACGTCCGCGTGGGTTGCCCGCACCCCGGAGTTGACGCCGTCCGCCCCCACCACGAGGTCGTACGAGGCACGCAGGGTGTCGGTGCCGGGGGCGGGCGTGGAGAAGTGGACCGTCACTCCGAGGCCGTGGCAGCGGCGTTGCAGCAGTCGGAGCAGTTCCCTGCGGCCCATCGCGGCGAAGCCCTGGCCGCCGACGGTGTGGGTCCGCCCCCGGTAGTGGATGTCGATGTCGGTCCAGCGGGCGAAGCGGCGCGCCATGGCCTCGGCGAACTCGCCGTCCGCGTTCTCGATGCCGCCGAGCGTCTCGTCGGAGAACACCACGCCGAAGCCGAAGGTGTCGTCGGGGGCGTCGCGTTCCCACACGGTGATCTCGTGGGCCGGGTCGAGCTGCTTCAGGAGGGCGGCGAGGTAGAGGCCGCCGGGGCCGCCGCCGACGATCGCGATCTTCACGGGGTTCCTCTCAGTGCTCGACGGCGGGCGTGGCGGCCTGCTCGTCCTCCATGACGGTGTTCCCGGCGGCCGCGCGGAGCGCGAAGCGCTGCAGTTTGCCGCTGGCGTTGCGTGGCAGGGAGTCGCGGAACCGCACGTCGCGCGGGTACTTGTAGGGTGCGATGACCTGCTTGACGTGGTCCTGTATCTCCCTGGCCTTGGCGGCGTCGCCGGTCACCCCGTCCCGCAGGACGACGAAGGCGCAGACGACCTCGCCGCGTTCGGCGTCGCCGCGGCCGACGACGGCGCACTCCAGGACGTCGGGGTGGGTGTCGATGGCTGCCTCGACCTCGGGTCCGCCGATGTTGTAGCCCGAGGAGACGATCATGTTGTCGCCCCGGGCGTGGTAGTGGAAGTAGCCGTCCTCGTCGCGGTGGAAGACGTCGCCGGTGACGTTCCAGCCGCCCACGACGTAGTCCTGCTGCCGCTCGTCGTCGAGGTAGCGGCAGCCGACGGGGCCGATGACGCCCAGCCTGCCCGGCTCGCCCGGGCCGAGTTCCGTGCCGTCGGGGCCGAGGACGGTGGCGCGGAAGCCCGGCACCGGCTTCCCGGTGGCGCCGGGCCGGATGTCGTCACCGGCCGCGGAGATGAAGATGTGCAGCAGTTCGGTGGCGCCGATCCCGTCGACGACCCTCAGCCCGATCCTGTCCCGCAGCTGCTGCCAGGTGCCGACGGGTATGTGTTCGCCGGCCGAGACCCCCACGCGCAGTCCGGCGAGCCGCTGTTCGCACCCTTCCCGCAGGATCGCCTTGTAGGCCGTGGGCGCCGTGGCGAGCACGGTGACGCCCTGCCGCTCGACGAGGTCCGCCATCGCCGGCGGGGTCGCGGCCTCGGTGAGAAGTGCGCAGGCCCCGGCCCGCAGCGGGAAGACGACGAGCATGCCGAGGCCGAAGGTGAAGGCGAAGGGCGCGCTGCAGGCGACCAGGTCGTCCGGGCGCAGGCGCAGCACATGGCGTCCGAAGGTGTCGTCGATGGACAGGATGTCCCGGTGGAAGTGCATGGTGATCTTGGGTGCGCCGGTACTGCCCGACGTCGGGGCCAGGAGGGCCACGTCGTCGCCCGCGGTGTCCACGGCGGTGAACTCGCCGGACTTCGCCGTGGCGCGGGCCACCAGGTCGCCCGGTCCGGTGCCGCCGGACTCGACGACCTTCAGCGACGGCAGGACGGTGTCCCGTACGGTGTGGACGTCCTCGGCGCACCGGTGGTCGACCAGGGCGAGGGCGGGCAGGGTGCGTTCGGCGACCGGTGCGATCTCGCCGGCGCGCAGCGCGGCCATGACGGTGACGACGACTCCCCCGGCCTTCAGCACGCCCAGCCAGCTCGCCACCGTCCAGGGCGTGTTGGGTGAGCGCAGCATCACCCGCTGCCCCGGGACCAGGCCCAGGTCCTCGGTGAGCACCTGGGCGACCTGGTTGCTCCGCCTCCGCAGGTCCCCGTAGGTCCACGTCTCGCCGGCCGGCGTGCGCAGCGCGGGCCGGCCGGCCCCGTACGCCGCCGCGGGGCGGTCGATGAGCTCGGTGGCGGCGTTGAGCCGCTCGGGGTGGCGCAGCTCCGGGGTGGTGAACTCGATCGTCGGCCACAGGTGCGCGGGCGGCAGGTGGTCGCGGGTGAAGGTGTCGCGGTGCGCCGAGACCGCGGGAGGGTGCGAGGGGGAACGGGAGGGCGGGAGGGGCGGCGGAAGAGTCAACGGAGGTGTCCTTCCGGGAGCCGCGGGCGGTGGGCGGCGGTTCAGGCGGGGCGGATCATGCCCTCCTGGACGACGGTGGCGAGGTGCCGGTGGTCGCGGGTGAAGAACCGGCCGGTGCCGAGGCCGCGGCCCGCGTCGGCGGCGACCGCCTCCTGGACGTAGAGGAGCCAGTCCTCGACGGGCCCCGGGCGGTGGAACCACATGGCGTGGTCGAGGCTGGCGGTGACGAGGCCGGGGTCGGCCCAGGCCAGACCGAGGACCCGCAGAACGGGTTCGAGGATGGTGTAGTCGCAGACGTACGCCAGCGCGGCGAGGTCCCGCTGGGCGTCGGTCAGCCCTTCGACGGTGCGCAGCGCGTCGAAGGGCCGGACCCAGACCGCCTGGTGCGGTGCCCGTCTGCCCTCGACGGTCAGGTAGACCGGGCCGGGCACGTGCCGCATGTCGAAGCTCCGGCCGGCCGACCAGTACGCCTTCGACTCCTCGGTCATCGAACCGCCGTCGCGCCCCCGCAGGTACGCCGCCGAGCCGGGGAGGTCCTCGGGGTCCGGGACGACCTCGGTGAACTCGGCGTGGAAGGTGCCGCCGGGCTCACCCGCGGCGAAGTTGGCCAGGCACACGTAGAGCGGTCTGCCGTTCTGGTGGCCGCGTACCTGCCGGGTGCTGTAGCCGCGGCCGTCGCGCAGTACCTCCACCTCGTAGCGCACCGGTGCCCCGATGTCGGCGGGGCGCAGGAAGTAACTGTGCATGGAGTGCAGCGTCTTGGCGTCGGTCACCGACCGCATCGCCGCGGCGGCGGCCGCGGCCACCAGGTCGCCGCCGTACGCCTTGGGCCAGGGGCAGGGCTGGGTGACGGCGGTGAAGGCGAGGTCGAAGTGCTCGGCCGGGGCGGGGGTCAGGGTGACGGCCTCGGTGAAGTACGCGGAGGTGGGCGGTGTCCCGCCCGGGGCCGGGCCGGGCCGCGGCGTCATCGGTCGAGCCAGTCGCGCAGGTCGGCGTCGGGGACGTCGGTCATGTTGACGACGATGTTCTCCGGGGTCCTGGTGGTCATCCACGTCAGCGGCTCGGTGCGGGAGAGGTTGCACTCGATGTGCGGCATGAACGGCGGGACGAAGACCCAGTCGCCCTCCGACATGTCGACGTAGTCCGCGAACTCCTCGCCGAAGTAGATGCGCGCCCGCCCCGACAGGACATAGCCGCCGGTCTCGGCCTCGCCGTGGTGGTGGGTGACCGAGCGGTAGCCGGGGTCGTTGCTGACCTTGCCGAACCACAGCTTCGTGGCGGGTGTGTGCTGGATGCTGACGCCCGAGATCCGGACGGCGCCCCCCGAGTCGGCGGTGTTCCCGCTCTCCGATCCGGCGCGCGTGACCACGGGGGCGACGATCCCGCTGGGCAGGCGGTACATCGAGGCGTCGCCCTCCAGGCGGTACTTGCTGAGGTCGGGCTCCATGGGGGCTGGCTCCGTTCCGGCCGGATGGCGGCGCCGTGTGCGGTTCCCGTCAGTGGTATCTCGTTTTTTTCACGACCGTCATTTATTGTCAATACACGTGCCCAGTCGAACCGGAGGCCCCGTGACTCCCATCGCCGTGAACCCGGGCGCTCTGCCGGCGCCCCGTGGCTACTCGCACGGAACGCTCGCGGGGAACACGCTCCATCTCGGCGGGCAGACCGCTCTCGACGCCGACATGAAGATCGTGCCCGGCGGGATCGTCGAGCAGTTCCGCCAGGCGTTCGGCAACGTCCTGACGACACTGCGCGAAGTGGGCGGCGAACCGCGGGACCTGGTCAGCGTGACGCTGTACCTCACCGACATCCCCGACTACCAGGCGCACGGCAGGGAGATCGGCGCGGTGTGGCGGGAACTCGCCGGGCCCGTCTACCCGGCGATGGCCGGCATCGGCTGCACCGCCCTGTGGCAGCCCGAGGCGATGATCGAGATCCTGGGTGTGGCCGTCGTCCCCGAGGAACGGCTGGTCCTGCCGCGACGGTGAGCCCCAAGGCCGTTCCGCGGAGAGCGCGTTGTTACCGTTCACCGATGTCTGACTCTTCACGCGACACCGCGGCGGGCGCCGGCTGGGGCTCGACGGAACGCGGCGCCTACCAGCAGTTGATGCCGCGACGGACCGAACAGCTGTCGTGGGTCGATCCGAGGACCCTGTGGCCGGCCCGCAACGGCGTGCTGGCCTCGCTGTTCGGGGATCCGACGAGCCGGACCCGCGGCCGCTGGGTGGAACAGCGGACCGCCGCCGGGGCGCCGCCCGACAAGGTGGTCAGGCACGACGCTCCGGACCGCTTCTCCTTCATGGTCGTCGGGGACACCGGCGAGGGCGACGATCCCCAATACGCCGTCGTGCCGGGCTTCCTGAAAGTCGGTCAGGACACGCAGTTCACCGTGCTCGCCAGCGACGTGATCTACCCGGTCGGCAGCACCGACGACTACGGCCCGAAGTTCTTCCGCCCGTACCGGGACTATCAGGCGCCGATCTACGCGATACCCGGCAACCACGACTGGTACGAGGACCTCGAAGGGTTCATGCGCGTCTTCTGCGACGCCCCGCCCCTCGCGCCGCCGCCCGCGCCCCGCCGGCTGTCGCGCGCCTGGTGGCGGTCGCTGCTGTGGCACCGACCGGGCACAGCCGACGCGCAACTGTTCGCCGAGGCACGGCAGTTGCGCTCGGCCCCCGCCCAACAGGCTGTCCAGCCCGGCCCGTACTGGGCGATCGACGCCGGTCCGGTGCGGATCATAGGCATCGACACCGGTCTGCTGGGGACGGTGGACGCCGAGCAGGGCCGGTGGCTGCGCGAGGTCTCCAGGACGGACACTCCCAAGATCCTCGTCACCGGTTCGCCCCTGTACGTGGACGCCGAGCACCACCCCTGCCGCATCGAGGGCGGCGGGACGGTCGACGAGATCGTGCGCGATCCGGACCATCACTACGTGGCCGTGATAGGCGGCGACATCCACAACTACCAGCGCTACCCGGTGACGGTGGACGGCCGCACGATCCAGTACGTGGTCGCCGGCGGCGGCGGGGCCTTCATGCACTCCACCCACACCATGCCCCGGGTCTCGGTCGCCGGTGTCACCGAGAAGGACTTCCGCTGCTACCCGCTGCGCGGTGACTCGCTGGCCTTCTACAGCAGGCTCTACGGGCGCCGGTTGCGCATGCGGCGGTTCTTCACCCTCACCGAGGACCAGGCGACCGCCGTCGTCTCGAAACGGCTCGGAGTGCCACCGACCCGCGCCCGGGTGCGGGACACCCCCGTCACCCTGCGCACCCGCCTGGTCGCGAGCCTGCTGGGGGCCGGCGGCCGCCCCGACCGCACGTCCCGCCTGCGCCTGCCGGTGCGCAAGGCGTACACCCGGCTCTTCTCGCCGGGTTCGGCCACGTACAGTCCGCCGTTCTTCAAGTGCTTCCTGCGCCTGGACGTCTCCCCCGAGTCGGTCCGGCTGCGCTGCTTCTCGGCGACGGGGAACCTCGCGCAGGAGCTCGATCCCCCCGTCGAGGACGAGGTGGTCATCCCCCTGCGGTGACACGGGACGGCTCCCGCCGATCCGCCGTCCCTCAGTTCGGTGACCTCGGGACGGGGTCATTCCGGGCCCCCGCGTCTATTCTGGGGTCGCATGGAGGGGGCAGCGGGCAGCAGGGCGACCGGTGAAGTGCGGGAATCCAGCGCGTCGTTCGGCCCCCTCGTCGTCGCGTCGCCGATCCTGCGGGCCGCGCACGTCGAACTGCCCGAGGAGAGCCCCGACCCGGTCCTGCTCCCGTCGATCACCCTGCTGGACCGGGCGGCGTCCCACGGCGGCGACCCGGAACGGCTGCCGCTGCCCTCGGGACGGCTGCTCGCGGGGCAGTACCGGCTGATCCGGCCCCTGGGCTACGGCGGCATGGGCGAGGTCCACCTCGCGCTCGACACCAAGGTCGACAACCGCGAGGTCGCCATCAAGATCCTCCACCCGCAGCAGGCCGCGGCCTCCGCGGGGGCGCTGGCCCAGGAGCGGCGGGCCATGGTCGACCTCAGTCACGGCGACATCATCCGCGTGTTCAACTACGGCCACCATCCCGGGGTCGGCGACTTCCTCGTCCTGCAGTACGTGGACGGCCTCACCCTCGAAGAGGTGCGCGCGCGGGTCCAGGTGAACCCGGACGAGTTCGGCGGCGGCCGCTTCCACGAGTTCGTCCTCGCCTACGGCGTGCGGATCCTGGCCGCGCTCGGACATCTGCACGCCGGCCGGCCCGGCCGGGTCTACGGCGACCTCAAGCCGGACAACGTGATGCACGACGGCACCTCCACGAAGATCATCGATGTGGGGAGCGTCCGCTCGGCCGGGCTGCCCGGTCACACCACGGAGGGCTTCCGCGCACCGACGGTCGGCCCGAACGGTGAATCCACCGGCCAGGACGACCTGTACAGCCTCGGGGAGACCCTGCGCCGGCTCAGCGGCCTCGGGCGCTCGCCCGACGACCTGGCGGAACTGGGCCGCCTGGACATGATCAGCGGGCCGGAGTCACCGGGCGGGTCCGCCACGGCCACCGGGGATCCCGGGACCTCCGGCGCTCCCGGGGTTCCCCCCATGACGGCGCCCGCGCCCCGCGGACTCGGTCTGGTGTCCCTCGCCCGGGTACTGCACCGCGCCACCCGCGGCGAGCAGGCCGAGCGGTTCGCCACCGCCCGGGAGATGGAGGAGCAACTGCGGGGCGTGTTCCGGGAGTTGCGGTCACTGCGGACCGGCGTCGAGACCTTCGAGCCGTCACCGCTGTTCTTCCAGTCGCCGTACGCGCTCGACGCCGCCCTCGGTTCCGCGCCGCCCCTCACCCGGTGGGCCGCGCCGGACGCCCCCGCCCCCTACGCGCCGCCGTCACCCGCCGAGGTCGCCCAGCGGCTGCCCGTACCGCGGCCCGATCCGTACGACCTCCACCACGCCGAGCTGAGCAGGCTGGCCGACGCCGCCCCCGAGGCGCTGCTGCAGCACACCGGGGACTGGCGCGACTCCCCCGAGGTCCATCTGCTGCGCTGTCGCCTCCGGTTGCGCAGCGCCGGGCGCGGGACCGAGGCCGCCGAACGTGAACTGCGGTCGGCGAAGGACCTGATCGGGTCCGAGCGCGCGCCCCACGACTGGCGGCTCGGCTGGCACCGCGGGCTGCTCGCGCTCGGACGTGACCAGGTCGCGTCGGCCCGGCGCCACTTCGACCTGGTGTTCGCGGCGATCCCCGGCGAGTACGCGCCGAAGCTGGCGCTCGGCTACTGCGCCGAGCGCCTCGGCCGCTGGCAGGAGGCGCTGACGTTCTACGAGGCGGTGCGGCTGCGCAACCCCTCGCTGGGCAGCGCGGCGTTCGGCGCGGCGCGGGCGCGGCTCGCGCTGGGCGGGGAGCAGGTGTGGGACGACGCCGTACGGGCCCTGGACGCGGTGCCGCAGCACTCACGGCACCGGACCGCCGCGCGGACGGCCGCCGTACGCGTCGGTGTCGAGCACGTGTGCACCGCCGAGCGCCCGGACGAGGTGGCCGACCGGCTCCGCGAGGTGCTGGCGCGCCTCGCACGGCTGTTCCACGCGCACGGGCTGACGGACGAACAGGCCCGGGTCCGTATGACGGCGGAGGTGTGGGAGGCGGTACGGGGTGCCCTCGCCCGGGGTGCGATCGGCGCGGGCGGCCTCGCCGGACTGGCGGCGGGCGCCGACCCCCGGCTGGGCCTGCCGTCCGACGAGCCGGGGCTGCGCAGGGAGCTCTCGCGTCTCTATCTCACCCTCGCGCACCAGGCCGCCCGGTCCGCCGCCGCCGAGGACGGGGCCGTCGCCGAGATCCTGCTGGACCGCGCCTACGCGGTCCGTCCGCTCACCTTCCGACACCACCGGGACAGCCCATGGCTGGGAAAGCGGGTGACGACCTGGCTGCGGACGATCGCCCACACACCGTCGCAGGGGCGACAAGAAGGACGAGGGACACGGGGGACCCAGGAGACACAGGGCAAGAGCGGCCGGACGGCCCAGGAGTGACCGGCGCGGCACGGCACGGGGGTACGCCCCGGGGCGCGGACGGCGGGGGCGCGCCGCCCGCCCGTCTGCGCCGCACGGTGCGGGGAGCGGTGGCCGTCGCCGCCGAACTGGCCCGCCGGTTCTGGCGCTACGCGTGGCCGTCGACCACGGGCCGCCGCAACCGCGCGTACCTGCGGGAACGACTCGTCGCGCTGCCGCTGCTCACCGTGCTGGCGTTCGGCGCCTTCGGCTGGGCGTACGCGGACGTGCGCGACGACTCGGCGCAGCTGCGGGACCGGCTGGCTCCCGCCCTGGTCGGGCTGGCACACGCCAAGGCGTCCCTGTTCATCGCGCAGGGCGAGGCCGAGGAGAACCTCGACGAGGCGGGAGCGGCCGAACTGGGCGGCCTCAGCGAGCGCTACCGCACCCGGGTGGCGCGGGCGACCCAGAGCCTCAACCAGGTCACCCGCAGCGGGGCGCTGACCGTGGCCGAGGAACAGGAGCTGCGGGTGGTGTCCGCGCTGGTCGTCGACTACACGGGGTGGATCGGCCGGGCCCAGGGCCACGCGGACGACGCCGTCCTGCGGGACGCGGAGCTCACCTACGCGCGCAGCATGCTCTGTTCGGCGCCGGTGGCCATCGCGGACCGCCAGGACCGCTACCCGCCGTGTCCGCCGACGACCGGTTCCGCCGCGACCTCGATCGTCGACCGGATCGCTGGTCTCGAACGTCAGTTGCGGGACCGGCTGGCGGACCGGGCCGCGTGGGGCGGGGGCGTCCTCGCCGCCGCGGCGATCGCCGGCCTCGCCCTCGTACTGCTCGCCGTGGGCCTGTGGCGGACGGTGCTGTTCCTGCGCCGCCGCTTCCGGATCCGGCTCAGCATCCCGCTGGCGGCGGCCGCTCTGCCGCTGCTCGCCGTGCCGTTCCTGACCGCCGACGCGGTGCTGGCGCAGCACGCCCAGGCCGCGTCCGTCCCCCTGGCCACCTCGCTCGCGGAGCGGACCTCACCGGAGACGGAGACGATCGCCGAGGAGCGCCCCTTCGACGGCCCCGATCCACGGTCCGTCGAGGTCCTGGAGTCCCGCATCGACGCGACACTGTCGGACGGGCGGCTCGCCTTCCTGGACGGGGCCGCCCCCTTCGTCCTGCCCGCGGGTCTGGCCGGTGCCGCGCTCGTCGGCGGCGCCCTGCACGCGTACCGCCGCGAGTACCTCGTGGTCGCCCGCCCCGGGGCCGTCGCATGACCCGCCGCGCGGGCCGGCCGGGGCCCGGTCGTCCGGCCGGTCGCGCGACCCGTCTCGTACGCGTGCTGCTCGCCGCGTGCCTGCTCGCGCTGGTCCCGGGCTGCACGTCGGACGACCCGGACCCGCTCGTCGTCCTCGGGCCGTGGACCGGCCCGGAGGGCGAGGCATTCGAGGCGGCGCTCCAGCGGCTCGACGACGGGACCGGCCGGACGTACACCTACGAGGGCACCCGCTCACTGCGCGAGACCCTCGTCTCACAGCTGGAGGCGGACACTCCGCCGGACGTGGCGGTCCTCAACAGCATCGGCGAACTCACCGAGTACGCCCGCCGCGGCGACCTCAGGCCGATCGCCGAGCGGACCACGGAACGCGCCTTCCTCCCCTGGGCGCCGACCCTGCTGGTGGACGGCAGGCGCCGCACCTACTGGGTACCGCTGAAGGTCGACCTGAAGAGTCTGGTGTGGAGCAAGGAGGGCGTGCCGAGCGACGACCCGACCTGGTGCGTGGGGCTCGCCTCGCAGGCCACCTCGGGCTGGCCCGGTACGGACTGGGTCGAGGACATCCTCCTCCACCAGGCGGGTCCCGCCCGCTACGAGGAGTGGGCCACGAGCCGGCTCAGCTGGCTCGACCCGGACGTCGTGCGGGCCTGGACGACCTGGGCGCGGCTGCTGGCCGGCCGCCCGGACAGGTCCGTCGAGCGGTCCCTGACCACGTCGTACGAGGGCACGGCCGGGCCGTCCGGCCCCCGCGGGCTGCTGAACTCCCCCGGCTTCGACTGCACCCACGAGCACCAGAGCGCGTTCATCCGGTACGTGTACGCGGGCGACGACATCCGCGTGGAGCCGTCGGCGCGGTTCCTGGACGGCCGGGCCGAGTTCCGCGACGCGTTCGAGGTCTCCGGTGACATGGCCGCCGTCTTCAGTGACGACCCGGCGGCGCAGGAACTGGTCGAGCGGCTGTCGAGCCCGGCCGGGCGGGAGCGGTGGCGGGCCGAGGCGGACCCCGCGGTGCGCCCGCTCTTCCCGAACGCGACGGGGCTGCCGCCCACGGAGCCCGCGAACGCCACCGAGCAGGAGATCGACGCCCTGCTCAACTCCACGGCCCGGACCCTGTGCTTCGACGCCTCGGACGTGATGCCGCCCGAACTGCGGGACGCCTTCCACCGGGCGGTGCTGGAGTTCTTCCGCGATCCCGCGGAGAAGCATCTCGTCTCGCTGCTGCGGCAGTTGGAGACCATCCGGGCCCAGGTGGACGACGAGTCGGACGACAGCCGGTCCTTTCGGCTGCCCGAGGACATCTGCGCCGGTCCCGGCGGCTGAGCCGGCCCGGACCGTTCCTGGCCGGCTCCGGTGCGAAGGAGCCGGCCAAGAAGCCTGATCCGGGTCAGGAGCCGGGGCACTCCTTCCAGGCCAGGTGGTAGACGGTGCTGATGTCACCGTCCGTCGAGTCCATGGTCATGAAGCTGGTGCTGCTGGGAGCCGAGGTGCCCGCGTTGACCCGCAGCTCGGTGTTGATGTTGAAGTTCCGCTGCACACCGCAGGGTGCCCAGACCAGTTGGGCCCACTCCGTCGAGTCCGTGGCCTGCCAGTTGTCGTTGTAGGGGCCCTTGAAGGGGTGGGTGATGGCGACCGTGTTCGGCGAGCCCTGGAAGTAGTACGACGCCTTCTCGGTGCTGGACGCCCCCGCCTGGAGCGAGGCGAAGCCGCGGTAGTCGGCGCTGGCGATGGCGTACGTGAAGCCTCCCGGCACGGCGACGGTCAGGTTGAGCTGGCAGTTCCTGCGGAACGCGGTGGGATCGGAGGTGCCTCCGACCTGGGCGAGGTAGTCGCTGTACGTCACCGTGAAGGCGGTGTTGTCAGGGGAGACGGCGACGGCGGCGGTGCCCTGGGGACAGCCGGAGCCGTTCACCGTGGCGACCTTGATGACGATCTTGTCCGGGGGCGGGTCGACGATGCCCGTCGACGGGTCGTGCGCGGGGAGTGCGGTGGCGAACAGAGCGGCGACCGCGCCACTCAGAAACAGCCCACCAGTCATGGTGCTCCCATCCGTTGCGTAGGTGTTCCGGCGGCGGGCAGCTCGCCCCGCCGCGAAATGGGGGGTGCGGCTCTCTCAGGTGCACGGCGTCACGGGCTGCACGCCGTGCGAGAGGAGCCGTCGCGGACCTGGTGCGGGAACAGCGGTCATGGAACGAGATGCGTCATGCACATGTCAATCAATCAACTACACGTGCACGGGAACCCGGCCCCTGTGAAGGAGCTGTGAAGGCCGGGAGCGATCGCATCGTATGCAGCGGCGCCCGGTTCGGCCAGGTCGAACTCCGGCCATTCGCCGCGCCACGTCCGGCGGGCGGGCGGACCAGGCCCCGGGTCAGCCCTCGAACTCCGTCAGGTCGATCGCGTACAGCCGCAGGTCGTGCCCGTGCACCGGGTCCTGCGTGGCGCCCTCCGCCTGCATGCCGAGCTTGTCCAGCACGTTCGCGGACGCGGTGTCACCCGGGCGGGCGGCGGCCACGACCCGGTCGATGCCGCGGTCCTGGAGGGCGAACTCCAGCGCGGCGTGGGCGGCCTCCGACGCGTACCCCTGGCCCCAGTAGACCCTGCCGAGCCGCCAGCTGATCGCGATGCGGTCCGCGAGGTCGGGCGGCGAGCCGGCGACATACAGTCCGACCGCTCCGGCGAGCTCCCCGGAGCCGAGCAGCTCGACGGCGAAGATCCCGAACCCCTCCTCGTCCCACTCCTCCTCCCACGCCTCGATGTCCTCGGCGGTCTCCTCCAGGGAACGCGGCCGCCCGTCACCGATCCACTGCATCACGGTCGGGTCGGCCTGGATCTCGGAAAGCGGCACGAGGTCGTCGTCCTGCCAGCGGCGCAGCAGAAGACGGGGGGTACGGATGTCGTTCATCCCCCCATCCTGTCGGCAGAACCCACCAGCACGAAATCCACCCTGTGGCCGCGACGCGTACGAGCGGGCTTCTGGGCGGTGAGCCGGTGCCGGTGCCCGGGTCTCACGGTTTGCGGGCGACTCCGCACAGGGCGATCACGTCACCGGAGGGACGGGCGGCCCCCGGTTCGGGACGCCAGTCGTCGAGGGGGACGACGCCCGGATCGACCAGTTCCAGGCCGTCGAAGAAGCCGGCCAGCTGCTGCGGGCTGCGCAGCCGGTACGGGGCCGCACCGCTCTCGTTGTAGAGGCGGGTGGCCTCCACGTTGGCCTTGTTGGTGTCCACGCTGTCGTTGAACGCGAGGTAGCTGCCGGAGGGCAGTGCCGCCATCAGGGCCCCGACGATGCGCCGCGCCTCGTCGTAGTCGGCTATGTGTCCGCTGACCTGCATCAGTGTCAGCGCGACGGGCTGTGTGAGGTCCAGCGTTCTCGACGCTTCCCGCAGCACGGTCGCGGGGTCGTGCAGATCGGCGTCGACATAGGCGGTCGCCCCTTCGGGAGTACTGGTGAGCAGCACCCGGGCATGGGCCAGGACCAGGGGGTCGTTGTCGACGTATACGACGTGGGCCTCGGGTGCCACGCCCTGCGCGATCTCATGGGTGTTGTGGGCCGTCGGCAGTCCGGTGCCGATGTCGAGGAACTGCCGGATCCCGGCCTCCGCGGCCAGGTGGCGCACGGCGCGGCCGAGGAAGGCCCGCGAGCCGCGGGCGAGATCGGTGATGCCGGGAAACACCTCGCGGAACGCGTCGCCGGCCTCCTGGTCGACGGAGTAGTTGTCCTTGCCGCCGAGCCAGTAGTTCCAGATGCGGGCCGAGTGCGGCACGGTCGAGTCGACCTTCGCCGGCACCGCTCTCTCCGGGGCGGACGGGTGCTGCGTCACCGGCAACCTCCATACGGGAAACGATCGTCGGCCCGGCACGACGACCGGGCCCGGACCACAACTTAGGACCATCGACCGCCCGGCAGCGATGAGACCGAGGCACGGTCCGAACGATTCGAGCCGGTCGCGGCGCCGGCCGCGCGGGACGGTCCATTCCGGCGGACTGCGGGATACTGGGTCCATGCGGTCACGGAGCTGGACCTGTGCCGCCGCCGGTCTGCTGGTGGTGGCGGCGGTCGGCTGCACCGGGGGCGGCGACGCCGACCGCCCGGAACCACCGGCCACGACCCGGGCCACGAGCAGCGCACCCGCCAGGACTCCTCCGCCCACCGCGGCGCCGGCCGACCCCGTGTCGATCCCCGCCCTGATCGAGCGCGACCACCACGGCTCGGACCTGCGCCTCGGCGACGTCCTGGCCCGTACGAGCGCCTACACCCGGTACGCGGTGACGTACGAGACCGGCGGGCTGACCGTCTCCGGGATCATGAACGTCCCCGAGGGCAAGGGGCCCTTCCCCGCCCTGGTGCTGGCGCACGGCTACATCGACCCCGCCGTCTACACCTCGGGGCGCGGTCTGGCACGGGAGCAGGACCTGCTGGCCCGCAACGGCTATGTGGTCCTGCACACCGACTACCGCAACCACGCGGGCTCCGACGACGACCCCGACAACGACGTGAACCTGCGTCTCGGCTACACCGAGGACACCATCGGCGCCGTGCTGGCGCTGCGCGGGTCGGGGCGCCCGGAGATCGACGGCGACCGGATCGGCCTGCTGGGGAGGTCGATGGGCGGCGGCGTCGTCTACAACACGCTGGTCGTGGCGCCCGGTCTGGTCGACGCGGCGGTGGTCTTCGCCCCGGTGAGTTCGCGGCCGGACGAGAACATCGACCATTTCCAGCGTGACGGGGACGACCCGGTCGTCGCGAGGATCGACGCCGAGCACGGCACCCCGGAGGAGAACCCGAAGTTCTGGCGGGAAGTCGCCCCCGTCACCTACGTGGACCGGGCGAGCGAGCCGCTGCTGATCCACCACGGCACCGCCGACGACACCTGCCCCCTCACCTGGTCGGAGCGGACCGCCGCCGCGTTCGAGGCGGCGGGCAAGGACGTCGAGCTCGTGAAGTGGCGTGGTGAGGGGCACACGTTCGGACCGCGGTGGCCGGCCTCGATGGACCGGACGATGGCGTTCTTCGAGCGGCATCTGCGCTGACCCGCCGCCGGACGAACTCAATGAACGTAATGATCAAGCCATGGGATTTCGTCCCGGCTCTCCTTAGCATCGGCCCGCGCGACGGTGCGCCGCCGAGGAGAAGGAGAACACGCCATGGCCAGGACGAGGTCGAGTACACCGGGGATCCGGGGCGGGTCCGGATTCCTGCGGCGCCGCCGTGCGGCGGTGGCCGCGGGCATCGCAGGGATGGTCCTGGGCACCCTCTCCGGCCCCGCTTCCGCCTCCGCGACGACGACCGGCGGACCGGCGGCCGTGGAGTGCCCGGCGGGCCTCGTCGGGAAGGCCACCTGCTACACCGGCCAGGACGTCGACGGCGCCCACTACGCGCTGGCCGTCCCTGAGAGCTGGAACGGATCCCTCGTCGTGCACGCACACGGCGGGCCCGACCTCACGGCCGCGTCCGACCCGGAGCGCAGCACCGGTGACCTGGAGCGCTGGTCGGTGATGGTGGAGGAGGGCTACGCCTGGGCGGGCTCGTCGTACCGCCGCGGCGGGTACGGGACCCGGATGGGCGCCGCCGACACGGAGAGCGTGCGCCGGGTGTTCGTCGAGGAGTTCGGCGAGCCGAAGCGGACCTATGTGCACGGCCAGTCCTGGGGCGGCGACGTCGCGGCCAAGGTCGTGGAGACGTACGGCGCGGGGAAGCACGGCCCGTACGACGGCGCCCTGCTCACCAACGGGGTCCTGGGCGGTGGTTCGCGCGGCTACGACTACCGGGTGGACCTGCGCGTGGTCTACCAGTACTACTGCCGGAACCATCCCCGTCCCACCGAGCCCCGGTACCCGCTGTGGGAGGGACTGCGGGCGTCCTCGACCATGACGTCCGCCGGGCTCGGCGCCCGCCTTCAGGAGTGCACGGGGTTCGAGTCCGCGCCGCAGGACCGGACCGCCCTGCAGCAGCGCAACCTGGACGACATCCTCGCCGTCACCGGGGTGCCCGAACGCACCCTGGAGTCGCATCTGCGGTTCGCGACGTTCACCTTCCGCGACATCGTGCACAACCGGCTGGGCGGGCGCAATCCGTTCGGCAACCGGGGCGTGCGGTACTCCGGGTCCCACGACGACCGGGCGCTCAACGCGGGCGTCGAGCGGTTCTCCGCCGATCCGACCGCCGTACGCGACCTGTCGTACGACAGCGACCTCACGGGCAAGGTCGCGATTCCCGTGCTCACGCTCCACGCGATCGACGATCCGACGGCGTTCGTCGAGCACGAGTCGGCCTACCGGGACAGCCTGCGGGGCGCCGGCCGGGACCGGCACCTCGTGCAGACCTTCACCCGGGAGAGCGAGCACAGCGGACTGAGCGACGCCGAGTACGCCACCTCGATCGCCGCGCTCGACACGTGGGTGCGCACCGGCAGGAAGCCCACCCCGCAGTCGGTCGCGGCGTCCTGCCCGGCCTTCGACACCACCTACGGCACAGGCTGCTTCTACGCCCCGGACTTCCGCCCCGCGTCCTACGCCTCCAAGGTCAACCCCCGCCCGGGCGGCCTGCGCTGGCCGGCGATGACCGCCACCCAGGAAACGGCCTGGAGCCACATCCCCAACGCAGGCATCACCCCCTGACCCGAACATTCCAGCCGGGGCCACGAAAAACTGCCCGCCCTAAAGGGGCGCGAGGAACGGCGCGCCCAGCCCCAACCGACCCGCACCCGACGAACCCCCGCACCCCCACGCCCCTGAAGGGGCGCGGGGAACTGCGCGCTCAACCACAACCAACCGGCACCCGAAGAACCTCCCGCACCCCATGCTCCTCGGGGGCGCGGGGAACGGCGCGACCAGCCCCATCCCACCCGCACCCCAACAACAACCTCACCTCAGGAGCCGCCGGAAGGCAGAGGTTCCCCAAGCCCCTCCAACCACTCCCGCCACCCCAAAGCCCGCGGAGCGATCCCCGCCGCCATGCCCCGCCCCTCCCACCCCACCACCGCACGAATCCCGTGCAGGGCGTTCACCAGCCACACCTCACGCCCCGCCAACTGGTCCAGCGTCCGCTCCCTGCGGGCCACCTCGATCCCACCGCGCACCGCGTGCTCCTGGACGAGCCCCGCCGTCACACCGGCCAGGACGGGCAGCCGCGCCGGCGGCAGACACAGCGTGTCGTCCTCCCACCACAGCAGACTGGCGGTCGCCGCCTCCAGCACCGCCCCGGACGGAGCGATCAGCACCGCCTCCTCCGCGCCCTGCCCGGCCGCCCGCCGCCGGACCCGGGCCAGGGCGTCCAGGTCCGGCCCCTTGCGCCGCGGCACGGTACGCGGATCGGGCTGGCCCGCCGCCCACACCCGTATCCCGGGGACGAGCGGCGGGGCGTGCCGCAGGAGCACCCTGAGCTGGAGGGAGCCGGCCACCAGCTCGACGCGCGGGAACCAGGACCCGGTACGGGGCAGCGCGGCCGTCATGTCCCGCCAGAACTCGTCGAGTTGAGGGAGAGAGGGCCCTCCGCAGTCTCCGCAGGCCCGGAAGAACCGTTCGCGGTGCCGGTCGAGGCCGCGCACCTGTCCGTCCCTGACCAGCCAGGAGTCCGCGACCAGCAGCTGGGTGTCGGCCGCGAGCCCCGCGATCAGGCCGCGTCCCGGTACCCACGCCAACAGCCCTTCTGCGGTTGCCGGTTGTGTCATCAAAGAATCTCTCCTCTTCTCAGTACACCCGGGAGTACGTCCGCCGAAGCCGGTGGATTCATCCGCCGCCCCGACCGGTGTCCCGACCGCCACTCCGACCGGTGTCCCGACCGCCACTCCGACCGGTGTCCCGACCGCCACTCCGGCCGGTGTCCCGGCCGGTGTCCTGACAGGTCTCCCCACCGGTGCCCCGCCCCGCCCTCCGGCGCCGGTCAGGGCCGCCGCGGCGGCGCCGTGCTGTCGCGCACCACGAGGCGCGTGGGCACGAGCGTGGTCCCGTGCTCCGGGGTGTCCTGGCCCATCTGCCGCAGCACGCCCTCGACGCAGCGCCGCCCCACCTCGGCGAAGTCCTGGTGGACGGTGGTCAGGGGCGGCAGGAAGGAGCCGGCCTCGGGGATGTCGTCGAAGCCGATGACGCTGACGTCGTCGGGCACGTACCGGCCCCGCTCGTGCAGCGCCCGCAGCAGGCCGAGCGCCATCTGGTCGTTGGCCGCGAACACCGCGGTGCAGTCGGGCCGTCCGGCGAGTTCGAGGCCCGCCCGGTAGCCGGACTCGGCCGACCAGTCGCCGCGGACCAGTGGCGGCGTCGTGCGGCCCGCCCCGGTGAGCTCGGCCCGCCAGGCGTCGGCCCGGCGCTGCGCCGCGAAGGACTCCTCCGGACCCGCCAGGTGCCAGACGGTGTCATGGCCGAGGCCGAGCAGGTACCGCACGGCGTCGCGGCTGCCGCCGGCCTGGTCGGTGTCGACCACGGTGTAGCGGTCGCCGGCGTCCGAGTCGGCCACCACGACCTTGATGTGCGGCGGCAGCGAGAGGGTCACCGCGTCGAGCAGGTGCACCTCCAGGATGACGATGACGGCGTCGACGGCCAGCTCCCCCAGCCGGGAGAACGCGCCCCGCACCTCGTCCTGGGTGGGCACGGCGACGGGCAGGAGCGTCACGGCGTAGCCCTCGTGCGCCGCGGAGGTCGCGATCGCCTCCAGGGTGCGGACGTTACCGGTGGTGGAAAGTCCGAAAGTGATCACACCTATGGTGCGGAACTCGCCACGCTTGAGCGCCCTGGCGGCACTGTTGGGCCGATAACCCAACTCGCGCATGGCCGCGAGCACTTGCTGCCGCGTCTCCTCGTTCACGCCCGCGTAACCGTTGGAGACGCGCGAGACGGTCTGGGAGGAGACCCCGGCCAGCCGGGCGACGTCCGCCATGGACGCGCTCTGCGTCCTGCGGGACACCCGCTTCCTGGTACCCCCCACCACCTGCGGTCTGCTCGCCGAGGCGTCGTCCGTCGTGTCCACCCGTCTCCCTCGCCGTGTCGAACCGCAGTTTCCTCAAATGACCCTTGACCACCGTCAAGGGGGCAGTGTAGACATGCCGCCATCAGATGTTTACGTAAACATAACAGGCCACGGGCGCTTGCGGACTGTGGTGTTCACGCAAACATCATCGGCGCACGACGCCGGGTTTTCGCGAGAGGGACGAGCGAGGAACGACATGACGACGCTTCAACCGCCGGCGGCCGCCGAGCCGCGCACGGCCCGGCCTCCGGCAAGAGGGGACCGCCGCTCCTGGACGGGGTGGGGTTTCATCGGTCCCTTCGTGGCCGTGTTCGCCCTCGTCTTCCTGGCCCCGATCGTGTACTCGATCTATCTCAGCCTGTTCCGGGACCAGTTGATCGGCGGCACCCAGTTCGTCGGCCTCGACAACTACCAGCAGGCACTGCAGGACGACCAGTTCTGGGCGTCCCTCGGCCGGGTCTCGCTCTTCCTGGCGGTCCAGGTGCCGATCATGCTCTTCCTCGGTCTGCTGATCGCCCTCGCGCTGGACAGCGGCCGCCTCTACGGCACGGACTTCTTCCGCATCACGATCTTCCTGCCGTACGCGGTGCCCGCCGTGGTCGCCACTCTCATGTGGGGCTTCATGTACGGCACCAAGTACGGGCTGGTCGGTGACATCAACGACGCGTTCGGCGTCACCCTGCCCGACCCGCTCTCCAGCGACCTGGTGCTGGCGTCCATCGGCAACATCGTCACCTGGGAGTTCGTCGGCTACAACATGCTGATCTTCTACTCCGCGCTGAAGGTCATCCCGAACTCGCTCTACGAGGCGGCCGAGATCGACGGCGCCGGGCAGGTCCGCGTCATCACCGCCATCAAGCTCCCCGCGATCCGCGGCGCCCTCGTCATCGCGACGATCTTCTCGATCATCGGCAGCTTCCAGCTCTTCAACGAGCCGAACATCCTGCGGCCGCTGGCCCGCAACGCGATCACCACGGACTACACCCCGAACTTCTACACGTACTCGCTGTCCTTCAACGGCCAGCAGCACAACTACTCCGCGGCGGTCGCCATCATCATGGGCCTGATCACCATGGTCATCGCCTATGTCGTACAGCTGCGCGGCATGCGCAAGGGAGCGTGACCCGCATGAGCAGCCCGACCACCACCGCGTCCCCGTCCGCACCGGTCCCGGCCTCCGCTCCGGCCAAGGGCGTGCCCCGGCTGCGCAAGCGCGGCGACCAGGACAGCCGGCGCCCCAGGCGCAGTGTCCTGCTGACCGTGCTCACCGGCCTGATCCTCGTCTACACCGTGGTCCCCCTGGTGTGGCTGCTGATCAGTGCCACCAAGACCCAGGAAGGGCTCGCCGACTCGTCCGGACTGTGGTTCGCCGACGACTTCGCGCTCTGGGACAACATCGGCGACACGTTCACGTACAACGACGGCATCTTCGGCCGCTGGCTCCTGAACACCCTGCTGTACGTCGTCCTGGGCGCCGGCGGTGCCACCTTCCTGGCGATCCTGGGCGGCTACGCGCTGGCCAAGTTCGACTTCCCCGGCAAGCGCGGCGTGTTCGCGGTGGTCATCGGCGCCGTCGCCGTCCCGGGCACGGCCCTGGCGGTGCCGACCTTCCTGATGTTCAGCAAGATGGGACTGACCGACACCCCGTGGGCGGTGATCATCCCCTCGCTGATCTCGCCCTTCGGCCTGTACCTGATGTGGGTCTTCGCCACCGAGGCCATCCCCGTCGAACTGCTGGAGGCGGCCCGTATCGACGGGGCGGGCGAGGCGCGCACCTTCTTCCAGGTCGCCCTGCCGCTGCTCGCCCCCGGCATAGTGACGGTCCTGCTGTTCACCACGGTCGCGACCTGGAACAACTACTTCCTGCCGCTGATCATGCTCAAGGATCCCGACTGGTATCCCCTCACCCTCGGCCTGAGCGCCTGGAACTCCCAGGCCGAGACGATCGGCGGCGACGTGATCTTCAATCTGGTGATCACCGGTTCGCTGCTCACCATCGTGCCGCTGATCGCCGCGTTCCTGCTGCTGCAGAGGTACTGGCAGTCCGGCCTCGCCGCCGGAAGCGTCAAGGAATGACCCGCCCGCGGGCCACCACTCCCCTCCGTCCCTCCTCCCTCACCCTCACCCTGTCCCGCCCACGAAGAAGTGGAAGCACCTCCATGCGCAGAACGACCAGCCGCCTGATGCGCGGCCTCTCCGTCCTCTCCGTCCTCGCCCTGGGCGCGACCGCCTGCGGCGGCTCCGACGACGACTCCGGCTCGAAGCCGGTCTCCGCCGACGACGTCCAGGCGGCCCTCGAGAAGGGCGGCTCGGTCACGGTCTGGGCCTGGGAACCCACGCTGAAGACGGTCGCCGCCGACTTCCAGAAGAAGTACCCCAAGGTCAAGATCAACCTGGTCGGCGAGCGGTCGGGCGACAAGCACTACACCGCCCTGTCGAACGCCATCTCCGCCGAGAAGGGCGTCCCGGACGTCGCGCAGGTCGAGTACTTCGCGCTCGGCCAGTACTCCCTCACCAAGGGCCTGACCGACCTGTCCTCCTTCGGCGCGGACAAACTGAAGGACAAGTACACCCCCGGCCCGTGGAACGCGGTGAGCGAGGGTGACAAGGTCTGGGGCCTGCCGATGGACTCCGGCCCCATGGCGCTGTACTACAACAAGAAGATCTTCGACAAGCACAAGGTGGCGGTGCCCACCACCTGGGACGAGTACCTCGACGCGGCCCGCAAGCTGCACAAGGCCGACCCGAAGGTCTACATCACCAACGACGCCGGCGACGCGGGCCTCACCACCAGTCTGCTGTGGCAGGCCGGTTCGCGCCCCTACAAGGTCGACGGCACCACGGTGAAGGTCGACTTCTCCGACGCCGGCGCCAAGAAGTACACCGACACCTGGCAGAAGCTGATCGACGAGAAGCTCGTCGCGCCGATCAACGGCTGGACCGACGACTGGTACAAGGGCCTGGGCGACGGCACCCTCGCCACCCTGCCCAGCGGTGCCTGGATGCCCGCCAACTTCGTCACCGGCGTCCCGAACGCCTCCGGTGACTGGCGCGCCGCTCCCCTGCCCGCCTGGACCAAGGGCGACAAGGCCAGCGCGGAGAACGGCGGCAGCTCCCTGGCGCTGCCCGCGCTGGGCAAGAACAAGGAACTCGCCTACGCCTTCGTCGAGTACGCGAACTCCGGCGCCGGTGTGCAGAGCCGGGTGAAGGAGGGCGCCTTCCCGGCGACCAACGCCGAGCTGAAGACCGACGCGTTCCTCAACACCGAGTTCGAGTACTTCGGCGGCCAGAAGGCCAACGAGATCTTCGCGGACTCCGCCGCCAACGTCGCCGACGACTGGTCGTACCTGCCCTTCCAGCAGTACGCCAACTCGATCTTCAACGACACCGTCGGCAAGGCGTACGTGGGCAGCACCAAGCTCACCGACGGCCTGAAGTCCTGGCAGGACGCCTCCGTCAAGTACGGCAAGGAACAGGGCTTCACCGTCGAGTAGTCGACACCCAGCCCCCCGCGCCGCCCCCTGTGCAACCCGGAAGGACCACGATGATCTCCACCCTCCTGTCCCAGCTGGACGGGCCGGACGGTGACCGCACCCCCCGCCTCGCGTACGGCGCCGACTACAACCCCGAGCAGTGGCCGCGCGAGGTGTGGGAGGAGGACGTCCGGCTGATGCGTGAGGCCGGCGTCAACCTGGTCTCCGTGGGGATCTTCTCCTGGGCCCGCATCCAGCCGGCCCAGGAGCAGTGGGACTTCGCGTGGCTCGACGAGGTCATGGACCTCCTGCACGCGGGCGGCATCGGGGTCGACCTGGCCACCGCCACCGCGTCCCCGCCGCCCTGGCTCACCACGGCCCACCCGGAGATCCTTCCGGTGACCGCCGCCGGGGAGACGGTGTGGCCGGGGGCGCGGCAGCACTGGCGGCCCACCTCGCCCGTCTTCCGCGAGCACGCCCTGCGTCTGGTGCGCACGATGGCCGAGCGGTACGCGGACCATCCCGCCCTGGTGGCCTGGCACGTCTCGAACGAGCTGGGCTGCCACAACGTCTACGACTACTCGGACGACGCGGCCCGTGCCTTCCGCGACTGGCTGCGCGCCCGCTACACGACCCTCGACGCCCTCAACCACGCCTGGGGCACGGCTTTCTGGTCCCAGCGCTACAGCGACTGGGCGCAGATCCTGCCGCCCCGGCTGGCGGCCTCCCACCCCAACCCCACACAGCAGCTGGACTTCAAGCGCTTCTCCTCCGACGCGCTGAAGGAGTACCTGGTCGCCGAGCGGGACGTGCTGCGGGAGATCACGCCGGGCGTACCGGTCACCACCAACTTCATGGTGATGGGCGGCACCAAGGGCATGAACTACCCGGACTGGGCGGGCGAGATCGACTTCGTCTCCAACGACCACTACGTCCACCCGGGCCCGCAGGACCGGGACGAGCTGTCCTTCTCCGCGAACCTCACCAGCGGGATAGCGGGCGGCCGGCCGTGGTTCCTGATGGAACACTCCACCAGCGCGGTCAACTGGCAGCCCGTCAACGTGGCCAAGCGGCCCGGCGAGCTGGCCCGTGACTCGCTGCTGCACGTGGCGCACGGCGCGGACGCCGTGTGCTTCTTCCAGTGGCGCCAGTCGGCCGCGGGCGCCGAGAAGTACCACTCGGCGATGGTGCCGCACGCCGGCGCCGACAGCGAGGTCTTCCGCGCGGTCGTCGAGCTGGGGCAGACCCTCAAGGCGCTGGCACCGGTCGCGGGCTCCGAGCGGGAGCCGGCCCGGGTGGGCATCGTCCACGACTGGGAGTCGTGGTGGGCGAGCGAGCAGGACTCGCACCCCACCGCCCTCCTCGACTACCGCCGGGAGGCCCTGGACTGGTACTCGGCCCTGCACCGTCTCGGCGTCCGGGCCGACGTGGTGACCACCACGGCCGACCTGGACCGGTACGACGTCCTGATCACCCCGGTGCTGCACGTGGTGCCCGCCGCGTTGGCCAAGGAGCTCACCCGGTACGCCGAGGGCGGCGGTCACCTCGTCACCACGTACTTCTCCGGAGTCGTCGACGAGAACGACCACATCTGGCTCGGCGGCCACCCGGGCGCCCTGCGGGATCTGCTCGGTATCCGCATCGAGGAGTTCGGGCCGCTGCTCGACGGGGACTCCGTCGAACTGGACGGCGCCGCCACGGGCACCCTGTGGACCGACCGGATCACCGTCACCGACCCCGCCGTGGACGTACTGGCCCACTACCGCACCGGCGCGTACGCGGGACGGCCCGCCGTCACCCGCCGCGCGGTGGGCCGGGGTTCCGCCGCGTACGTGTCCACCCGGCTCGGTGCCGAAGGGCTGGCGGGACTGCTGCCGGCGCTGCTCGGTCCGGCCGGCGTGGAGAGCGAACTGCCCGCCGAGGCACGGGGATCGGTCGAGCTGACCGTGCGCCGCGGACCCGGGGGCCGCTTCCTGTTCCTGGTCAACCGGACCGACGGGAGCGTGTCCCTGACCGGTCTCGCCGGAGAGGTCCTGACCGGCGGCACCGGCACCGGGGACGCTCTCGTGCTCGGGCCCGGAGCCGTCGCCGTACTGCACCAGCACACCGCCTGACCGCACCGCCCTGTCCGCCCCGTCTCCGATCCACCGCGCAGCTACCACACCGCAGTTGGGAGCACACGATGGCACGCCCTACCCGCAACAGACGTCTCCTCGGAGCCGCCGGCCTCACCGCGCTGGCCACCGGGGCCGCCCTGACCCTGGCCCCCTCGTCCACGGCACAGGTCCGGGCGGCGGACACCGCCCCGGTCACCGTCCGGCCCGACCCCTCGTACGCGCAGGAGAGGTTCGAGGGCTGGGGCACCAGCCTGGTCTGGTTCGCCAACGCGACCGGCGACTACCCCGAGGAGATACGCGAGAAGCTCGCGAGGCTCCTCTTCGGGGACGACGGGCTCGCGCTGAACATCGCCCGCTACAACATCGGCGGCGGCAACGCACCGGACGTCGAGGACTACCTGCGCGCGGGTGGAGCGGTGGAGGGCTGGTGGAAGGCCCCGGCGGGCACCACCCGCGAGGACACCGACTGGTGGAGCGCCGACGACCCCGCCGACTGGAACAAGGACGCCGACGCCACACAGCGCTGGTGGGTCGAGCGCATCAAGGACGACATCGACCACTGGGAGACCTTCAGCAACTCCCCACCGTGGTTCATGACGGAGAGCGGGTACGTGTCGGGTGGTTTCGCCGCCACCGACGACCAGCTCAAGGCCGAGTCGGTCGACGACTTCGCCGCCTATCTGGCCGGCGCGACCAAGCGGCTGGAGAAGGCCGAGGGCATCGAGGTCGACACCATCGACCCGTTCAACGAGCCCAACACCGATTACTGGAGCACCCGCCTCGGCGCCGACGGCGAGCCCGTCGGCGGCCGCCAGGAAGGCGCCCACATCGGCCCCGAGCTCCAGCAGAAGGTGCTGAAGGCCCTGGCTCCGGCGCTGCGCGAGGCGAAGACCGGGGCGGACATCTCGGCGATGGACGAGACCAACCCGTCCCTCTTCGCGCAGAACTGGAACACCTACCCGCAGGAGGTGCGGGACCTCGTCGGGCAGATGAACGTCCACACCTACGGCACCGGCCAGCGCACCACCGTACGGGACCTGGCCAAGGCGGCCGGCAAGCCGCTGTGGCAGAGCGAGGTCGAGGGCGACTGGGGCGACGGCCAAAGCTTCACGGACATGCGGCCGGGGCTCGGTCTCGCCCAGCGCATCGTCGACGACCTGCGGGAACTGGAGCCCAGGGCCTGGGTGTTCTGGCAGCCCGTCGAGGACCACGACAACATGAGGCCGGGCGGCGAGTCCGCCAAGGGCGGCAACTGGGGCAGCATCCAGCTCCCGTTCAGCTGCACCGCCGACGACACCCTCACGTCGTGCCCCATCCACACCAACACCAAGTTCGACACCGCCCGTAACTTCACGCACTACATCAAGCCCGGCGACCGGCTGGTCAAGACGGACGACACGTCCAGCGCCGCCGCCGTCGGCAGGAAGGGCGATCGGGCGACGGTCGTCCACGTCAACAGCACCACCGAGGCCCGTACGGTCACGGTCGACCTGTCGAAGTTCGGCAAGGTCGCCCGCGGCGCCACCGTCACCCCCGTCGTGACCAGCGCCGGCGGCAAGCTCGACCGCCGCGCGGCCGTCAGGGTCAGCGACCGCAGGGCCACCTTCACCGTGCCCGCGCAGTCCGTGACCTCCTTCCTGGTGAAGGGCGTCTCCGGGGTCGCGAAGGACGCCGCCGAGCTGCGCAAGGGGCACACGTACGAGCTGACCGGTGTCCAGAGCGGCAAGGCGCTCACCGTCGCCGACGACGGCACGGGCCTCGTCATCAGGAGCACGACGGCCCAGGAGGCCGGCCGGCAGTGGACGCTGCGTCAGATCTCCGGCGACACCGGCAACCGGCAGCGGTACGTGTTCAGCAACCCGGTGGAGGGCAAGCGCCTCGCCGTCCGTGACGGCGCCCCGGTACTGGAGGCCGACACCGGCCCGCGGGACAGGGCCACCCAGTGGATCATGTCGTCGACCGGCGACGGCACCTGGACCCTCGTCAACGCGGCCACCGGACGGCTCCTGGAGGTCGGCGGCCAGGCCACGCACGAGGGAGCGTCCGTGACGCTGTGGACGCCCAACTCCGGTGCCAACCAGCGCTGGAAGGTCACGGAGGTCTCCGGCCGGGCCGGCTGACCCGGTGCGGCGGCCGGTGACCGGCGACGGCTCGACGGCCGTCGCCGGTCACCGGCCGTCCTGGGGAACAACCGTGCGCATCCGTTCCTTACGATGACCCGGTGACCAGTGACACCGCGGCTCAGGCAGGCGTCGACGAGACCCGTACGGAGGGGCGTTCACACCCCTGGCCGGAGCGCCTGCGCCGGTTCGGGTTCACGGCCCGCCCACGGACCGACACCCGGGACCTGCTGGTGCCGCCGTTCCCCGAACCGGGCACGCGCGTCGGGGAGGCGCTCGGTCTCGGGCCGCGTCCTGCGTACCGGCTCGCGAAGGCGATGAGCCGGCTGGGGCCGGTCCTCGTGGCCGTCCTGGCGGGGGCGATCCGCTTCTGGCACCTGGACCGGCCCCGGATCGTCATGTTCGACGAGACGTACTACGCCAAGGACGCGTGGTCGCTCCTGAGGCACGGCTACGAGGGGACCTGGCCGGACCGCAAGGTGGCGGACCCGCAGATCCTGGCCGACCCGCAGGTCGTCCCGCTCTCCGAGACCGGCAGTTTCGTGGCGCATCCGCCGATGGGCAAGTGGGTGATCGCCCTCGGTGAGTGGATGTTCGGCCTGAACCCGTTCGGCTGGCGCTTCATGGTGGCGGTGCTCGGCACGCTGTCGGTGCTGATGCTGTGCCGCATCGGCCGCCGCCTGTTCCGTTCGACGGCCCTGGGCTGTCTCGCCGGGCTGCTGATGGCCGTGGACGGGCTGCACTTCGTGATGAGCCGGGTGGCGCTGCTCGACCTCGTCGTCATGTTCTTCGTCCTGGCGGCGTTCGGGTCCCTGCTCCTCGACCGGGACCGGGCGCGGGCCCGGCTCGCGGCGAGCCTGCCCGTGGGCGAGGACGGCTTCGCGGGCCCCGACCGGCGCACGGGCGAGCGGACGGGGACGGGCCCGCGGCCGTGGCGGATCGCGGCCGGTCTCTTTCTCGGCCTGGCGGCCGCCACCAAGTGGAACGGCCTCTACTTCCTGGCGTTCTTCATGGTCCTGACCCTGCTGTGGGACGTCGGCTCGCGCCGCGTCGCCGGCGCCCGCCGCCCCTGTCTGGCGGTGCTGCGCAAGGACGCCGGCTGGTCGGTGCTGTCCGTGGTCCCGGCCGCCCTGGCCGCGTATCTGGTCACCTGGACCGGCTGGTTCCTGTCCGACGACGGGTACGGGCGGCACTGGGCGGACGGCCGCGGCGGCCCGTGGTCATGGGTTCCGGCGGCGCTGCGCAGCCTGTGGCACTACGAGAGCGGGGTCTACGACTTCAACGTGGGGCTGCACTCCTGGCACCGGTACGAGTCCAGCCCGTGGAGCTGGCTCGTACAGGGGCGCCCCGTGGCGTACTCCTACGAGACGGACTTCTCCCAGGAGGGCTGCCGGACCGCCGCCGGCTGCTCCGAGGCCGTCGTCGCGCTGGGCACGCCCCTGCTGTGGTGGTCCGCGTGTCTCGCGCTGCTGTACCTGGTGTTCCGGTGGGCGATGCGCCGCGACTGGCGCGCGGGAGCCGTCCTGTGCGGGGTGGCCGCGGGTCTCCTGCCGTGGTTCCAGTACCAGGACCGTACGACCTTCTCCTTCTACGCGGTCGTCTTCGTGCCGTACCTCTGCCTGGCCGTCGCGATGGCGGCGGGGGCACTGCTGGGGCCGCCGGAGGCGAGCGAGCGGCGCCGGGCCCTGGGGACGGTCACCGCGGGCGCCCTCGTGCTGCTCGTCCTGTGGAACTTCATCTACTTCTTCCCGGTCTACACGGGTGCGACAATTCCGTATCCCGACTGGCACGCCAGGATGTGGTTCGACACGTGGATATGACACCGGCTCCGACGGCCCCGCAACGGCGGACGGACCGCACAGCGACGGGAAGTCGCTCTGCGGTCCGTTCTGGGCCTGCGGGTGTGCGGGGGTGGTGTCCTCCACGTCACCGCCGGCGGCTCCTGCTCCCCCAGCCACTGCCCACACCGGCGACGTGCAGAGCCAGCACGGTCAGCCCGATGAGCATCCAGTTCGTCGACGTGAAGGTGTCGTTCGTCGAGATGTCAGCGGCGTTGATCAGGAACGCGATGAAGAACAGGACTGCAGCTGCGATGCCGAGCACGGATTCTCCTCTTTCCGGTGACGGGGCGAGACGGACTCTCGTCCCAGACCTCCATGTGCCCCGGCCCGGCCGAAACAGACCCGTGAAGAAGGGACCCATGACTCGGTCCGATCGTGGTACTCGCCGACCACACGAGGATCACCGGAGACCACCGCGTCACGGGTCACCCACCACCCCCCACCGGACCCGGACGAGTAAGGCTCTTCCCGTCGGGAAGCAGCAGCGGTGGAAGCAAAGGATCAGTACAGCCCTGCGGGGAACGGGCTGGGGAAGGCGCAATGGCGACCGAGCCGCGTTGGGGCGACAAACTGCCTTCTGACGAGAAGTACACCAGGACGACCACCTTCGCCGGTGAGCTGCCCAATGTGACGGGCGCACGACTCGCCGCCGAGGAGTTCCTGCTTGCGCTCACGCGCGCTTCACCACCGGCTGCCCCCGAGCACTGGGACGACATCCTCCTGGTCGTCACGGAGCTGGCCGCCAATGTGGTGCAGTACGCCCCGGGCCCGTTCGAACTGTGCCTGCGGCGCACGTTCGACGGCGTGCACGTGGCGATGCACGACACCAGCACCACACCGCCCGCACCACGCCCGTTCCATCCCGGCCGGGGTGGCGGAGGCGTCGGGTGGCACCTGATCCACACCCTGTGCGACCAGGTGAGCGTGGTGGTGACCGACGAGGGCAAGGACATCCACGTCTTCATGCCGTGGTGAGGTCCACGGGTCTCACCGGGTGTCCGGGACACCCTCCGGGGACAGCGATCCGAAGACAGGCATGTGAGAAGACAGAGATGTGACGGGAACGCAGAAGCCTCGGACGAGAGCCTGACGGCCCGCCCGAGGCTGTTTTCCGTGGGTGCCGCCCGTCAGACGAGCGGTACCAGCACACTGATGGTCTTGCCGCCGCCCGGACGCCTCTCGACGGCGATCTCGCGCGCCAGCCGGATGATCACCGGCCATCCGTAGCCGTTGCCGTGGTGCTGCGCCGGGAAGCCCCCAGGGCCGAAGGCGGCGGCCGGGACGACCTCACTGTTGTCGTGCACGGCCAGCCGGACTCCCCCGCCCGTGGGCGTCACCTCGAAACCGGCCAGCCCTCCTCCGTGCCGGACGGCGTTCGCGGCCAGCTCCGAGACGACCAGCAGGAGATCGATGAGTGCCGCCTCCGTCGCCGTACGGCCGGGGCGGTTCCACTGTTCGAGCACCACGCTCCGCGCGTACGCACGGGC
The DNA here is from genome assembly GCF_042889045.1 of Streptomyces sp. NPDC002701. Lineage (NCBI taxonomy): Bacteria > Bacillati > Actinomycetota > Actinomycetes > Kitasatosporales > Streptomycetaceae > Streptomyces > Streptomyces sp. NPDC002701. Next base: position 37,006 of record NZ_JBIAQL010000027.1, read on the forward strand.
CATGGCCGCGGTCGTGATCGGCGCCGCGGACAAGGCTCCCCCGGGCGGGTCCGTGGACGCGACGGTGGTCGTGTCGGTTCGGTCCATATGCGTCGTGTCCCTGCACTCTGCTTGGTGGCGCCCGGTCAGGTCGCGGTCGCCTGCCTGGGAGGCAGGCTCCGGTAGTAGTCACCGACTCCGGCGAGGTACTCCGGGTCCAGCGTCTCGCTGTCGGTCCGGAACCCGGGCGCGGCCTTGACCTCGTCCTCGGTGCAGGCCACCGTGATCTCCTGGGCCTGCGGGTCGACGGCGGTGACGAGGCCCACCGGTATCAGGACGCTCCTGCCGAACAGCCAGCCGCCTGTGTCGACGATCAGGTGCCGCATCCCGGATGCGTCCACCTGCCGGTCCACGTGCCCGATCGTCCCGTCGCTCGCGGCGACCGTGAACCCCGTGAGCAGCAGACCCTCCGAGTACCCGCTGACCGATGCGTACGACCAGATTCTGTCGGTGGTCACGTCGCTCCCCTCTCTCATGGTCGAGTCCGAGGAGGTACGGCGGCCCCGTGTGCGCCGTCCGCCGTTCCCCTCGGGCAGCAAATACCCTGCCGCCGCACCCGCATTCTCGGCGGTTTCGTCACAGCGGCCAATCAGGTCCTCTTCGGGCCCGGGAGGCGTATCCGGAGACAGGTAGGGCACCTGAAACGCTGGAGGTCGATATCGATGGTCCCTCTTGTTCTTGTCCTGCTGCTGGCGCTGCTTCTTTTCGGCGCGGGTTTCGCACTCAAGATCCTCTGGTGGGTCGCGGTCGTCGTACTGATCGTCTGGCTGCTCGGCTTCGTCGTGCGCCCGAACACCTCCGGCAGCCGCCGTGGACGGTGGTACCGCTGGTAGGAGGGCACGAGCCCCGGATGCCGACCGCGGCACCCGCCATCTTCGAACATCGAGAATTCCCAGGGAGGAATACGGAATGACGTCGTCTTCGAACGAGCCCAAGTACACCGTTCCCGGACTCAGCACCCAGGACGGCGGGAAGGTAATCGAACTGCTCCGCCTGCGGCTGCACGCGCTCAATGACCTCTCGCTCACCCTGAAGCACATCCACTGGAATGTGGTCGGTCCGCATTTCATCGCCATCCACGAGATGCTCGACCCGCAGGTCGACCGTGTCCGGGCCATGGCCGACGACACGGCCGAGCGCATCTCCGCGCTGGGCGGGGTCCCCGCGGGTACCCCGGGCGCCCTCGTCGCGGAGCGGACGTGGGACGATTACGACGTCGGCCGGGCCGATGCCATCGCGCACCTCGGTGCCCTGGACCTGGTGTACACGGGCATCATCGAGAGCCACCGCGCGGCACTGGCCGAGGCCGGCAAGTTCGACCCGGTGACGGAGGACCTCCTCACCGAGCACCTGCGTTCCCTGGAGCAGTTCCAGTGGTTCGTGCGGGCGCACCTCGAGAGCTCCGGTGGCGTCCTGTCCACGGCGGACGCGCACACCGAGACCCAGGCCGCCCGCTCGGCCGGGCAGGACGGCGGCGCGTAACGGACGCCGTCACGCGCAGGGGCCCGGATCCGCGACGGATCCGGGCCCCCGCGCGTGCGGCAGGCACGTGCGCGGCGTACGGCGGGCGAAGGTGCGTCGCGGTGGCGTGCGTCAGACGCGGGCGAGGTAACTGCGGATCGTCGTGCCCCGGTCGCCGGTGTGCAGGCGTACCAGGTCCGAGAGGAGGTGGACGAGCAGGAGGCCGCGCCCGCCTATCTGGTCGGGGCGTGCGGGGCGGCGGCCCGCGAGGGGATCGGACAGCCGGCCGAGGTCCTGGACCTCACAGACGATCTGGTCGCTCTCCGCCCACAGCCGCAGTGTCCCCCCGCCGCCGGCGTGCACCACGCTGTTCGTGGTCAGCTCGGCGACGACGAGTGCCAGGTCCTGCAGCCGGGCCGCGCTCGTCCCGCGCTCCCGCGCCTCGGCGAGTGCGAAGTCCCGGACGGCCGGCAGCGTGCTCGCGTCGTAGGAGAAGGTGGCCGCGCCGGGCGGCGGGCGCAGCGGTTCGTTGCAGCGCGCGAGCACCTTCCCGGGGTCGTAGGCGTCGCTGGCCCGCTGACGTCCCCCGCTGATGAGGACCGGGTGGGTGGCGTGGGCGTCGGCGAGCACGCTGTCGGGCAGCGACCGGGCGTCGTACGGGCACAGGATGATCACGTCACGGCCGCTGAACGCCTCGTTGATCAGAGCCTCGTGCTGAACGCAGGCGGGGTATTCCGTGGCGGTGCGGCCGGGCCAGATCGGTTCGCCGATGATGCGGACGCGGACGCCGGTGTGGGCGTCGGCGAAGGCCCGCAGGACGGACGGGATGATGCGGCCGGGGTTCCGCCCGGCCAGGCTCATGTCGACGAGACGGACGTCCTGTGCCACTCGTCCCAGTTCCGCGGTGATCAGCGCCAGCCGCGGGGCGGGGGCGGCCACGGCCACCGGCTCCGACGCCGAAAGGCCCTCGTGTATGAAGGGGACCGTGCCCGACAGGTACTCCTGGTCGTCACGGTAGAAGAGCGCGGGGTGCACGAAAGTGGCGCCGGTCTCCCGCGCGGTGGCCGTCGTCGTCATGCCGGCCCTTTCGTCGCGGGCGGTGCGGACCGGCCGTCGCGGCGGGCGCGCCACCGGGTCCGGCCGGGGTGGACGGCCCGCGCGGCGGGTGTCTGCGGCAGGGTCGGCCCGGCCTGCCCGGCACTGCCGTACCGCGGCGTCGACGACGAGCTGTCCGTACTGTCCATCAGGTCCACCGGTCTCACCCCTCGGGCCACCCTACTCGGTCGCACTGGCGTTCCCTCATCGCTTCGGGCGTCCGGCGGGTGGGGGCCGGGCCGGCCGTACCCGCGTGCGGCCGGCTCGGAGGGTTCGTCAGGCGACGGCTTCACCCAGGTCACGGGCCTCCGCGACCCCGGTCCCGGTGGGCCGCGACGCCATCGGCACCACGGGGCCGGGTTCCGGCGCCGTGGCCAGCCGGCGGCGGGCGACGTCGAGGGCAGACCGGACGTCACGCGTGCCGGTCGACACGCAGAGGGTGTACGCCACGTCCTGCGCCCGTTGATCCACGTCCGCGGTGCCGCTCCCGGCCCGGGCGGTGAGCGTCTCGTACTCCTCCACGAGCGCGCGCAGGACTGCGGGATCGGGCATCAGCATCGGGTCTGCTCCTTGACGACGTGACGGTGGTTCCACCGCGGGTTCGGACGATCCGGCCGGGACACCTCGTACGGGGCCGGGACCACGGCGCCGTGTCACGCGGCCCCCGGTCCGCCGTCGCCGGGGGCGGAGCGGGTCCGGTCACCGAGCGCCTCGTCCCGGACCCGGGCGCAGCTTCGGGTGATGAGGCGCGAGACGTGCATCTGGGAGATGCCGAGCTGGTCGGCTATGCGGTTCTGCGTCATGTCCTCGAAGAAGCGCATGTACAGGATGTTCCGCTCGCGTTCCGGCAGCCGGCGCAGCCCTTCCTTCGCCGCTTCGCGGTCGACGACCACGTCGAAGGAGGAGTCGGAGTCCCCGAGGGTGTCGGCGAGACTGTAGTTGTCGTCGGCGGACGACAGCTCGGCGTCGAGGGACAGCGTGCTGAAGCTCTCCATCGCCTCCATTCCCGCGGCGACCTCGTCCTCCGTCAGCCCGGCGTGCGCGGCGATCTCGGCCGTGGTCGGCTCGGGGGCCCCGGGGTTCTGCGTGAGGTCCCTGCGGGCGACCCGCACCTTGTTGCGCAGCTCCTGCACCCGGCGGGGCACCCGCAGGGCCCACATGCGGTCACGGAAGTGCCGCTTCACCTCGCCGGTGATGGTGGGCACGGCATAGCTCTCGAAGGCGCCGCGGGAGGGGTCGAACCGGTCGATCGCCTTCACCAGCCCGACCGCCGCGACCTGGCGCAGGTCCTCGATGTTCTCCCCGCGGTCGCGGAAGCGTCCGGCGATGCGGTGGGCCATGGGCAGCCACGCCGTCACCAGTTCGTCACGGACGGCGTCCCGCTCGGGTCCTTCCTCCAGCGCGGCCAGCCGGGCGAAGTCGCTCGCCGAGTCGGGGGCGTCGTCGTGCGGATGCCTTGCTGCGGCGGACCGGACGGGCGGACCGGACACGTCTGCCGAACCGGCGGGCGCAGGCTTCGCCTCGGTGGGTGCGTATTCCTCGAGGCGGCTTGTCGACAAGTCGATACGCATGCGGATTCGCTCCTGAACAAGATGGCTTGCGAGGGGGTGCCGCAGGAAGGACTGGTGGCTTTCCGGGGACGCCGGAGGGCCACCGCGGTCGGCTGAACCGTTCCTGCGGGCGTGCCTCCGGTCCGAAGCACGAGTTCCGCTTGCCCTGGCTCCACGAGGCAAAACACCCCGTCTTGAAATAGACGGGATCCAACCCTGCCGTCGGCCGTCGGCACGGCCGGTGACCGTCGGCCGGCGGTCGACGAGGGCGGCCCGGGCGCCGACTTCCGGCCAGATCCGGGGTGACGCGGATCTCTTTCGAAATTGGATGGCATGAGCTGTTCGAAGCGGGGCAGACGGCCGGTGTCATCAACAGCGACGGTGAGTGGGGTGGACGGCATGGCAGCCGTGACGGCAGGCGGGGCAACGGCCACGGCGCAGGGGACCCGGACGACGGACGAGACGGAGCTGCCTCTCATCGAGGACCCGTCGCGCGTCAAGCCGCGGGACGCCCGGGACCTGTCCCGGCAGTTCTTCGACCGCCTCGCGGTGCTGGAGGAAGGCACCCACGAGTACCAGTACGCCCGTAACACCCTGATCGAGATGAACCTGTCCCTCGTGCGGTACGCGGCCTCCCGGTTCCGCGGCCGGGGCGACTCGATGGAGGACATCGTCCAGGTCGGCACCATCGGGCTCATCAAGGCCATCGACCGGTTCGAGCTGACGCGCGAGGTGGAGTTCACCTCCTTCGCCGTCCCCTACATCGTCGGCGAGATCAAGCGCTTCTTCCGTGACACGAGCTGGGCCGTCCACGTCCCGCGCCGTCTCCAGGAGGCGCGGGTCGAGCTGGCGAAGGCGACGGAGGAGCTGCGGACCCGTCTCGGGCGCACGCCCACGACGAAGGAGCTCTCGGAGCTCATGTCGCTGCCCGAGGCGGAGGTCATCGAGGCCCGCAAGGCGGCGAACTGCTACAACTCCTCGTCGCTCGACGCCGCCCTGGCCCCCGACAACGGCTCGCACGGCGAATCCGTCCTGGCCGACTTCATCGGTGAGGACGATCACTCGCTGGAGCTCGTCGAGGACCTGCACTCGCTGGCCCCCCTCGTCGCCGAGCTGGACGAGCGCGAGCGCCGCATCATCCACCTGCGGTTCGTCGAGGAGCGCACGCAGGCCGAGATCGGCGAGCTGCTCGGCATCTCGCAGATGCACGTGTCGCGTCTGATCAGCCGCATCATCAAGCGGCTCCGGGCCGGCCTGCTCGACCCCTCGGTGGCCTGACACCCGGCTGCCCCCACCTGTCCGGCGTCCCCCCACGCCGGAGAACCGGCGCCTCCCCCTGCGCCGGAGAACGAGTCCGCCGTCGCGGTCCCAGGAGCCCCCGCTCACCGGACCGCGACGGCGGACGCGTTCGTGCGCCCCGAGCGCGCAGCACCCCGTGAACGCCCCCTGTGTGCCCGGTCCACTCCCGGTCTGACCTCGTCCTGTCCCCGCTGTGGCGATTTCGGCACCACACTTTGTTCACAACTACACTCACGGGTTAGCCTGCGGCGTATTTCCCCGCCGACGGGCCCGGACAACGGGACCCTGGGTGAGGGCGTGGTCCGGCAGTGGGCCTGAAGTTCCGAGTCCCTCCGCCGAGGGACCTCTTCGGCATGGAACGAGGGTGCGCATGACCAGCCAGACGACCGACGCCGTCGACCGCACGCCGGGCGACCAGGAGCTGCGACAGCTGCTGGCCGGTCTGACGGCGGTGCGGGACGGTGACTTCGGCACCCGTCTGCCGGACGACGGGGACGGGCTCCTGGGCGACATCGCCACCGTCTTCAACGGCATGGTCGACCAGCTGTCCGTGTTCACCTCCGAAGTCACCCGGGTCGCCCGCGAGGTGGGCACCGAGGGCACCCTCGGCGGACAGGCGGAGGTGCCGGGCGTCTCCGGGACCTGGGCCGACCTCACCGACTCGGTCAACGCCATGTCCGGCAACCTCACGACCCAGGTCCGCGACATCGCCCAGGTGGCGACCGCGGTGGCCAAGGGCGACCTCTCCCAGAAGATCGACGTACCGGCGCGGGGCGAGATCCTGCAGCTGAAGGAGACCGTCAACACGATGGTCGACCAGCTGTCCGCCTTCGCCGACGAGGTCACCCGCGTCGCCCGCGAGGTCGGCAGCGAGGGACGCCTCGGCGGACAGGCGCAGGTGCCCGGCGTCGGCGGTGTCTGGCGCGACCTCACCGACTCGGTCAACCTGATGGCGGGCAACCTCACCGCCCAGGTCCGCAACGTCGCCCAGGTGACGACCGCGGTGGCCAAGGGCGACCTCTCGCAGAAGATCACCGTGGACGCCCGCGGCGAGATCCTCGAACTCAAGAACACCATCAACACGATGGTCGACCAGCTGTCCGCCTTCGCCGACGAGGTCACCCGCGTCGCCCGCGAGGTCGGCACCGAGGGACGCCTCGGCGGACAGGCGGACGTCAAGGGCGTCAAGGGCACCTGGCGAGATCTCACCGACTCCGTGAACTTCATGGCGGGCAACCTCACCGCCCAGGTCCGCAACGTCGCCCAGGTGGCGACCGCGGTGGCCAGGGGCGACCTGTCGCAGAAGATCACCGTGGACGCCCGCGGCGAGATCCTCGCCCTGAAGGAGACCCTCAACACGATGGTGGACCAGCTGTCCGCCTTCGCCGACGAGGTCACCCGCGTCGCCCGCGAGGTCGGCACCGCGGGCAACCTGGGCGGACAGGCCACCGTCCGCGGGGTGTCGGGCACCTGGAAGGACCTCACCGACAACGTCAACGTGATGGCCTCCAACCTGACGGGTCAGGTCCGCTCGATCGCCCAGGTCGCCACGGCCGTCGCCCGCGGCGACCTCTCGCAGAAGATCACCGTCGAGGCCAAGGGCGAGGTCGCCGCCCTCGCTGACGTCATCAACACGATGGTCGACACGCTGTCCGCCTTCGCCGACGAGGTCACCCGCGTCGCCCGCGAGGTCGGCACCGAGGGACGCCTCGGCGGACAGGCCCAGGTCCCGAACGTGGCGGGTACCTGGAAGGACCTCACCGACAACGTCAACTCGATGGCCAACAACCTCACCGGCCAGGTGCGCAACATCGCGCTGGTGACGACGGCGGTGGCCAAGGGCGACCTGTCCAAGAAGATCGACGTCGACGCCCGCGGCGAGATCCTCGAACTCAAGACCACCATCAACACCATGGTCGACCAGCTCTCCGCGTTCGCCGCCGAGGTCACCCGCGTCGCCCGCGAGGTCGGCAGCGAGGGCCGGCTCGGCGGCCAGGCCGAGGTGGAGGGCGTGTCCGGCACCTGGAAGCGGCTGACGGAGAACGTCAACGAGCTGGCCGGGAACCTGACACGGCAGGTGCGCGCGATCGCCGAGGTCGCCAGCGCCGTCGCCGAGGGCGACCTGACCCGCTCGATCACCGTCGAGGCGTCCGGCGAGGTCGCCGAGCTCAAGGACAACATCAACTCCATGGTGGAGTCCCTGCGCGAGACCACCCGGGCCAACCAGGAACAGGACTGGCTCAAGACGAACCTCGCACGGGTCTCCGGACTGATGCAGGGCCACCGGGACCTGTCGGTGGTGGCCGAGCTCATCATGGACGAGCTCGCGCCCCTCGCCTCGGCCCAGTACGGCGCGTTCTACCTCGCGGAGGAGAGCGCGCAGGGCAGCGGGCTGCGGCTCGTCGGCTCCTACGGCTGGCCCGACGAGGAGGGCCGTCCCGAGCGCATCTCCTTCGGCCGCTCGCTGGTCGGCCAGGCCGCGCGCAGCCGCCGCGCCATCACCGTCGACGAACTGCCCCCGAACTACGTGTCCATCTCCTCGGGCCTCGGCCACACGGTGCCGACCGCCCTGGTGGTGCTGCCCATCGCGGTCGAGGACCAGGTGCTGGGAGTCATCGAGCTGGCCTCGGTCACCCGCTTCACCCAGATCCACCTGGACTTCCTCGGCCAGCTGATGGAGACCATCGGCGTCAACGTCAACACCATCGTCGCCAACGCGAGGACCGACGAACTGCTCGACGAGTCCCAGCGGCTGACCGCCGAACTGCAGGCCCGCTCGGAGGAGCTGCAGGTCCAGCAGGACGAACTCCAGCGCTCGAACGAGGAGCTGGAGGACAAGGCTTCGCTGCTGGTGGCGCAGAACAGCGACATCGAGGCGAAGAACCTGCAGATCGAGCAGGCCAGGCAGGAACTGGAGACGCGCGCCCAGCAGCTGTCGCTGGCCTCCAAGTACAAGTCGGAGTTCCTGGCGAACATGAGCCACGAGCTGCGCACCCCCCTGAACAGCCTGCTGATCCTCGCCCAGCTCCTCGCCCAGAACCCGTCACGCAACCTCACCCCCAAGCAGGTCGAGTACGCCGGCATCATCCACTCCGCGGGCTCCGACCTGCTGCAGCTGATCAACGACATCCTCGACCTGTCGAAGGTCGAGGCGGGCAAGATGGACGTCACTCCCGAGGTCGTGCCGCTGCGCCAGCTCCTCGAGTACGTGGAGGCCACCTTCCGGCCGATGACGACACAGAAGAGCCTGGACTTCACCGTGCGCACGGCGCCCGGCGCGCCCGCCGACCTGCTGACCGACGACTCCCGGCTGCGCCAGGTCCTGCGCAACCTGCTGTCGAACGCGGTCAAGTTCACCGAGCACGGCGGCGTCGAACTGCGCATCGAACCGGCGGCCGACCACGAGGTGCCCACCGGCGTGTTCCGTGGCGGCACCATCGTCGCCTTCCGGGTGCAGGACACCGGCATCGGGATCCCGGAGCAGCATCTGGAGACGATCTTCGGGGCCTTCCAGCAGGCGGACGGGACGACGAGCCGCAAGTACGGCGGCACCGGCCTCGGCCTGTCCATCACGCGGGAGATCGCCCATCTCCTCGGCGGCGCCGTCACCGTCGACAGCACACCGGGGCAGGGCAGCACCTTCACCCTGTTCCTGCCCGTGGCCCGCCCCGACTTCGAGAACCTGGTGATCGGCGACCGCGCCCCGGAGCTTCCGCCGGGCACCGCCCCTTCCGAGGAGTCCGAGGCGAGCGTCCCGGTCCCGGGTCCGGCCGCCCCGGCCAGGCGCCCGCGGCGCCGGCTGCTCGTCGTCGAGGAGCGGCAGCGCGGACTGCTGACCCTCGTCGCGGAGAGCGCCGTCTCGGACGTCACCCGCGGCCAGGACGCCGGTGACCCGCGCGGCACCGTCGACGTCATCACCGCCTCAGGGGCGCACGAGGCGGCGAGCGCGCTGGCCGCGGGCCCCTGCCACTGCGTCGTCCTCGAACTCGGCATGCCGAGCGGCGAGGCGCCGCGTTTCCTGGACGCGATGCAGGGCGACTCCGCGCTCGCGAACGTTCCGGTGCTGGTGCACAGCGGTCATCGCGCGGACCTGGCGCAGGAGCAGGCGCTCCAGGCCCGCTCCGGCACCCGCGCCCTGGAGTTCCTGTCCAGCCTGGACGAACTGCGGGAGCGCATCGCCCTGCACCTGTCCGCCGAGGAACTGGGGGACGTGCCGTCCCTGGCCCGCGCGGAGGAGCCGCGGGCCGAGGCGCCGCGGGCCGTCGAGGACGCCTTCCTCGGCCGTACGGTCCTGGTGGTCGACGACGACGCGCGCAACCTCTTCGCGCTGAGCGGCATCCTGGAGCTCCAGGGATTCCACGTGCTGCACGCGGACAACGGCCGCAAGGGCATCGAGACGCTGGTCAACCACCCCGACATCGCGCTCGTCCTGATGGACGTGATGATGCCGGAGATGGACGGCTACGCCGCCACGGCCGAGATCCGCAAGATGCCCCGGTACGCGCAGCTCCCCATCATCGCCGTCACCGCGAAGGCGATGCCCGGCGACCGGGAGAAGAGTCTCGCCTCCGGTGCGAGCGACTACGTCACCAAACCGGTCGACACCGACGACCTCATCGCCTGCGTCCGCCGTTGGCTGCCCGCGTGAGGGGTGGCGCCCGGCCGTGCGTGCGCGCCGGCCGGGCGCCGTCCCCGCGCCCCGCCCGCACGGGCATCCCAGCCGAGGAGCAACAGCATCGTGAGCCATCCTGAACACCGTCGCCCGGATCCGGCCGACGACGCGTCGTACCCCGCGTCCGAGGCCGACGACACCGGCACCGGCACCGGCACGGAGATCGCCGTGGACGGCGACGGCCTGCCCGCGGACGAGCGCGACACCACCCTCGACGCCCGCTACCCGGTGGGCAAGCTGGCGGCCACGGTGGAGCGCCTGCGCCGCGAGGTGCGGGCGGCGCAGGCCGAGGCCGACGGGCGGGCCCTGATCGAACTCGCCAAGGGCATCCTGGTCGAACGGCTGGGCTGCGGCCCGGCCGAGGCCGCCCGACAGCTCGCCGCACTCGCCGAGCAGGCCAAGGTGACACCGCTCGAACTCGCCGTCGACGTCATCAACCAGTCCGCCCGCGACCGGCTGTCGGACATGACCGGCGCCTTCCTGGCCGGCGCGAAGGACGCCGAGGCCACGGCCGCCGCGGCGGCCTCGGCCAGGGCCGCGGCCCGCGAGGAGGGCGCGCGCTCGGCCGCCGTGCGGCTGCGGGAGGCCGAGAGCGGCGCACTGGCGGCCCCGGACACCCAGGCCGTCGCCGACTCCCTCTTCACCCACGCGCTGACGCCGCTCGGCGCGGTGGCGGTGGCCATCTGGACCGCTCGCTCCGACGGCTCGCTGACGCTGGCGGGCAGCGCCGGTTTCTCCCCGGCGGAGGCGGCCCGGTGGCACTACGTGCCCCCCGGCGTGACGACGGTGGCCCGTACGAGCCTCACCGAGCGTGCGGGGCAGTGGATCGGCTCCCTCGCCGAGACCGGCCTGCCCTCCATCGGCCAGCACCACTACCCGGACGGCGGCAGGGCCGCCCTCCCCGCCGGCGCCGGAGGGCGCGTCCACGGCGTCCTCGAAGTCGTCTGGGCCGCTCCCCTGCCGCCCCAGTCGCCGCAGGTGATCCGGCAGGTGGAGGCGCTGGCGGAGCTGTGCGCCCACACCCTGGAGACGTACGCCTTCGTGAACGGCGGCGACAGCGTCAGCGAGGCCCGGGTCATGCCGGACGCCGCCGAACTGGTGGATCTGGCCGACGGACTGCACGACCCCGCGCTGGTCCTCGTCCCCTACACCGACGGCGGACAGCTGGTGGACTTCCACATCCACCATGTCAACAGCCGCTTCCTCGACCCGGCCGGCCGGCCGCGCGGTCTGATCAGCGGTGCCCTGCTGCTCGAGGCATACCCGATGGCCGCCGGGGAGAGCGAGCTCTTCCAGCGGGTCGAGCGCGTCTACGCCACCGGGGAGCCGTTCCGCGCGCAGCGCATGAACCTCACGGCGCTCGTCGACCAGGTGCCGCTGGCGGCCGTGGCCGACATCAGCATCAGCCGCCACGGCAACAGCGTGCTGCTCATCTGGCGCATCGAGGACGAGACGGCACGGCTGGCGAGCCTGCTCCAGCACGCACAGCGCCTCGGCCGCATCGGCGGCTTCGAGGAGAACCTCGTCACGGGTGAGATCACCTGGAACGGCCAGCTCTTCAGCCTGTACGGCAGGCCGCCGTCGAGCGGTCCCGTACCGCTGGAGGAGCTGGCGCTGCACGCGCACCCGGACGACGCCGTCGCCATCGGCCGCTTCCTGCGCACGCTGCTGCATCACCGGCGGGCGGCGTCCGCGGCGTTCCGGCTGCAGCGCCCCGACGAGGTCACCCGGCACATCCGGGTGGTGGCGGAGCCGGTGCTCGACGCCGGCGGACGGCCGTTCGTGGTGCGCGGGGCCTACCAGGACATCTCGGCCCAGCACTGGACGGAGGTGGCGCTGGCCGCCACGCGTGACCAGCTCGCGCACTCCGAGCAGCAGGCGGCCGAACGCAACCGGCTGACGCTGCAACTGCAGCACGCCATCATGCCGCCGACGCAGGCGCCGCTGCGGGCTCCCCGGCTCGACGTGGCCGTCCGCTACCGGCCCGCCGAGACCGAGCAGCTGGTGGGCGGCGACTGGTACGACGCGGTCGTGCTGCCGTCCGGTCTGGTGCTGCTGTGCGTGGGTGACGTGGCCGGTCACGGCATAGAGGCGGCGACGAGCATGGTCGTGCTCCGCAACGCCCTGCGGGGACTGGCCGTCACGGGCGCGGGTCCCGGCCAGCTGCTGTCCTGGCTCAACAGCGTGGCGCACCATCTGACGGGCTCCATCACCGCCACGGCGGTCTGCGGCATCTACGACCCGCAGACCCGTACGCTGCGCTGGGCCAGGGCCGGTCATCTGCCGCCCGTGCTGGTGCGGGACGCGGAGGCGGTGTCCCTGCCCCGGCTCAAGGGCCTGCTGCTGGGCGCCGTGCCCGAGGTGACGTACACCGAGGACGAGGTGCAGCTCGCGGTGGACGACACGCTGCTGATGTACACGGACGGTCTGATCGAGCGCCGGGACCGCACGATGGAGGAGTCCATGACCCAGCTGCTCACCACGGTCCGGGCGGCGCCGTGCACGCTCGACCAGCAGCTGGACCGGCTCCTCACCTACAGCAGGTCGGACACCGACGACGACACCTGCATCGTGGGCATCCGGGTGTCGTAGTCCCCCACTCGCGTGACGCCCCCGCATGCGGGACCTGCGCGGGGGTAGGTGCGGTGCATGGGCGACGAGGGACAGGGCTGCCCTTCCGGTGGGCCGGACGAGCAGGGCGACGAGAGCTGGATCACACCGCCATGCCGGTGATCGAAGGCATCGGATCCGCGTTCGGGGGTAGCCGGGCCAGATCATTGCTGCTTTGTGGGAGGTACTTGTGTCCATAGCCCAGAACCCGTTGTCCGTCGAGGTCACCCTGCCTCGCGAGGACGTCGTCCTGCTCACGGTCGAGGGGCATCTGGACATCGATACGGCGACCGGACTGCAGCATCACCTGGCGAACCAGTTCCAGCACGGCCGGCGCCACTTCCTGCTGGAGCTCTCGGCCGTCCCCTTCATGGACTCGTCCGGCATGAACATCATCATCAGGGCGTACCAGCAGACCCGGGAACTGGGGGGAAGCGTCCACATCATCGCGCCGGCGCCGGCCGTGCGCCGGATTCTCGATCTCACCGGTGTGAGCATCACCGTGCCGGTCTCGGACAGCGTCGAGGACTCGCTCGCCCTGGTGGACAAGCAGCAGGGCGACTCCGCCTGAGATCCGTCCGACACGCTCCGCCGTCCCACCGGGGAAAGGGCGGAGCACACTCATACCTGACACTTGCCGTTTGACAACAATGGTCAGAAGCAAGAAAGTGGGCAGCGCCGAGGCGCGGAAGGGATCCGGATGCATGTGACGACGAGGACCGACCCGTGCGCCGGGCGCGGCAGTGCGGGCGGTCAGGCCGTCGCGGCGCCGGTGACCGTGCCGTCCTCGTGGATCTCCTCCGCCGCGGCGGCGCAGAACGCCACGAGTCCCTGCAGCAGCTGGGTCCGCCGGGCGGCGGGCATCTGCTCCAGCACGGACTCCAGCGCCCGCTCGCGGCGGGACCGCAGGTCGCCGAGGAAGGTCCGTCCTCGGCGGCTCAGGTACAGCCGCAGTTCGCGGCGGCTCGTCGCACCCGGCCGGCGCTCGACGAACCCCACGGCCTGGAGGCGGTCGCACAGCCGGCTGGTCGACGGAGGCGTGGACCCCAGGGCATCGGCGAGTGTGCGCAGGTTGATGCCCTCCTGGTGCTCCAGGATGAACAGCACCCGCAGCTGGGACGCCGAGACGGGCGCCGTGGAGGCGCGCCCCCACAGGACCTCCAGCAGCTCCGCCGCCTGTGCGGCCACCGGCGCCACCTCGTGGGGCCGGGGACGCGCGGAGGAGGAAGTCACGCTGCCACTCTCGCAGGCTTCTCGGGCGATGTCAGCCCGCCCGCCGGCGCCGCCCGTGCTCCCGGCAGGCCCGGAACAGGAAAGACGCCCGGCACCGGGCACCCCATGGCGCGGACATCCGGCCGCCGACACGCAGAGAACGGCGTACCCGACTTGGTGAACAGATTCGTCGCGGCCGAGCGCGCGCTGCGCTCCGCCGCTCCGCACCAGCTGCTGGACGCGGTCCGGGACGTGCTGCGCGGCCAGTACGCGGCCGAGGAGGTCGAACTCTTCATGGCCGACTACGGACTGACCCTGTTGCAGCCGGTGTCCACCCTGCCGCTCACCCTGCCCCCGCTGCCCATACACACCGGTCCGGCGGGCCGGGCCTTCGGGGCCCAGGAGCCGGTCACCGAGGACTGCCCCGGCGGGGCGGTGCGCGTCCACCTGCCCGTCACCGTGCGCGGCGACAGGCTGGGCGTCCTGTCCGTCACCTTGCCCTCGGCGGACGCGGCCGCCGAGGGCGCGGCCGAACTGGCCGAGGTGGCGGAGGTGCTGGGCCACGAGGTGATCGTCGCCGAGCGTGACACCGACCTGTATCTGCAGGCACGGCGCAAGGACCGGCTCACCCTCGCGGCGGAGATGCAGTGGCAGTTGCTGCCCGCCCGCTCCTGCGCGCGGCCCGAGTACGCGCTCGGCGCCCAGCTGGAGCCCGCCTACGCCGTCTTCGGCGACAACTTCGACTGGTCCGCCACGGCCGACCATCTGGCGCTGTACATCACCAACGGCATGGGCGAGGGCATCGAGGCCGCGCTGCTGACCAGCCTGGGCGTCAACGCGCTGCGCAACGCGCGCAGGGCCGGCCTCCCGCTCGCGGACCAGGCCGCCCTCGCCGACCAGGCGGTGTACGCGCACTACCGCGGGGACGCCCATCTGGCCGTGCTGATGCTGGACCTGGAGCTGTCCACCGGCCGTCTGCGGGTCGTCGACGCCGGCTCGCCGCAGATGCTGCGGCTGCGCGACAGGACCGTGACGGCCGTCGACTTCGAGGCGCAGCTTCCGCTGGGCATGTTCGAGGAGACCGACTACTTCGCCCAGGAGTTCGTCATCGAGCCGGGCGACCGGCTCATCTTCGTCAGCGACGGCGTCCACGCCGTGGCGGGGCCCGGCGGCGAGGTGTACGGCGAACGCGCGCTGGCCCGTGCCATCACGTCCACCAGCCTGGTGCCGGCGGCCGAGGTCCCCGGGGCGATCCTGCGGGAGCTGACCGGACACCGTGGCGGGCCCGAACCGGACGACGACGCGCTGGTCGCCTGTCTCGACTGGTACGGAGGCATTCCGGCGACGTGAGTCCGCGCCGGGTGGGACTGCGGGGGGAACTCCCCGTTCGGGGTGCGGTGTTGCGCGACCCCGGACCCCCGATACAGTTGCCGTCCGGCAATGGTTTGATCGTTGTCACGTCGTCCCCGGCGAACCCGGGCGATGAGCAGCACACGAGGAGAGAAGCAGTGCCGGAGCACGGAACGGCAGTACAGCAGCCCCTGGCGTACGCCCCCGGCGGGCCGGGGTCCGCCGTCGCGGGCCCGGCGACCGGCGACGCGTCCGCGTGGTGATCCGCCCGTACGCAGGCCACGACCCCAGACGTCCCGCCCCGGCGGCCCACGCCAGGAGAGCCCGTCATGCAGACAGCCGGCCGGGTCCACGCCTGCCTGCCGATCCGTTCGGACCTGGACCTGGTGCGGGTCAGGCAGCATGTGCGGCGGACGGCGGCGCGGCTCGGCTTCGGCCTGGTGGAGCAGACCAAGCTGGTCACCGCGGCGAGCGAGCTGGCGCGCAACACGCTGGTGCACGGCGGAGGCGGCACGATGGAGTCGGCCTGCCTGACGGACGGCCCGGCCCGGGGGCTGCGGCTGGCCTTCGCGGACGAGGGCCCCGGCATCGCGGACCTCGACCAGGCGCTCAGGGACGGGCACGCCTCCAGGGGCGGGCTGGGAATGGGGCTCGGCGGTACCCGGCGGCTGGTGCACGAGTTCTCGGTCGACAGCAGCCCCGGCGAGGGGACGACGGTCACGGTGACCTGCTGGGCCGGCGGCCCGCCGCCACCACCGCGTCCGCCCCGTGCGCCGCGTCCGCGCGAGGGGATGTGAGGCCGCTCGACCGGGACGTACCCGCGCGAGCGCCGGCAGCCGGTGGCCCGTCCGGCCGATGGGCTCCGCCCGTCGGCGCGGGTCCCGCGTCCTCCGCCCCGGCTGTGACCGCCGCCCCCGGGGTGTCCGGTACGAGCAGCCCCGCCCGGCCCGTGCGGGACGACGCCGCCGTCGCCGTACCGGCCCCCACTCCGTCGGATCGCAGACCATGACTCGCACCTGGCACATCACCACCGTCACCGACGCCGCCCGGGCCCGCATCGACACGGCCCGCCTGGCGGCCGCGTACGGGGTGCCCGGCCTGGAGCGGACCCGGCTGACGGCCGCCCTCAGCGCCCACCTGCACCAGTGCCTCGTCGAGGGCGGCACCTGGAGGCTGGACCTGGAGGCGGCCCCGGCTCCGTCCGAGGACGGTCTGCTGCGGGCCGTCGTGACCTCGTGCGACGACACCGGCGCCGAGCGGCGACCACCGTGGCACATGACGGTCGCCTGCCCCCACGGCGGGGACGCGGCGGACACCGTGCCCGCGGCGGACGATCCCGAGACGCTGGCCGAGGGGTTGCTGGGCGCCGACGAGGACACCGCCCTGGTACTGGAGAAGCTCGCCGAGCAGGAGGACCTGGTCACCTCCCACCGGGAGGAACTGCACCAGACCAACCAGGGTGTGCTGGCCCTGCACGCCGAGCTGGACGCGGCCGGCCAGGCCCAGCGCGAGCTCTTCGCCGCCGAGCGCGCGGCGCGGACGGAGGCGGAGACCGCCCGCCGCAGGCTGACGTTCCTGGCCGACGCCAGCGCCGTCCTGACGGCCTCGCTGAACCACGACGAGATCGTCCGCCGGCTGCGGAGCCTCCTGGTCCCCGAGTACGCCCGCAGTGTCGACGTGTGGCTCCTCGACGGCGGGGAGGAGGAGGTGCCGAGCGTGCCCCGTCCGGCCGCCGCCGTGACCGCGGCCCGCAGCGGACGCCCGCAGTACGCCGCCGACCATCCGGGCGGACTGCCCGGCGTGGACGACCGGCCCCCCTCGGCGGCGTATCCCTCGGTGCCCCTGCTGTGCATTCCGCTGTCGGCACGGCGGACGGCGCTGGGGGTCCTGACCCTCGCGCCGTCGGGAGTCCGCTGGGACGCCGACGACGCCGTCATGCTGATCGAACTCACCCGGCGGGCCGGCATCGCGCTGGACAACGCCCGGCGGTTCGAGCACAACCGCGACATCGCCGAGACGCTGCAGCGGGCGCTGCTCACGGACCTGCCCGCCACTCCGGGGCTGCAGCTGGCCGCGCGCTATCTGCCGGCCACCAGAGGTCTGAACATCGGCGGCGACTGGTACGACGCCTTCCGCCAGCCCGACGGCAGCCTGATCACCGTGATCGGGGACGTGACCGGACACGGACTGCACGCCGCCGTCATGATGAGCCAGCTCCGCACGGCGCTGCGCGCCTACGCCGTCGACGGCGGCACCCCGGGCCAGCTCCTCACCCGGCTGCACATCTTCCTGCACCATCTGCAGCCCGACCTGTACGCGACGGCCGTCATCGCACGCTTCCACCCCGACGACCCGACGCTCACCTGGGCCGCGGCGGGTCATCCGCCGCCCGTGCTGCGCACCCCCGACGGGCAGGTGCACACGCTCGACGCCAAGCCCGGCGCGATGCTGGGCATCCCGGTGGAACAGCGGATCCGCGACCACACCATGACTCTGACGCCCGGTTCGACGCTGGCGCTCTACACGGACGGGCTGGTCGAACGGCGTGCCGAGGGGATAGACCCCGGCATCGGGCGTCTCGCGGCGGCGCTGGGAACGTTCCGGTCCGCCGATCTCGACGCGGACCTGGACGGCTCGGCCGACCTGCTCCTCAACCCGTTGCTCAAGGACTCCGAGCGGGACGACGACGTGTGTCTTCTGCTGTGCCATCTGCACAGCCGGGCGGCCGAGATGGCGCGGCCCCCGCAGAGCCGTCCCGCCGAGCTGTCCCGCTGAGCGGGCTCAGCCGCCGGTCACCGCCCCTCCCCCGGCCGCAGGTCCCGCACGTCCCGGGGCGGCCGTGACCGTACGAGGGTGTGGGCGTGGTGGAAGGCGCGCAGCCCGTGCTGCAGGGAGTCGCGCTCGCTCTGCGCCATCGCGTCGAACACCGTGGTGAGGCACAGGGCGCGCAGTTCGGTGACGTCCGCCAGGAGCCGGCGCCCCTGCGAGGTGACCACCAGCTGCACCTCGCGGCGGTTGTGCGGCTGGACGGTGCGCTGCAGCAGTCCCGCGGCCTCCAGCCGGTCGCACAGGCGGCTCGCGGTGGGCAGCGCTATGCCCAGGTGCTCGGCCAGCGCGGTGAGGTTGAGCTCCGGCAGGCGGCGCACGGTCTGCAGCGCGAGGAGCTGGCGTGTGGACATGCGGGGGGTGAGGTCCTCGGCCGCCGCGAACCACAGCATCACGAGGCTCTCCACCGCGTCGAGGACGTGATCGGCAACGTTGTCCGGCAGGTGGCCGGGGTCGTGTTCGCAGCCCACGGCGCGGTCAGCGTTCACAGGTTCGGCCGGGATCCGGCACGGGGGTGATCACACGCACTTCTCTTCCAGTCGACTCCGGCCCGGACAGGTGTCATGTACGTCGGCCCTACCCGAAGAATCCGGCCGTACACAGACTGCCGTCGCCGATGCGTTCCGGACCTGACCGCCGGTGACCGCGAACGGCCCGGACCGCGCCCTCCCGTGTGCGTGGACGGGAGGGCGCGGGCCGGGCCGTGACCTGCGGGCCTGCAGGTCAGCCGGTGGCCAGGGCGCCCTTCAGCACGGTGATCGCCTGGCTGATGGCGGCGCGGGCCGCGTGGGTCTCGGCCAGCGCGTTCAGCATCACGAAGTCGTGGATGATGCCCTGGTAGCGGACCGCGGTGACCGGGACGCCGGCCTCCCGCAGCTTGTCGGCGTACGCCTCGCCCTCGTCGCGCAGGACGTCGGCCTCGCCGGTGATGACGAGGGCCGGGGGCAGGCCGGTGAGCTGCTCGGTGGTGGCGCGCAGCGGGGACGCGGTGATCTCGGCGCGCTGCTGCTCGTCGGTCGTGTACTGGTCCCAGAACCACTGCATGGCGTCACGGCGCAGGAAGTAGCCCTCGGCGTACTGGTGGTACGAGCCGGTGTCGAAGGAGGCGTCGGTGACCGGGTAGAAGAGCACCTGCTGGACGAGCGGGACGTCGCCGCGCTCCTTGGCCATGAGGGTCAGGGCCGCGGTCATGTTGCCGCCGACGGAGTCGCCCGCCACCGCGATGCGGGAGGCGTCGAGGCGGTGGTCGGCGCCGGCGGTGACGACCCACCGGGCGACGGCGTAGTTCTGCTCGATGGCGACGGGGTAGCGCGCCTCGGGCGAGAGGTCGTACTCGGGGAAGACGACCGCCGCGCCGGTGCCGACGGCCAGTTCGCGCACCAGGCGGTCGTGGGTGTGGGCGTTGCCGAAGACCCAGCCGGCGCCGTGGATGTAGAGGATCACCGGCAGGGTGCCGGTCGCTCCCGCGGGGCGCACGATCCTCGTGCGGACCTCGCCGGTGGGGCCGCCCTGGACGGTGATCCACTCCTCGTCGACGTCCGGCTTGGTGACCTCGCCCGACTGCACCTCGTCGACGGTCTTGCGGCCCTCGACCGGGCCGAGGTCGAAGAGGTAGGGCGGATTCGCGGTCGCCTCGGCGAACGCCGCGGCGGCGGGCTCGAGGACGGGACGGATGCCGGTCGTGTCGGTCATGGCGATCTCCTCGGATCTGGTGCCGTGGGCAGGCTCCTGCGGCGGGCTTCGCCGGGGGCGGCGGCACTTCCCTGACAGTAGCGCACGACTTAGTCGTGCACAACTAATGCGGGCACGATACGATCGTGGGGACCACCGGCGATAGGGTGGAGCTCACCGGGCCCGGGCGGAACGCGGACCCACGACCCGGAGCCGCGGATACAAGGAGGTACGCCGTGAGCACTGCCGGAACCGCATCGGCACCCGAGGGAACACCCCGGCCGGCCCAGGAGCAGCAGCTCCCCCCGGCGGAACCCGGCTCGCTCCTGCTGCAGGACCAGCTCTGCTTCGCCCTCTACGCGGCCTCCCGGACGGTGACCGCCCGCTACCGGCCCCTCCTGGACGAGCTGGGACTGACCTACCCGCAGTACCTGGTCATGCTCGTGCTGTGGGAACAGGACTCGATCTCCGTACGGGACCTGGGCACCGCGCTGCAACTGGAGTCCAGCACCCTCTCCCCCCTCCTCAAGCGCCTGGAGACGAACGGCCTGCTGCGGCGCGAGCGCCGGGCGGAGGACGAGCGCTCCGTCGCCCTGCGCCTCACCGACGCCGGAGTACGGCTCCAGGACCGGGCCGCGGCGGTCCCCCTCGCCATGGGCGACGCCATGGGCCTGACCCCGGAGCAGGACGCCACGGCCAAACAACTGCTCCGCCTCCTGACGGCCAACGTCAGCGCCCCCTAGGGACGGTTCGCGCATGCTGCTGGAGACCCCGCGGCTCGTCCTGCGGCGCTTCCGCGCCGAGGACGCGGCGCCGCTGGCCGCGTACCGGTCCGATCCCGAGGTGGCCCGCTACCAGGGCTGGTCCGCGCCCGTGGCCCTGGAGGCGGCCGCCCGGCTCGTGCGGGCACTCGCCGCGGGGTCGCCGCAGGAACCGGGCTGGTTCCAGTACGCGGTCGAGCTCAGGGCCGATCACTGCCTGGTGGGGGACGTCGGGGTCCGCCTGCACGAGAACCGGCTGCAGGCCGAGATCGGGTTCACCCTGGCCGCCGCCCGGCAGGGGCACGGCTACGCGGCGGAAGCCGTGGGGGCGGTGCTCGACGACCTGTTCGGGCGCCGCGGACTGCACCGGGTCTCCGCCGAGTGCGACGTCCGCAACATCCGCTCGGCCCGCCTGCTGCGGCGGCTCGGATTCGTCCAGGAGGGCCTGCTCCGGCACGGCAGCTGGATCAAGGGCGAGTGGACCGACGACCTGCTGTTCGGCCTGCTGTCCTCCGACCGGCGCCCGCCGCCCGGAGCCACCGGGTAGTCACTCCCCGCCGGTCGGGCCGCCCCGGGACGCCGAGGAGACGCACGTCACATCCGCTCGTGTCACACTTTCCGCGCCGTTCCTGTCCTTGGTGTGTAACCCGATACCAGGCAGAGGAGCACAGCATGGAAGCCCGTCTGAACCTCATGGCCCACCCGGCCACGGCCACGTTCATCAAGCACCTCAGCTCGGCAGGCAAGGTCGTCTCGGACCTCGGCCTGCCGGTCACGACACAGGAACTGGTGAAGATCCGCGCGAGCCAGATCAACGGCTGCGGCTTCTGCACCGACATGCACAGCAAGGAGGCGACCGCGGCCGGCGAGACCCAGGTACGGCTCAACCTCGTCGCTGCTTGGCGGGAGGCGACGGTCTTCACCGAGGCCGAGCGTGCCGCGCTCGAACTGGCGGAGCAGGGCACCCGTATCGCGGACGCGGCCGGCGGGGTCACGGACGAGGCGTGGGAGAACGCCGCCAAGCACTACGACGAGGACCAGCTGTCCGCGCTCGTGTTCCTCATCTCCCTCATCAACGCCTTCAACCGGGCGAACGTCCTCGTTCGGCAGCCCGCCGGGGACTACCGCGTCGGCCAGTTCGGATAGCGGTACCGAGGTGACGGTGCGTCCGTCTCGCCGAGGCGCACTGTCGCCCTCCGGGTGAACAGGCCATGCTTGCCCCGACGGACCGCCACGCACGACCGACGGAGCACGCATGACGACGGACAGGGGTACGCGATTCGAGGTCAGGCCGGCCGCCGGGCACATCGGTGCCGAGATCACCGGCGTCGACCTGGCCGCGGACCTGGACGACGCGGTGGTCGCCGGGATCAGGGCCGCGGTGCTGCGCTGGAAGGTGGTGTTCTTCCGGGAGCAGCGCCTGGACCACACCTCGCACGTCGCGTTCGCCCGGCGGTTCGGTGAACCGGTGCGGCTGCCGAGGCGAGGCGGCGCGTCACCCGCCGGCGTCCCGGAGGTCGAGACGACCGCCGACCGGCTGGAACTCGGCGGCCGGTACGGCATGGAGCACGACGAGTGGCTGCGCAGGCGCCGCCACTCGCTGCTGCGCGGCTGGCACTGCGACCACGGCGCCCGCGTCGATCCGCCGGCCGCGACCGTCCTGCGCGCCGAGACCGTGCCCCCGTACGGCGGCGACACCACCTGGTCCAACCTGGCCGCCGCCTACGCGGGACTCTCGGCTCCGCTGCGGGACTTCGTCGACGGGCTGCGCGCCGAGCACCGCCTCGGCGTCGGCTACCAGGCACGGCCCGGCGAGGACGCGTACGTACGCCATCTGCTGGACCGGCAGATCGCCACCGAGCATCCGCTGGTGCGGGTGCATCCGGAGACGGGCGAGCGCGTGCTGTTCGTCAACGGCTACTACGTGGAGCAGATCCTCGGCCTTACCCGTACGGAGAGCGCGCCGCTCCTCGAGATGCTGCTGGGCCAGGCGACCCGGCCCGAGTACACCGTGCGGTTCCGGTGGGAACCGGGGAGTGTGGCGTTCTGGGACAACCGGGCCACCATCCACCTGGCGCCGAGCGACACGGCCCATCTCGACCACCCCCGGATCATGCACCGGGTGATGCTGGCGGGCGAGGTCCCGGTCGGCGTGGACGGCAGGCCCTCGGCTCCGATCGTGGGCAGCGAACCGCGGCGCTGGTGAGCGGCGTACGGATCGCGGGTCGCCCGATCCCGGCAGGGCGCGCGGCCCGCCGTCAGTGCCCGGCGGACACGCGGGGCACGGCCCGTGACCGGGCCCGCTCGCGCACCCAGCCGTACAGCACCACCGAGCACACCGCCGCGAACGCGCACCACGTCGAGACGAACTCCGCCCGCCACAGCACCCAGCAGAGCGCCGCGCCGAGGGCCATCAGGACGCCCAGCACGCGCAGCGTCCGGTCGCCGGAGAGCAGCAGGGAGCCGATCGTGGCCAGCAGATAGCCCGCCACCAGCGCCTCCGCCCCGGGCAGGGAGACCGCGTAGCCGACGGTGTGGCCGCGGATGTCGGCCGTCACGTGATGCGTGGCGAGGCGGTAGGAGAGCACCGCCGCGGTGACGAGTCCCGCGACGAGCGGGACCAGCAGTCGCCGCACGGCATCCGGCGGTGCCACGCACAGCACTCCCACCGGCACCCACACCGCGAGCAGGGGCAGGGCGATCGCCGCCCAGGCCACGGTGGCGGGGCCCGCGCCCCCGCCCGCGCGCCAGACCAGGGACTCGACGATCTGGTGCGCGCCCAGCAGCAGGGGCAGCCCGGCCAGCGGGAGGACGGCCGCCCGGCGGACCCGCGCCACGCAGGCCACTCCGACGGCGGCGATACCGCAGCCGGCCACGAGGTCGGCCGTCGCACTCCAGCACATCGCGCCACCAGGGTTCATGGATCCGGGAGTCCGTGAATTCGTCGACTCCTCGACTCGTCGACTCGTCGATCCGTCGTCTCGTCACGCTACGGGCCCGGTCTTCGGGACACCGAGGCCGACTCGGCCGTTCGGCCCTCGCCCCGCCCCGCGGTCCGGCCGCGCCTCAGCCGGTCCCGGTCGACAACGCGCCGTAGTAGAAGCTGTGGTCCGAGTGGACGGTCCGGCGCACGCCGGTGGCGTGCCAGCGCACGGAGTTCCGCGTACCCCAGGCGAACAGGTAGTCGATCTTGCGGCCGTCGTCGTAGGTCGGCCGGGTGTACGGCGGTCCGGTCTCACGGCGGCCGTCCGCCTCGCTGCCCCCGTCGCCGTACAGGACGTCCAGCTCCGGCGCGTCGGGCAGCGCGTTCAGGTCGCCCGCCAGGACGACCGGGCCGTCGGCGCCGAGGGGGTGCGTGCCGTCCGGTTTCCAGTCGTCGCGGATGAACTCGGTCTGCGCCCGCCGCTCCCCCTCCCTCGTCGCGCCGACGCTCAGGTGCGTGCTGCACGCCGTGACCGGCGGGCCCGGCCGGGGCCCCTCCCCGGCGGCGCGCACGACGGCACAGATGATGCCCCGCTCACCGCCCCGGCCGTCCGGGTCGGGCAGCAGCGCCGGAGGCAGGATCCGCACGGCCGAGTGGAACAGGACCGTGTTCCCGTACGGCTGGCCGTCCGCGCAGTCCGTGCCGGTGTCCACGAAGGCCGCACGCATGCCCAGCTCCCGTGCGAAGCGCTCCCCCTGGGCCTTGCAGACCTCCTGGAGGCCGATGAACAGCCACCGGTCCATGCCGCCGGGCGTGAGGTCCTCGACGGCTTCGGCCTCTTCCCTGATCCAGTCGCCCGCGTCGCCCCGGTGACCGATGTTGCCGTAGATGTTGAACGTGCCGACGTAGTGGCTCCGGGATCCGTCCGGTACGGCGGCCGCCTCGGGCGCGGCACCGCTTCGCGCCGGGAGTGCCACCAGCAGGCACATGAGAGCCGTCACGCCCGCTCGGGCCGCGCCGCGTCCCCTCGTACGACGCGTTGTCATGGAGGGGACGATACCCGCGCGGGCACCGGACGTGCCGGGGCGAAGTGACGGGTGTGACCGACCCGTCCGTCCGCGGGTGCCCGCGTCAGCGGCGCCGGTACAGCGTGATCGAGTGCCCGACCTCGTCGACCGGTGTGCTGGTGTCGAGCAGTGCGGCCAGCCGCCCGTCCGCCTTCGCCGCCGCCGAGTCGGACACGACGAGCAGTCCGTGCACCTCGCCGAGGGGCGCCTTGAGCGGGTCGGACGCGTCGATGCCGTAGTACGAGGGCACGCCCGCGCCCTTGTGGACGAGCCAGACCCGCTCGCCGGAGTGGTGCCGGCGGAGGTGCTTCGCGAGGCGCCCCAGGTCCTGGCCCCAGTCGACGTTCGAGTCGTGCAGCCGCAGACGGGTCTTCGACGGTCCGCCGAACGCCTCGTTGGAGTACGGCAGGTAGTACGGGTACGTGCGCAGCGAGCTGACCGCCACGAAGCAGACCAGCGCCGCCGTCACCCAGTGGACCGTGCGCCACCGCAACAGCGTCACTCCGGCGGCGGCCACGGCCAGGAACATCGGCATGAACACCGCGTACCGCACGCCCAGGTCCCGGGCCCCGTTCATGGCGACGGCGAGCAGCACCGCCGCGGGGACGAGCACGTAGGGGGCGGCGGGGCGCAGCCGGCGCACGGCCAGGAGCGCCACGGCGCCCGCGGTCCACAGCGCGAGCATGCCGAGCGGTGTCTTCACCAGGAGCGCGGCCGGCAGGTAGTACCAGAGCGAGCCCTCGTACAGCCGCCCGAAGAGGAAGCCCTGCCAGACGTCGTACTCGAAGCCGAACTGGACCCGCATGCCGTCCCGGTACGCCTCGGGGAACGGCAGCCACGCCGCGACCCGGCCGCGCGTCCCGCGGATGTCCGGCACGTTCTCCGGCGGCGTCCAGCGCAGCTGCGGATCGACCACGAGATACGTCGCCCACACGACGGCGACCGCGATGACGGCCATACCGACCGCGGCGGCCCCGTACGCGAGGAGCCTCCAGCGGACGCGGGCGCCGGGGCCGGGCGTACCGCGGGCGTACCAGAACGAGAGGACGGCCAGCAGCATCAGCACCGGGATCACCGGCAGCACGCTCATCCTGGTGGCCGCGGCGGCGCCCGTCGCCACCCCGGCGAGCGGCACGTACAGATGCGGCCGCCGCCGTGCCCGCCACAACAGCCAGGCGGCGGTGAGCAGGAAGCCGGCCGCCGGTACGTCGAGCGTGGCCAGCGAGCCGTTCGCGATGACGTCCGGGGAGAACGCGTACAGGGCGAGTGCCACGAGTCCGCCGGCCGGTCCCGTGAGGTCGCGGGCGAACGCGAGGACGACCAGGCCGAGCAGAAGCGTCAGGACGATCACCGGGAGGCGTGCCAGCAGCATCAGGTGCCCGGGGTCGTTGCCCGACTCGTACAGCACGTGCCGGCCGAGCGCCTTCTGACTGCCGACGAAGGCGGAGTCGAGGCGCGCGTCGGTGAAGACCAGTCCGGACGCGATGATCAGCTTGCCCAGGGGCGGGTGTTCGGGGTTGTAACGGAGGCTGCGTTCCTTGAGGTACACCTCGGCCGTGGCCACGTACACCGGTTCGTCGATGGTGGGGGTCTGCTCGACGGCGGCGGTGACCATCGCGACCGCCATCTGGGCGAGGAGCACGACGACGGCCAGCGCGTACGGCCACCGCCGGCGCCGCGCATCGCGGACATACCGCTTCAACGCGTCGAGGAGGTGCGGTCGTTCGGCCGTCGACGGCGGTCCGGGCCGGCGGGGTGCGGTGTGCTCGTCGTCCTCGACCGGGACGGCCCGCGGCGTGCTCATGCGGCACAGCTTTCCACCAACCCTCCCCGTATGTGACGTTCTTGGGCCGGCCGAGCCACAAGTGTTGGGCGCTCCGTAACCGTGGTGACCACTGTGGCCTCTTGGCACGCGAGAGGAAATCCGGGACTCTGAACTGCACATGTCACAGGAGGCGTTGGCCCGCAGCGGGCCGATATGGAGGACGTTTGTGAACGGCAGACCGGCATCGAAGCTCTTCGGATCCCGGCGCTTGGGCCGGAAGTCTCTCGGGGTCGTGGCGGGCGCCGCGGCCCTGGTCCTTGTCTTCCCGGCCACCGCCCTGGCGGCCCCGCCCCCCGCGCTGCCCGCCAACGCGGAGAGCCTGGACCAGACGTACCAGCCCGCCTACGACTACGACGGGGACGGCTGCTACGCCACGCCCGCCATCAGCGCCGACGGGACGGTCAACCCCGGGCTCAACCCGAGCGGCGCCGTGAACGGCCAGTGCCGTGACGCCTCGGACCTGGACAACACCAACACCTACTCGCGCTCCAAGTGCAACAACGGCTGGTGCGCGATCGTCTACGCGTCCTACTTCGAGAAGGACCAGGCCGTGGCCGGCAGCGGGCTCGGCGGGCACCGGCACGACTGGGAGCACGTCGTCGTCTGGGTGCAGAACAACCAGGCGGAGTACGTCTCGACGTCCGAACACGGCTCGTTCGTGGTGCACAACCGGTCGGCGATCCGCTGGGACGGGACGCACGCCAAGATCGTGTACCACAAGGACGGGATCAGCACGCACTGCTTCCGCTCCGCGACGGCGGGCGACGAGCCGCCGGAGAACCACAAGGGGACCTGGCAGTACCCGCCGCTGGTCGGCTGGAACGGCTACCCCTCCGGCGTGCGCGACAAGCTGACCTCGTACAACTTCGGCAGTGCGACGCTCGGCATCAAGGACAACACGTTCAACTCGCACCTCGCGTCGGCCAAGCCGTCGGGGATCGCCTTCGACCCCAACGCCTGATCACGCGTCACCCAGGCGGACCGTCCCGGCCCTCAGGGGCCGGGACGGTCCGGCAGGACCTCGGCGGCGAAGGCGGCGACATCCAGGACGAGCCGTTCCGGCTCCTCCCAGTACAGGGCGTGACCGGCGCCCTCGTACACCACGAACCGCGCGCCGAGGACCGTGTCGAGGATCCGCTGCTGGTCGGCGCGCGGCAGGATGCCGTCGGCGTCACCCCAGAGCACGAGCGTGGGGACGAGGATCCCCCGCAGGGTGGCCGCGAGGTCCGTCTCCAGCAGGCCGCGCACGGTCTCCCGCCACACCCGGGCGGGCACCTTGAGGTTCTCCTCGGCGAGGGTCGCGAGGAGTCCGCGGCCCGGCGGCCGGGCCGTGAGACCGCTCAGCCGCTCCTCCACGAAGGCACGCGGCACAGGGTCGACGAGGCCCTGGACCTTCTCCCGCAGAGCCTTCGCACCGGGCTTGTCGGCGAGGACGGCCGGGACGCCCGCCAGCACGAGGCCCGCCACCCGGTCGGGGTGGCTGCCCGCGACCAGCCTCGCGGCGACACCGCCGCTCGACGCGCCGACCAGGACCGCCCGGCGCACACCCACGGCGTCGAGGAACTCCACGAGGTCACCGGCGAAGTCCCGTGGACCGTAGCCGTCCGGGGGCCGTTCGGCGTCGCCGTGGCCCCGCTGGGTGGGAGCGTATCCGCGCAGGGCGGCGGGGAGCCGCCGGAGCAGCGGTTCGAACGTCCACCAGGAGTCCGCGAGGCCGTGCACGAAGACGACGGGGACGCCCTCCGGGTGTCCCGCCTCCGCGTACGGGAGGACGAGCCCGCTCCTGAGCCGGGCGGCCCGCACCGCGATCGTGCTCACGGCGGCCCTCCTGACGTCGGTCGGCTCCCGAGCACCTCTCGCACTCCCCGCCCGCGGACCGCCGGGGGGCGCGACGATCTCTCTCATCGTAATGAGGGGCAGGCGGGTCCGCCCGTCCACGAACGTCCACTAACGTCCACTAACGGGCGGACCCGTCTGCCCGCCGGAAGCGACCGCACCCGACGGTCGCCCCCGGGCCCGGCAGCGGCGATTTCCGGTCGAACCCCCGGGGGCCGAGGACGGCCACTGCGCGGGAGCGGGGCCGCGACCGCCCCCGCCGGGGAACCTGCCCGCCGGCGTCACGTCGCCGCCGGGCGACCCGTGCGGCGGACCGAACGACCCGCACCGCAATCCCGACATAACGATCATGGCTTCCGGCGTCCCGGACCGCCGTCCGCCGGGCACCGGTCACGGCCCGGCCTGGTACAGCGGCTGCCGGCCGCTCCGGCGGACCGGCCCGCGGTACCGGACGCCGCATGCCGGCGCCGGGCGCGACGCGACGGACCACGCCCGCGGCACCCCTCCTCCGCCGCCGTCGGCAAGCGCTTCCCGCAACCGCTTCCCGCTCGACGGACCGGAACGGCTCGGTGACCCTCTGAAAGACAATCAGGTCAGGCCGATCGACCGTTCGTGACCCAACCCCCGGCGTCGTGGGCTAGATTTCGAACGCCCTCGGTTCCGGCCTCCATCGGAGGGGCGCTCTGAGGAGATTCTGGAGCGGCACATGCACCCCTTGGAAGTAGCCAGACAGGCCCCGCCCTCGATGCAGGGAGGACTCGCCGACAGTCTCTTCGAGACAGCGGAACGCGACCCCCTCCTGCCGCAGCTGGCACGCCGCTCCGACACCTCCCCCGCGACCTGGTCGCAGATCACCGCGGTCGAACTGCGGGACGAAGTGGTGGACGTCGCACGGGGCTTCATCGCGGCCGGCATCTTCCCCGGCCACCGGGTGGCCGTCATGGCACGCACCCGCTACGAGTGGACCGTACTCAGCTACGCCCTGTGGACGGTCGGCGCCGAGCTCGTCCCCATCTACCCCACCTCCTCGCACGAGCAGGTCGGCTGGATCCTCCAGGACGCGAGCTGCGTCGCCGTGGTGGTGGAGGACGAACAGGGCATCATGACGGTCGGCTCGGTGTGCGCCTCACTGCCGGCCCTGCGGCACGTCTGGCAACTGGACGCCGGGGCGCTGGCCGACCTGACGGAGGCGGGCCGCTCGGTACCGGTGACCACGGTCGAGTCCATGCGCCGGATCGTGCTGCCCGACTCGACCGCCGTCATCGCCTACACCTCGGGCACGACGGGCAACCCCAAGGGGTGCGCGCTGAGCCACAGCAGCCTGGCGAGTCCCTGCGACACCCTGCTGGCGGGGTGGGGACACACCGCCGCGCCGCCCGGTCAGCAGCCCGCCGTGCTGGCCTTCCTGCCCTTCTCGCACGTCTACGGCCTCATGATCCAGGGACTGTGCATGCGCGGCGGTGTCCTCATGGGCCACGAACCCGATCTGCGCGCCCAGACCCTGGTCGACGCCCTGTCGTCGTTCCGGCCCACCTATCTCTACGCCGTCCCGTTCGTCTTCGAGAAGCTCTACAAGAATTTCCTCCGCCAGGCGGAGGAGACGGGCCGCGGGGCCCTGTTCGAGCGTGCCGTGCGCACCGCGCAGGACTTCGCCGCGGCGAGCGAGCGGCAGCGGCTCGGGGCCGGCCCGGGCCCCGGCCTCGAACTGCGGCTGCAGCACGCCGTCTACGACAAGACGGTGTACCGCAAGCTCCGCGCGGCCCTGGGCGGACGCGTGTGCGGCGCCGTGTCGGGCGGCTCGCCCCTCAACCGCGAACTGGCCCTGTTCTACTCGGGGATCGGGATCTTCGTCCACGACGGGTACGGGCTCACGGAGACGAGCGGCGGCATCACGGCGCAGCCCGTCGGCCGGGAGAAGTCCGGCACCGTGGGCCAGCCCCTGCCCGACACGGAGGTCCAGGTGGCCGAGGACGGGGAGATCCTCGTCCGGGGCCCCTCGGTCTTCCAGGGCTACGTCAACGACGAGGAGGGCAACCGGGCCGCGTTCCGGAACGGCTGGCTGGCCACCGGCGACCTCGGCCGGCTCGACGACGAGGGCTATCTGAGCATCACCGGCCGCAAGAAGGACATCGTCATCACCAGCGGCGGCAAGAGCGTCGCCCCCGCCGCCCTCGAAGAGCGCCTGCGGGTCCATCCGCTCATCCACCAGGCGGTGGTCGTGGGCGACAACCGGCCCTGTGTGGGGGCCCTGATCACCCTCGATCCCGAGTTCCTCGCGCACTGGCGCTCGCTCCACGCCGTGCCCGGTGAGACGCACGACCGCGAACTGCGCGAGGAGAACGCCCTGCGGGAGGAGATCAACCGCGCTGTCGGCGCGGCCAACTCCACCGTGTCGCGCTCGGAGTCCATTCGCGTGTACCGGGTGCTGCCCGAGGCGTTCGACCTGGCCAACGGGCTGATGACGCCGTCCATGAAGCTGCGCAGGGACGCCATCGCGCACCGGTACGCGGCCGAGATCGACGCCATGTACCAGGCGTCCTCGCGCGCCCCCCGCAGCCTCCCGCCCGCCGCCGACCCATCGACCTGGGACGACGCGGACAACGTCTTCCGCTGACCGGACCACCACCGGAGGCGAACGGGGACCTCCGCCGGCCGCTCCGCCCACCCCGCCCCCTGCTCCCGCTTCCCTGAGGGCATGGGGCGGGCGACACCGGCATCACCCGAACCGACGCCGACATCACCTGAACCGACCCTGACATCAGCCGAACCGCCGACGGCATCGCGCCGGCCGCACACAGGCCGGCGACAGCCGCACGGCCGGGTCCCACAGGAATTTGTGTCGTGCACGCTTCTTGACGCCCGTTGATCGCGCGCCTTACTTTCGCCACGATTAAAACGATTCAATTCCCTGGGCCCCTCAGGGGTCCTCTTTGTGCTGCCCTCCAAGAGCGGACAGGAACCATGAACGACCACACCGCAGCTCACCGGACAGGTGTCCCGCGCCGCACCCTCCTCGCCGCCGCTGCCACGGCGACCGCCGCCGTCGCCGTCGACCGGGCGGCCCCCGGCCGCGCCTCGGCCGCCACCGCCACCACCGCCTCCGCCGCTTCGGGAGCACCGGGCGCCTCCCTGCCGTTCGACCGGCCGGGCCGGTCGGTGCGGCCGAAGTTCCGCTGGTGGTGGCCGGACGGTCTCGTACAGCCCGACGAGATCAGACGGGAGATCGACCAGATCGCCGACGCGGGCTTCGGCGGCGCCGAGATAGCCGCCGTGCACCACAGCGTCAAGGACACCTCGCAGCTGGACACGGCCCGCCACGGCTGGGGAACCGCCGCCTGGGTGGCGGGAGTCGAGGCCGCGCTGAGCCAGGCCGCCCGCCGCGGACTCACCGTCGACCTGACCGTCGGCCCCAGCTGGCCCGCCGCCGTGCCCGGCATCACCCCCGACAGCGACGCTGCCGTCAAGGAACTCGCCCACGGTGCGGCCACCGTGGCCCCGGGCGCCACCTACACCGGCCCCGTCCCGCAGCCCGTCCACGAGGCGGCGTCCGGCGTGACGAAGCAGCACCTGCTCCTGGTCCAGGCGGCCCGGGTGAACACCGCGCACTCCACCCGCAAGGAGACCGGTCTCGACCTGGACTCGGTGCGCGACCTCACCTCCGCGGTCACCGGCGGCGACCTGAGCTGGACCGCGCCGGACGACGGCACCTGGGTCGTGATCGCGTACTGGGTGCGCGGCTCCGGCCAGACCCCGGAAGCCGGACCGCACACCGACCCGCCCGCCTACGTCGTCGACCACTTCAGCGCGGCCGGCACCCGCGCGGTGACCGACTTCTGGGAGAAGCACATCCTCACCAAGGCCGTCCGCCGGCTGCTGAAGGTGTCCGGCGGCGCGCTCTTCGAGGACTCCATCGAGCTGGAGACCGACGGACTCCAGTGGACGCCGGGCCTGCCCGACGCCTTCCGCGAGCACACCGGCCGTTCCCTGCTGCCCCTGCTGCCCGCCCTGGTCCTGGACAACAGCAACCAGGTCTACGCCTTCGAGGCGGGCGTCACCCGTCAGATCCGGCACGACTTCTGGGAGACGGTCTCCACCCTCTTCAACAGGCACCACGTCACGGCGCTGCGCACCTGGGCCCACTCGCTCGGGCTCCGGCTGCGTTCCCAGCCCTACGGGTTGCAGACCGACGCGATCGCCTCGGCGGCGATCCTCGACATCGCCGAGGGCGAGTCGCTGGGCTTCAAGAACCTCGACGACTACCGGTGCCTGGCCGGCGGCCGTGACATGGCCGGGCACACGGTGCTCTCGTGCGAGGCCGGCGCGTACGCGGGCAGCGCGTACAGCACCACCTGGCAGCGGTTCCTGCGCACCATGGGCGGCGCCTACGCCGCCGGGGTCAACCAGACCGTCGTGCACGGCTTCTCCTACGCGCAGTTCCCGGGGGTCGGCTGGCCCGGATACGCGGCCTTCACCCCGTACAACGGCGTGGCGGGCTACGGCGAGTCCTGGGGTCCCCGGCATCCCACCTGGAAGCACGTCTCCGACGTCGCCGGCTATCTCGGGCGCGTCCACCAGGTGCTGCAGAGCGGCCGGGCCAGGGCGGACGTGGCGGTGTTCCGGCAGACCGGCTACACGGCCACCGGCATCGGCGCCTCCTGGTTCACCGCCACGGGCATCACCCTCGGCTGGACCCACCAGTTCCTCAGCGGCCCGCTCCTCGACCTGCCCTCCGCCACCGTGCGCCGGGGACGGCTCGCACCCGAAGGACCGGCCTACAAGGCCCTGTTCGTCGAGGGCGACTTCTTCTACGGCTCCACGGTCACCCTCGCGCTGAAGGACGCGCGTGCCCTGCTGCGGCTCACCCGTGCCGGGCTGCCGGTCGTCCTGCTCGGCGCCTGGGACACCGTGGTGCCCTCCGGCATCCCGGACGCCGGCGAGACCGAGGAACTCCGTTCCGTGGTCGCGGAGTTGCTGGCCCAGCCGCTGGTCCGCAAGGTCACCGACAAGGCCGCGGTCGGCGACGCGCTCGCCTCGCTCGGGGTGCGGCCCGACGTCCGTCACGCGAGCGCCTCGACCCTCCTCAACGCCCACCGGGTGGCCGACGGGGTCGACTACTACTACCTGGTCAACGGCAAGCACGCCGAGACGGTCAAGCCGCCGGTCGCCGCCGTCGACCACGAGGTCACCCTGCACCGCACCACGGCCAAGGGCGTGCCGTACGTGCTGGACCCCTGGACCGGCGGGGCCGAGCGGATCGCCCGCTACACCGAGGACGGCGACTCGGTCACCGTGCGGGTGACCCTCCAGCCCGCGGAGACCCTCGTCGTCGCGATCGGCCGGCCGGGGCTCTTCGGCGACCGGAACGGCGCCCGCCCCCACGCGGTCGGCAGCGAGGCCGACGAGGTGCGCTTCACGGACACCGGTCTCACCGTCCGTTCCGTGGCCGCGGGCACGTACCGGACCGTGCTCTCGAAGGGCCGGGCGGTGCGCACCTCGATCGAGGACGTCCCGGAGCCGACGGAACTGACGTCCTGGGAACTGCACGTCCAGGACTGGCGGCCCGGCGCCTCGGCGACCCGGACCACCGTCGTCGAGCACGACCTGACACTGGACGCGCTGGTGCCCTGGTCGCAGATTCCCGAACTGGCCGACGTCTCGGGCATCGGCCGCTATCGCACCACGGTCACCCTGGGCCGGGGGTGGACCGGCGGCCACGGCGCGCACCTGGAGCTGGGCACGGTCACCGACACCTGCCGGGTCACGGTCAACGGCCACCGGCTCGACCCGATCGACCAGATCCACCCGGTGGCCGACCTCGGCGGCCTGCTCGGGCGCGGGCCGAACGTCATCGAGATCGAGGTGGCCACCCCGCTCGCCAACCGCCTGCGCGTCAGCGACCCCGGGGTGTACGGGGGCCTGGCCCGCGCGGCGTACGGGCTGCTGGGACCGGTCCGGCTGGTCCCCTACGGGGAGGCGCGCGTCGGCTGACCCGGCCGGCCCGCCCCTTCGGCGGACACGTACGGGGGTACGGCGGCCGGTCCGCCCGGTGGGCGCGTACAAGGACAGCAGTCGGCCCGCGACCGTCTTCCGCGGTCGCGGGCCGACTGGGCGTTCCGGGCGGCCGGATGTTCCGGGCGGCCGGGCGTTCCGGCGCGCTCCTATCCGGCCGTCGCGGCCACCAGGGCGCCCTCGGGCACCGGAGCCGCCAGGACCGGTACGGGCAGCTCGCGGGGCGTCCGCCTGGCTTCCCGCAGACTGGGCGCGGGCACGGCCGGGACCAGCGGGGCGCGTTCCATGGCACGGACCCGGCGGGAGAACCAGACGATTCTTCCGCCGCTCCCCGTGGCACACCACCCCCAGCCGTCGCTCATGGCGGCGATGTGGGCGAGACAGCCCCGCGTCGCGTCCTGTGGATGGGACTCCCCGTCGATGTCCGCGACGGCCGTGATGAGGTGCTGGCCGTTCCACCACATCTCAAGGGTGGTGTTCTTGTCCGCCGCGTGTTCCGCGATCGTGCGCAGCAGCCTTTCGGCGCAGTGGCAGACAGGTTCGACGAGGTTCTCCAGATCCCAGTACCGCAGATGGGCGGCCAGAATGCGCCTGACCTGATCGACCCGCTCCGGACTGACTTCCACGTCGAGGTGGTAGTAGCAGGGCACTACGGTCTTCATCGTCGTTGGCTCCTCACCGGCGAAACTCCCGCTTCTCCTCGCCCAGGCAGGGCGAGCTCCGAACGCAGAGCGTGATCGGCGATTGCTTCTGAGTAATCCCCAGGGTGGGAGCGGTACTCCATTCGTGCAACCCGAGCGCCGGCCCGATGTCGTTGAAGCGACAACAGGACGGCGGGTGACCTCGCATGCACCATGAGTGAAGGTGTCGGCCGTCGTGGTCGGTCGGTGCCTCTTCGTGCACGGCCATCACGCACATCCGAAGGCGAACCGTGCGCATCCGAGGGAGTGGAAGGTGACCAGTGAGATGCTGCTGCCTGCCAAGGACGAAATAGCCAGGCACCTGGAGCTGTACCGGGCCTGGGAACGCATGATGCTCGCGGCCCCCGCCGACCGTGCCGCACGGGGCAATTTCGAGGACACGGGCTACACGCTCTGCGTCCTCATGGGCAAACGCTGCGCCCGCGAGGCCGTGCACGCCGCCGAGCGCTATCTGGCGGCCGGTACGGCCGTCCTCCGCCACGAACGGGTCAACGGCGGTTCACCGATGGGCGGACGTCAGGGGCACTCCGAGGAACTCGCGACGAGTCCCGCGACATAGCGGCGCCCGGCACGACCGCACGCAACTTCAACTGCAACGACGACGGAGGTGAATCCCATGACCGAGAACCCGGCAGACGGCCGCGTCCCCCCAGGTGGCCGCACGCCCGTCGTTCCGATCGGCCGAGTCCCCGTCGTCGACGTCCGTCCGGCCGTCGACCGCGGCAACCGTCCGGCGAAGGCGGTTCCGGGCGAGACGTTCCAGGTCAGCGCCGTTCTCTTCGGAGAGGGCCACGACGCGGTCGCCGCGAACGTCGTCCTGTGCGACCCCGAGGGGCGCGCCGGGCCGTGGACGCCCATGCGGGAGCTCACCCCCGGCAGCGACCGCTGGGGGGCCGACGTCACTCCTACGGCGGTGGGCGACTGGACCTACTGGGTGGAGGCTTGGTCGGACCCCGTGTCCGCCTGGCGCCGGTCGGCCCGCGTCAAGATCCCGGCCGGCATCGACGTGGGCCTGGTCCTGGAGGAGGGCGCCGAGTTGTACGAACGCGCCGCCTCCGGAATCCCGCCCGGGCCGGAGCGTGCGGCGGTGCTGAGCGCCGCGGACGCCCTGCGCGACGACGCGCGGCCCCTGGCCGCCCGTCTCGCCGCGGCCCTGACACCGGACGTGGACGCGGCGCTCGCCGAGCACCCCCTGCGGGAGCGGCTCTCCCGGTCGGACCCGCTCCCCCTGCGCGTGGAGCGGGAGCGGGCGCTGTACGGCTCCTGGTACGAGTTCTTCCCGCGCTCCGAGGGTGCCGTGGTCGAGCCCGGCAGGCCGCCGGTCAGCGGCACGTTCCGGACGGCTGCCGAGCGGCTGCCGGCGATCGCCGGCATGGGCTTCGACGTGGTGTACCTGCCGCCGATCCACCCCATCGGCACGACCTTCCGCAAGGGACCCAACAACAATCTCTCGTCACGTCGCGAGGATGTCGGGGTCCCGTGGGCGATCGGTTCGCCGGAGGGCGGGCACGACGCCGTCCACCCGGACCTCGGCACGATCGAGGACTTCGACGCGTTCGTCGGCACCGCGACCGCTCTGGAGCTCGAGGTCGCCCTGGACTTCGCGCTCCAGTGCTCTCCCGACCACCCCTGGGTGGAGAAGCACCCGGAGTGGTTCCACCACCGCCCGGACGGCACGATCGCGTACGCGGAGAACCCGCCGAAGAAGTACCAGGACATCTTCCCGATCGCCTTCGACGAGGACCTGCCGGGTCTGGTCCAGGAGACGCTGTGCCTTCTGCGGTACTGGATGGGACACGGCGTACGGATCTTCCGCGTCGACAACCCGCACACCAAGCCGGTCATGTTCTGGGAGCGGGTGATCGCGGACATCAACCGCACCGATCCGGACGTGGTCTTCCTGGCCGAGGCGTTCACCCGTCCGGAGGTCATGCACGCTCTGGCACGCGTCGGTTTCCAGCAGTCGTACACGTACTTCACCTGGCGCAACACCAAACAGGAGCTGACCGAGTACCTCACCGAGCTCTCCGGTGAGGCGGCCGCCTACATGCGGCCCAACTTCTTCGTCAACACCCCCGACATCCTCCCCGAGTTCCTCCAGCACGGCGGCCGGGCGGCCTTCGAACTGCGCGCGGTGCTGGCGGCGACGCTCTCGCCCGCCTGGGGCATGTACGCGGGCTACGAACTGTGCGAGAACACCGCCGCGAGGGCGGGCACCGAGGACTACCTCGACTCGGAGAAGTACCAGCTGCGGCCCCGCGACTGGGAGGCCGCGGAACGCGAGGGAACGTCCATCGCGCCGCTCATCACCTCGCTGAACAGGATCCGCCGGGAGCACCGCGCACTGCGGCTGCTCAGGAACATCCGCTTCCACGGGACCGACAACGACGCCGTGCTCGCCTACAGCAAGCGCGCCGGCTCCGACACGGTTCTGGTGGTCGTGAACCTCGACCCTCACCACACCCAGGAGGCCACGGTCTCGTTGGACATGCCGCACCTCGGCCTCGACTGGCACGCG
>NZ_JBIAQL010000028.1:0-73226 GCF_042889045.1 Streptomyces sp. NPDC002701
CAGCCGCTACCACGGTCTTCGCAAGACCCACGTCCAACACGTGCTGACCGGCATCGCCATCAACCTCGAGCGACTCGCCTCACGCACGCCACCACAGTGCCAGGGACCTCGGCACCCCACAGTCTTCCAGAGATACCTCGGCTCACGCGGCTTGACCTGGGAATGCTGGTGGCGGCAAGGCAAATGAGCGCGATCCACAAGATCCCCGACAGAGTCGCTCACTGATTCCTAATGCGGTCTGTCAAGCCGCGTGAACGTACTCTGGGCCCTTCTCCGCGATGGACGGTGCTACGAGCTCATAACAGGATCATGAGCGGGCCTTCTCGAGACGTCTCCAGCAAATGAGGCTGCAGGCCATCCAGACGAAGGCGTCGTGGAGTTCGGTTCGGCGTTCCCAGCGGACGGCGAGGCGCTTGCAGTGATGGAGCAGGGCGAAGGTCTGCTCGACGACGTAACGGAGTTTGCCCAGGCCCTTGATGTTCGGGGCGTCTTTGCGGGAGATGACCGGCAGGATCCTGCGTTTGCGCAGCTCACGCCGGTTTGGGTTGGAGTCGTAGCCCTTGTCGACGAGAAGTGACGCGGGGCGGCGGCGCGGGCGGCCAGCACGTCCGGCCACAGGCGGGATGCCGTCAACGAGGGCGAGGGTCTGGGTGACGTCGTTGACGTTGGCCGCGGTGGTGATGACCTTGAGCGGAGTGCCGCGTCCGTCGCAGATCAAGTGGTGCTTGCTGCCCGTCTTCCGCCGGTCGACCGGCGACGGACCGGTGTCGGCTCCCCCTTTTTCGCGCGGATGTGGGAGCCGTCCACGCACACTCGCGACCAGTCGAGTTCATCGGCCGCGTTCAGCTCAGCGAGCAGAACGCGGTGCAACTGGTCGAAGACGCCGGCCTGCTGCCGCGGTTCAGACGCCGCCAACAGGTCTGTCCCGAGCCGAATCCCAGCTCCAGCGGCAGGAGGTGCCAGGCTATGTCGTTGTGGAGCACGTACAGAATGCCCTGTAGACACAGCCGGTCCGCCACCGGCTGCGGGCCCGGCGACTTCTCCGGCCAGGGTGGCAGCAGCGGTTCGATCAGCGCCCACAAGTCGTCGTCCACGATCCACGGCCGAGTACTCACACCATCCCGAACGGCCGAATCGTCACATCGGTCACGCCCGATCAGGGCACTCCAACAAGATCCTGTTATGAGCTCTACGAGCTCACGCCGCCCGGTGCCCTCGCCGCTTGACAGGGTGCATTAGGAATCACTGTGCGGGTGGCCATCCCATGACCCGGCGTGTGGTGCCGCCGAACAGCGCGGTCCTTTCCGACTTGGACAGCTCGGGCCGGTCGAGCAGGTAGTGCAGACCTTGAGCGTAGGAGTGGTAGCCCGGGTACCTCGGTACGGGGTCGAAGCCGTGCAGCCGACCGAAGACCCGGTGCTGATCGGTCGCCCACATGCATCGGTCGGCGCCGAACGCGTCGAGGATCTGCCGCAGATGGGGCCAGACGTCCGGATACGGGTACGTCCGGGTGGACAGTGTCGGGGCGCCCGAGAGTTTGACGAAGACGTTCGGTAGTTCGGCGAGGGAGAGTAGCTGGCCGAGGTCACGCCACGGTGGCTCGTCGGCCGGTGCGAAGGGCGGCTGGTGCAGCCCCATGTGGTCAATCACCAAGGGGAGTTCGGGGTGTGCGTGTGCCACTGGCGCAACATCGGACAGAACACCCGAGGCCAGGAAGCAGACCGGCATCCGGTGCTGTTCGGAGGCGGTCAGCAGCTTCTCGTAGGCCCCGGCCCGTAGACGCTCAACGGCAGCAGAGGGGAGAGCGATGTTGACCCGAAGTCCCAGAACGCCTGGTTCCTCTCGTGCGCGGGCCACCTGCCCGGCGATGTCGGGCGAGGTCTCGTCGAGCGTCAGCACGGTGGCGAGACGCTCGGGGTGCCGGGCAACCGCAGCCTTGCACCACTCGACGGGAGCGACTTCCGGGTGGCTGACGAGGACGGCCGCGTCCACGCCTGCTGCGTCCATCTGTGCGAGGACGACCTCGGACAGCAGGTGCGGGTACGACTCGTCGTCCTGTGTCCACTGCGACCAGGGCCGTGGCAGATGCAATTGTGCGTCGATGATGTCCATGGGTAACTTTCTCCTGTGCTGCCGAACGGGTGGGTGGAAAGATGTTCAGGCCGCGATTCCGCTGCCTCCGCCCACGGCGATGTTCTGGCCAGTCGCATAGCCGGAGGCGTCGGAGGCGAGAAATGCCACCGTTTCGGCGACCTCGCGGGCTGAACCCATACGTCCGAAGGGGATGCGGGCGGCCATGTTTTCGCCGACCGCCGGGAGTTCCTCCGGAGATAGGCCCGACTTCGACCAGATCGGGGTTTCGATGGCTCCCGGGCTCACCGCGTTGACGCGTATGCGCCGGGGTGGAGAACGAAGTGGCGGGGCCGGCTTCCCGCACGGGCCTCGCAAGGGCCACAGCCTGAGCACCGGACCCGTGAACCTTCCAGGGCAGA
Source organism: Streptomyces sp. NPDC002701 (assembly GCF_042889045.1). Classification (NCBI taxonomy): domain Bacteria; kingdom Bacillati; phylum Actinomycetota; class Actinomycetes; order Kitasatosporales; family Streptomycetaceae; genus Streptomyces; species Streptomyces sp. NPDC002701. The sequence continues at coordinate 2,493 of NZ_JBIAQL010000028.1, forward strand.
GCTGAATTACTCGTCAGGCGTTGGAGTGAACACCGATGCCGCCGGAGACGGTGAGGTTGTCGCCGGTGATGTAGCCGGCGGCGTCCGAGGCGAGGAAGGCCACGGCTTCGGCGATGTCGGCGGGAGCGCCGACGCGGCCGAGCGGGACGGCCCGGGCCCAGGAGTCGATCATTTCCTGGGAGACACCCATCTTGCTGTAGGCGGGGGTGTTGATCAGTCCTGGGCTGACGGCGTTGACGCGGATGCGGCGGGGGGCGAGTTCGAGCGCGAGGGACCGCATGAGGGGCAGCAGTGCGCCCTTGGCGGCTGTCATGGCGGCTCCGAGCCCTTCGGCGGCTCCCACGGTAAACACGACCGAGGCGCCCTCATTCAGGAGTGGGAGCGCTTTTTGCAGCGTGAAGAAGTTGCCCTTGACGTTGATGTCGAACAGGGCGTCGAAGGCGTCCTCGTCGGTTGATTCGATCGGGCCGGGGCGAGAGATGCCCGCGTTGAGGAAGAGTAGGTCGAGGGAGCCGAGTTGCCGGCGTGCCTGATCCATCGCCTGGTCGATGTCCGGCAGGGACCGTGCGTCGGCCCGGACAGCCGTGACGTCTTCGGGAAGTCCGGCCTCGGCGACATTGCCGAGGCCGGTGACCATGACGCGGTAGCCGCGGGAGTGGAGTAGTTCGGCGGTCGCCTTGCCGATGCCGCTGGTTCCACCGGTGATCAAAGCTGTGGCTGCGGACATGATGCGCTCCTTTGCGTACTTCTGGGCTGGGGCGACTGTGCCCGTGGGGCGGGGGGCGGCGCTGTGCCGCCGTATGGCAGCGTACGGCAGTTTGGCATTGACTGCCAAACAAGATGTGACTGTCGGTATGACAGCGCTGGGCTAGTCTGGTGGCATGAAGCAGGAAGCCAAGTCAGCGACGGGCGCACCGACCACGCTGTGGGACCGGACACGGCAGCTGGCTTCCCAGGAGATCCTCAAGACGGCGCTGCGCTTGTTCATCGAGCAGGGCTACGACGAGACGACCATCGCCCAGATCGCCCGGGAGGCTGGCGTCTCCCAGCGCACCCTCTTCCGCTACTTCGGCACCAAGGAGGACCTTCTCGGCGGCGGCCAGGACCGGTTCGGGCAGGTCCTGATGGACGCGATCAGCGAACAGCCCGCCGATGCCGGTGTCTGGGAGGCCCTGCGCGCAGGGGTTGCTGCCGTACTGGCCTTGCACGACAGCCGCGAGCAGGCCCTGGAGCGGTTCCGCCTCCTGCACAACACCGCCTCGCTGCGTGCCGGTTGGCTCGAAAAGCGGCTGCGGTTCCAGGAGAACCTGCTGCCACTCATCGAGACCCGTATGGACGCAGCTACCGGCAGCGACGGCGCGAAGGCCCGCGCGATGATCGCGACGGCGTTCGCGTGCCTGGATGCCGCATCGATGACGTGGGCCACCAACGACGGGAAGGGCGAAATCATGGACCTATACGACGAGTGCCTGGCTGCGGTGCGCGGCTGACCCGCAGCGGCCAACCAGCCCAGACACCGTGGACGGAAGCTGGGCACATCCGCTGCCACAGACAGTGACCTGTGGACCGCCGATGCGGGAGCAGCGAAGACGGACTCCGGCAAACACAAACGCCCCGGCATGAACGTTCAGGTCCTGACCGACCCGTTCGGGCGGCTGCTGTGGGCCTCGCCCGCGATTCCGGGTTCCACGCACGACGTGACCCGCCGCCCGTGCCCACGACGGTCACCGGCGGCTCAGCGGCTCAGGACGCGGCGCGCCGCTGCGCTGCGACGGCCGTGTAGATGATCTGCCACGCCGCGAGCCGGCTCGTTTTGCCGGCCGAAGCAGACAGTTCGATGAGGTTCGGTCCTGGCGCACGGTCACCTTCATGGGCGCCGCGGGGCTCGGCTCTTGGGATGCCTCGGCGGCACCGGGCGTGGTCGGCACAGCCGGAGCGGTCGCGGGCCTGCCCTGGCTCATCCCCTTGTTAGCGGAGAGCGCTGTTCCGGGGCGACTGGAAACGGATGAAACTCCGCGCCGCGCCAGACCGCCGCTGAGTGTTTCACGACACCTCACGCAGCGGCCGCTGGTGCCCGATGAGGTTTGCGGCAACCATCACATGACCCGCACCTACCGAGAGCGTCACCGGCAAGCCAAGTGAGCAATTGTCGACGAGCATGCCTTGCGGCCCAGTTTGCAGAGCGTCCCCCCGCCGATTGCTCTGCCGGCGATCGGTGGGGCGTTGCCGCGACCGGGTGGTTCACCGTACCGTCATCGGCTCCGGCGCGCTGTGAGCGCGACGATAGGCCAGTGGTGACATGCCCAGGTACGTGTGGAAGTGCTTGCGCAGGGCGACGGGGTCGCCGAAGCCGCAGGCGGTGGCGATCCGTGCGACGGTCAGGTCGGTGGACTCCAGCAGCAGGCGCGCGTGCGCGAGCCGCCGCTGAGCCAGCCACTTCAGTGGGCTGCTGCCCACCTCACCGCGGAACCGCCGGGTGAAGGTGCGCACGCTCATGTGCGCGTGCCGAGCCATGTCCTCCAGTGTGATCGGCTCGGCCAGCCGGTCCAGTGCCCACTGCCGGGTCGCCGAAGTGGAACGGCCGGCGTCCTGCGGAACCGGATGTTCGATGAACTGCGCCTGCCCGCCCTCACGCCACGGTGCCACCACACAGCGCCGCGCGGCGGCGGAGGCCACCGCCGCCCCGTGGTCCAGACGGACCAGATGCAGGCACAGGTCGATGCCGGCCGCTCCGCCGGCGGACGTCAGGATGCGTCCGTTGTCGACGAACAGCACGTCCGGGTCGACCTCGACGTCGGGGAACAGCCGTGCCAGCGCGTCACACAGCGCCCAGTGTGTGGTGGCCCGTCCACCGTCCAGCAGGCCGGCGGCCGCGAGAAGGAAGGCCGACGTACACAGGCTGACGATGCGGGTTCGTGGCCCGATCCGGTCCAGTGCCGCGGCGAGTTCCTCGGGGAGGGCGCCGGTCGCGAGCAGGTGCTCGCCGGGCTCCTGTGTGGCGAGTACGACGGTGTCCGCGGTCTCCAGTGCCGATTCGTCGTGGTCGACGACGATCCGGTAGTCCTCGTGCGTGCGCACCGGCCGGCCGCCGAGGGAACAGGTGCTGACGGAGTACAGACGGGTCCCGTCCGGCTCACATGCCTCGTTGAACACCCGGGCCGGGATGCCCAGGTCCAGCGGCAGGACTCCGTCCAGGGCGAGAACGACAACGTGATGCGGCATGGCTGGAATGGTACGACAGGTGGCCTCCCAGCCACTCACCCGCATCCGCGAGCACACGCCACTCTTCTTTTGCCGGGACCGCGGTCCCGGCAAAAGAAAGAAGCGAGACAGATATGAGCGAGGACAACATGAGCGAGCACATCATGCGGGCTGTCACCCTCAACGAGTTCGGCGGGCCGCAAGCGCTGACCGTCGAGGAGGTCGCACGCCCCGAACCGCTGCCGACCGAGGTGCTGGTACGTGTGCACGCCGCCGGCGTGAACCCGGTGGACTGGAAGACCCGCGAGGGTCAGGGCATGGCGGGGCTGCAGACGTTCCCGCTGATCCTGGGCTGGGACGTCTCCGGTGTCGTCGAGGAGGTCGGCTTCGGCGTCACCACACTCGCGCCCGGTGACGAGGTGTACGGCATGCCGTGGTTCCCGCGCGCCGCGAGCGCCTACGCCGAATACGTGACCGCGCCAGCCCGCCAGTGGGCCCGCAAGCCGGTCACCCTCGATCACGTGCACGCGGCCGCCGTCCCTCTGGCGGCACTGACCGCCTGGCAGACCGTGGTTGACACCGCCCATGTGCAGGCCGGCCAGCGCGTCCTGATCACGGCCGCCGCCGGCGGGGTGGGCCACTTCGCGGTCCAGTTCGCCCGGCACCTGGGTGCACACGTGATCGCCACCGCCAGCGCCGCCCGCCATGCCTGGCTCAAGGAGCTCGGCGCTGATGAGACCATCGACTACACCACCACCCGCTTCGAGGACGCGATAGCCGACGTCGACGTCGTCATCGACCTGGTGGGCGACGCGCATGACCGGACCAGCACCCGCTCGCTGAAGGTCCTGCGCCCGGGTGGCCTGCTGGTGGCCGTCCCAGCGGGTGTCTCCCCGGAACTGGCCGCGGCCGCCGAGGCGGTCGGCGTGCGGGTCACTCCGTACCTGGTCGAACCGGACGGCGCGGCGCTGAGCACCATCGCAGGCATGATCGACGCCGGTGAGGTTGCCGTCGAGGTGGAGGAGACCTTCCCGCTTGAGCAGGCCGGCACCGCCCACGCCCACGGCGAGGCAGGCCGCACCCGCGGCAAGCTCGTCCTGACCATAACCAACTGACCACTCCTGCGCAGATTTGGAGCAGCAGCGTGTACTATGAGATTCGCCGGTACCAGGCCCAGCCCGGACGCCGCGAGGAGTGGGTGCGCTACATGGAGGACGTGGTCATCCCGTTCCAGGCATCGCTTGGCATGGACGTGACTGCCTCCTTCGTCGACGCCGAGGACCAGGACGGATACGTATGGATCCGCCGCTTTGAGGACGAGGCCCGGAGCGAGGTCCTCTATGCGGCCGTCTACCAGCACGACCGCTGGAGGAACGAGATCGGTCCGGTCGTCCGCGGCCTGCTGATCCCTGAGAAGACCATCGTCACCCGAGTGATCCCCACCCCGGCCTCACCCCTGCGGTGACCCAGCACCGGGCTGCTTCATCCACCACCGCGCAGCACAGCGATAAAGGAACCTTCATGAGCACTGACACACTCCGGAAGTCGGCCCCCGCCTCCTCGGTCACCCAGACCGCCGCCGGCGCACTCATCGCGGCGGTACACACCGCCGCTGCCCGAATCAACTTCACGGCGGCCATCGCCGTCACCGACCAGGGAGGACATCTGAAGGCATTCGACCGGGCCGACAACGCGCCCTTCCTCACCGCTGAGGTCGCCCTCGACAAGGCATGGACCGCGGCCTCCTTTCACATCCCCACCCATAGGTGGAACGACTACCTTGCCAACCCGCGGGTCGCACCACTGGCCGGCCACTCCCGCCTGATGGCCGTCGGCGGCGGCTACCCGACAATTGAAAACGGCCGCTGCATCGGGGGCCTGGGAATCGCCGGCGGCAGCTACGAGCAGGACCAGTAGGCCGCCGAGAAGGCCCTGGCCACCCTCGGGTTCGAACTGCCCGCCTCAACCTCACAGCGGCGACCGTTCCCGGCCCTCGGGCCGCAGACGGCAAGGCCGTACGTTCCACCGAAGAGAAAGCATGAATCTGCGCAGGCACACCATGCCGATCGGGCCGCGCCGATTCTGGCGTGGCACGACGCCGACACACAGCCACCCTGAGCGTGCTCGAAACGTGTGCGCGGTGCTCTGGAGTGGGCGGTTCTTCGTCTTGAAGCTACGGTTCAAGCCGCGCGACCCCTCCCGTTTCAAGGGCTGCCCACAGAGCGCCGTCGGGACCCAGGGTGATGCCGTGCGGCTCGGACGACGGTGACGGCAGGCTGTACTCGGCGATCTTGCCGCTACCGGTGATGTGGCCAATGCTGTTGGCTCCCCATTCGGTGAACCAGCAGTCCCCTGTGGAGGCCGCGACGATGGCGTGGGGTTTGGCCGTGCGGTCAGGGAGCGGGAACTCCTTGATCGCGCCGTCCACCGAGATCCTGCCGATCTGGCCCGCCGCGATCTCCACGAACCACAATGCGGCGCCGTCGCTGGTGATGCCGACGGGTGCAGCGCTCGGGGTGGGGAGCGGGTGGATGACGATGTCGCCGTGGACGGTGATGCGGCCGATCGCGTTCGCCTGGTTGAGGGTGAACCACAGGGCCCCATCAGGGCCTGCGGTGATCGCCGAGGGATAGGCGCCCGTACAGGGAAGGACGAACTCGGTGATCTCTCCCGTGCTGGTGATGCGGCCGATGCGGTCGGTGTTCATCTGCGTGAACCACATCGCATCGTCCGGACCGGCGGTGATCCCGAAGGGTCCGCCGTCGGGCGTCGGCACGGGGAAGGACTCCGTTTCACCGTCGGCGGTGATGCGGCCGATCCGGTGGTCCTGGGACCGGGTGAACCACAGTGCTCCGTCGGGCCCGGGGGTGATGACTGTAGGGCGGCACTGGGACGATTCCAGGGGGTATTCATTGAGTTCGCCGTCGAGGGTGAGGCGCGCGATGCGGCCGCTGTGCGCGAAGGTGAGCCACAGTGCACCGTCAGGTCCGGCCGCGATGCCGTACGGCCCAGCGCCCTTGTCTGCCACGGACATTTCGCTTACGGCCACAGCAACTCCTTGCAGGTGTGGGGTGGGGATCAATCGATGTTCCTGACCGATGCCGCAGCTCGGCCTCGCACCAGGTCCAGAATGATCGCGGCGAGGTCAGCAGGCCGGGTCATTGGGATGTTGTGGTTCGAGCTGATGTCGATCAGCCGGCGGCCAGGGACGGCATCGACGACGGCACGCACTTCGTCGCGCCGCGAGGCGTAAAAACCATCCTCGGCCAGCACGATCGTCATCGGACAGGTGAGGCGGTCGTACACCTCGATGCTCGGGAAGACTTCCGCGTCGGGCTCCACGGCGGTGACAGTCGCGATCTCCTCGATGGCCGGTCGCCGTACCCACCGGTGGCCGCGGCGCAGGAAGGAGCGCCGCGTGACCTCCTCGACGAGTTCGTGCCGTGCTCCGGCGTTGAGCCAGTCCCCTGCGGCCTCCCGCACGCACTGCTCGACATAGGCGTGCATCTGATCGTCGTTCGCTTCCCAGCCGTAGCGGAACATCGCCCGCAAACGGTCCGCCGCCTCGGTGGTCCGCGCAGCGGCATTCTCGGCGAGTGACGCGTTACGGTCATCGAGCACCACGCCGTCCACGATGCAGAGGGCTGCCGGTTCCACGAGGCCACTGGCAGCGGCAGCCGTCACCGCGTACCCGCCGGTGGAATGGCCCACCAGCACGGGGCGGTCCCAGCCCAGCGCGGTGACGACGCCACCGATGTCTCGCCAGTATTGCTCGGGACCGGTGGAGTCGAGCCGGGTCTGTCCATGGCCACGCAGGTCGATGGCGATCGGATGACACTCGCTCATCAGACGGGACGCCACATCCGCCCAGGCGGCGGCGTTGTGTCCGCTGCCGTGGACAAGCAGCACCCTCTCACCGTGACCGCCGAAGTCCACACCCGAGAGGACCCCGTCCACGACGGGGAGTTCGATCTCTGTTCCGATCACCACCGCACCCTGACGACCAGAAGCCAACAAGCGCAACTGCTTTTCTCGCAGGAGGTCGGCTGGGTGAGAATTCCTTCAGACCGTCGAGAGCGGACAACGCTCCTGCCGCAGTAAATACCGGATTTACTGCGGCAAAGCCCCTACCGTGATCGTCGCGACCTGCTACGGGGCATTCCGGCCACCTGAGTGAGGTGTACGCATTTACTGCGGCAGTGCAGGAAGGACGGGACGGGCGTGACGATCGAACCGGTGGCCGAACTCGGGAGCGGGGGCGCGCTCCGGCTGCCGCGTGCCCGGGTGGTGCCCCTGTCCGTCTCGCCGTCGTCGTACACCGCGGCGGTCGAGCGGTACCTCACCGGCGCGGGCATCGCGAAGTCCTCCGCGCGGATCTACCGGATCTCGCTGACGACGTGGGGATGGATGCTCGCCGGCGAACGCGCGCCGACCGGGCCCGCCCGCCGGGGCGCGAAGCCGCCCGTCTTCCCCGTCGCCGCGGTCGACGACCCGGCGCTGCCCGAGGTCCTGGCCGAACTGGCGGCGGCAAGGGCGGACGAGATGGACGCCGACGCCGTCAACCGGGAGCTGTCCATCGCGCGCAAGGCGAGCGGCTGGTGGCAGCGCCAGGGCTGGATCGGAGCTGATCCGACGATCGGCATCGAGCAGCGGCCGGCACCGCCCGACCGCAACCGCAGGGCCCCGGCCGGGACGCCGACGTTGGACGTGTGCCCGGAGACCGGCCGGGCCCGCCTTTCCTACCGCCGGGCTGAGGAGATCTTCGAGGAGAACACGCGGCTGCTGGCCAACCCGCTCGCCTCACCCGAGGACGTCGAGGACCTGGACGGGTGGACGCTCCACCGGCTACGGCACAGTGCCCTGACGCACGACGCCGAGGACGGCACCTCGACCCCGATGCTGCTGGCCCGCTCCCGCCACGCTTCCGTCCGCTCCCTGGAGCGGTACGCCCGCCCCGGCGTCGCTTCGGTCGCCCGGCACGTCGCCGAACGCGACCCCGCCGCACGTCGCCGGATGTGACCCTCGTCGTTTGCGGCTGGTGACAGCATTCTTACCGGCACCCCGATTCCGCTGGCTGGTGCTCGCGTGCACCGGGTTCCCGCTCACCTTCGGGCAGCGAGCCGACCTGCTGTCCCAGTACACGCTGTTGCTCCTGGTGGCCGGCCTCAGCGCCTGCACCGGGACAGCCCTGATCTACCGGCACCGACCGAAGCTGATGACCGCGCCCAGTCCCCGGGATCGCCTCAGCTGTGCTCGCCCTCACGCTGTGGCAGGGCCAAGGGCCCGTCGCCGACTACTACTTCGCCGGCCCGTACGGCCACTACGACCGGCAGTACGCGAACCGATGCCTCGCCGTGAGCCCCTACCGTCACGACGCCGTCCAGGCCATGGCCGACGACGGCGTGCTGACCCTCACGCCGGTGACCGGCGGGACGACGCTGCGCCTGGGCCCGGCCGAGGACAGCAGCACGCATCCGCTGCGCCCGCTCGACCGTGCGACCCGGGCGGTGCTCGACGAACACGGGTGCTGACCCGGCCCGCGAGATCCGGGATTCTAGGGTGTGGTGAGCCGGTTGAAGGCGGAGGCCGCGCCGGCGGCGCCGGGACCGAAGCCTGATCTTCCAAACCAGGTGTGCTCCGTTGTCAGACTGTGGTGGTCTTGGTGTCAGTGGTGCCGTCTAGGTTGTGCGCATGGCCACGTTTAAGGACTTCAACTTCAAGCTCGTCGTTGTTGAGCAGCTGATGTACATCGATGAGACGCTCACGCCTCAGTTCTGCCTCGCTGACCTCCTGAAGGAGAAGGGGCTCAGCGACGCGCCCTGGGAGTACGCGCAGCAGCGCGGCCTGGCGTACCAGGTGGTGCCCGAGGCACGCAGCTTCTTCGCATCACTGGAGATCAGCGAGGAACTCCTGGCCGATGTCGAGGAGCTGTGCATGGACGGCGGTAACCAGGTGTACCAAGAGTGCGCCCCGGTCTGGGACGGCGAGGACGACTTGTTCGACGTCGCTTCCCTCGACGACCTCGTGCTGCTTCCCAACCTCCGGCGCGTCCTTGGCTCCGAGTTCCTGGGCCCGGAGTTGCGGAACGTCCTCAGCGCCCGCGGCATAGTCGCCGACTAGCGTCGGCGAACGAGCGGCCTCGACCACAGGCGTGAGACCGAGCAGCGGCCAAGAAGGTGACGGGAGAGAGTGCGGCATGGACACACCCGAGGAACATTGCACGGGCCACGTCGCCCAGGAAGAACGCCCACCGGTTTCCGCCCAGGAGGAAGACGTCGTAGAAGTCGCCGCCGACGTCCCGCGGGGAGTCGGTCTGGTAGTGGCAGGCCAGCTCCAGCCCCGGGATCACGGGCAGCGCCGGGGGCGGCAGGGTGCGCTGGAGGGTGGTGGTAAACGCGGTGATCGCTTCCATGTCCCGCTCCGCTTGCGCCCGCGCTTCCTCCTCCCCCTTGCGGCGCGCCTGCTCCTCGCGCAGCAGGCGCAGTTCCATGGCGTCCAGGACCATCACGGAGTGCAGAAAGGGCAGGTCAGCAGCACGAGTCCGGTTGATCCAGACCGTCAGCTTCCCGGCGTTGTCCTCGTGCGGAACCAGCAGCTCGGCGAAGGCACGGATCTGGTCGGCCAGCACGGTCATCTGCGGGCAGGCACCCGTGAGCTGATCGTGCAGAGCGCGCTGGTCATCGGAGAGGTTGCCGGGGCGGCAGGTGAGCAGGCCGGTGACCTTGCGGGCGACAGGGCGGCGTGGTCGGCCTCGACGCGTCCTTGGATTGATGTAGCGGACCAGGAGGTTGGCGCTGCCGGTGTAACCCTGTTCCTGGATCTCCGCCAGCAGGTGGGTGACGGGGATGGCCGGGTCCTCGGTGCGACGTGTACGCAGATGAGTGCGGTAAGGGTCGACCAGGCAGGCCCGGTAGACGGGGGCCCGGACCATGCGGTCTGGCTCGCTGAGGCACCCTTATTGGGAGACCGGACCCTCGGTGTCGGCGGCGTGATCCGAGCTGCGCCAGCTGGCTCGTGCCCGAGGAGCCGTCAGGGCCGCGTGACCGGCGTGCCTCGGACGACCAGGAGCAGGAGGTTGCGCCTGGCTGTTGCGCTGGGTGTTACGCGGCCCGCAGGGCCGTCCTTGTGTCCGCGCAGGTGACCACGCGGTTTTGCCCTGGTCGGCCTGCTGACATCCCCGTTGCGGCTGCTCTGCCCATGTCCCTTGGCTGGTGGGAAGGAGGAAGGAGGAAGGAGGAAGGAGGGGAGGAGCGGCGCGGCCGCGGCCGGGGATCGGGGCGCGCTTACCGGTGTTGCGCGTCGGCGGGGTCTCCGCGCCCGGCCGCCATCAGTGCGGCGGTGACGTCAGGCGGGGGACGCCAGTGGGAGAGAGGTCGGGACGGGCGCGGTGCCAGCGTGCGCAGTGTCGTCACCGGCCGGAGGCATCGCGGGCGACGTCGACGCCGACTTCCACCACCAACTCGGGTTCCACCAGCGTGACGTTCAGCTTCTCCTGGCTGCCCCACGCGGCGGAGAACGACCAGCCAGCCCACGGATGACCGTGCCGCCCCGGAGCGAGCAGCCCGGCGACCGCGGCACCTGCCGCCTGGGCGAGGGTGGTGGTTCGGCCTACGTACTGGAGGCGTCCTCCGCTGTCGTACCTGCCGAGCAGCAGCGTGCGGGGATCAACCATGGAACCGGTGATCGTGCCGACGATCGCCTCGCTCGTCTCGCGGACCTTGTCTTTCTGCCAGCCCTTCACCGGCGGGCGGCAAGCATCGCCCAGGCTCTTGAAGGGCCCTGTCAACTTCAGGTGTTGAAGCGGAGCCGGCCGGCGGGGCCGCGGCCCCGCCTTGACAGCTACGCAAGATGCAAGGCCACGCATGTCAGAGAGCTCACTCAGTTCAGACAAAGGCAGAAAGGGTGACCCGCCGGGTCCAGGAAGACTCGGTAGGACGTACCAGGCTGCTCCTGGTGTTTGGTCGCACCAAGATCGATTACTGCCGCCTCAGCGACATCAAGGTCGTCAACGATCACATCGAGGTGCATCTGCTGAGGCCGGTCCTGAGTGGGCCACTCCGGCGGAGTGTAACCAGCCACCCTATGAAAGGAGATGCACCGGCCGTCGCCAGCACAAACCGCAGCCCGGTCAGCGGAGACGTCAATCTTCCAATCCAACATCGCGCCGTAGAACCTCGCTAGCGTGCCAGGGTCCGGACAGTCGACGACGATGAGGGGCAAGCGCGCGATAGCCATGCCAGTCACGCTATCGACGATCACGGTCGGTACACATCCGTTTTCCATAGTGACGCGGCAGCGCTATTGACCGGGATGCGTCAAACGTGCGCGGCTCTGCACTCATAGGTTCTGTCTCTTTGGTCAGTGGCGGGTCCAGATGAGGATGTCCGCGAGGTGGAGTGCGGCCTGGTAGGCGATGGCGAGTTTGTCGGTTCGTGTGGCTAGACCGCGCCTCTGCTTGAACCGGTTGATAGACCGTTCGACGGTGTTGCACTGTTTGTATGCCTCGCGGTCGAAGCCGGGCGGTCGGCCGCCGAGCCGGCCTCGCCGCTGGCGGTAGCCGAACTGGTCGGACGGTTGCGGGATGACCGCACGGATCCCCGGTGGCTGCGGATGGCGCGGGAGGAGTACGTGCGGGCGGCCAGAATGGCCAGGGGTCGGGTCCGGGGTCTGCCGGAGCCGGTGCGAGGCACGCGGATGCGGGACATCACCGTTTCGAAGGCGGGTGCATCGCCTGCCTGGCCAGCGGTGAGGGTGAAGGCGAGGGGCGTGCCCGGCCGTCTGCGGCCAGGTGGACTTTGGTGCTCAGTCCGCAGTGTGAGCGTCCGAGTGCGTGATCGGTGGGCTCGCCGGGGTGGGCCGCCCTGTTTTGAGGGCGCCGGCGGCGTGCTGGTGGGCTCGGACGACCGTGGAGTCCACCGACACCGTCCAGTCGATGTCGTCGTCGGCGTCCGCTGCCGCCAGGACGGCAGTGAGGATCGTCTCCCAGGGGCCGTCGACGGCCCGTCTGGTCTGCCGCTTGTGCGCCGTCTTGAATGATCCGAGCTCGTCGGGAAGGTCCCGCCAGGGCGAGTTGGTGCGGTACTTCCACGCGATGGTCTCATGAGTGCGGCGGTGGTCGGCCCATCGCCGTCCGCGGACCGGATCCGCCGGCATCAGCGGCTCGATCTGGTCCCACATCGCATCAGTGATCACTAATCGGACAGACACATCCGATCAATTGACCAGCCCATCAAAGGGGCACGCGCTAGTCGAGCACCGAACCGTAACTTGCGCGGTGGAGCCACTTCTGGCGGCTCCATCGCGTAGGCATGCCGGAGACGCTCCCTTCATCCGACAAGTCAGGATTACAAACACTCATTCATCTCCTGGCGATGACGTGCGCCCACAGCACTGTCAGCCGGTGTGCGCGAAAAGTCCCTCGAGGGCGGCGCGGCGCCGCGTGTAGGGCCACGTGGTGATGTCGGTGCCCGCCAGACGCAGGACGTCGAACGTGACGAAGTGCGCCGGCTGCTGCCCGGCGGCCTGGTGGGCGGTAGGACCGCGGCGGTGCAACTGGTAAGCATGGATGAGGCTGGCTGGTTCGGGTGCCTTACAGGTTGTTCGCATAGAAGCTGGTGAGTCGTTCGACGGCGGCGTCGACGTATGCGGGTTCGTCGTACATCTCGTAGTGGCCGGCGCCGTCGATCACCATGAGGTCGACGGGGTTGGGGGCCAGCTTCCACAGCTGGATGCCCATGTCGTAGGAGCCGGTGTTGCCGATGCGTCCGGCGAGGACGACCTGGAGGGGCTGGGCCATGAGTTGATCGGCCAGGTGGAAGGCGTCGTAGCCCAGCAGGAGGGAGTCGCTGCGCAGGAGGCGCCGGTTCGTGGAGTGTTCGTTGCCGCCGCGCTCGGTGCGGTAGTAGGTGATGGCCTGAGTGGTGTCGGTGTCGGTCAGGCCCGCTGCCGCGGCGTCCTCGAGGGTGTCGGGCAGCCAGTTCACGCGGGTCGTCTCGCCGGAGCGTGCCTCTTCGGTGCGTGCGTCCGCGAGGGCGTCGAGTGCTGCGGCCGGACCGTCGGGGGAGAAGCTGCGGAACGCGTTGCCGATGTTGACGGGGACGACCGTGCCGACTGCTTTGATGCGGTGGTCCGTGCGGGCGGTGTGGACGGCGTAGCCGCCACCGGCGCAGATGCCGAGGACGCCGATGCGCTGCGGGTCGATGCCGGGGGTCGTGGTGAGCGTGTCGATGGCGTAGGAGATGTCCTCGCCTCGGCGGTAGGGGTCTTCGAGGTCGCGGGGCTCGCCCTCGCTCTGGCCCTGATGGGCGGGGTCGAGGACGAGCGCGGCGATGCCGCGGGAGGCGAGACGGAAGGCGTAGTTGGCGCCGATCTGCTCCTTCACGCTGCTGCCTGGGGTGGAGAGCACCACGGCGGGCTGCGGTGCGCTGCTGTCGGCGTTGTCGGGCAGGTGGAGGTCCGCGGCGAGGTTGATGGGGCCGCGCGGGATCGTGAGGCGCTGGATCATGACTGGCTTCCTTCGTGAGAGTGTTGTTCCATAGGAGTCCAGTACAAGACCGCATCTTGTACGATCGACAACTAATACGAAACTGTACTACATGGATGGAGGGGCCTCATGTCGGTCGACGGGGCGCAGCTGTGGACGCTGAATCAGCGGCTGCTGGCAGTCGTGATGGATGCCTGCACGGAGGAGCTGGCCGAGCTCGGGTTGGAGACGAAGGAGTTCTTCGTCCTGGCCGAGGTGGAGGCATCGCCGTACCCGGCCGGGATCGCGACCGCGCTACTGCTGCCCAAGGCCAGCGTGACGGTCTACGTCCGCAACCTTGTCACCAAGGGCTTCATCCGCCGCGAGATCGACGAGGCGGACCTGCGGCGTCACCGGCTCGTACTGACCGACGAGGGCACGAAAGCACGCGATCGAGCACTTGCAGCCCTCGCGGCGGAGTACGACCGCAGGTTGGCGAGGGTCACCCCCCAGGACCGCGTTGAGCTGCAACGCATCCTCAAAGCGATGCTCGACTCGCCCGCGTCAGGCCGTATGCGCGAGTGATTGTCTGATGAGCCCGTATGCTGTGGTCTGTCCGTTCTTCGCCACCCGTCCGGTCGTTGCCAACGCTCTCAGCCGCTGGAGCTACATGCTGCTGCCGCCGCTGGTGCTGATCGCGATCGGTCTGCTCATCCCGATCGAGGGCGGGGCCTTCGGGCTGTAGGCGGGCCCGTTCCCTCCGGCGTGTGGTTCAGCGCCCGGGTCAGTTCACGGTTTGCGGCGCGTTCCGCGTCCAGTTCCTCGGTTCGTTCGTCCAACTGTCCTTACAAGTCAACGAGTTGTCGTTCCAGTTCGGTGATGCGGCGCTGGAGCTGGTCGAGGTCGGCCGGGGCACGGAGACGGGATTCGGTCCAGACCGTTGTGCGCAGCTCCTCGGACAGGCGTTTCTCCGGCTGCCGGACGCGTGCCGTCAGCCGGGTGTTGCGTTCCAGGGCGTTGGCGGGGTCTGTCTGGAGCGAGACCCCGCTCACGGTCGCTGTTCTGCTTGCCTCGGCAGGGGTGGTTGCTGCGGCGTGGGCGCGTTCGAGCAGGTCGCGTGGCGATAAAGGAAGATGCGGTCGACACGGGCAGTGCGGGCGAGCCCGGACGCGGTGATGTCCTGACCGCTGCGCAGGGCCGCATCCAGGGCCTGGAGGACGCGTTCACGGCGGCGGGCGGAGCCGGCTCGTTTCCCCTCGATCATCGGGCTGCTCAAGCGGTGGGCCTCTCGGGACGCAGGTCGGGCAGGGACTGACGGACTCTGGACAGGCCGAAGCCATCCACGCCTCTGCCGGTCACCGGCCGACCGGCATCCTGTGCGCCACCGGCCTCACCCGCGGCGACAGCCCCAACTTCCGCCGCCATCACGGCACCGGCCCCGCAGCCGACGCCCTCGCCGGCCAGCCCGTCACCACCGTGATCCGCCCCGCCCCGTTGCGCGCCGACTTCGGCACCCCGCCCGAGGAGCGGCTGGAGTGCCGGACCCACGTCCTTGCCCACGACGTCTACCCGATCGTCGGATCCCAGGACAGCCTCAACACCCTGACGGCACGCGTGCCGTCCGCGGATGCCTCCTGGCACGACCCCTGCCTGACCCTGGACACGGTGCGCCCGTACCTGGCCGACACCCAGGGCTGGCGATGAGCCCGGCCAGCTGGAGTCTGCTGAGGAAGTTGGTGCATCTGCCCGAGCCCCGGCACCACGCCCTGGGTGGTCGTCTGTCCCTGTGGCACGTCGAAGACGTGGACGCCTATGCGCGCTGCACCTTCGAGCGGTGGCCGCTGTCCCAGGTTGCACAGTGCCTCGGCTGCAGCGGCCCTTCGGCGGCCGGTACGGCGCGTCGCCAGCTGTCGCGGTGGGGGCTGCTGGCCGTGGACCGGGCCCCGGGCCGCGGCGGCGAGGGCCGGTTCGCCGCGGACCAGGTACAGGCCGCACATCAGGCCCGACCCGGTCGTGGCCGGTGGGCGCAGGCCCGCGCATAACCGCTCCCGCAAACGAAGGCGGAACGGCGGGCCGACCGAGGGAGCCTTCACGGAGCGGCGACGCAATCGAACCTCTACTGGCGACTGACGAAGCGCGCCGCCTTGAGCTGAGGGCACCCTATACCGGTGGCTGCTGCGGCCTTTTGACCGTGGTTGTACGACGGTTCGGGGATGTCGCCTTTTTCGGGCAGTTGTTTGTTCGGCATCAGCACCCCGAACGCGAACAACGCCTGGGCCGCTACACCTGTCGTGAACGTTCCGGCCACAGCAGCCACGTTGCGGCTGGTTTCAACGGAACGTCGAGGCAGAGCCGAGATAGGAAGGCACGCTCATGAAACGCACAGTCCGTATCTGCTTCACCGCGACAGTGCTTGCCGGCGCGTTGCTCACGGGCGGCGCGACGACTGCCACAGCCACCACGTCACCGTCGACGACTCCCGCTGCGGCTGTTCCGGTGCCGCCGCCGTCCGAGGGCCCGGCCGTGTCCCGTGAAATGGGCCTCGTGCAGAAGGCCGATGTATCCACCGCCCAGGACGCGCCGGGCGTCCAAGCGGCGCCGTGCTGGTACTCCTCCGGCAACTGGTGGTGCAACAACATCTCCGGCGCGGGCGTGTACATCAACGACAACGGCCAGGCCAGACTGGTCGGCACCATGTACAGCAACCCGTCCTGGTTCATCTGCCGTTCCGACGACGGCGGTTACGTCGGCGGGCCCCATCCCTACCGCTGGGAGTGGACACAGGCGGACAACGGCGCCTGGGGCTGGATGAGGGACATCGACATCTCCAGCGAGACCGACCCGCTCCCGGTCTGCTGACCATGGCTTCGACCCGCGCAGGGTCGGGGCGCGCCGCCCGGGAGTGTGATTCCCGGGCGGCGCTCCGCTGGGCCGCTCCGCGCCGCCGGCGGGGCCCGGCACCGTTTTCAACCAGCCACCACCGTGGCGGTGTCCGCACCCCTTTCGTCAGCGAGCGATCGTCTTGGACAGCTGCTTCTCGTCGGCGGCCTCGGCCAGTTCGTTGACGAGCTTGGTGGCCAGCACGTAGCGGACACGGAAGCCGTGCATCGCGGCCTCCGTGCCCAGGGCGATCAGCAGGTGGGACTTGCCGGTGCCGGAGTCGCCGATCAGACTCCGGTTTTGTTTGCGCTGTGAGGCGCCGTTGGTTCAGTGCTGGAGAGCGCAGTCATCCGCTGCCAGGTGCAGGTGCCGAAGGGTTTCCAGTTCGGTGGTGGGGAAAGCGTGCAGCTGCCACTTCTGGAGGTAGCCGCCCTCGCCGTGGGTTTGCCGCACCTTCTGGGCAGCCATCAGGACTGCATGTGCCAGGGAGGTACGAGGACGTGTGGAGGCCCACACGAGGGTGCCCTTCCCGTCGGGTGCGTCGAAGCTCGTCGACATGTCCGGGAAGCGACGGATCATAACGTGCACGTCGCTGTTTTGGCGACGAAGAATCCACCGTGTCTCTGCCGGTTCGAGGTCGAATGAGAACCGCTGGATGCCATGGGAACCGTAGAGGCCCGCCACGCCTTTCAATAAGTCGGCGAGCGCGTTTGTGCAGTAGCTGACGCTGTCCCGGTGCTTTGTCGAGCCATCCCAGATCCTGAACGTCGCCCAGCCGGGGCCGCTCAGTTCCCAACTGAAGTGCAAGGACCTCATCACTGAATCCCCCTGATCGTTTGCGGACAACGCTACAACCGAACTGGCCCGCCGGGGGTGGCCCTTGTGTCGACGACCGCACAGGACACAATCGAACGGCAGATCACCACCATCGCCGAGCGGCTCGGCATTCAGGTGCGCTCCGCCTGGCGGTACTTCGACGCCGGCGTCACGGCCGACGATCTCGCGCAGGGTCTGTCCTCCTACAAGGAGAGCAATAGCGACAAGGGCGCCGGGCAGGCCCCGGTGCCGCCGGTCGACAATCCCGAGCTCGCCCTGGTTCTCGCCGGGGTAACGGACTTGCTGACCCAGTCCGGCGGCGACTTGTACGCGGGCATCGTCAACGTGGCCGTCAACGCCTGGACGGCCGGTCACCTCCACGGCGAGGACGGCTACACCGGCTGCGGCAGTCGTCCGTAGCTGCTAGGTGGTGTCGTCAAATGGGTCTGAGTTCTGCATCATGATGGGATGGTTCGTCGTCATTAACTGACCGATACGGAGTGGGAGTTCGTCCGTCCGCTGTTGCCTCGCCCGGGGTCGTAGCCGACTGGACGATCGGATGGTTCTGAACGGTGCCGTGAACGCCAACGGCTCAGACCGTTTCATCCACTGCCGAAAGGAACACCGATGATCATCATCGCCGGCCGAGTCCACGTCGACCCACGTGACGTCACGGAATTCATCGCCGAGGCCAAAGCCACCTATCCGATCGCCGCGGCGAACCCCGGCAACGTCCTCCTGAGTTTCTGTATCGACGACCCCGACACCGGAACCGTCACGGTGCTGGAGCAGTGGACGTCGCAAAAGGCGCTGGCCATGCACCTGAGCACCCCGCAGGTCCAGCAGATTTTCACCAAATGGGCTCCCCGCATGCGCAACGAGGTACGGATGTTCGAGGACCTGCAACGAGCGCGCCCCCCGGGCCTGACGCCTACACGCTGCGAACCGGGGCTTGGCCCAAGGCCCGGTCGCTGGCCGTTGGTGGCAAGGGGGTTCGGTGCCGGGGGGGAACGCGGGCAACGGAGCCGCGTCGGTCAGGTAGTCGGCCGAGTTCCTCGTCTACGCCTTCGCAGAAGGAAAGGGCCCTGCCGCACCTGCACCGTCCGCGACGCGGTACGGGAAGAATCTCCGCTCATGCGCGGTGGCAAGTTGCGCGGCGCGGCGGGGATCAAGCTTCTCGACCAGCGTCGCCATGGTGTGATCCGGCCCTGCGTCGGCGCGGTCCATCACTATCATGCGGTCGCTGCCGGACTTTAGATGTAGCGAATCGAACTCGAACAGCTCGTTCCTATGCGTGATCAGACAGTCGAATAAAGGGCCCATTTTCGCTGGCTGGCCAGGACGCCGGGGTACTGCGCGACAGCCTCCCCCTCTCCTGAACAGGTTGGTTACGCTGTCCGTGATGGATGAATCCATCACGTACCCGTTCCTCGCGAGGCCGGTCACCGGTATCAAGGGTGCTGTCGCCACCCTGCGGGCTCTGAAGAGCGGAGATGCCTCCAGTTTCGGGGATTTCCTCGAAGCGCTCTCGGCGGAGACCAGGGAGCGCTACAGCCCGCATCCGCTCGACCGGGCCGAAGCGGAGCGGATCTGCGCTGCTCTCGACGACCCGGCCGCCCTGCGTTTCGTGCTGGCGGATGCCCGTGACGATCGCGTGGTGGCGTATCTGCTGGCCCAGTTCGCAATTCCGGAGGGCGAGAGGGAGCGTTACCGGAAGCTCGGGTGGACCATCGAGGAAGGCGCGGACTGCCGCATCGCTCCCGTTGTCGCCGATCATTTGCAGGGTAACGGTCTCGGAACCGAGATGCTCAAGGGAACGCTCGGTATCCTGCGTCAGCGCGGATGCCGGCACGTCATCCTCTTCGGCGGCACCCGAACCTCCAACGCCCAGGCGATCCGCGCTTACGAAAAGGCGGGATTCAAGCCGGCCGGAATCTTTCGCGAAGGGGGGATCGAGAGCGTCGACATGTGGCTCTCCCTGACGTAGCAGGCGGCATCTCAGCGCACGGTTCGACCGGTCAGTTCGTCGACTGGTGGATCGGCGTTGAATGTGGCAGCTGTCGCTTGAGGACCGGGTGTTGCTGGTGGCGACGCATGGGCGCATGAACATCACGTTGCGGCAGGTGGCGCCGTTGTTCCGGGTCCTGACGTCCGCGGCCGACCGCATTTTGGACCATCTCGTACCGCTGCTGGCCACCTCGCCTGCGCGTCGGCCGCGCGAGAACCCCGTCTCCGTCGTTGACGGCACCCTGGTGCCCACCCCCGACCGCAGCGTCGCTGCATCCAGCAAGACACCTCATGTCGCTAAGCGGTCAAGTGGACGTCGAGCAGCAAGATCGATGGATGGGGCTGCGACGTCACGATCGGGGTCTAACAGCGTGTGGTGTCATAGGCAGTGATTGAGGCAGCCGAGTAGTTTGTTAAGCAGGTTTCTCAGAGCTACGGTATGGCGTTCACCGCGGGCACGCCGTCGGTCAGCATGGGCGCGTGGGGCTTGTGTGCGCAGGGCTGCGAAGGCCCATCTGTGCCTAGTACTCCAGCAGCGGTTCGTGTCTTGAGCTGGTGGTTGTCGTTGTCCTGGTATGGAGGGGATGACTGAAGTCGGTTGCTGGGCTGAGGAGTTGGAGTCGGTGTTCGCCCGGGTGGCGGGCCGGTTCGCTCGGGCTGATCTGCGGTGGCGGATGCGGGACTACGTTCGCGGTCTGCTGGGCCACATCTGGCGCATCGACCAGCTCATCGACGAAGCACCTGGTGATGCCTGGCAGCGACTGTCCTGCGGTGACGGGGCAAAGGGTCCGCGGATCTACGACTGGGCCGGGGCCAAGCTGCCCGCCAACATCATCTTCGACCCCGACCCGCTGACCCATCACCGCTGGGTGATGGCCCGCCGCAGCCTGTCCGACCCTGAAGAGGTGGCCTACTACCTGGCCTACGCCCCGGTGAGTGTTGAGATCGCTGAACTGGCCCAGGTGGCCGGCTCCCGCTGGGCGATCGAGGAGTGCTTCCAGGCCGCGAAGAACGAATGCGGCCTGGACGAGTACGAGGTCCGCCGCTATCTCGGCTGGTATCGGCACATCACCCTGGCGATGCTCGCCCATGCCGTTCTGACCGCACTCGCAGCACGACCCGGGCCGGCGGCGAGGCCGCAAAGGGGGCTGCAGAAACGGATCAGCCCTCGTCCCGCTCACCGTGGCAGAGATCCGGCGGCTCCTGGACACTCTCCTGCCCCACCCCCGAGCCAACCGCGACCCCGTCGCCCACGCACTGAATTGGTCGACCTGGAGAAGACGCCGTCAGGCCGTCGCCCGCCGCTGCCATTACCGAAAACGCACCTCAGAACACGAACCGCTGCTGGAGTACTAGGGCCTGTCCGGCGGATCATGGGCGGAGCGGTCATCAGTGACTCACTGCTACCAGTTGGCCTACCGTCCGGTTGTCATCCCTATCTGCACGGTGTCGGTCGGCGGATCAGGCTTGCGCCGGAAATCGGTCCAGGAGGCGCCGAAGATGCCTCTTACGGTTCCCCTCCGGTAGGTCACTCAAGTATGTGCGGAGTCGGTGAACCGTTCCGACGGAGATCTGCTCCGGCCCCATGACGCCGACGATGTTCTCCAGCGAACGGATCCCGCGGCTGACGTTGTAGGCGAAGTCGTCCTTGAGGACAGCATCGAGCAGAGCGTCCAGGTAGCGGGGATCGGGATCGAGGAAAAGCCGCGTGTAGGCCGCCAGCCGCAGTCCGCCGTTGTCTGATTCCAGCCATGAGGTCAGTGGGGGATCGGAGATGCGCGTCGTTTCCCGGACCAGTTGGTTGAATACCTGCTGCATCAGATGAGTTCGCTCCGACCCTGCGGGGAGGGACTGACGCAGGTTCAGGTAGTGGGCCGCCAGGCGCTGCACGGCCTCTCCCGGATCGGTCCTCAGCTCTCCCGAAGTGTGTTCCTGCGCTGCGGTCAGGGCGACCTGAGAGGTGTCCGCGGCTCCCTCCACCGCTCGTTCCAGGCGGGCGGCGGTCGCTTCGGCCTCCTCCACTCGGGCGGATAGCTGCCGAAACTGCACGCTTGCGCCCCCGGGCAGGCTGATGCTGTCGAAGATCCCGCCCAGCCACGGAATCGCCCCGATCGCCAGTAAGGTCACTGTGGCCGCATCCAACTCAATGTGCGGCCACGCCAGATGTACGACTGTGGCCAGCAGCGCAATTCCCGTGATCGCAGTGGCTGTATACCGGCGTCGACGGACCTCGTGATGGATCGCAGTACCTGACTCTGGTGCTCCCTCAGACATAGGCCCAGCATTCCAGAACCACCCGGTGGTGGACCCGGACAGAGAGCGAAACATGCACGAAGACGGGCGGGGTGCCGATGCGGGCGCGGGCGATGCTCGGGGGCGGGGTGTACTCCCGGGCCAGGGCGAAGGGGTCGGCGTGGCCGGTCCAGCCGGGCAACGGCGTTCTCAGGTCCGTGTGGTGCCGGTGTGCCACGTACAGGAAGGCGGGGGCGCCGGGGCCGCCGGAGAGGAACTTGTAGCCGCAGCCGACGGCCAGGTCCACGCCGAGGGACAGGGCTCCGGCCGCGTGGCACAGGTCCCACAGCGTGAGGGTGCCGGCCTCCTGGGCGGAGTGAGTCAGCGCCCGCATGTCCTACAGCTCCCGTGGTCAGCTACTCGCCCTTCGACTTCCGTACCGGCGAGGAGTCCACGCTCACCATCGACCAGTCGATACGGCCACGGCGCCTTTCGTGCGGGGAGCACCTGAGCACTCCGCGGATAAAGAGAGCGTCAAGATTGTCGCTGTGTTTTCGCGGCCGTGTAGCTCCGGGTGAACGATCCACTGGTTTGGCGGCGACATTCACGGTCAGGTGGTGAAGGAACCTATTTCGACTGAGACAGGGTGTGAGGGTTGTGGCTGCGGACGAGAAGACTCAGGCCAAGGGTGAGCAGGTCAAGGGCAAGGTCAAGAAGGTCGTTGGCGGCGCGGCCGGCAACGAGTCCCTGAAGGCCGAGGGGCGGACCGAAGAGTCGAAGGGCGACCTGCGCGGGGCCAAGGAGAAGGTCAAGGACGCCGTCAAGCCCAAGGAATAGCCGCACCCCCAGTGTTCCCGGCAGTCCGACAGGCTGCCGGGAACACTGCTGTCCGCTGTACCAACGCCTACCAGCGCATGCCGAGGCCATCGAGCGCTGCCCGCCGTTCCGGGCTGAGCGTGGCGGCCCTGCGTCGGCTGTTGTCGATGAAAGCCCCGAGTTTCACGGCCTCCTGCATGCCCTCCCCGCCGCCGTCCATGGTGATCATTTCGACGTGCTTGCGGGGAACGCTGAGGTGTCCGTCGCGGGCGTGGAACTGGCGGGCGACGGCGAGGTTGATGTTCCATCGCTCATCCTGGGAGCGCCGTACCGGCGCGAACGCCTCGCCCTCCGCGGGCGCCTCGATTGCCGAGCGCCTCCAGCAGGTACTGCTGCGCAGGCACCAGCCGATCCCACCCCACCCGCTGCGCGGTGATCCAGGCGCCGAGGTCCTCAGCCTGGACGACCAGCTCGCCCGCCGGGACCGGGAGGGCGCCGCCAGTCTTCGTGGGCGAGGGTCAGCCGATAACAGGGCTGCCACACACCCGCGCCGTCAGCCCATGGCGCACATCCTGCTGTTCCTGTTGCCACGCGGCCTGGCGGGCCAGGGCATCGGTCCTGCGGTCCTCGCGCTCGCGCCCAGGTACTGCCCTGCACGTCCTGCTCGAGACGGTAGAGCTCCCAGCCCTCCTTGTTCATCAGGGCGGCCACGCGGTGCCATTCGCCATGGCGGGCTCCCCACTGTTCGGCGAGGTCTTGGGGGTCGCTCTCGTACGGGCCATGGGTGACGGGGGAGTGCAGCTGCCGCGCTCGGTCTCCCGCTCCCGCCGCCCGGCTTCCGCGGCGCGTTCACCGGGTGGGGGTGCACCGCCCTGCAACGGCGCTGCCGCAGACCCTGCGGGCGGCGCTGCTGTCCGTGATGGGCCGCGCCGTCTGATCTGAGTGCCTTCCCGAGGGCCGGTCTGTGCTGGCCCGGCTTCGCGGCCTCGCGGGCTTCGGCCGGTTCTACTGCCCCTGGGCAGCTCCTGTGGTTCGGCAGCAGGGGTACTCGACGAAGCGGTAGACGGCGGCCGATACGAGCAAGGTCGCGACCAGAGCCAAGCCGATCGGCACCACGTACCAGCCCTCGCTCCATACGTGAAACAAGACCGCCAGGATCGTGAAGTGCACCAGATAGAAGGCGTACGACCACTTCCCGAGCCGGATGAGGGCGGGCCTGCGCAGCGGGCTGCTCAGCCCCTGCGCGTCCCGGGCGGCCACGAAACGAATGATGAGCGCGAGCGGGACCAGCGGCAGCGCCGAGACGGAGTACGGAGCGGGCAGGAGAAGGCAGAGGCCGATCGCGGCCGCCAGTGCGAGAACGGCGGCCGCGACGCGTGGCTGTTTGGGCGGGTAGTGGTCGTGGAGCCGGGCGAGGATCATGCCCAGCACGAAGTCAGGGAGTCTGCTGGGCGGGAAAACGTAGGCGTAGGAGATGGGCGGGCGCAGGATTTCGTGGAGCCCCACGTCCATGGCGTGCCCGCGTGCTCCGCACATCCAGGCAATGGTCGCGGGGATCCAGGCGGCGAGCGCGGTTGCCAGGGCGGCAAGCGGGAGCCTTCGTCGGCTGATCGTGTTGATCAGCGGCAGCAGTGCCGGGAAGAGCAGGTAGAAGAAGGCTTCGCAGGAAAGTGACCAGGCGACACCGTTGCCGGCGGCGAGCCTGCTGGGCGAGGGCACGAACGTATGGACGAGCATGAGATTGAGCAGGTCCTGCCACGCTGTCACCCCCGCTTCCTGGAGCGGGCGGGCCACTCCCAGGCCGACGACGGACACGGCAACGATCCACGCGATCGTATGGCCGGGCAGGATTTTCGCGGTCCGTCGGCGCCAGAACTTGCCGGCGCTGTCTTCCCGGCGGGATGAGTAGGTGAGCACGAATCCGCTGAGAATGAAGAAGAGCGTGACCCCCAGCGGGCCACCCGGATTGAGCACGCGGAGTCCGGGCCACCCGCCCGCGTGCTGCCATAGGAGTCCTGCGTGGCAGCAGAAGACGGCCAGGGCGGCAAGGAAACGCAGCCCGGTCAGGGAGGGCAACCTGGCTCTGCCATGCCCTGGATGGACGCGGTGCGTGTCTTCACCGATGCGGGAAGCGGGTGCGGGGACCAAACTGCCCGCCGTGGCGGGCGGAGGCAGGGCATTCATCATTCTTCGCTCTCGGGCAGGGAACTGCGTTGATGGCACGCAGGGGTTTCGTAGGCGGGGGCCGGAGCGGGCAGGAGACGAACCGGCGTGCGGTCAGGTGGAGGCACAGTGCATCCCGCCGGACCCGGTGCCCCAGCTAACGGGACCGGGCGGCCATGTGGTGTGCCATGGAACGGAGTTCCTCCCGCGCGACCGCGGGAAGATCGCAGCAGTGCAGTGCCTCGAGTGCGAGGTCGAGGTGCTGTTGTGCGATGGCCTCGGCGGTGGTGCGCCCTCCGAGCCGCCCGATGAGCACGGTCGCCTGCCGTGTCTGCGCCTCGGTCAACGGGAGGCCGGTGTCGAGGAGCGCGCGCAGCTGTCCGGCTTCGGCAGCGGCGGTGTGGAGCGCCGCCACGACCGGAAGGGTCTTCTTGCGGGCGGCGAGGTCACTGCCGACGGGCTTGCCGGTGCGGCGGCTGTCCCCCCAGATGCCGAGGATGTCATCGGCGATCTGGAAGGCTACTCCCGCATGGCGGCCGAACCGCTCCAGCGCCTCGGCCACGACCGGCGGAGCACCGGCGAGGGTGGCTGCCAGCTCGCAGGCAGCGCCGGTCAGGGCTCCGGTCTTGCCTTCTGCCATCTCCAGGTATGCATCCACCGTGACCTGCTGATCGTCTTCGAAGGCAAGGTCGTTGCCCTGGCCGCGGACGAGCGCGCTCATCATCCGCACGCACATGCCCATGCTCGCCGCGCTGCCGCTGTCGGCCAGCACACCGAGCGCGAGCGTCAACAGCGCGTCGCCGGCCAGCAACGCCGCCGGAACGCCGTAGACGACCCAGGCCGCAGCGCGGCCACGCCGGGTGCGGTCGCCGTCCATGATGTCGTCGTGCAGCAGGGAGAATCCGTGCAGCAGTTCGACGGACACGGCCGCTGCGACCGCCCGCTCCGGGGTGGGTCCGCACCGGCCGGCAGCCAGAGCCAGGCGAGGCCGTAGTGCTTTGCCGCGGTGCCAGGGGGCCCGGGGGCCGGGGGCAAATCCCAGGTGATATCGCGCCACAGCGCGGATACGGGGCGGGAGCTGGTCGACTGCGTCCAGGATCGCGGCGTCGACCGCGGCCAGGTCGCTGTGCAGACTGGCCGCGGATGCGTAGGGGACGGTGGCGAGGTCAGGCAGGGGCATGGGAACTCTCAAAACGATCCGTCGCGACGTTGTGCCACGTCATCAGGCCGTGTGCCCAGGCGCGCACAGCCTCGCCGTAGGTCTCCGCGCCGGGAACAGTCCGGACCAGGCGGTCGGCTGCACAGTGGAGTTCCGCCAAACGGGCGGAGATACGCAGGCGCACCTCCCCTTCGGCCCGGGGCAGCGGCATGAGCTCGTGGTGGGCCAGCAGCAGCACGAGGTTGTGGGGGTCGCCCTGGGCACGCTCCTTGGGCCAGGAGACGAGGTCGTTGTGCCAGGCGGTGCAGTCGGCTGCCAGGCGCCGCAGCGCCACCACATCCTCGTGCTCTGCCTGATCCGGTGTCAGCGGTGTGCGCGTCGCGTACTCCACCAGATCGAGGTTGACCAGGCTTGCGCTGCTGTGCGGCCGGTTCGCCTGATAGGAGGCGAGCGAGGGCCAGCAGGCATCGGCTCGGTTGACCGCCTCCCAGCCGAACGCCTCAAGACTCAGCAGGCAGTGCCGCAGAAATCGCCGGACCCAGTCCGGCCCTATCCGCGGGCCCAGCCGCGCCAGCAGATCGTCGAACGCAGCGACGAACCCCGTGGGCCGGCACGCTGGTTGTGCAGCCGCGGCCGGGCAGGCCGACCGGCCGAGCGACAGCAGATGATCCGCGTACGCCCCGAGATGCTGATCCGCCCGTCCACCGGGACCGTCCAGAGCATCGTCGACGAGCAGTGACAGGGAGCACCACTTGGTCAACACGAGCAGTTCGTCGGCCCCGGCCGTCGTCCAGCAGCGGTACGCGTAGGAGGCAGACAGCCTGCCCACCTCCCCGCAGGCACGGGAGTCCGCCAGCCGGTGAGCCTTGAGCCACCGGGTGCACTCGGTGGCCACGGCGTTGAGGAAAGGCCGTTGCCTGTACTCGTCTGCGACGGAGTATGCCGGACCCGCCGGCCCATGCTCAGGCATCGGTTACCGGCAGTCGGACCGCACCCGGAAGCGCGGTCACCGGCGCGTCGCAGGCGCCGACGACGAGCTGCGAACCAGCGTGACACATCATCCAGAGCTTTCCAGGAACAAGGCAGACGGGAACTTGTCGAACCGTCGCAAGACAATCACCAACGCTGTGCACCTACACGTCTACCGGGACCGGAGCACTCGAACGGGGCAACACAGGCAGCCACGTGGAGCAATACGCGGACAACATGAGGAGCCTCCGCCGACTCGCGCGCAAGACGACGGAGCGCCCGACGTGTTTGTGCATTTCTCCGCGATCAACAGCTCCGGTCTCCGCGAACTCCATGTGCTTGCGGGCTGGGCACGGGTGCCCTTCACGCGCGGGGAACTTGCGGGCGCGAGGTCGACCGCCGTACAGGCGCGGGCGTCTCGTCCTCCGCGGGCGGTTCGATGCCGAGCGCCTCCAGCAGGTACTGCTGCGCAGGCATCAGCTTCTCCCACCCCGCCTGCTGGGCGGTGATCAAGGCCCCTAGGTCCTCGCTCTGCACGACCAGCTCGCCCGCTGTGGGAACTTCCGGACTGCTTTCGCCACCCCTCAAGGGCGAAGGGGGTTGCCGAGGTAACCGGCCAGCGGAAAGATCGTTAGCGGCGTATGAGTAACCCGAAGCGAGTCATTGCCACACTCGTGCTGACTGCCGCATCACTGTCCGCTGGTGGGGCCGCTCACGCGGACACGCCAGGTAACAGGCTGCCGAAGCACGCCGATGCGTTCAGTGCCAAGAGCAAGGACGAACCCGAGATCATCAGCATCATCAAGACCACTATCGAGTTCAACAAGAGCACCTTCGAGATTTGAAACGGTGAAGCCGTGTAGCCCCAGGTCCCCGCAGTCCTTGCTGCGGGCGGCACATGAGCTGAACGTTGCCGTCCGGATCCTCACCTGGGGCGATCACACCCTTTACCCGACCCGTGTGTCGCTCACACGGGGAGCAGTTGCCATTGCCGGTCGCGGTGGCTGTTCTTTGCTCCGTGCTGCTTGATCACTGTGCGGGCGTTGGTGTCGACTTGCAGGAGCAGGCCGCTGTTGTGGTTCGCGATCTCATAGACCCGTGGGGTGTCGGTCAGTGTGCCCAGCGGGATCAGCCGCCAGTGAGTGCTGGTCGTTTCTGGGGACGGCGAGCATCTGGTGGACCTCCGCCCCGTCCTTGGTGGACTCACGCGCTACCGCCATCCGCAGTGTGCTGCGGGCGTTGGCCCAGGAGACCACCGTGCCCGACTCGGGCAGCCCGGCCATCGGCGCCGCCGAGACCTTGCGCAGACGGTGGTTGTTGTGGTCGGCGATGTAGAGGGCGCCGACGCAGTCCACGGCGAGCCCGTACGGGTGCTTCAGCTGAGCCGAAGTGGCCGGGCCGTCGTCACTGCCGAAGTCCTCGGCGCCCGTAGCGGCGACCGTGCTGATCTTGCCGTCCGCCGAGACCTTCCAGTCCCGGTGGCCGTTGTACTCGGAAATGTAGAGGTCGCCTGCGCTGTCCACCACCACCCCCGTTGGGGTGGTACAGCTGGGCGGCGCTTGCAGGGCCGCCGTCACCGCTGGAGTTCGCGCCGCCTGTGCCGGTGACGCGGGCGGGGCGCAGGTTACGGGGGTGGCTACGGTGCTGCCCAGGGCACCGGAGTTGACTGCTGATCAGGTCACTGCGGGTGGTCGCCGCACTGGAAGCGGCATGGGCCGGTGGCGAGCACGCGGTGGCCGCTGTGGTGCGCGGCGGGCGCGGCGAACAGCCGCTGGCGGTGCTGGTCGCCCAGTACGGCGGAAGCCGGCTGCAGGGCATCATGCTGGACGTCACCGGCATGGCAGACCTGGAGGGTGACGAGCAGCAGGAGGCGCTGAACCAGCTACGGCAGGGCTTGATCTCGCACATGACCACGACGGCGCTGAGCATGATGTCCGCCTGGGCTCTGAGTGCCGGAGAGGATGTCCGGGTGACCGGTGACCTCGTCCGCAGCGTCCTGGAAGCCCTGTTGTCCTTCATCACGGACGGTGACGACCTGCGGGAAGTGCGGGTCCTGTTGGATCACTTGAGGGCAGACGCACTCGGAGGAACGGACCCAACACTCCCGGTGTTGCGACGATTTGTTGAATCCGCTGGTGTCCCGGTGGGGCGGCCGTCGGCAAGGTGCCGCTTCCTCGGCGAGGTGCCGGTGGTCCAGAACCTGTATTCAGTACCTGAGATCATGCCGTCATCCGCCGGATGTCGTCGGTGATGCCCTCCAGCGGCGCCGCGTTGCCGATGGAGGCGAACCAGTCCCACAGCTCCAGAGCGTGGTAGAGGCGGTAGAGGCCGACCCGCTCGCTCCAGTCAGCGGGCAGGGTGCCGTAGCCGTCGCAGAGGGCTTCGCGCTTGTCCTGGTCGTCGTGAACGGAGTAGTAGTCGATCTTGGCCACGTCCATGAGCGGATCTGCGGCGATCGCGTTCTCCACGTCGATGAAGCCGCTGACCTGCCATCCGCCGCCGTCCTCGGCGACCAGGACGTTGCCCTCGTGGAAGTCGTTGTGGCACAGCACCGCATGCCGGCACGCGCCGAGCAGCCCAGCCTGCCGAGCGGCCTTCGCTTCGATGGCCGTCGCGAGCGTCGCATCGCCCCCGTGATCGGCGTACTCCCTGAGCTTTTCGTGGAACTGCCGTGTCATGTAGGCGGTGTTTGTCGGTTGGGGATCCAGAACCCGAGTGGTGAGGTATCCGTAGGCACCTTGAGGGATGTGGTGGACTGCAGCCATGCAGCCCCCGATCTGACGGTAGATCTCCCGCAGCGATGCTCTGTCGAGGGCGTGGCTGACGGCGGACAACGGCTGGCCTCTGAGCATCGTCATCACCGTGTAGCAGCGCCCAAGCGCGTTGTCGGCGTCTCCATGGTGCAGCATGGCAGGCACAGGCCCGGCACCGTGTTGCTGAAGCAGTTGGTAGACGTAGATCTCCTTCTCCTGTTTCCAGCGCCATTGATCGTCATAGATCTTGACTACGACCGGCTCGGCCGCCCCGACGAAGCGGATCTCGAAGATCGTGCTCAGCTCCCCGCCAGTACGCGGAACGATCTCCCCGACGGACGCGGCAGGAAGGATGGGACGCAGGAGTTCCTCGGCCATCGCCAGCGGCAGCGTTGTTGTAGCGGACACGCTACAACCGTAGATGTGCCCGGGCGGACGTCGCGAGCGAAATATGGGCGATGCGGAGAGCGCCGGCGGAGAACGCCTGGCATGCCTTCTTCAGCAGTTGGTTCTCAGTCGCCGACCACCTCACTCACGGCGGCACGGGCGGCCGCGTCGGGGGGTGACTTCGGCCCCTGTTCGAAGTCGATGAACGGAGAATTCCCGTCTGGAATGAAGATGATCAGCAGTCGATCAGACCTCTAGCCTGACGGTCATGACCTCACCTGCATATCCTCCAAAGCCTGTGCCAGGTGACCGCATAGCGATCATCTCCCCTTCGTCCGGATTGCCCGAGCTCTTCCCCCTTCCGTACAAGCTGGGGCTCAAGCGGCTGCGTGAGGATTTCGGCCTCGAACCAGTGGAGTACCCGTCCACTCGCAAAGTGGGATCCACGCCCAAGGAACGCGCCGACGACATCCACGCCGCGTTCACCGACCCCTCGGTCAGGGCGGTGATGGCCAGCATCGGTGGCGACGACCAGATCACCGTGCTTCCTTTGCTGGACCGCGAGCTGATCCGTGCTGACCCCAAGCCCTTCTTCGGGACGAGCGACAACACTAACCTGCTGGTCTTCCTGCACAACCTGGGCATCGTTGCCTACCACGGCGCCTGCCTGATGACCGAGCTCGGCCGCCCCTACGCACTCCACCCCATGACCGCTGACTCGGTACGCGCGGCCTTGTTCACCTCGGGCCCGTACGAACTCCGCCCCGCCACGCGCTACCGCGACACCGACCGCGACTGGGCCGACCCGGCCACCTTCGACAGAGAGCCGGACTCGCAGCCCGCCGACGGCTGGATCTGGCACCAGCCCGACCAGCTCGTCGAAGGCCGTGCCTGGGGCGGCAATCTGGAAATCCTGTCATGGCTGCTGATGGCCGACCGCGAGATCGCACGCGACCCAGCCGTCTACGAGGGCGGCGTGCTGTTCTTGGAGACGTCGGAGGAGATGCCGAGCGGGGAGGAGGTCTTCCGGATCTTGCGCAACATGGGAGAACGGGGCCTGTTGGCGCGCTTCCCGGCCCTGTTGATGGGCCGCGCCAAAGCGTGGTCCTTCCAGCAGCCGAACAGAGCGGAAGAGAAACTACGCTATACCGCTGAGCAGCGCGAAGCGGTGCTGCGCACGCTGGCGACGTACGCCCCGCACACCATGGCGGTGTTCGACGTCGACTTCGGGCATACCGATCCCCAACTGGTCATCCCTTACGGCGGAACGGTCAGCGTGAACGGCTCCGCGCGGCGGATCACGGTGACGTACTGACGGCGCTGGAGATCCTCTCCTCATGACAAAGGACCAGAAACAGCCGCCAAGAGGCGCACAGTACGATCCGGTGTATGGACCCCGAGCTACTGAAATGGATCACCGCGCGGTGCGCGGAACTGGACGAACTCGAGGAACAGCTGGCCAAGGAGCTGGCGGACGTACGGGCCGAGCGCGACGAACTCGCGGTCGCCGAACGGGTCCCTGAGCGCGTGAGCGAGCAGTTCGCCGACGAGCGTGCCTCGGCCGTGCCGGCGCGGGCAGGCGGGCCGTGATGCTGATCCCGGACCGCGCGCCAGACGTGGAGAGGGCCATGTTTCCGCCGGACTACCAGCGCATGCGCGCCGCTGTGCGGCAGGCCGCCGGACCGGTCATGGCCCGTCAGGTCGGCGAGATGCTGGGCGTGGACATCAGCGTGCGGGGCAAGCTGGAGCCGTTGCGCGGGAGGCTGGCCAGGCTGGTCGACCGCGGCTGGCTGCGGAAACTGCCCGACGGCAGGTTCACCACCCGCCTGTGATGCGGGCGTAACCACGGCGTCTCGGGCGGCCGTTGGAATCGTGTGACGAAAACCAATGAACACGCCGAGGACACCTACCCGTTTGTCTACCGGTGCCGTCTGTCACTGTCCATGC
Organism: Streptomyces sp. NPDC002701; assembly: GCF_042889045.1. NCBI lineage: Bacteria > Bacillati > Actinomycetota > Actinomycetes > Kitasatosporales > Streptomycetaceae > Streptomyces > Streptomyces sp. NPDC002701. Next base: position 34,285 of record NZ_JBIAQL010000028.1, read on the forward strand.
GGACCGTCAACCACCTCGCCGGTCTGCTGCGTCGCCAGTTGAAGGCACTACGGTCCAGGTGGCGGATCCTGTCGCCCGGGAAGATCGCGGTGATCGTCTTGGCCGTGCTGCGTCACGACCAACGCCTGCCGACATGGCTGGCGGCAACGACATCTCCGAGTCCTCCGTCCGCCGCTGGCGCGACGAACCGATCACCCCGCTCGCCGCCCAGGCCCCGCGCCTGGACCGCGCCCTGAAGAAGATCACCAAGCAGGGAGGGGAGGTCGTCCTGATCGACGGCACCCTCATCCCCACCCAGCACCGTACCGGGCAGGCCAACCGGCGCAACTACCCCGGCAAACACCACCATGACGGTCTGCGCTTTCTCGCCCTGACCGACGAACGCGGCCGCCTGATCTGGATATCCGCCGCCCGGCCCGGTCGCACCCACGACAACACCGCCGCCCGCCACGACCACATCCTGGCCCGCCTACGCGCCGTCGGCCTTGGAGCACTGGCGGGCTCCGGCTTCCGCGGCTTGGATAACGACGTACGCGGCCCCGTGATCGTCACCGGTTTCCATGCCAGCCGCACCCACAACCTCACCCCCGCACAGAAGAACGCCAACCGGGCCCTTGCCGTCGGGCGCGCGCCGGTCGAGCACGGCTGTGCCCATCTCAAGTACTGGCGGATCCTCACCAAGTCCCGCACCGACCCCGCTCGCGCAACGCGTCTCCTGCGCGCCCTGTTCGTCCTGACGAACCTCGAAGTCCACCGCTTGACGGACGATCTGCACCGCGGACTGCCGCCCGCGACCAGCTTGAGCGCCCCCGAAGGTCAGTCACGCCAGCCCTTTGACCTGCCTCTTCAGGTTGGCGGAAGCTCAGTGCTCGGCGCCCTCGCCGCCGTCACCGGCCCACAGCCCCAAGATCTTCTGGCGGCCCTCGGTGGTCACGCCTTCTCATGCGTGCGTGGTGTTCAGAGCTGCACGCAGATTCCGTGCCGATCCGGTCTGGGTAGCGATGGTCACGGCGCGTGCGGATTGGTGGGCTGCGGTGTCACGGTCTGCGCGGGCCGCGTACGTGCGGGCGCTCGCTGTCAGTACTTCTGCCGAGCCGCGGACCCTGGTGGACGGCCAGGCGGTGCGGGCTTCGTCGAGAGCCGACTGGTCCATGCTCAGAGGGCTCGGGTCAGGGAGTGGCGATTACGGGGGCAGGCGCTCTCCCTCCATCTCGTGATCATCTGCATCCGCCGCTCCACGATCACCTGTCCCCGCCGGGGTCCGGTTTCCTCCGGCTGTCTCCGGCCACGTAACGGCTCGGTTTCCGACGTAAATTTCCGCGTTCCGATGGTTGGCGTTCCACCGTCGACTGGTTATCGTTCACGCACTTCATTCAATCGTTCCGCTGAACGAATAGCGGACGCGTAGCGAGAGGGACGGTCGGCCCATGCCCGACATCCATCACCCCGGGCGGCGCTCCGTCCTTGCCGCGGCAGGCGCGGGCAGCGCGTCGCTCGGTGCGTCCTGGCTGCTCACTGGCTGTACGGGCGCCTCGGCCGTCCCCGCCCTACCCAAGGGCGCGAAGCAGGGCACCCCCGATCGCGGCGGAACACTCCGCATCGCCAGGCCGCCCGCCTCCGAGGCCGAGACCCTGGACCCGGCGAGCGCCCTGTCCGCGTACGAATACCTCGGCGCCCTCTACAACCGGCTGGTCCGCATCGGCCCGGGCGGCGATCTCGCACCCGACCTCGCCGAGTCCTGGGAACCGGACGCCAAGGCCCGCACCTGGACCTTCCGTCTCCGCAAGGGCGTCAGCTTCCACGACGGCCACGAACTCACCTCTGCCGACGCCGCATACACCCTGCGCCACATCCTCGACAAGGCGACGGCGTCCCCGCAGGCCGCCGTCCTGGCCCCGCTGATCGACCCGGCGAAGCTGCGCACTCCCGACGCCCACACCCTCGTCGTACCGCTGAAGACCCCCAATGCGGAGTTCCCGAGCCTGCTCACGCACTACAACTGCTACGTCATCCCCGAGGGCAGCGCGCGGGGCATCGGCCGCACCGGCATCGGTACGGGTCCCTTCAAGCTGGAGTCCTTCGCACCCGCAGGGCCCGGCCGGATCACCGCGTTCAGGAACCACTGGGCGGGCCGCCCGGTCCTGGACGCCATCGACTTCTACTCCGTCGCCGACATGTCGGCCCGCTCGAACGCCCTGCTCGCGGGCCAGGTCGATCTCCTCTCGCAGACCAACCTGGACTTCGCGACCGCCCGGGTCGTCGCCGCCTCCGACCGCGCGACGATCGCCCGCGTCGAGAACGCCCAGTGGTACGTGCTGCCGATGCTCACCACGGAGAAGCCCTTCACCGACGTACGCGTCCGGCAGGCAATGAAACTGGCCTACGACCCCGAGTACGTGGTGAGGGTCGCCCTCCAGGGCGCGGGCACGCCCGGCTGGGACAACCCTGTGCCGCCGAGCGACCCCGCCCACCTCGCCACCCACCCCGAGCACGACCCGGAACAGGCCCGGCACCTGCTGAAGAAGGCGGGCCACGACGGCCTGGCGGTCGAGCTCTACACCTCCTCCTACGACCCGGTCTTCACGCCCATGGCCCTCGCCTACCAGGACTCGGCCAAGCGGGCCGGCATCCGGGTCCGGGTGAAGACAGCCTCGGCAGACTCGTACTACACGCAGATCTGGATGAAGAAGCCGCTCATGGCCACCTACTGGTACACCGGCAGACCCGTCGACCAGCTCTTCACGCAGGTCTTCCGCGGCGGCTCCTCCTACAACGAGACCGCCTGGTCGGACAAGGCGTTCGACGCGCTGCTCGACCGGGCGCGGCAGGAGACCGACGACGAGCGGCGGCGCGAACTCTACGGCGAGGCACAGACCTTCGTCGTCGAGAAGGGCGGGGCGATGACCCCCATGTTCGCCGACCGGCTCGTCGGCATCTCGCGGAAGGTACGCGGATACGCCGAGCACGGCTTCGAGTTCGACTACCTCGGCATCGGCCTGAAGGGAGCCTGACCATGCTCTCGTTCATCGCCCGCCGCGTCCTCGCCGCCCTCGGGACCCTCGTCCTCTCCTCGGTCCTGGTCTTCCTCGCCGTCCAGGCCCTGCCCGGCGACGTCGCCACCCAGGTCCTCGGCAAGGACGCCACCCCGGACGCGGTCGCCGCTCTCCGCGAGAAACTGAAACTCGACCAGCCCGCCTGGGAGCGGTACGCCGACTGGATCGGCGGCGCGCTGCACGGCGATTTCGGGTCCTCCCTCGTGTCCGGCAAGACGGTGGGCGGCGAAGTCGGCATGTACCTCGGCAACTCCGCGCTCATCGCGCTGGTGACCGTCGTGTTCGCCGTCACCGGCTCGATCGTTCTCGGCATCCTCGCCGGCCTGTACCGCGACCGCTGGCCGGACCACCTCATCTCCACGGTCAGCCTGGTCGGGATGAGCGTCCCCGAGTTCGTCGTCGCCACCGTGCTCGTACTCTGCTTCTCGGTCGCCCTGCCCTGGTTCCCCGCGGTCGTCCTGTACGGCCCCGAGGCGAGCGCCGGCCAGCTCATGCCCGCCGTGTGGTTGCCCGCCCTCGCCCTCGCGATCGTCATGGCCGCTTACATCGTCCGGATGGCCCGCACCTCGGTCATCGACGTCATGGCGAGCGAATACGTCACCACGGCTCGACTCAAGGGCCTGTCGAGCTGGCGGGTCGTCATCTGGCACGCACTACCGAGTGCCCTGCTGCCGACCCTGCACGTCATCGCCCTGAACGTCGCCTGGCTCGCGGGCGGGGTCGCCGTCGTCGAGAACGTCTTCAACTACCCCGGCATCGGAAAGCTGATGCTCGCCTCCGTCCAGAACCGGGACCTGCCCGTCATCCAGGCCATCGCCCTGATCAGCGCGGTCGTGTACGTCGTCTGCAACCTGGCCGCCGACCTCGGTGCCATGGCCCTCAACCCCAAGCTCCGTACGCGCGGGAGGACCCGATGACCACTCTCGACGCCCCGGCGTCCACACCCGCGGCCCCCGCCGCACCACCGTCCGCCGTGGTCCGCGCATGGCGCACCGTGCGCTCCTCACGGGCGGCGGCCAGCGGCCTCGCGATCGTGGCCGTCCACGTCCTGATCGCGCTGCTCGCCCCGGTCCTCACCTCGTACGACCCGATCGCCAACAACGCCGACCAGGCGCTGCTCGGACCCAGTGGAAGCCACTGGGCGGGCACGGACCAATACGGCCGTGATGTCCTGGCCCGCGTTCTGTACGGCGGCCGGTACGCCATCGGCGTCTCCGTCGCCGCGACCCTCGTCACCATCCTGATCGGCACGGTCGTCGGGTGCGCCGCCGCGCTGCGGGGCGGCTGGTTCGACGACGTCCTGGGCCGGGTGCTCGACGCGGTGCTCTCCATCCCGTCGGTGCTCGCCCTGCTGGTCGTCGTCACCGCGCTGGGCACGGGCCCGTCGGTCATCGTCCTCGCCATCGCGGTCGTGTACGTGCCCCAGGTCGTACGGGTGGTCCGGGGCGCGGCTCTGGCGGTCGCGCCCGCCGACTACGTGACCGCGGCGCGGGCCAGGGGTGAGGGCACCTGGGCGATCCTGCGCCGCGAGATCCTGCCCAACATCACCGACGTGGTGTGTGTCGAGTTCGCCATGCGGGCCTCCTGGGTCGTCCTGCTGATCTCGTCGCTGTCCTTCCTCGGCTTCGGCGCCGATCCGCCGACGCCCGACTGGGGCCTGATGGTGGCCGAGAACCGCACCGCCATCACCGTCGTCCCGATGGCGAGCCTCGCACCGATCACCGCCCTGGCCACACTCGTGGTGGGGCTCAACCTCGCGGCCGACGGCCTCTCCAAGGCATGGGGCGTCGACCGGATCAGGGAGGGGTCCTGATGACAGCCGACGTGACCGTGAACCCGCTCGTGTCAGGGGACCCGCTGGTGTCCGTGCACGCGTTGTCCGTGGCCTACCGCTCGGGGGACGCCGACGTGTCCGTGGTGCGCGAGGTGTCCCTGGAGGTGCTGCCCGGGCAGACAATGGCGCTGGTCGGCGAGTCGGGAAGCGGCAAGTCGACCGTCGCCGCGACACTGCTGGGGCACCTGCGGCACGGCTCGCGGGTGACGAGCGGCTCGGTACGGGTCGCCGGGTCCGACGTGTTCGCACTGTCCGCAAAGGAGTTGAGGCGGCTGCGGGGCGGCACGGTCGCCATGGTCGCGCAGAACGCCGGGCAGGCACTGACCCCCTCCATACGCGTGGGACGCCAGATCGCGGAGGCCGGCGGTGACGTCCCTGTCGTGGACCTCCTCGAACAGGTCCGGCTGCCCAGCCCCGCCGAACTCGCCCGCCGTTACCCGCACGAACTCTCCGGCGGCCAGCAGCAGCGCGTCGCCATCGCCATGGCCATCGCGGCCCGCCCCAAGGTCCTCGTCCTCGACGAACCGACGACCGGGCTCGACGTCGTCACCCAGCGCGGCGTCCTCGACCTGATCGGCGCGCTGCGCGATGAACTCGGCCTGTCCGCCGTGCTGGTGAGCCACGACCTCGGCGTGGTCGCGCACATGGCCGACGAGGTGACCGTACTGCGGTCCGGCCGGGTCGTGGAGGCGGCGCCCACCGGCCGGCTCTTCGCGGCGCCCCAGGACCCGTACACCAAGCGCCTGCTGGCGAGTGTGCCGCGGCTCGACGATGAAGGGCTCGCACGGGTGGGTGAGGCGGGGGAGCGGGAGGTGCGGCCGAGGGCCGTGATCCCCGACGGGGCTCCGGTCGCCGTCACCGCGCGGGACGTCACCATCGACTACGGGACCAGCCGTGCGGTGGACGGTGTCTCCTTCGACGTCCGGCGGGGCGAGGTCCTCGCACTCGTCGGGGAGTCGGGCAGTGGCAAGTCGACGCTCGCTTGGGCACTGGCGGGACTGCGTACGCCGTCCGGCGGGACGATGAGGCATGGGCCGGGCCACGGATCAGGTGGTGCGCCCGGCCATGAGCCCCGCCGCGATCCCGGCCACGAGCCGGGTGACGGGCCGGACGACCTCGCCCAGCCCGCCGGGAAGCGGCCGTTGGCGCTGCGGCGCCGCGTCCAGCTCGTCTTCCAAAACGCCGACACCTCCCTCAACCCGCGCCGGTCCGTCGGCGACGCGGTGCGCCGGCCGCTGCGCTTCTTCGGCACGACCGGTACCCGTGCCGAGACCGCCGCACGGGCCCGGCGGCTGATCTCCGACGTACGCCTCGATCCCGCCCTCGCCGAGCGGCTGCCCGCGCAGCTCTCCGGCGGACAGCGGCAGCGGATCGGAATCGCGCGAGCCCTTGCCGGTGAGCCGGACGTACTGATCGCGGACGAGATCACGACGGCGCTGGACGTCTCGGTCCAGGCCGACGTCCTGCGTCTCCTCGACGACCTGCGGCGGGAGCGAGAGCTGGCCTGCCTGTTCATCAGCCACGACCTGGCCGTGGTGCGGGGGATAGCCGACCGGGTGGCCGTGCTGTGGCGGGGTGTGATAGTCGAGGAGGGGCCGACGGACGCGGTCTTCTCCGATCCCGGGCACCCGTACACGCGGCAGCTGATGGCTGCCGTGCTGGAGCCCGATCCCGAGGCGCGGTTCGTCGCCGGGCCGGTGCCGGTGTGGGTGGACGCGGCGGAGGCGGGTGACCTGTGGGCCAGCCGTGACGGGGATGCAACCGGCGGGGGGCATCGTGTGCGGCGGTGGCGAGCGGTGGGGTGAGCCGGGGGCCGCCCCTTCCCGTCCCGTTCCCGGAGGCTGCCCCCAGACCCCTCTGTCGCGCTGGCGTGCTCGTCCTCAAACGCTGGACGGACTGAAAGATCAAGCGGCAACGGGCGGAGACTTCAGCCCTTCCGGCGTTTGAGGAGCAGGGATCCGAGGGCGGAGCCCTCGAGCAACAAGGAGCCAAGAAGTTGAAATATCGTGAGCACTTCGACCGGCAGGTCATGATCGAGCACGCCTGGATCCCCACGCGGGACGGCCACACCCACCTGCACGCCCGCATCTGGCGCCCGACGGACGCCACTGCCCCCGTCCCCGCCCTCCTCGAATATCTCCCCTACCGCAAGACCGACTGGACAGCCCCGCGGGACGCTCAACGCCACCCCTGGTACGCCGGTCACGGCTACGCCTCCGTCCGCGTCGACATCCGCGGCCATGGTGACAGCGAAGGCACCCCCGGCGACGAGTACGACGCCCAGGAACTCGCGGACGGCGTAGACGTCGTCAACTGGCTGGCCGAACAGGCATGGTGCACCGGCAGGGTGGGCATGTTCGGCATCTCCTGGGGCGGCTTCAACGCCCTCCAGATCGCCGCCCTCGCCCCCGAACCGCTGAAGGCGATCGTCACCGTCTGCTCCACGGACGACCGCTACGACAACGACGTGCACTACATGGGCGGCGCCGTCCTCGGCGTGGACATGCTCGCCTGGGCGGGCACGATGCTGGCGTTCGCCTCCCGCCCGCCGGACCCGACGAGCGTGGGACGGGACCGGTGGCTGCCGATGTGGCGCAAGCGACTCGAGAGTCTCGAACCTCTCCTGCACACCTGGCTGGACCACCAGCAGCGCGACGACTACTGGCGGCACGGCAGCGTCTGCGAGGACTACGCGGCGATCGACGCGGCGGTCCTCGCCGTCGGCGGCTGGAACGACCCCTATCGGGACACCGTGCTGCGGCTCGTGGAACACCTGCCCGCCGACCGCGTACGCGGGCTCGTCGGACCCTGGTCGCACCAGTACCCGGACCGGGGCCTGCCGCCCGGACCGGCCATCGGTTTCCTCCAGGAGACCCTGCGCTGGTGGGACCAGCACCTCAAGGACGAGGACACTGACGTCATGCGCGAGCCGCTGCTGCGCGCCTGGCTCAACGACCCGGTCCCGCCGGCCACTTCGTACGACGTGATGCCGGGACGATGGGTCGGCGAGCCCGACTGGCCCTCTCCCGGCATCGGTTGGGAGGCGCGGCCCCTGGGGCAGGGCACCATCCCCGTCCTCGTACGGTCACCGCAGCACACCGGTCTCGACGCCGGCCGGTTCTTCCCGTTCGGCAACGCGAGTGATCTGCCGCCCGACCAGCGGGAGGAGGACGGGCGTTCAGTCTGCTTCGACTCCGACCCGTTGGAGGGAAGGGTGGAGATTCTCGGCCGCCCTCGGGTCCGGCTCCGCCTCGACAGCGCCACACCCCGCGCCCATGTCATCGCCCGGATCTGCGACGTCGCCCCCGACGGCTCGTCCACCCTCGTCACCCGCGGCGTCCTCAACCTGCTCAGCAGGCACGGACGAGACCGGGCCGTGGAGTGGACCCCGGGGACGTACGAGACGGTGGAGTTCGAGCTCAACGGCGTCGGGTACGCTTTTCCGCCGGGCCACCGTGTCAGGGTCGCCGTCTCCGACTCGTACTGGCCCTGGGTGTGGCCGCACGGCGAACGCGGCGAACTGACCGTGCTGCCCGCCGAGAGCGCCGTACTCCTGCCCGTGCGGGACCCCGCGTCCGACGAGGGCCGCGCGCCCATCCGTTTCGAGGAGCCCGAGCAGGCCGTGCCGCTGGCCATCGAGCACGAGCGGGCCGTCGCTCCGGCACCGGAGCGGTTGGTGACGTATGACGTGGCCAAGGGGGAATGGACTCTGGAGGTCGATCCGAACTACGGCGGCTCACGGGTCTACCCCGACGGGCTGCGCTACGAGGAGAGCGCGCGGGAGACGTATCGGATCCGCTCCGACGACCCCCTGTCCGCGCAGGCGGTCTCCGAGTGGGTGATCCGGCTGCGGCGCGGTGAGGACTGGGACGCTGAGATCATCACGCGTACAGAGCTGCGGGCCACAGCCACGGAGTTCATCATGGACAGCCGGATGGAAGCACGGGCGGACGGAGAGACAGTGGTCAAGCGCGCATGGCACCGCACCACCCCGAGGACGTCCGCGTGAAGGCCGCGAAGACGCCCCGTCGTGCGGTCGCCGCGGCCGACCGCACGCGCCAGCCCACCGAGGTGCGCCGCCGGCTCATCGTGGAGGCAGCCGTCCCGCTCATCGCCGAGCGCGGGTACGCCTCCGTGGGCGTGCGGGACGTCGCCGCCGCGGCCGGGGTGTCGGTCGGCACGATCACCTACCACTTCGGCAGCGTCCAGGAGATCCTTTCCGAGGCAATGGTGCTCAACATCGAGCGCTACTACGCGGCGCTGAACGGCGCCGCCGAGGAGGCGTCCGGCGGCGCCGAAGCGCTGCGGCTGCTGATCGACGCGCTGTTCACGGAGGACACCGACCGGCACTGGCGTATGTGGTTCGACTACTGGAGCGTCGGCGACCGCGACCAGGACCCCGAACATGCCTTCGCCGGCGGCCAGGCCAAGCGGTACGAGGACTGGCACGGGCAGATCCGCTCGCTGGTCGAACGGGGCGTCGCCGACGGCGAGTTCGTCTGCGCCGATCCGGACGGGTTCGCCGTCCGCTTCGCCGCCCTCTCGGACGGACTGGCCCTGCAGCGGCTGCGGCAGGCACCTCCGCTGAGCACGGAGGACGCGCGTCGGCACATGTACCGGCTGGTGGAGACTGAGCTGGGGACCGGCGGAGGCTGAGTCCAGGCCGACCGCGCGCTGCACACGATCGTGCCGGTCCGCCTGCGGCACGACCCGCGCACCCGCGAGTACGTCGCACGGCGCACCCTCGAAGGGCTCAAGACGAAGGACATCTTCCGATGCCTCAAGCGCTTCGTCGCGCGCGAGGTCTACCACCACCTCACCAGCGCATTCGCCGGCACATCCGCGCCGTCTCCTACGGCTTGACGAGCTGTAGAAGCTGCAGCGTCAGGCACTGGAGGCGCAGGGGTGCACCGCCCCGAAGGAGGGCAGCGCAGGTCGATTGCAGTGACGGACGTGGCTGCCTGTCAGGCGTGGCGTGAGGCCGGCTTCGATGCAGCTGCGGAGCGGGGGTGGCCCATGGTCGAGAACAGGTAACTGGCCGCCCCTGTCACCACGGCTCTCGGACTGCTCTCGGGTTCGCGCCTCAGCTCGTCCTGTTCCATCGCTGGCGGTCAGCCGCGCACGTGCAGGCCGAAACCCGTGCGGCCCGCCGGTTCCAGTCCTTCCTTCAGGTGCAGCGAGGGGATCTCGTAGTCCCCGGAATTCTGCCGCCGGAACGCGATCGGCTCGGTCGACTCCAGGGTCAGCAGACGCTGCTCCCATGCCTTGGCGATGTCCGGGTACTCCTCGGTGGTCGTCCGGTCGGCGCCGTACAGCACGAACGGCGGCAGCACCTCGATGCCCGGGTAGTAGAGGATGCCGTGGTGGATCGGGAACAGCAGATCGTCGATGGGCCCGCCGATCCCGCGAGCGGCGTAGTGCGGCTCCAGGCCGCCGACGGTCACCGACAACACGGCCTTCCGGCCCGCGAGGGTGCCCTCACCGAAGCGCTCGCCGTACTTCGTGTCGCTGTGCTCGCCGACACCGTACGCGAAGTGGAAGCTGAACACCCGGTCCACCCAGCCCTTGAGGATCGCGGGCATCGTGTACCACCACAGCGGGAACTGGAAGATGATCGTGTCGGCCCACAGCAGCTTCTCCTGCTCGGCGCGGACGTCCGGCGTGAGCGTCCCGGCGTCGAAGGCCCGGCCCGATTCCCGGGCGACCTTCAGCGGGCTCGATGCGTCGGGGCCGAAGTCCGCGGCGTCCACGACCGCCTTCCAGTTCATCGCGTACAGATCGCTCACCCGCACCTCGTGCCCGGCGCTCTCCAGCGTGGACACCGCGAGGTCCTTCAGCGAGCCGTTGAGCGACTTCGGCTCCGGGTGGGCGTAGACGATCAGCGTCTTCATGGGAACTCCTTCACATCGGATGCCTCCGATCCTGGACGCCCCGCCGTCCGGCATTCAGGGGCTCCTCATCCGTCGGACGGGACTTCCTGGTAACGGCAGGACCACCCTCACGGGCCCCCGCCGAAGCCATACTGGGAAGATGGACGATCTCGCGGGCTTCCTGCGGACCCGGCGTTCCCGGGTCGACCCGGCGGCCGCCGGCATCCCCACCGACAGCCGCCGCCGGGTCGAAGGGCTGCGCCGCGAAGAGGTCGCGCACCTGTCCGGAGTCAGCGTCGACTACTACGTACGCCTGGAGCAGGGCCGCGCGACCCAGCCATCCGAGCAGGTCCTCGACGCCCTCGCCCGCGTCCTCGACCTCGACGAGACCGAACGCGGACACCTCTACCGGCTTGCCCGACAGCGCCGCCACCACGCGAAGGCACCGAGCGGACGGGTCCGGCCGGAGCTGCTGCGCGTCCTGGACCTGGTAGGCGACTCACCCGCGCTGATCATGAACCACCGCACGGACGTACTCGCCGGGAACCGCCTCGCCAAACTCCTCTACGGCCGCCCGATGCCGGGCCTGAACACCGCCCGGCACATCTTCCTCGAGGAAGCCGAGCGCGGCCTGTACGCGGGCTGGGAGAACTGCACTCTCGACGCGGTCGGGCACCTGCGCCTGGCCGCTGGCAAATATCCCGAGGATCCCCGCCTGGCCTCACTCATCGGCGAGCTGGCGATGGGCAGTGAACGCTTCCGCCGCCTGTGGGCCCGCGCGGACGTGCGCGCCCGCACCCATGGACGCAAGGCATACCGGCACCCTCTGGTCGGACTGCTGGAACTGCACCAAGAGAATTTCGCGCTGCCGAACGAATCGGGCATCGAGCTACTGGTGTTGTTCGCAGCCCCCGCCAGCCCTGCCGAGGACGGACTACGCCTGCTCGCCAACCTGGGCACTGACAACGGCAATACACATCCCCCAGTGAACGCCGAGATCCGCGAATAACTCAACGCTACCCACCGCCTGTACATCTCTTCTCCTTCTGTTCGATGCATCACAATTCTTATGGTTGCCTGATGTTGGGGCTATTGGCGCTGTTTGGCCCAGGCGGTGGCGGCGTGGTGCATGGCGTGTGTGTCCAGTCGTCGGGGGCGTCGTGTTGGGTGATCGTTTCCCACACTCGTGCTTGTGCGTGGGCGAAGCCGTCGATGGAGGTGGTGAGGGCGGTGTGCCAGGCTGGGTGCGGGTGTACGCGTGTTTCGGCCTGTTCGGGGGCGTGGCCGGCGCACTGCCCAGGCGCCGGCACAGATCACGACGCAGGGCCTTCGGCGTCGGGGAGGCCACCGGCACCTCGGCCAGCCCGGCTGCCGGCTTGTCCCGGACCAGCCGGTAGCCGACTTCCGGGAACAGGCACATCGCGAGCAGGACGTAGATCCCGACCCTCGAAGGGAAGATCACGCAACCGTCTCTGCACCGAGCGGGTCTCCGCCAGGACCGCGTCGACCAGCTCGAACGGCATGACGGCCGTCAGCTCGCCCAGATCCCGGGCGCGAACCGGCCCGCGGCCACAGTGACCGTACGGGTGATGGCCGTCACCGGGGCCGGCAGGACATGATGAAAGGGCAACGGAGCTCCTCAAGTACAAGCTGTCTTGGACGACTGCCTGTACCAACGAGCTCCGTTGTTCTTGCGCCGAAAATCCTTCAACTGGCTTGCGTGACCTGCGAAAACGTTAATTGCCCGGCTTGGGGGAAGGCCCCGGATTATCGCCGCCATCATGGCTGCAGCCCGTCAGGCCGACTGAGAGCCGTCGGGGCGTCCACGCGCCAAATGGCGAATGGCCCGCCCTCAACCCAGATTCCGAGTCACGTTCAGGATCTGCTGGTGTTGCCCCGGCTCGTGCAGGCGCAGGACGGCGCGCAGAGATCCGCGGCGTCCAGCAGGCGCTGAAGGGCCTTCTTGGTCGCGTGCCGGCTGCGCAGTGCGTGGTAGCGCTCGGCGAAGGCTTCGCTGGTGCTCTCGCGGCCTGCGAGCGTGGACAGGTCCCCCAGTAGCCGAACGGCGGCGGGGTAGTTGCGGCCTTTCTGGTGCGCGATCATCTCGGTGATGCGGCTCCACGCGGCCTCGGGATCGTCCTGGATGGCGGTCAACCGGCGTTGCTGGGCAGCATGAGCGCGTTGACGTTCGGCTTCCTCGCGTTCGGCTTCTTCCCGCGCTTCGCGGGCGAGGCGCCCGGCAGTAGCTGTGGGCACGGCAGCTCGGAGCTGGGCAACGGTCCGGCCGGGCTCGCGAGGGGGAACGTCCGGGTGGGCCAGGCGGAACCGTCGGCGCAGGTCAGCGACAGCGTGGTGATCCTCGTCGTGGAGAAGGCGCACCAGCGTGGCGTCCTTGTCCGTCTGAGGCAGCGTGCTGATCCAGGACTCATACACGGCGCGGGTGGGTTCGGGTTCGGCGTGGGGGAGAGGTGAGGACGCTGCGGTGATCAGGTCGGGGTCGACGCGCAGGAAGGCGGCCAGGTCAGTGAGGGAGTCGGGAAGGGCGGCGAGGCCGGCGGGAAGCGGGGGCTCGACATCGTCGTCGTTGAGTTCGTTGTTGTTGAGGCAGAGGAGCCAGGCCAGGTAGAGCAGACGCATGTCCCCGGCCGCGACGTCGAGGCGTGCTTCGGCGATCGAGGGAAGCCATTGCTCTTCGCGGTCGGTGTCTGCGTGGTCGTCGAGGCCGAAGAGGTCGTTGAAGTCGTCGAACTGCCCGTTCTCGTCATCGGAGACCAGCGTGATGAGGACGTGTTTGCCGTGCTGGCGTGCGTCGGCCGATGCGCCGGTGCAATACCTCGCTGCTGTGTGCAGCGGGAGTTGATCGGCGGGCCATCGCAGGATGACCTTGCGGTAGCCCCAGTTCGCGAAATAGAGGTGGGCGTCGTAGAACTTCTCCATGAGCCGGTCGCAGCTGCCCTTGAAGTCGCCCCACTGATAGCTGTTCACGAACGTGGTGCGGGTGAGAGCGGCGCGGGAGGTCAGCTTGCGGACCTCGGCGACCTGCGCGTCGGTCAGGGGCCGGTCGACGGCAAGGAACTGATAGTGCTGGTACTCGGACATCGTGGCTTCCGCCTCTGTGTACGCTTCGGGCTCGATCCGACGCCGACTGGGCGTTCGCGTTCAGTTTGAACCGCTCCGGGATCGGTGGAGGCTTCGGACTGTCCCGAGTTGGGTGGAATCGGGTTGCTTGGCTTCAGCCGCCGGTTGGGACTGGTTTCGAGCGTAGTGGTTGGTCTCATGCTCGCAGGGTGGGATGTCTCCGATCGCGGTGTGGAGGCGCTGGTTGTTGAACCAGTCGACCCATTCCGCGATGCCGAGTTCGACGTCGGCGAGGCCGCACCGGGGCCTGCGGGGCTTATCAACTCTGTCCTGTAAAGGACGATCTGGGATTCCATGAGCACGTTGTCCAGGGCGTCGCCGAGGGTGCCGATTGAAGTGTCGATACCCGGCTCGAGGAGGTGTGCGGTGAACGTGACAGACGAGTATTGAACAGGTTCAACCAGTCGTAGCGACACTCCTGATCAAAGAGGTGTGTTGTGGGACGACCAGCAAGTTGGATGACGGAGTTGACGGGTCGGTCACCGATGAAGTCGCCGGAACAGCTCTCGACTCGACGCGAGGTCGAGCGGTCGTTCTGGGGCGAGATCGCCAAGGGCCTGACCAGTGAGGATGGGGCGGTCGCTGTCGGAGCTGCGCCAGCGGTGGGAACGCGGTGGTTCCGACATCACTACGGACCTCTTGCGGCTCGTGGGGTGACGAGTGGGCCCTCGGGCTGATCCCTGCGCTGCCCGCTTGTCGTGGCGCGCTTTGGGTCCGGGGCGTGGCTGGAGGAGGTCACGGCCGAAAGACGCTTAACGGCGCCTGTAGTTGGAAACGACTATCAAGACTGATCATCGGGACGATGACGCGATGGTCGCCTGACGCGGGAGGTACTTCGTGAAGGACGCGCCCTTGTATCTGAGGCCGCGGGTAGATCCACCGCTCGCCTCCCTGCTGGGGAACGCGCCGTTCCTGCACTCCCTCGTGGACGCGCTGGGATCGCCGTTGAATGTGCTGCTCCCGGAGATCGTCGCCGCGAACGCGGAACGTTTCCAGTCCGTCTACCGCCGTCACCGCCTGGCCGGGCGGGTGTACTTCGCGCACAAGGCGAATCGTTCCAGCAGCCTGGTGCGCAGGCTCGCGGCCTGCGACCCGGCCGCCGTCGGCATCGACGTGGCCTCCCTGGCAGAACTGCGGCACGCGCTGGGTTGCGGCTTCACCGGGGACCGGGTGATGGCCACCGGCCCGAAGGATCCCGAGTTCCTGTGGCTGGCCGCCCGGGTGGGCGCGACGGTGAATGTCGACTCGCTCGCCGAGCTGGAACAACTGGCCGGTCTGATACAGGAGTACGGACTGCGCAGGACGGACGTGCTGGTACGCCTGTCCGGGTTCGAGGCGGACGCCGGAACCGCTGGCGCGGGCACCCGGGTGCTGTCACGCCGCAGCCGGTTCGGAACGCCGGTCGCCGAGGCGGACGAACTGTGGGCGGCCCTGGAACGCCATGCGGACAGTGTCGACCTCGTCGGCCTCGCCTACCACCTGGACACCACCGGCCTTGACGAGAAGAGCCGGGCCCTGGAGCACTGTGTGCTACTCATGGACGAGTGCCGCGCGCGGGGCCTCGCGCCACGCGTGGTGGACATCGGCGGTGGCTTCGGGGTCGGCTACGTCGAGCACGCGGACGACTGGGAGCGCTGGACGACCGCGTTGAGCGAGGCGGTCCTCGGCACCCGCCCGCCCCTGACCTGGCGCGGCCATGGCTACGGCCTGCGCAACGAGGCCGGCACGGTACGGGGCAGCGCCGCTCTCTACCCCGCCCATCGACCTACCGCCGGACCCGACTACCTCGACGAACTCCTCTCCCGGCCCGCTCCCGCCCTCGGCCGGCCGCCCGCCACCCTGCTCCTGGAACACCTCCACGACCTGTACGTCGAACCCGGTCGCGCCCTCGTCGACCAGTGCGGTCTGTCGCTGGCGAGGGTGCTGGAGGTGCGCCCCCTGGGCGACGGCCCGGACCGGTACCTGGTGCGGGTCGGCATGAACGCGGGGGACGTGAGCCTGGAGGAGCACGGCGTCCTGGTCGACCCCGTGCTGCTGCCGTGCGGCGGCCCCGCGCATGAGACCGCGGACGACGGACCGGTCGGGGTCCATATCGTCGGCAACCTCTGCCTAGAG
Organism: Streptomyces sp. NPDC002701; assembly: GCF_042889045.1. Classification (NCBI taxonomy): domain Bacteria; kingdom Bacillati; phylum Actinomycetota; class Actinomycetes; order Kitasatosporales; family Streptomycetaceae; genus Streptomyces; species Streptomyces sp. NPDC002701. The sequence continues at coordinate 50,295 of NZ_JBIAQL010000028.1, forward strand.
GCCGATCTGATCACCCGCCGGCTGGTGTTCCTCTCCCGCCTGCCTCGTGTGGGTGACCTGCTCGCCTTCGTCAACACCGCCGGTTATGCCATGGACTTCCACGCTCACCACGCGCAACGTCAGCCGACGGCCCGGACGGTTGCGGTCACGGAAGAAGGTGGCACCTGGCACTGGCGCCCGGACGAGGACTACTGGCCGCTCACGCACCCGCAGGGAGTGCCGTCATGAGGTACGACAGCATCACGGAAGCCATCGGCAACACGCCGCTGGTTCGCATCGACCCGTCCGTACACGGTCTGCGCCACATCGACCTCTACGCCAAACTGGAGATGCTCAACCCGTTCGGATCCGTCAAGGACCGGCCGGCCTGGCACATGGCCCGTCCCCACCTGGAGGGCGCGACCGGCGGTGACGGGACGGTCGTGGAACTCTCCAGCGGTAACACGGCCAAGGCCCTCGCCCTGCTCGCCGGGATGCACGGGCTGAAGTTCAAGAGCGTGACCAACCGGATGCGCGTTCCGGAGATCAAGGAACTGCTCCTGCTGCTCGGCGCCGAGATCGAGGAACTGCCCGGACAGAGTGAGTGCCTCGACCCCACCGACACCGACGATCCGCTCACCCGCTTTCACCAGGCGCTCTCCGAGCCCGGCAGTACTTATCTGCACACCGACCAGTACTTCAACCCGCGCAACGTCGAGGCACACGCGGCCGGGACCGGGCCTGAGATAGTCAAGGACCTCGACGGGCGGGCGCCGGACTGGTTCGTGGCCTGCGTCGGCACGGCCGGTTCCTCCACAGGCGTCGCCCGTGTCCTGCGCGAACACGACCCCGACGTACGGGTTCACGGACTGGTCGCCGACAAGTCCGACTTCATTCCCGGCATTCGCACCATCGACGAGGTGCACCAGGTCGGCCTGTTCGACCCCGTCACCTACGACTCCCTTGCACCGGTCACCTCGCAGCAGGCCATCGACGGGATGGTCACCCTGATCCGCCGCTGCGGGCTGCTGTCGGGACCGACCGGCGGCGCCGCCTATCAGGGAGCCGTACGCCACCTGGCATCCGTCGACGCCGAACTGGACGGCACCGGCCGTCGCCAGACCGCCGTGTTCATCGTCTGCGACCGGGCCGAGAGCTACCTGAGCTATGTGCGTCAACGCCGCCCGGAGCTCCTGGGCAGGACGCGGCGCGGGCCGTCCCTGTCGTCGCTCGGTGCCGACGAGGCCAGGGCGGAGGCGAGAGCGGTCGACGTCGACGGAGCGCGGCACTGGATCGCGCAGGGGGAACCCCGTCCGATGGTGGTGGACCTTCGCGGTCCGCATGCCTACGCCGCCCTGCACATCGAGGGCTCGCTCAACATCGTCGACGAACTCTTCGAGGAACTGGTCCGGGGAGGGCTGCCGTTCAGCAAACGCACCCCGGTGCTGCTCGCCTGTCCGGTGGGGGAGAAGTCGCTGCGCTATGCCGCGCTGCTGTCCCGCATGGGCCACCCGGACGCCAGGAGCCTGGCGGGCGGGATCGTGGCCTGGCGGGACGCCGGCGCACCGCTGGTGAGGGAGTGAACCATGCTCGAGGAGACCTTCGACGACGTCCGTTCCTGGCAGCAGGACCTGAGGGCGCAGTTCCCGATCGTCACCGCGCATCCGGACCTGACGTATCTGGACAGTGCGGCGACCTCGCAGAAACCGCGGGCCGTCCTCGACGCCGTCGGGACATACCTCACCACGTCCAATGCCAACGCGGGCCGCGGCACCTATCCGTGGGCCAACCGCACCACGGAACTGGTGGAACAGGCCCGTGAACGGGTCAAGGAGTTCCTGGGGGACCCGCATCCGGACCGCTCCACCGTCCATTTCACCAGCGGTACCACCGAGGGCCTGCGCACGGTCGCCCGTGACTGGCTCGTGCCGTACCTCGCCGACGGTGATGAGATTCTCGTCCCGTTCGCCGATCACCGGGCCAACCTGGAACCCTGGCTCGAAGCCCGGCGGCTGCTGGCCGATCGCGGTGTCGACGTAGGGGTGCGGGGCCTTCCCCACCAGGCGTCCTCCGGAGACTACGACCACCGCGCCCTCGCCGACATGGTGGGCCCCCGCACCCGGTTCGTCGCGGCGACCCATGTCCACCATGTCTACGGCGGTGACATGAACGTGCACCGCCTGCGCGCCGCCGTCGGTCCCGACGTGCCGATCTGTCTGGACGCCGCGCAGAGCGTCGGCCACCTCCCCGTCCGGGTCGGCGACCCGGACCTCGACGTCGACTTCGTCGTCTTCTCCGGACACAAGGCGATGGCCCTGCCCGGCACGGGAGCGGTGTGGGCGCGCAACACCCGAGGGCCGGTGCTGCGGCCCGAGGGCTGGCAGGGCACCCCCAACACCGCGGGCATCGTGTCGCTCCTGGCGGCGCTCGACTGGCTGGGCGAGGCGGGGCCCGAACGGATTGCCCGTCATGTGACCGAACTGGCCACTCGCCTGACCGACGGTCTGCACCGCCTGGGGTTCTACGAGATCCTCGGCTGTCCCGCCAGCCTGGCTGCAGACAGCGCTCTGCCGTCGTCCCAGCGCAGACACGGCATCGTCACCTTCCGGCACCCCGGCATCCCCTCCGACGACCTGGGCTTCATCCTCTACAGCCACGGCTTCATGGTCCGGGCCGACAGCCTCTGCCAGGCCGGTACCGATGACGAGGAGGGGTCCGTACGAGTCAGCCTGCATGTCTACAACACGGACGAGGAGATCGATCGCCTGCTGACCGTTCTGAGTGCACTGGAGTAAACGGCTATTGATAACCGTTTCCACCTGTAGATTGTGGGTCAGTCGTGACAGGTGAGGGACGAACGAGGTGGCACGGTCAGTGGGCGTGAGCATGGGAGCGGCCGATATGTGGGTGGAGCGCTGGGAGCGGCAGCAGCAGCGCTACGCGGTGGACCGCGAGGAGCGGTTCGCGGTGATCGCCGATGTAACAGAGCATCTCTGTGCCGGTCGCGACCGGCCGCTCCTGCTCGACTTGGGCTGCGGCCCCGGTTCCCTGTCCGCCCGGCTCGCCCGCCGTCTGCCGGACGCGGAGATCGTCGCCGTCGACATGGACCCCGTACTGCTGGAGTTGGGGCGTACGCATTACTCCGATGCCGCCCGGTACGTGGACGCGGTGATCGGAGAGGACGGCTGGACGGATGCGCTGCAGCTCGACCGCCGGCTGGATGTCGCTGTCTCGACCACAGCCCTGCACTATCTTCCCGCCTCCGTGCTGCTGCGTACCTACCGCAGTCTCGCCGCCCTGCTCCGTCCCGGCGGCGCGCTGATCAACGGCGACCACTTTCCTCCGGACGGGTCGCCCTGCTCTGATCTGACCGCCCACGTGGGACGCCGCCGTGTCGAGCGGACCGGTGCACACGGGCACGGGGACGAGGACTGGGAATCCTGGTGGCAGGCCGTCGCTGCGGACCCGGAGCTGACCGATCTGTTCGCGCAGCGCGAGAGGAGCCGCCCGTCCTCGAGCGACGGCAACCAGCACCTCTCCGTGGGCCGTCACACCGAACTGCTCCGGCAGGCGGGTTTCGGCCACGTCACGCCGGTGTGGCAGGTCGGGGACAGCTGCGTGCTGGTGGCCCTGAAGGACTGAACGCGTTTCTCACACCGTCGCTGGGTTCTGCCGGTGAGCGGCGTTCACAGTGCGAGACTCATAAGAACCTCGTCACGGTCCTCCCCGGGCGCCAGGCGCAGCACCCCCGGCCATCGGCCGACCTCTGTCCATCCGACCCTGCGGTAGAAGTGTTCCAGACCCAGCCCCGCTCTCGCCGTGAGCTTGAGACGTTCAAGGCCCATCTCCTCCCGTGCGACATGACGGACACGGTGCATCAGCGCGGCACCGATGCCCAGACCCTGGAGCTGGACCTGCGTCTGGACGTGGTTGACCACGCCGCAGTGCTTCTCCAGCGGGTGTGCCTCGCGGCGGACGACCAGCCAGCCTGCGAGTGCGCCGTCGAGTGTGGCCGTGAGCAGCCGGCAGCGTTCGGGGGCCAGGCCGTCCGCGAGGCGGTCCACGGCTGCTTGGACATCGGCCGGTGTCACGGGCGGCAGTGGGCAGTCCGGTGGAATGACCGCCCCGCCCGCGTTGACCACCGCCGCCCAACAGACCGACAGTTCCCGCCTTAGCGGGTCGGTCAGTTCGGACGGGCGGGTGAACTGAGTGAATGCGGGCGCAGCGACTTCGGGGGATGTCACAGGGAAGAGGTTGTCATGGCGCCCGCCGTCGTGCCGCCGCATCGGCGGGGGAGTGAACGGAGTCACTGGGCACGACTCGGCCTGCCGTTCGGGCTCGCGGGAGAGCATCGGCTGTTCGGTCAGCCCGCCGATCGGTCAAGCCCCCGATGACCGCGCGTACCACACCTGGATCCGTGATCGGGCGCGGCGCGGGCGTATCAGGTGCCGATCCGGCCGGCCTCGTGTCCGGCGCGGCAACTGTCGCATATTCCACTCAGTCCGAGTGTGTGGTCCACGTCGTGAAAACCGGTGACGCGCTCGACCTCGGCCGCCCACCGCTCGACCTCATCGGAGTCGACGGCGAGACTGAGGTTGCACTGTCGGCGCAGAAGGTAGTGCCGGTGTCCTTCGGCGGGACGGGGCCGGTAGAGGCGTTCACCGTCGCCGTCGCGCACCATGTCCACCTGACCCGCTGACTCCAGCAGGTGCAGGGTGCGGTAGACGGGGGTGAGACCCACCTCGACACCGTCCGCCGTGAGTGCCACGTGCAGGGTCTGGGCCGAGGTGAAGCCGTCGCAGGCGGTCAACGCCGCCAGCACGGCGGCGCGTTGCCGGGTGGAGCGCCACTCGCCCCGGGGCGTTCCATACATGGAGGTGCCCCCGTCACGGTGGTGGGGGGGCGGCCGGACGGCCCGGCCGCCCCGCGTCGGATCAGACGACCTTCGCGATGGTGAGGGTGCCGTGTTCGGCTTCGTGTTCGCACACCTCTCCGGTGTCCCAGCCGGGGAACGGGTCGAACACGGGTATCGGCTCTCTCTCGGCCATGAGGCAGCCCTCCAGGGCGGTACGCAGCGAGTCCGCCCGCAGGCCGACGCCGATGAACACCACTTCCTGGGCGTACGGCATGTCATCGTTCCGTGTGCCGGAGGGTTCGAAGCGGGCGACGGAGCCGGCCTGGGACCACAGACCGCTCAGGCCGTCGCGCCCGGCCAGGACGAAGAAGCCCTTGGAACGCAGCACACGGCCGTACGTGCCGCTGTCCAGGTCCTGGATGACGAAGTCCCAGAGCCGGCCGGGGTGGAAGGGGGCAGCCGACCGGAAGACCATGGAGGAGATGCCGTACTCCTCGGTCTCGGGGATGTGGTGGCCGTTCAACTCCCGTACCCAGCCCGGTGCCTGCTGCGCACGTTCGAGGTTGAACCTCCCGGTCTCCAGGACGTCATGGGCGTCGACCTGGCCCCGGACCGAGGAGATCAGCCGGGCCTGGGGATTGAGCCGGGTCAGCACTCCGCGCAGCCGGTCGGCCTCGGCGTCGTCCACCAGGTCCAGTTTGTTGAGCACGAGCACGTCGGCGAACTCGACCTGGTCGATCAGCAGGTCGCTCACGGTGCGCTCGTCGTCCTCGTAAGGGGCGAGTCCGCGTTCGGCGAGGTCGTCGCCGTCCGACAGCTCGGTCAGGAAGTTGGCCGCGTCGACCACGGTGACCATGGTGTCGAGGCGCGCCACGTCGTCCAGGACCGCGCCGTCGTCGCGGGCGAAAGCGAAGGTGGCTGCCACGGGCATCGGTTCGGAGATGCCGCTGGACTCGATGAGCAGGTAGTCGAAGCGGTCCTCCCGCGCGAGCCGGTCGACTTCCTCCAGTAGATCGTCCCGCAGGGTGCAGCAGATGCAGCCGTTGGTCATCTCCACCAGCCGCTCCTCGGTCCGGGAGAGCGCGGCCTCACCGCCGCGCACCAGCGCGGCGTCGATGTTGATCTCGCTCATGTCGTTGACGATCACCGCGACACGCAGACCCTGGCGGTTGGTGAGGACATGATTGAGCAGGGTGGTCTTACCGGCGCCGAGGAACCCCGACAGCACGGTGACCGGGAGGCGTCGGGACCGCATCCCTTCAGCCCTCCGGGCGCAGCAGGCCGCGCCGGTATGCGGGGACGAGGTGCTGCGGGACCCGGTGGGTCACGCCGTCCACGGTCACGTCCACCAGGCGAGGCGTCCTCGCCTTCCACTGGGCCCGGCGGTGGCGGGTGTTGCTGCGGGACATCTTGCGCTTGGGAACGGCCATGACGAGGGTCCTTTCAACAGGAACAGGAACAGGAACAGGAACAGGAACAGGAACAGGAACAGGAACAGGAACAGGAACAGGGAACGGGGCGATCGGGGCGATCGGGTGTTACGGAAGCCGCAGGAGGTTGAACCGGTACTCCTCGGCCTGCGGCAGACGCTGGGCGGCCAGACCGGAGAGCATCTCCCGGTAGGCGCGGGGAAGGCGGTCGCTCACCTGTGACGGCAGCCCGGTGACGCCGCAGGAAGCGAGCACCTTGGCCCCCGGGCACCAGGCGGCGATCTGGTTCGGGTCGGCGCAGGCCCACTGCATGCGTGCCTCGACCTTGCTGAGCGCGTCGTGCTCGTCCTGGGCGCCGACGATTTCGGGGCCGGCGGTGTCCAGGGCGAGCAGGGCTCCGCCGAACCGGCCGACGATACCGGTGACCGAGTCAGGGACGTCGTCCTCGGCGAGGAACGGGAGGACGGCTTCGGCGGCGAAGAAGTACGGTGCCGTCGACGAGGAAGCGACCGTGTCGCTCCAGGACATGTCAGTCGCGGAGGCGGCGATCGTCGTTCTTCGCGAGGTGTCGGTGAAGAAGGACCGCCGTACGTCGATGACATCGGGCAGGTCCATTTCGAACCAGCGCGCCTGGCCGTTGTCGATCCGCTCGTAGCGTGTGTTCAGCCCGGCACCGAGTTCTACCACCGTACTTTTGGGGCAGCGGATGAGGAGATCGGACACCCAGCGATCGAACAAGGTGGTGCGTAGCACGGAGCCCACCAGACTCGGCAAACCGTCGAAGCGGGTGAAGTCGTAGTCGATTGCGGCGACGATCTCCTCGGCCCGGGCATCGCGCAGCGCGGGATCAGGTTTGCGATTCTCCACTGCACGCGCGTACAGGGGGATGAGGAGTGTCTCCTGCACCGTGCCCAGGGACACCTCGCGCCGTGCCGTCATGGCAACCTCCGGTGAGGGGTGGAACCACGACGCTACATGAAAACGGTGTTCATTGTTAATTGCGGTCTAGTCACCGATCGGTGGTTCAGAGCTGCTGCCAGATCCGGGACAGTGCCGTTGTGGTCTGCACTCACCGAGAACGGCGGCGACCTCCAGGCAGCCGTCGACCGCATCGCCGCGACCATCCACCGCGTCGAAAGCGAATTCGACCACCACGCCACCACGCTGCGCGCCGGCCTCGCAGGCGACGACACCGGCCTCCGGGTCTACCTGGATGCGCTGGAGGCGATGATCGCCGGAAACCTGGAATGGTCCTACCTCACTCCCCGCTACAACGGTCGCGGCCACCGCTGGAACGGGCTCACCGAAGCCGCTGTCGTCCTCGCCCCCGACCGCACCCTGTACCTGCCTCTTGAGGCACTCCCAAGCCGGACACGGGAGCGAGAGCGCCCCTGCCTAAAAGTGGCAGCCACTGAGGACATCGAGAAGGACGTGGGGTACCCCACGGAGCAGGAAATGGGATAGCCGACGCGGTCTGGGGAGCCTGAGATGACGAAGCGGCTGCCGTGTCCGCCCGCTCCGGGTCCGTTGGAGGCGTACGCCGCCCGATTCGATGATCTCTTCAGGACGTTGGCTCAGCGTCGGGGGTTTCGTGAGTATCTGGCCGGTCTGTTGCTGCCGTTGGTGGCAAAGCACGTGACCCGCATGCCATCCGCGTCGGTGATCCTCAACTGGGCTCCGGGATGCGGCCGTTCCTTTCGAACGATCAGCCGCATGCCCTTCGGCCAGCCCTGACGGATGTCGCCGGCCAGTTCGGCGGCCCACGCTCCGTCGCGGACCTCGCCGCCGGTCTCGAGGGCCGGGGTCCAGGCCGATGCCGGGATTCTCAGGACGTGCTGGTGGATGGCTGCCGTGATCACCATGCCGACGGAGTGGGACAGCCAGCGTACGAACTCGTGGGTGCCTCCCGCGGAGTCGCAGCGGATCAGGGTCTGCCGCCCGCGCCGGAACCTTCGGCAGTTGGTCAGGGTGAGGCGGGTGGCCTCGATGGGGTCGGCGGGAGTGCTCGAGCCCGCGTTCCCGGGCCTGAGCAGAGCGGCGACGGGTTCGCCGGTCCCGCCCGGTCCGTGGTCGACGAATCCCATCAGCGGGTGGTGACCGTAGGTCTTCTCCCAGATCGAGTTGGCATCCTGCTTGTCGGAGTGGGAGACGACCAGGACTCCGTCCAGATCCACGATCACCTGCTCACCAGTGTTCGGTGCCCGATTGCCGGCCAACGTCCAGGCGTGTTGGCGTACTTCGGATCGCGCGGAGCGGATCGCGGTCAGTGCTTCCTTGCCCGCGGTGGCGAGGATGTCGACCAGAGGTGAGACCGTCGGGTCGGAGGCGTCCGGCCCGGACACGGCCGGCTCGGCCCGCAGCATCGCGATGTCGGCGAGGCAGTCCCCGCCGAGCGCGACCGCCACCGCAAGATCCACGAGTACCTTGCCCGGGTCATGGACGGCCCGCGGTTTCCGCCAGGGGGCGAGTGCTGCGGATATGGCCTGGCTGAGGCCGGTCTTGCGGACCGTTTCGACCAGCAGGACCGAGCCGGCCTGCGAGACCACGGCGCGGCCGTCATCCCGGACAAGGACATGGGGATACGGCCCGAGAGGCTGCTGCACCTGGAAGGTGGCTCCGACAGGGGCGGGAACAAGGACCTCAGCAATTCTTACTCTCGCTGGTCAGGGGCACTTTCTGCTTGCTTGATCACCTGCTGGACCGCACGCTTCATGAAAGCGCGAGGCCGGGTGGCCTTGCCTGAATCGTCGGTCAGAGCAGCCGCGGTCAAAGTGAGGTGCTGGACCAGGACCGCTGCTGCGGTGTCGGCGTCGCGGGCCAGCACCGACTCTTCCAGCCTGCGGTGTTCCTCGACGCCGTCCCGGTCGGGGTTGCGGTGCGCCGACCAACGGCGGGCCAGCTCGCTCTCGGTCCACATTCGGTCGAAGGTCTCCAGCAGTGCGCGGTTGCCACACCCCTCCAGCAGCGTGCGGTGGAAGGCTCTGTGGGCTTCGGCCCACGCGGCGGTGTAGTACTCACCCTCCTCCGGCGCGTATGGCGGAGTGCGCACCAGACGATGGTGGGCGGCCCGCACGCGGGCCTCCCAGTCGACATCGCCGCGCTCGATGGACATGCGCAGTACGACCGGTTCGACGGTCCGGCGGGCTTCCGCGATCTCCTGCCAGCGGCGGTCGGAGAAGGACGGGACGGCGAAACCGCGGTTGGGCAGCCTGTCGGCCAGCCCCTCGCCGACCATCCGCACGAGCGCCTCGCGCACCACCGCCAGGCTCACGCCCTGTTCCTTGGCCAGGACCTGCGGCTTGAGAGGGGCGCTAGGTGGGTGGTCCCCGCGCATGATCGCGTCTCGTAGGTGTGCGTAGACCTGCTCGGAGAGCATCTGCTTCCCCGGCAGGGGCGAGGAGTGCGCCGTCTGAGTCATGAGCCCATCCTAGACGATCCCGCAGATAATCGATTATCCGTGTTACTGTCGATTGTGTAGTCGATCAGGACCCCCTCGTCCGGAAAGGAACGACCCCTGTGCTTGCCAACGACCCCTTCGCCCGTCTCCCCCAGGCGGCCTCGTTCACCGTCACCAGCACCACCGTCACCGACGGCGCCGCGTGGCCGCCCGAGCAGCACTCCTCCGGCCTGCCCGGCGGAAAGGACACATCTCCGCAGCTGTCCTGGAGCGGCGCCCCGGACGGCACCAAGAGCTATGCCGTCACCGTCTACGACCCCGACGCCCCCACCGGGTCCGGGTTCTGGCACTGGGCGGTCGCCGACATCCCCGCCACGGTCACCGAGCTGCCCGAGGGGGCCGGCGACGACACTGGCTCACAACTACCCGAAGGCGCCTACCAGCTGCCCAACGACGCCCGTGTGGCCCGCTACATCGGCGCCGCCCCGCCGGCCGGCCACGGCCCGCACCGCTACTTCGTCGTCGTGCACGCCCTCGACATCCCCTCGACAGGCGTCCCGGCCGACGCCACACCGGCCGTCCTCGGCTTCACCATGGCCGGTCACACCCTTGGCCGCGCGGTGTTGACCGCTACCGCCGAAACACCCGCCTGACCGCGCCACACAACTCAGGGAGACACCACCGCCATGCACCTCGACACCCTTCCCGCCTCCGCCCGTACCGGCGATGGCCCGATGGACCTGAACGCCGTCCGTGACGTCAGCCGCGCCGTCAGCGCCGCTCACCTGTTCATATATCTCGTCCCCGAGACCGCCGAGGAGGCGGCCGAGCTCGGCGTGACCGACCGCGGGCCGGCGTATCTGGCCTTCCGGTCGGCAGCGATGGGCGCAGTTCCGTGGCGGGTCACCCTCGCGGCCTTCTACAACTTCAGTCCGCGGGCAGCGCAGGCCATGGCGGGCGTATGGGACGCCGCGCCGCCCGAGCGGTGGCAGGCCGCCCGCTTCCTGTCCGCCGGCCGGGCGATGCGGCGCGTTGACGTACATCTCATCGACGACCACCTTGCCGAGGCGCGCTCGCTGATCGACCCGGTCGTCGCCCGTGCCGACTACGCCGGCAAGGTGCTGGCCGCCGCGAACGCCTCGGTCGTACTTCCCCCCGATCCTCTCGTCGCCCTCTGGCAGCAGATCACGGTGGCGCGCGAGTGGCGCGGCGACGCCCATCTCGTCGTACTCGCCGACAACGGCCTCGGGCCGTGCGACTGTCTCGTTCTGCACACCGCGACCGGCCGCCTCCCGACAGCTCTGGCGCGAGCGACCCGCCGGTGGGACGACGACGAGTGGAGCGCGGCGACGGCACGCCTCGTCGCGCGCGGCTGGCTCGACTCCCATGGCGTGATCACCGACGCCGGCACTGCGGCGCGCGAGCGAATCGAAGTGGAGACAGACGAGCACTGCGCCGCGCTATGGGCACCGATCGGCAACGCAGGCGCCCGCCGCTTCGCCTCGCTCATCGCACCGATCACCGACGCGTTCACCGCAGCAGGGACGTTTCAGGCCGTTCGCGGACAGTCTGATCTCGCATAAACGGTCCCTTGTGGGAGCAAGACCAACAACCGGCCTTCGGGGCCCGCTCGGCACTCGGAGCCGTTCTCCTTCGAAACGGGGGAGTGACCCCCGTGTGAGACTTGCATTGTGTGAAATCCGGGTTCATGACGGACCCTCAGCAGACCTCGCCAACCGACCGGTCGGACGCGGAAGACATCGAACAGCACGCGTGTCCGAAGTATGACGCGCAGCCCGGCTCGCCGTGCCGCTCGCGCGGCGGAGCGGTCGCCTCCGCCTACCACACCCGCCGCCTCACCCTGGTGCCCCGGCTGAAGAAGGCGCTGGGTGCCTACCCCCGCCGACCGCGGCCCGGCGCCCTGCCGCCGACACCAGTCGATCCGGACCTGCCGAGCGCGGACATCCGCATCGGGTACGCGAGATGCTCGACGCTCGGGCAGGAACTCGACTCCAGCTCGACGCGCTCGCGGGGTACGGCATCCCGGGGGACAAGATGTTCAGCGAGAAGATCAGCACCCGAGTCCGCGTACGGCCGAAGTTCGAGGAGGCGCTGCGGACCGCGTGGGAGGTCAAGGCGCACGCTCCCGCACTGCCGGGTCGTCTTCTCCGTGCACGAGATGAAGCGGCTCGGCCGCAATGGGGCTCCCGCCCTTCGGCCCCGGTATGACTTGATCCCCCAGTCGATGATGCATTGGCAGACCGCTGATTAGAGGCACGAGCGCTGATCCCCTGCGGGGCGAGGCAGGCTCTTCGTAACGTGGCTGTCGGCACGCTGATGCCGCAGGTGAGGCCGGGGAGAGAGCAACACGGGAGCAACGGTCATGACCACTGACGGTGGCATCGACGTCTACCTCGGTCTGGATGTCGGCAAGGGCGAACACCACGCCACCGCCGTCAGCCGGGCTGGAAAGAAGGTGTTCGACAAGCCGCTTCCCAACAGCGAGCCGAAGCTGCGAGAGCTGTTCGAGAGGCTGCAGGCCAAGCACGGGACGGTGCTGGTGGTCGTCGACCAGCCGGCTTCTGTCGGGGCTCTTCTCCTGGCAGTCGCCCGCGATGTGGGCTGCCCAGTGGCCTACTTACCCGGCCTGACGATGCGACGGATCGCTGATCTGTATCCGGCGAGGCCAAGACGGACGCCCGTGACGCGTTCATCATCGCCGATGCCGCCCGAACGATGCCCCACACCCTACGGACCCTCGACCTCGCCGACGAGACAGTCGCGGAACTGGCCATGATCACGGGCTTCGGCGACGACCTGGCGGGCGAGTCCACCCGAATCGCCAACCGGCTCCGTGGCCTGCTGACCCAGATCCATCCGTCCCTGGAACGGGTCCTGGGTCCGTGAATCCGGCATCCGGCTGTGCTCGGACTGCTGGACCAGTTCGGCTCCCCGGCCCGGATCCGCAAGGCAGGAAAACGACGTCTGGTTACGCTGATACGGCCGAAGGCACCTCGCATGGGCGAGCGATTGGTCGACGACATCTTCGCCGCACTCAACGAGGAGACCGTCGTCGTCCCCGGCACCGACGCGGCCGCGCTGATAGTGCCCAGCCTCGCAAGCTCACTCCAGACAGTGCTTGACCAGCGCAAACTCCTCGCCGCCCGGATCGAGAAGCTCCTGGACGCCCACCCTCTTTCCGCGGTCCTGATTTCGATGCCCGGCATCGGGATCAGGACCGCGGCCCGCATCCTCGTCGACGTCGACGTCGGTGACGGCAGCGGCTTCGCTTCGGCAGGACACCTCGCCGCCTACGCCGGCCTGGCACCTGTGACCAGGAACTCCGGCTCGTCCATCCGCGGCGAGCACCCCGCGAAACGCGGCAACAAACAAGCACAGCGGGCTTGCTACCTCGCCGCGTTCGCCTCACTGTCCCAGCCCGAGTCACGCGCCCACTACGACCGCAAACGACGCGCGGGGAAGCACCACGTCGCCGCCCTCATCGCACTGGCCCGCCGCCGCATCGACGTCCTCTTCGCCATGCTCCGAGACGGCACCTTCTACCAGCCGCCCACACCCGCTACAGCTTGACGAAAGCCACAGAGGCACCTTTTCCTCGGTCAGGGCCTGTTCGAGAGCGTCCAGGGTCTCCCCGGCGACCGCCAGGCATGCCGATTCATGATGGGCCCACACGACCGTGGAATCCACACTGACCAGTTCCAGCCCGACCTGTCCGCGTGCGGCCGCCTCGACGATCAGGCCGTCCCTCAACGCCTGGAACACCCCGGCCTTCGACCAGGCGTTGACCCGTGAGTACACCCTGGACGAGGGCCCGTAGCGCTCCGGGACATCACGCCAGCCGCTGCCAGTACGGAACCTCCACCACACCCCGTTGAACTGGTCCCGCACCCATCGCGGCAGCGGACCCGTCGCCGCCACCGGCAGACGAGCCTCGATCAACTTCCACTCGGCATCCGTCACACAAAACGCGCCACACGCGGCTTCTACCAGCCCGGACCAGCACACCACCGAGCATCAGACTCCGAACAGCTCCTAGGGCCTGTGTGATGTCGTGATCAGCTGCAGGGTTCTGGCCTCTTCCTGGGATGGAATCCGGCAGGACTGGGGTCGTGACACGCCGGGCAACTCACCACTGCCCAGTGGAAGTTCATCGAGCCGTACCTGCCGATCGGTAGGTACGGGCCGTATCCGGAGAGGTTGCGGGAGCAGTCTGAGGGTGTGATCTGGCGGTTCCGCTCCAGTGGGCAGTGGCGGGAGATGCCTGCCGAGTTCGGCCCTTGGGCCACCGTCTACGGACGCTTCCGTGTGTGGCGGGACGCCGGTGTCTTCACGGCCCTGTTGGGAGGCCCGATTGCGAAGGGGGCCCAGGTGGGTAGAACGGACTTGTCGCTGGTCAGCGTGGACTCCACCACGGTCCGCGCCCACCACGACGCCACAGGGATGCGGGTCACCAAGCACCTCATGAAGGCCCTGGAAGAAGCCGCGCAGGAGCAGGAGGCAGCCCGCCAAAAAGGGGCGGCACGGAAGAACAGAACGGACAGGCCGAACGCCGACGCATCCGGCGCAGACGCAAGCTCCGTCTGAAGGAAGCCCTGCTCTGCAGGTCCGGGGGCGGACTCACGGGCAGGATTCATCTCGCCGCGGACCGCAGATGTCGTCCGCTCGCGCTGGTTTTGACCGCCGGGCAGGCCGGGGACAGCCCACAGTTCATCCCCGTGCTCGCGAAGGTGAGAGTCCGGCTGCCGGTCGGCCGTCCCCGTACGACGCCCGACGCGGTCGCCGGGGATAAGGCGTACTCGTCTCGCGGCAACCGCGCTTACCTGCGCAAACGCGGAATCAAGGCCGTCATCCCGGAGAAACGGGACCAGGCCGCCAACCACGAGAAGAAGGGCGCACGAGGAGGCCGACCCATCAGCCACGACGCCGATCTCTACAAGGACGGAACACCGTCGAACGTCTGATCAACAAGCTGAAAGCCTGGCGAGGCATCGCCACCCGCTACGACAAAACCCCGGACAGCTACCTCGCTGGCCTCCACCTCCGCACCGCCATGATCTGGATCGACGACTTGGTGAAAACCATCGATTGATCACGACATCACACAGGCCCTAGTCGTCCGTCGGGGGCGGCCACCCGGGCACCGGGTCGCCGACATCATGGGCGGCGAAGAACGATGCCACCTCGGCAACCTCCTCGGCGTCGGGCTGAACGCTCACGCATTCAGGGCCGGCCCAGCCACCCGACATGATCTTGGAGCAGGGGCTGCCCGGGCCTAGGTCGGCCATCGACAGTATGTGTCCGAGCTCGTGAACGGCGATACGGGTGGGTTTGTAGACCTGGGCGTCGCCGGTTTCGAGGTAGACCCAACCTCGGCCCAGGCCATTCACGTAGACATGTGAACCGGTACCGGTCGCGGTCGTGTATTCCTTGACCCGCAGGGCCGACGGGGTCTCCTGCTCGACGAACTCGATACCCGGAACAGCCTCGTTCCAAATGTCGATCGCATCGCGCACGGCATTCGCGTAGGAACCGGCCAGAAGGAGATCGATGGGAATCGTCTCAGGCTCCGGCTCCGCTGCGCCCGCGGGGGACGTGGCACCCACCACGACCGCGCCGACGCAGGCCAGGGCCGATAACAGGCTCAGTATTCGGCGAGGCAATTCCAGGACCTCCATGATCACTTCTGATGTCCGGTCGATCGCGGTCCGGACGTCGATCCGATGTCGCTGCAGAGCGGGAACCTACTGGAGGGCGCCGATTTTGACCATCGTGACAGACCGTACAGCGGTGACAAAGTGCCCAGACGGGCTGGCTGTACAGGGATTCCCTGGGCGGCGGCACTTCCGGCTGATGGCGCCAGCGTAGGAGGCTCGGGAAGGGCGGAAAACGGGGCAAACCCACGACGCGTAGGGGGATTTCCGTGCAATATCCGACAGGTGTCGACGTGGCCCGATAGGTCTTGGACAGCTGGCGCCCGGGGCGATGGGATCGGAAACGCCATCGCGCCGGGATTCTCCGGCGGGTGAGCCGGACGACGGCCCGTTGTCCACGCTGCGGCTGCTGCTCACTCGCCAGGCGGTCGCCGGGTGGCGGGTGTCGGTGTTCCTCAGTCCAGTACGAAGGTGCCGTCTGCGGTTGCCGCAAGGTCGGCCCCGAGGGCGGCTGCCGGTGTCCAGGCTCCGGGCTTGCCGACGCCACGGGCCAGCAGTTCCGTGAGGGTGGGGGTGACGTCAGCCGTGAAGTCCATGCCGTCGCCGGCGCGGAGCCACCCCTCATGCCGGGTGCCGTCCGCCCACTCGACGGCAGCGTGTCCCCAGGAGTAGTTGCGCGGACGGGGTGTTGTGGTCTTCACCGTGGTCCGGCCGAGCCGGTCGACGGCGAGGCGTCGCAGGGCCGAAACGGACAGCAAGCGGCCGAGCAGCGGGAGCAGGGCACGGATCAGCGGAGCGGTCGGCACGAGAGCCGAAGTCGCGGTGACGAATGGTGCTCCGCTCGCTGCGTGCGCCGCGAGGAGCTCGCCGGACGAGGCGCCTGCCGACTTCGCCGACTCACCGTCCGGGAAGATGATTGGCTGTGGGTCAGCGCCGAGACGTGATGTGATCAGCTGCCCGTTCTCGTACCGCTGTCCGCCGGCGGTGAGCGCGTAGGTCCGTGCGCTGTATGGCAACCTCGTCTGCTCCGGCGGCGAGGGCACCGCCGGCCTTTGCGCGAGCAGCGCGAGCAGGGGCCGAGTCTGTGGGTGTGCTGTCAGGAGACCTTCCATGCAGAATGCATGTGCACAGGTGACGAGTTCTTCTGGTCGGCACGAACCTCAGACGGATGGCCGAATATGATGGTGCCTGGAAATGCGGCTTCTGTCGCTTGAGCTTTTTTTGAGGAAGGGCAATGCGGCGATAAACGGAATGGAGAGCCTATTCGTTACGTATCCCGTACCACATACGCCAACACATGCTCTTGTCGAGGGTTTTGCTCCCTCCGCTTCCTGCCGGATCTCTTTCATTTTTTGTTTATCAGCCCTCGTTACATTCATGGACCAGTAGCTGCCACAGGGTGGCTGCCAGGACATGAAAGTGAAAGGGAACTGACATGGCGCAGGAAACGACGTCGTTCGCCAAGTACGACAAGAAGGGCTACGAGTCGCAGGTCGCAGCCCTGCGGCTGAACGGCGAGGCCGTTGTCACCAACATCAAGAGCATGAAGCGCACGTTCCTGTCGGTGAGCCTGGAGGGCTCGAACGTCGCGGCCAGCATCTCGGGGGCGATGCAGTACGACAAGGACGACCTGCGGGGCTATTTCTGCGACCAGGTCGACGTGACGATGTCCCTGGACAGCTCCGCGTTCACGCTGCGCACGGACAGCCCGCAGACCACCTCGGGTGTCTCGTCGGTGACCTCCAGCTCCCAGTTCCAGCTCGACGTCAACGCTGGCACCTTCGGACCCGTCCCCACCACCGGGGTCAGCACCGGCCTAGTGATCGGCACCTCCTTCAGCCGCAGCCTGGAGGACTGGAAGGCCGTCAACCTCTCCGACGGCAAGAAGATGAACCAGAGCTACCGCATGGCCGCCTCCGAAGGCGCCGCCTACGAGACGCCCACGGACCTGATCGACATGAGCGCCAAAGGACAGCTCGAGGGCTGCCCGCTGTTCCATGTGCCGGACCTGTCACTGGCGAACATGCCGCTCATGAGCACCGGGATCTTCGCCACCGACAAGATCCTGGGCCCCTCCACGGTCAACCTCACCGTCACCGTCACTGGCCACTTCGTACGCATCGAGAAGACCTTCGAACTCTTCGTCGTCAAGCCTGACGTCCTGCGCAAGCCCTGGACCTGGACCTACAAGGTCCCCGTCACCATCCCGGCCGCCGACTGACCCCCTGCGCGCTCTGCCGCCAGAACCACCGAACCGCGGCCACCGGCCCACGCCCTGGGACACATGACCGGCGCGGACGCCGCATGGCCGGGAAGGACCTGACATGCCCGTCGACCCGTTTCCGTTCGAAAAACTGCCTCGCGACACGCAGAACACCGTCGTGGAGTTCCTCAGCGCGAAAACCATGAGTGACCTTCGGGTGACCTCGAAGACCATGAAAGGGGCCGTCGACCTCTATCTCAAGAAGATCCTCGACAGGCAGGAGATCCGCGACAGCAACATGCAAGTAGTGAAGGGGGTGCAAGGCCCTGAACTCTTGAAGGGCCTCGGATCGGGCAAGTACATCACCGATCCAGTGCCTGAGAGAGTGCTCCTGACGTACTTGCAGAAGCAGGCGGCCACCGATGGGAACTGGGAAAACACCTCCGACCAGGCTTGGATCCTGGCACGACGCGAGCGTGGCACGAGCCCCTTCGCCGCACCAGGAGGCCGGCGGGGTGGTCTGCGTGGCCGGGTTATGCGGCGGCTGACTTCGCGCCGGCGTCGGGACCAAGGAGGCCGCGCTGCCAGCCGATCGCGACGGCGTGTGCTCGGTTTTCGGCGTCCAGCGCGAGCAGGGTGCGTTTGACGCGCGACTTCACGGCGTCCACCGACAGCCACAGGTGGGCTCCGATCTCGGGGTTTGTGTACCCGCGCGCGATCAGCTTCAGCGTCTCGACCAGGTACGCCTCTAATGGGCAGGGCGTCAGCGCGGGCAGCACCGGATCTGTTTGGTTTTCGTACGAGAGTCGGGGGTGGCCTGATGCGCTTCGTGCCGTCACGCCGGTCCAAGCCGGTCCAGGCCCGTCCAGGCGGGCTTCAGCGGGCCACGTTGTCCCAGGGGCGGGGTGTGGCGGCGTCGAGACGGGCGAGTGCCGACTCGTCCAGCGCGAGCGATCCGGCGGCCACGTTCGCCTCCAGGTGATCGGGGTCGGCGGTGCCCGGGATCAGCAGCACGTTCGGGGCGTGGTGGAGCAGCCAGGCGAGCCCGACCTGTGCGGGTGTCGCGCCGAGCTCACGCGCGACGGCGACGACGGCTGGTTCGTCGGTCACCTTCGGGATGCCGTCGAAGGCGCTGCCCAGGGGGAAGAAGGGAACCCAGGCGACCCCCTCGGTCAGGCACAGCTGGAGCAGTTCCTCGTCGTCCCGGGCCAGGAGGTTGTAGGCGTTCTGCACGCAGGCGACACCCGCGGGGAGGGCCTTGCGCAGGACGTCGGCGGAGACGCTGCTGAGGCCGATCCCGCCGATCTTCCCCTCGTCGCGCAGGGCGGTCATCACGGCGAGCTGGTCCTCGATGCCGACGATCTGGTCACCCTCCGCGCGCAGACCCGGGCCGATGTCCGTACGGCGGAGGTTGACCAGCGGGATCCGTTCCAGCCCGAGACTCCTCAAGTTGTCCTCGACGCTGGCGCGCAGCTGCTCGGGACGCTGGGCGAGGCGGAGGGGGACGGGGCCGTCGGTCACGGGATCTGCGCCGATCTTGCTGACCACGACGACTTCGTCCCCCGGACGGAGGGCTTCACGGAGGACCTCGTTGGCGAAGCCGTGGCCGTAGAACTCAGCCGTGTCGACGTGGTCTGACCCCAGTTCGACGCTGCGGCGCACCAGGGCGACCGCGGCCCGGCGGTCGTCCTGCAGGCGCTCCAGTTGCATGGCGCCGAAGCCGATCCGGGAAACCGTGCGGTCCCCGAGCCGTCCGGCACCGCCGGCGCGCGGCGCGCCGGAAGCGGTGGTCTGGGGGGACCGGGCGGGAGAAGACATGGGTGTACCCCTTCGCATGGGACCATAGACGAAACGGAGTGGCTCCGTTTCAACCATCGTAATACTAACCGGAGGGTCTCCGCTTTGATTGGGGATGAGTCCACGGCCACCGGCCGCGGAGCGACGGCGCCGGACCGGCCGGTGCGCGCCGACGCACGGCGCAACCGCGACAGACTTCTCGACGCGGCCCGAGAGGCGTTCGCCGCCACCCAGGAGGTCGTGCCGCTCGACATGATCGCCCGCGCGGCCGGAGTAGGCATCGGCACCCTGTACCGGCATTTCCCGACCCGCGAGGCGATCGTGGAGGCCGTCTACGCCGCCGAACTCGACGAGGTCGTGTCCAGCGCCCCGGCACTCCTGGAGGAGCTTGCCCCGAGGGCCGCGCTGCGCGCGTGGATGACCCGGTACAGCGCCTTCTATGCCATCAAGCGCGGCATGTCCGCCACGCTGCGGGCCGGCTGGGCGTCGGGCAGCATCGCCACGCCCGCCACGCGGGAACGCGTCACGGCCGCGATCGCCCTGATGCTCCGCGCCGGCGCGCGGGACGGTTCGCTGCGCTCGGACGTCGATCCGGAGAACGTGACGATGATGCTCCTGGGGGTGTTCCTCTCGACGACGGCGACCGACTCGGAGGAGCGGGTCGACCGGCTCCTCGACCTGGTGGTCGACTCGCTGCGACCGGCTTCCTGACCGGCGCGCACCCCTGTGCCGACCGCCCCTGTACCGGTGTCCGTGGGCCGGGCCCGTACCCGCGCGGCCCGGTCTACGTGCCGGTGGGAGCGGGGAACACGCCCCAGTCGGAGTCCGTGCCGTCGAACACCGCGTCGGTGAAGCGGACCGTGCCGCCGTCGCGCGCCGCGCCGGCGAAGTCGATGCCGCCGCCGGTGAACCTCGCACCGGTGAAGTCGACCGTGCCGCCGTCGAACGCCGCCTCTCCGAACTGGGCGGTGCTGTCGCGGAAACGGGTGCCGGTGTAACCGAGGCCGCTGCCCTCGGCGAAGGTCGCGTGGCGGAAGTTGACCGTACTGGCGCCGGTGAACATGGCCTCGCGGAAGGTGACCGTGCCGTGGTCGAGCACGGCACGGTGGAAGAAGACCTTGCCGCTCTCGCGGAACCGCGCCTCGCGGACGTCGACCGTTGCGCCGCCGGAGATCCTCGTGTCGCCGAAGTTCAGCACGCCGCCACCGTCCACCACCACCCAGCCGAAGTGGACCGTACCGCCGGTGAACGTCGCGCCGCCGAAGTCGGCCGAGCCCCGGAAGTGGCTGTGGGAGAGGTCGCCGCCGTCGAAGAGCGCACCGGTGAGGTCGAAGTCGTGGTCGCACCAGGAGTCGGGGGAGTCCGGCTCCCGCAGGTGGTCGCGCAGGACGCGGAGGACGGTGAGGCGGACCTCCCGCTCCCCGGCCCGGTGGTCGGCGTGGGCGGGGTCGGGCTGGTAGGGCATGCGGAGGTAGGCGCACAACAGGTCGACACAGACCTGCCGTTGTTCCTCCCAGTCGTCCGCGAGACGGGCGAGGGCGTACACACCGGCGAGGCGTACGGCGGCCCGTTCGTGCCCGAGCTGCTCGGCGACGGTGGTGTAGCGGTCGGCGAGCTGGCTCGCGTCGGCACGATGGGCGTCCCCCTCGGCCAGGAGCTGTTTGCGGTACGCGTAGAGGCCCGCGAGGACGGCGCCGATCAGGGTCAGTACGGTGACGGTGGCCTTGAGGACGTCGTTGACGTCGGCCGGCCTGGGCGGGTCCTGCTCGGCGGCGGCCCGGGTGAAGTAGTGGTCGGCCAACTGGTGGATGCCCCAGCCGAGCAGGAGGGCGAGAGCCAGCACCAGGGGGGCGACCCGGACGGGACGGAGGTCGGGGGAGTACCGGCCCCGGGGGGCCTCGCGCCTGCGCGGAGAGAGTGCCACGTGCAGAGCATGGAGCCGATCGGGTGCTAGGACAACGATGTGACGGGATGCGTCGGCGGCCGGGCGTGCCGCGATGGGCACTTGCGGCGAAAGTGTCCACGGGACACGACGGACTTCGTCGCGGTACTAGGATGCCGACCGCGTCCCGGCCTGGGGACAACACCGCATCCCTGGGACGTCCTGGGGACGACAGCCAGGGTGCTCTCATGTCAGGGGGGATCATCATGGTGCGATACGGAGAGGCCGAACGTTTCGCCTCTCGGCTGCGCGCGTTACGGGAAAGAGCCGGCTACAGCTACGAGGCACTCTCGCGGAAGACCGGCATCAGCCGTTCGAGCCTGCACCGCTACTGCATGGGCTTATCGGTTCCGCAGGACTACGGCACAGCGCACCGCATCGCCACCGTCTGCGGGGCGACACGAGCCGAACTGCGGGAGCTGCACCGGCTCTGGGCCCTGGCCGACACGGAACGGGGGGACCAGACGGTACCGGCGGAGCCCCGGGCGGAGGGGAAACCGGCGACGGAGGAAGCCTCCGAGCAGAAGGCGGAAGCGGGGAAGCCCGAGGCGGGGAGGCCGGAGGCGACGAAGACGGAGCCGGCTGAGGCGGAGCCGGGAGAGCCGGGGGCGGAGAAGGCGGCGGGAGCGGCGGACGACTCCCGTACCGTCGGCCGGGACCGGTCCGAGGACGAACCCGGCCCCCCGGGCGCCGCGGCCCCCGTGGAGCCCCGGGAGGTCGGGGCGGATCCGGCGGAACCCCCGTCGGGCGCGGAGCCCCGGTCGTCCCCGGACGCCTGGCGCCGGCTCCTGCGAGGTCCCGGCGGGAGGCGTACCGCCGTCATCGGCGTGGTCACCGCGGTCGTGCTCGCCCTCGCCGCCTGGGGGATGTCCGCGATCACCTCGCACACGTGGCCCGGCGGCGGGACAGCGGCTCCGGCCGAGGACCGGCGGCTCCTGTACGGGGACGGCTGCGAGCCGGTCGTGAGCATGGGCCAGCAGGACAAGTGCGTACGTGAGGTGCAGCGGCTGCTCGCGCGCCACGGCGCCCGGATCGGGGTGGACAGTTCCTTCGGCCCCGAGACACTGCGCCGGGTCACGGCGTTCCAGGTGCTCGCGGGCATCGCGCCGAACGGGGTCGTCGGCGCCCCGACGAGGAAGGCCCTGTACGAGTCGCCGGTACGCATGGACACCTGGTCTCCGAAGAAAGTCCGCGAACGCATCCGCCAGGTGTTCACCGAGGCACCGGACGACGCGGTGGCCGTCGCCGACTGCCAGTCCTTCCTGGACCCGCTGCACATTTTGCCGAACACCGACGGGACCAGGAACTGGGGACTGTTCCAGATCTCCGACCGGCGGCTGCGGGAGATGGGAGGCACGCCGCGCAGGGCGCTGGATCCCGAGTGGAACATCCAGGCGGCCAGACGTCTGTGGAGCCAGCGGCACGACTTCCAGGACTGGCCGAACTGTGCGCGGTCCCTCCGGCCGGCCCCCTCGGCCACCCGCTCCAAGTCCGCGTCCACCGACAAGAACTGACGGTACGGCGACGGCGTGGCCCCCCCCGGGGCCCCGGGGGGGCCCCCCCCGGGCCCCCCCCCCCCCGGGTAAGCGGGGCCCGTTGGCAGGCGCGTTTAACCGGCCCCGGGGGCGGCTCCCGCGGCCCCCCCGAAAGCGCCCCG
>NZ_JBIAQL010000029.1:0-60990 GCF_042889045.1 Streptomyces sp. NPDC002701
TAAATGGAACGGCGAGAAGGACAACACTGCCGCTTCCCGCCGGGTATACAACGCCCTCGCTCCCGAGGTCGACAAGATCAAATCCGCCAGAAGCCCGGACGACCCGCAACCGCAGATCATCATCGACGACACCATCCCGGACAAGACCTAAACGCACGGCTCCCCGGCCAGCGATCCCCATCGGGCCGGGGAAGCAGCGCGAGTGCGAGGCATGCAGACACCTGCATTACTTCACCCGCAGCACTGACGGCCAGGGAACGCGGGGTCAAATGGCAGCGAGCCTCCGGCGCCCAACAGACCGGAGGCTCGCTCGCGCATTCCACGGGGATACGGGAAATACGGTGCGCCATACCCAACGACGGTTGTGCGGTCCGGTTACGTGCTTGCTTGCTGCCGAGGGGGTCAGTTGTGGCCGAGGGGGGTTCATGCCAGTACCAGCCGTAGGCGGGCATGCCTTCGCGGGTCCACTCGATCATCAGCCGTGAGCCTTCTTCGGCCCGGCTCCCGCGCTCCCTTCCCACGCCGCCCACTCCAGCCCGAGACCGGCTAACTGCGCACGCCGCTCCACACAGCCAGCCCTCCCGCGAGCGCGGCCGCCAGGCCGTGGATGGCCACCGGCGTACGGGAGGGAGGACGTAAGGTAGCCCAACGGGTAGGCCATGGGGGAGGACATCAGGTAGGGCAGTGGGGAGGGCATGGGGTACCCCGTCCTCGCTGGGGCTCAGACGTCTTCCCAGACCAGAAAGCAGCCGCCGGCAGCCCGGGATACTGACATCCCTCTCAGCACGCCCCCACCCCACCAGGCCGGAAGGAAGAAGGAGCAGGGCGGTCGGGGTGTGCGGGCGCGCCTCGGGTGATCGGGGCCCGCGCTTTACCAGGCGCGGCGGGGCGGGTCAGGGGTGGAGGGCCTGGCGCAGGGTGGGGTAGGAGGGGATGAGGTGGTCCAGGCGGACGATCTGGATGACCCGCAGTACCGCTTCGGTGGGGGCGGCCAGGCGCAGCCAGCCATGGGTGCGCTGGGCTGTCTGGTGAGCGGTGAGGAGGGTGTTGATGCCGGTGGAGTCCATGAAGGTGACGTCCTTCAAGTCCAGGATAATGCGCATGGCTGTGGTGTCGTCGTCCGGTGTGAGGGCCTTGAGGAGGTCGGGGGCGGTGGCCCGGTCGATCTCGCCGCGGACGGTCAGGACGCGGATGCCGTCGGTGGCAGCGCTAACGATCGAAAACTGGCTGTCCCGGGCCGGACCGTTGTTCTTCGCCACTTCTTCCCTCAACAACACTCGGTGGTGCTCCGACCTGCGCTTCCGCCGCAAAGGCTACTGCGGCGGGCTGTGGTCACATCATCTGGCGGCCGGCCGCGTCTCCGCCGGGGTCGTCGGCCAGCACGAGCGTTGCTTTGACGCGTTTGCCGACGGGCTCGCGGTGGATTTCGAAGCGCGAACTGGGCATGGGCGGAGAGTTCCTTCCCGCGGTCCCAGGTGAGGCTCTTGCGCAGATGCTCGGGCAGCCGGGTCATCGATGTCGTGAGCGCCGCGTTCATCGCGATCGCGCCATAGCCCCCGAGCGAGGCGCCGTTTTTCACCGGCGGAATCACGCCCCAGCCCTCGAGCCGGGGCAGGTGCACCAGGAGCGTGGAGCGGCTGCTGCGCTCGACCAGCGTGCCGATCGCGGATCGGCCCGTTCCGATGATCAAATCTCCTTCCCAGTGTCCGGGGACCGCGCGGTCTGCGGCCTCGGCGGGGCGTTTACTGAGGATGACGTCCGCGGTGACATGCCCCTGCGGTTTGTTCTGCGACCGTGCACGGGGAGTCCGCAGCGCCCGGCCGGTACGCAGACACATGACCAGTTCCCGCTTGAGCGCGCCACGGCCCTCGATGAACAGCGCCTGGTAGATCGCTTCGTGGCTGATGCGCATGGACTCATCATCGGGGAAGTCGACAGGGAGACGGTGCGAGATCTGCTCCGGGCTCCATGCCGTCGCCCATCGTCTGTCCTGCCGATGCGGCTTGTTCAGCCCTTTCCACGCGGGCGTCCTGGGCCCGGCGACGATCGTGTTGTCGGGGCGGCGGACGCTGCCGGCGAGCCGTTCCTGCACGTATTCACGCAACTCGTCGTTGCCTGCGAGTTTTGCAGTCTTCGGGCGCTTCGCGGCTTACATCAAGCCCACCCAGTGCTACGTGCTTCATCAGGTACCCCTTGTTGTGACGTTCTTCAGGCGCGGTCGGTGGTCGTTGTCAGTGCGGTGTGCCATCAGCCGGCGGGCAGTGCTTCAGAAGGTCCGCGCGCTGCCGGCGCAGGCGCCGCTCCCCAGGTAGCGGGTCAGCTGCCGCGGGTGCGCGCCGGAGCCTCGGCCGGGGGCGTGTTGCTCAGGCGTGGGCGTCGTCGGTCGGCGCCGACGGCATCGACGTAGAGGGCGCTGGACATGCATGGCTTCGTTCAGCAGGCGGCAGGGACCCCCAGGCTGAGCGGTTGTGCCGCGTCAGTGCTTCTGGGCAGCGGGCTCCAGAACGAGGACCGGGATCTCACGGTCCGTCTTCTTCTGGTACTCGGCGTAGTCCGGGAAAGCCTCGACGGCTCGGGCCCACCACACGGCCTTCTCGTCCCCGGTCACCTCGCGTGCCAGCATGTCCTGGCGTAGCGGGCTGTCCCGAAGCTCGACTCGGGGATCTGCCACCGCGTTGTGGTACCAGATGGGGTGGCTGGGGGCTCCTGCCATGGAGGCGATGACGGCGTAGGAACCGTCGTGCTCCACCCGCATGACCGGGACCTTGCGGATCTTGCCGCTCTTCGCGCCCAGGGTCGTCAGGATGACGACGGGCAGGTCCTGCAGCGTCGTTCCTTCCGTGCCGCCGGAACTTTCGTACAGCTCCACCAGGTCACGTACGAACTGTGCCCTGCTCGGCTCGTACTCGCCTTTGAGTGGCATGCTGCCTCTCCATGCTGTCGAAGACTGCACCCGGTAGCGGTCCCCCGCCTCGGCCGGGTGCGGGGCGTGGTGTTCAGACGTGGGTGTCGTCGTAGGAGAGGTTGCCGCCCAGTTCGCGGGATGCCTGAGCCTGGGCGAGGAGTTCCTTCGCTTTGGCCTCGGCGGCCTCGATGGCGTCGGCACCGGCGACGAAGCGCGGCAGCGGCTTCTCCTGCCGGGCGATGGTGAGCAGGGCGCGGGCGAGCTTGGCGGGGTCGCCGGGCTGCTTGCCGTTCAGGCTCTTCATGCCCTCGATCGTCGGGCCGGTGCGCGGGGCGTAGTCGTCGATGGACAGCTCGGGCCAGGTGGTGGAGCCGTCCACGAGGAGTTCGGTGCGGAAGTAGCCGGGCTCCACGAGCGTGGTGTGGATGTCGTACGGCTCGACATCGTGGCGCAGGGACTCCATCCAGCCCTCTTCCGCGAACTTGGAGGCGGCGTAGGCGGAGGTGAACTCCATGCCGACCAGGCCGGCGGTCGAGGTGATGGTGATGACGTGGCCAGAGCGCTGTGCGCGCATGATCGGCAGGACGGCGCGGGTGACGTTCATCGGGCCGAAGAGGTTGGTCTCGAACTGCTTGCGCATCTGCGCGGGCGAGATCTCCTCGAAGTAGCCGGCGAAGAAATTACCGGCGTTGTTGATCAGGACGTCGATGCGGCCGAAGCGCTCCACAGCGGCCTGCGCGGCGGTCCCGGCGTCCTCCAGGCTGGTGACGTCGAGCCTGGTGACCAGCAGGTTGTCCCGCGGTCCGCCCAGGGTCTTCTCGACCTCTTCGGCACGGCGGCCGGTGGCGACGACCTGGTGGCCGGCGGCGAGGGCCTGGCGGGCGATGTCCGTGCCCAGACCGCGTCCGGCACCGGTGACGAGAATGACCTTGCTCATGGGGGTCCTTTCAGGCGCCGTGATCCGGCACCCGGTGTGTGCGGTGGTGATGCGTGCGGCGCCGACAGCGCCGCCGAGGGGCCTGGAGGCCGGCGGCCCAAGCGCCGCCCTGTCCGAGCCGTTCGCACTGCCGTGGGCGGTGCACCACCAACAGAACCCGTTGGCGCGGCAGTGTGGGAGTCCCTGATGAGGGGGTCACTGACAGGGACCCCTAGTCGGCGGGAAGCGCTCGTAGAGTGGAGCCATGGCAGGTAGAAACGACCCTTACGGCACCAACCATGACATCCGCGATGATTTCCGTGCAGAGATCCGGGAATTCCTGGGCACGCGACGGGCCAAGGTCACCCCCGAGCAGGCCGGACTGCCTACGTACGGCGGAGAGCGCCGACGGGTCACCGGGCTGCGCCGCGAGGAGGTGGCCCTCCTCGCGGGCATCTCCAGCGAGTACTACATCCGGCTGGAGCGTGGCAACGCCACCGGCGTCTCGGAGAGCGTCATCGACGGCATCGCGCAAGCGCTGCAGCTCGACGAGGCCGAACGAATTCACCTGCTCCACCTCCTGCGCGGCGCCGGCACCACTCGTCCGCCGCGCCGCCGGCCCGCCCAGCAGCGCGTGCGGCCCGCCGTGCAGCGCGTACTGGACTCGATGGCCGGCACACCGGCGTTCGTCCTCAGCGGACGCGGGGACATTCTGGCCGCCAACCACCTCGGGCGCGCCTTGTTCTCCCCGGTCTACGCCGACCCCGCCAGGCCGCCCAACAACGCCCGGTTCGTCTTTCTCGACCCGCACGCGACCGAGTTCTTCCGCGACTGGGACCAGGTCGCGGGCGACACGGTCGCTATGCTGCGCGCCGAGGCCGGCCGCGATCTCTACGACCGGCGGCTGACGGACCTGATCGGGGAGCTGTCCACCCGCAGCGAGGACTTCCGCCGTCGCTGGGCCGCCCACAACGTCCGGATGCACACCACCGGCGTGAAGCTCCTGCACCACCCGGTCGTCGGCGACCTCGACCTGCCCTTCGAGACCTTCCCACTCGGCGACGGCCCCAGCCAGGTACTCCTCACCTACACCGCCGAGCCCGCCTCCCCCTCCCAGGACGCCCTGAACCTGCTGGCCAGCTGGGCCGCGATCAATAACGACATCGGGCGGTCCGCACCGGCCGACGAATCCGCGCCGGCCGACTCGATCGAGACACCCGACTGACCGACGAGCCTCGCGCGCCGATCCGCAGGAGTCGTCAACGTTTCCGGCGCAGCGGCACGATCCGCCACCGACTCGTCGAGGTCAAGGACGGCACAACCGTCCACACGAGACCCATGGGTTGACGTTGCCACTCCCGCTCGCGGCACCGCTGGCCGAAATCATCGATTCCAGGCTTCGTGAAACTGCTGAGGGCGCAGGAGCTCATCCCAGGTCAGCGGGCACCTCTTCTATTTCATTGTCCACAGCCTGCCGATCCGCGCGGCGGATCCAGGCTCAAGCAACCTTCGTCAGTGCCGAGCGGGCGACGAGTGATAGCCGCTCTGGTCAGCTGCCCGGAGGGAACTCGCGGGCGTTGAGGTCGGCAGCGGGCAGAGGCCGGTCGGGGGTGGCGGCCCAGCTGGCGAGGAGTTGGAGAGAGTCGCGCTCCGGGGTGTCGGGTGCGGCGCTGTATGCGGTGAGGGTGAGGCCGGGCTGGGCGGGGAGTTCCATGGCGTCGAAGTCGAGGGTGACGAACGGCGGAAGGCCAGGAACTCGCGGATGTCGCTCTCAGTACTCACAGATTACAGGTTAGGTCGGGACGGCGCATGTGTGGGGGCCCTGTCAGTACCTGTAATTGCAGACCCTTCTTCCGCTCGTGGGCCTGCGGTTTCCTGGATCTCGAAGCGGTCGGCCGCGCCCGGCATCCACCGGAGCCCTGGCGGTAGCGGCTGCCGGAAATCCCAGTGGGTCACAGAATGTCACTAACTGGTCTTCCTTCCCGTCTCGGTTTGGAGTGCACCCTGATCATGAGCAAGGTCTTCTTCATCACCGGCGCTGGACGCGGTCTGGGCATGGACGTCGCCCGCCAGGCCCTCGCCGCCGGCCATCAGGTCGTGGCCACCGGCCGCAGCCCCGAGCGTGTTCTTGAAGCGCTTGGGGGCGCGCGGGACAACCTGCTGGCGACCGCCTTGGACATCACCAACCCGGCTGCCGGGCTAGGGCCTGTGTGACGTTGTGATCAGCCGGTTGCCTTCAGAAGGTCGTTGATCCAGATCATTAAGGCGCGGAGGTGGAGGCCGGCGAGGTAGCTCTCGGGTGTCTTGTCGTATCGAGTTGCGATGCCCCGCCAGGCCTTCAGCTTGTTGATCAGGCGCTCGACGGTGTTCCGTTCCTTGTAGAGATCGGCGTCGTGACCTGTGGGCCGGCTGCCCCGGCTGCCTTTCCTCTTCCGGTTGGCTGCCTGGTCCTTCTTCTCCGGGATGACTACCTTGATGTTGCGTTTACGCAGGTAGGAGCGGTTGGCGTGGGATGAGTAGGCCCTTGTCCGCGGCGACAGCGTCGGGCCGGGTCCGGGGACGGCCGACAGGCAGACGGACCCGCACTTTCTGCAGCACGGGGACGAACTGCGGGCTGTCGGCGGCCTGTCCTGCGGTCAGAACGAACGACAACGGATGGCACTTGCGGTCCGCTGCGAGATGGACCTTGCTCGTCAGCCCGCCACGGGACCTGCCGAGCAGGGCTTCCTTCGGACGGAGCTTGCGCCGTCGCCTGATGTGCCGCCGCTCTTCCCGGCCGGCGGCGTCGCTTCCGCCCTGTCCGTTCTGTTCCGGCGGACTGCCCCCTTTTGCCGGGCCCGTTCCTGGTCGGCGGCGGCTTCCTCAAGGGCGTCCATGACCTCCTTGCCGATGCGCATCCCGGCGGCGTCGTGGTGGGCGCGGGCGGTGGTGGAGTCCACGCTGGCCAGGGACAAGTCCATCTTCCCCTGGCGGGCGGCCTCAGCGATCACACCTTCCAGCAGTGCGGTGAAGACGCCGGCGTCCCGCCAGACCCGGAAGCGGCCGTAGACCGTCGGCCACGGCCCGAACTCGCCCGGCATGTCCCGCCACTGGCTGCTGGTGCGGAACCGCCAGATCACTCCCTCGAACTGCTCACGCAGCCGTTCAGGGTACGGACCGTACTCGCCTATCGGCAGGAACGGCTCGATCAACTGCCACTGCTCGTCGGTGAGTTGCCTGCGCGTCACGATTGTCTTCCTACCGGATCCGCACTCCAGACGGATCCGGATCGGCAAGATTGATCACGACGTCACACAGGCCCTAGCCGCGTGGCAGTTGACTTCGACCGGATCCGGGCAGAGCTGGGTGATCTGCCCGGCACGGTCGCCAGTCCCGAACGGCTGCGAGCCGCGCTTCGACACCTCACTCGCACCCTGCATCCAGGCATCCTCAACGACTGCTTCCACCACGCCGCATCCGCCGTCTGCGGCAAACGCGCGAAGTCCCTCGGCCGACCGCTTCCCATGCTCAACGCGTGCTTGGCCTGCCCGAACGCGCGCCGCTCGTCTGTTCATCTGCCCGGGATGGCCCGGGCCCGTGATCTGGCTGCCGAGGAGTTCGCCCGCACGGACGACGTTCCCACCTTCCAGCGGATCGCCATCGAGGAACACCTGTCGACGCTCACCCAGCTGATCGTCGAGCTTCGTGACGAGGAAGGAACGCCCGCATGACCACCAGCAGCATCACCCATAGCGTCTTCGCCCGTCTGGTTCGTGAGCACGGAGGGCTCACCGACATCGACCGGCAGATCATGCGGGCCTTCGAACGACTCATGGACGGCCGCCCGGCGGTCACCGACGGCTCCGTTACAGCTGTGAACATCGCCGCCGAGGGCGGGGTGTCACGAGCTTCCTACTACCGCTCGCCGGTCGCCCCCGCGATCAAAGAGATCCTCTCTGCCCCTGAGGTCAAGCGTCCCGAAGTCGACGAGCTCAAGGCCGAGGTCGCCCGCCTGCGCAAGCAGGGACGCGCACTTCGCAAGGAGCACGCCGCCGAGGCCAGGGAGTTGAAGGACACCACAGCGACCTACGCCAACCAGATCCAGATCCTGGCCTTGCGCAATGCCGAACTAGAAAAAGACGCCGGAAAGCTCAGGTCACAGCTCTCCGACTCCAGCTACGGAGTAGTCCGCGCACTGCGCCCAACCTGACAACCCGCCCCGCCCCCGGACCACCCTGGGCCACCGACGAAATGGGCTGCGGCGGGTTCTGCGAAGGCCAGAGACAGGTCGGGGGTGACCGACGGCCGATCACGCCTCGGCCACCGTCGAACTCCGGGACGCCGGCTGCGAGCCGATGGAGCCCTACCCGGGACGTACTGGCAACCGTCCGATGAGCGTGGTCACTTCGAACA
Organism: Streptomyces sp. NPDC002701; assembly: GCF_042889045.1. Lineage (NCBI taxonomy): Bacteria > Bacillati > Actinomycetota > Actinomycetes > Kitasatosporales > Streptomycetaceae > Streptomyces > Streptomyces sp. NPDC002701. The sequence goes on from NZ_JBIAQL010000029.1 coordinate 8,214, forward strand.
CGGACAGGCGGCGGATCGAGCTCGTTGAGCGGTTGCCACGCCTGCTGGTAGCCCTCTTTAATCTCCCTTGGTAGACGTCGTGCCACAAAAACGTGGAGGACACGTGCTGAAGAAGATTACCGCCATAGGTGCGGCGGCCGCTGCGCTGTGCTGGGGCCTCGGTACCGCACCCGCACAGGCGGCGGGGATGGCGTACATGCATGTGAACAGCGCGGCCTATAATTTGAAGGAGTGCCTCGACTACAGGGCCGACTACGGGCCCTACACGACAACCTGCAACGGTGGCGCCTATCAGACCTGGCTGATGGTCGATACCTATGAAACGTTGACCGAAATTCGGCAAAACGTTGGTGACAGGCTTTGTTTGGTCGCCCGCAACGGTCAGCCGACGATGAGGCCGTGCTTGGCCAACGATCCGGCAGCCTTGTGGACAGTGCACAGCATCAATTCCCCGGAGGGGGAGCAGCTGATCAACTATGCAACCAAAACCTGTCTTGTCGCGGGATCAGGGGCGATCCATCGCGTAAGCCTGAACACGTGCGGCAGCGGTCTCTCCCGGCTGTGGTCCGTCTACTATGCCTGACCAATGCCAGGGGCCCCGTCCGTCTGCAATGGCCGGGGCCCCCGGCATTCATGGATGGGTCAGAAGAGATCGGTTAGGCTTGCGTCACCGATATCCGGCCATGCCGCGGCCGCCTTTTCCTGCGCGTGCTGGGGGCCGACCACCCCCACACCCTCACTGCCCGCGACAACCTCGCATCCCGGCAGGAACGGGGCGGCAAGGACCCGGATACACCGGGCTAGCAGGGCCGCCCGCACCGCGTGGGAAGGCGCACCACTCTTTGCCGGGAAACAGCCACCCCACGCCCGGCAACACCGCAGGTCGGAGAATTCCGTCGGTGGCCCACTCTCCGGGCCGGGGCGGCCTCCTGTAGTCAGCGCCTGGCCAAGACGTTGCCGACTCCCACACCACAGATGAGACACTTTCCAGTGGGACACAGACGTTGCTCACATAACCTCGGCGAGCTCGCGCGCCGCTCCCTCGTCGAGGAACTCGCCGTCCTCGAGGCGCCCTCCGACGACCGTGAGCATCCCCGGGGGAGTGCCACGACGACGCCTGGTGCCGGACGGTCAGGATCCGACCGTCGCCGGGACGCTGGAGCAGGACCATGACGTTCCCGATGCTCCGGTGTACGGCGCTCACAGCCGGTCCTCCTTCACGAGCCGGTCCAGGGTCCGCCGGCCCCGGGCGGTGACCTCGGCGTCGCCGTTGTCCGGGCCCCAGGCCAGGCAGTTGACCGCGTCCAGCGCGGTCAGGCAGCGCAGCGCGTGCCGCTCGGCGTCGGACAGTTCCCGCCCGTAGGACCGGAGGAACGCCTTCTCGCGGTCCGGATGGTCGGCCCACTGGGTGGTCGAGGATGACGAAGTCCTGGACGCGGGCGGCGGGCCGGGACCGTTCGAAGTCGACGAGGGCGAGCCCGCTCGTGGACCACAGCCAGTTCCTCGGCTGGTTGTCGCCGTGGATGTAGCCGACGGGTACCGGGCCGACGCGGCGAAGGCGGGCGGCGTGGTCCCGGATCAGGTCGACCCCGCGTCTGCGGGGATGCTCCGATGACGTGGCCGTCGTCCTCGTCGGGAGTCGGCCCCTCGCCCGCAGGGATGCTCAGACGAAGGTCGAGTCGAGGGGCGGTGACGGCGTGTCGGCCTCGCGCCCGCAGGGATCCTCCGCTAGAGGCTGTCTCCTTGAAGTGGCGGTGAGCTGGTGTCACCGGCACGGGGGTGAAGCACCTCGTGGGTGCACCACGAGAACGACCAGCACGCGGAAGCGCGACTCTGCGGCAGCGCCGAGTCTCGTCCGGCCAGTTACTGTCGATCAGCCGTGTGTCGACCCATCGAAGTTTCGGTTGAGGCCGTGGCATCCCGCGAGGCACTTATCGCAGCTGAGCCTCACTCCCGGCCGAAAATTCGGCCCAAGAGCAGCACGCAGCTCGGTAGATGTGCCGAGCGACAGGCTGCCGAAGCGCGCATCCCGGAACCTCGGGTTAGCTACGAGGGCCACTGCCAGGATCTGGGCCTTCGTGATGATGACGAGGCACTCACGGCCTTCGTACGACTCACCGGGGATGTGATCTCGCATCCGTTGCTCAGCCCGGCATCGGTGCCGCGATCTGGCTCCACGCCACAGACGTCCAGGCCATTCACGATGCTCTTGTCGCAGACGGTCACACCATCGTCTCCGCACCGATCGGCGGCCCCTTCGGCCGGACATTCACCTTCGCCGACCCCGACGGCTACCAGGTCACTCTCCACGACCGCGCCTGATCGGCCAGATACCCCCGGACGAGCACCGATCCCCGTTTGTGATCTTCGGGTCAGGCCGGGCCGCTCGATCAGTCCTCTGTCCTGGTGCTCATCTGGTGGGGGATGTCCGCGGCGAGACGGTATTCCGGCAGCGCGATGTCCCCGGCCTTGGTGAACTGTGCGGCAAGCAGGTTCCGCATCGGCCAGCGGGACATCGACCGCATCGAAAGGTCGCGCAGCCGGATGCCGAGCCGGCCCGACGGTGCGTACCCGGCGGCTCCGCCGGGCGGCAGCTGCTGCGCCTGGCTCACGTACGGGCGCATCACCGTGTCGTAGCGGCGGAAGGCGACATCGTGGTCGCCCTCGGCGGCGGCGAGTTCACCGGCCAGGACGTAGGCGCCGACCAGGGCAAGGCTGGTTCCGAGGCCGGTCAGCGGGGTCGCGCAGTATCCGGCGTCGCCGAGCAGCGCTACCCGGCCGCGCGACCAGCTGTCGAGGCGGACCTGCCCCATGGAGTCGAAGAAGAAGTCCGGGGCGGTGCGCATCGCCCGCAGCAGGCGTGGGGTCTCCCAGCCGACGTGGGTGAAGCGCCGGGCTATGAACTCCTGTTGGGCTGCGACGTCGCGGCGGTCGTAGGCGAGCGGTGGCGAGCGGAAGCTGAAGCCGGCTTTGATCTCGCCGGGGAGGCGGCCGGGCCGGGCGGAGACGACCAGGCCGCCGGGCGCGTTGTGCATCAGGAACCAGCCGTCGAGGTTCAGGTCGTCAAGGGCGGTGAACCAGGCCGTGTAGAGGTCGATCGGGTGGACGAATTCCTGCTCCGGGCCGAAAGCCAGCGCGCGCACCACGGAGTGCGGACCGTCCGCGCCGACGACGAGGGCGAACCGGCGCGGCGTGGCTTTCTCGAAGGTGACGGTGACCGCGTCCGCGTCCTGATCGATCTCGGTGATGGTGTCGTCGAAGAGGTACTCCGTGTCCGGCAGGGTGGCCTCGTACAGCAGACGGGCGAGGTCGCCGCGGAGGATCTCGATCTCGGAGACGATCCCCTCACCGCCGAAGCTGTCGGCGGGCAGTCGGGCGGTGGTCCGGCCGGCGGTGTCGACGAGGGCGAGGCCGCGCTGGTCCACGCTCTCCGCCCTGGCCCGGTCGATCAGGCCCATCCGTTCGATCACGGTGCGGCCGGCGCCGCGCAGATCCACGGTCTGCCCGCCCGGCCGGGGTGCCGGCGTGCGCTCCACGATCGTGACCGTGAAGCCTCCCTTTCGTAGCCAGTACGCCAGCGCGGGCCCTGCGATGCCAGCACCACAGATGAGTATCTCGTCATTCGACATAATGCGAGCGTACGCCGTACGCACAGTAGTTTGCAAGCATGACATCACCTCGGCTCATGCGGTATTGGGCAACACTGCACTAGTGCGGAGAGGCGGGGTGGTGCTCGCACGCGGGGATTCGCACGGTGTCGGAGGCTAGGATGGCACCTATCCAGGTGCACTAGTGCGGAGGGGTGTCGGTGGGCGGACAGGCAGTACCGCGCTATAGCCAGATCGTCGCCGAACTGCGGCAGCGGATCAATACGGGCGAACTGGCGTCGGGCGATCGCGTGCCCTCGACCCGCGAGATCACCCGGCAGTGGGGCGTCGCCATGGCGACCGCGACCAAGGTGCTCTCCGAACTGCGCCGCGAGGGCATGGTCCGCGTCGTCCCGGGCATCGGGACGGTCGTGACAGCCCCGAGCCGCCCGGTGCGGGCCGCCCGACCCGCTGCCGCCGCCCGCCCGGGCGGGCCGTCCTCGGTCCAAGGAGCGCTCACGCTCGCACGGATCGTCGGTGCCGCCGTCACGGTCGCCGACACGGAGGGGCTGACCGCGGTCTCGATGCGCCGGGTGGCCGCCGAGCTCGGGGTGGCGACCATGTCGCTGTACCGGCACGTGGCCGACAAGGACGACCTGCTGATGCGGATGATGGACAGCGTCATGGCGGAGCACCCGCTGCCCACCGACCCTCCGGAGGGCTGGCGGGAGGCCATCGAACTGGCGGCCCGGCAGCTCTGGGACCTGTTCCGCCGCCACCCGTGGCTCGCACCGGCCCTGTCGGTGACCCGCCCTCAGATGATCACCTCGGCACTGCCGTACAGCGAATGGATGCTTGCCACCCTGCACGCGCACGGACTCGACCTGCAGTCCGCCTTCACCGCGCACCTCATGCTGCTCAACTACGCCCGCGGTATCGCCGTCAACCTGGAGACGGAGCGGGAGGCCGAGGCGCACAGCGGCCTCGACAGCGAGGAGTGGATGGACACCCAGGAGCCCGCACTCCTGGCCATTCTGGGCACCGGCCGGTTCCCCACACTCTCCCACCTCGCCACAGCTGGTTACGACTTCGATCTCGACGCCCTCTTCGAGTTCGGCCTCCAGCGCCTCCTCGACGGCCTCGCCACACTCTTCAACGAGAGCTCCGCCAGCTGAATGGAGAACTCGAGAGGCCCCCGACCACCGACACCAAAAGAAGCGGCTTCTACCGGTAGTTCGTTAAATCCGGCGGTAGAGGTCAATGCCGTGTCCGGTGGTGACTGCGTCGATCAGGGCCTGGAGTTCGGAGGGTGGGTCCTTGTCCGTCCAGGCTCGCCACCATCGGTTGGGAGTGACGGCGGGGGCGAGCCAGGAACGGATCGCCCGTAAGGCCCTGGGCCAGCAGGGCTGTTGGTGCTGGTGGGACGTGGCTGAGCCCCCTCTCTGGCCCCTCGTTGGGGCACGGGTCCGGCGCGGCGGCATCCACGGTGCCGGATGGGACGAACCATTGGTCCCAGCAGAAGGAGAAGGCGCAGTTCACCAGTGTCTGATGTCGGCGGATGGCGCGGTCGGAACGGACCTGGAAGTCGGCCCAGCCGAGTTCGTCCTCGACCTGCTTGTAGCTCTGCTCGATCCACGGCCGCAGGCCGTAAAGGCGGACGATCTCGGCGAGGTCGGCCGGCGGATGCGGGCTGGTGGCGGCGTGGGGCGCATCGGGGTGGGACAGGTTGGTGGCCAGGTGCCAGGTGGTCTTTTCCGGCAGGGTGGCTGGGTCGGTGGTGGCCACGACCAGCCGGCAGGGTGAGTCGGGGCCGTAACCACCCAGTCGGGCGTCAGCGGCCCACCAAGTCTCGGTGTGCCCGTCGCGGAAATGACGCTCCACCGGTGTCCAGTCACCGGGGTGGTCGGCGTTCTTCCAGGTCAGAGCGTGTGCGGCGTCGATGGGGGTATGCGGCTGGCCGGCCGGGGCCCAGGTGCCGCGATGCGGTTTGAGCGCGACCGCGTAGGCCAGGCCGGCCGCCCGCAGCGTTAGGTACCAGTCATCACTCACGGAGTAGGCGCAGTCGGCGATCACCGCCCGGCAGCCGAAGCCCGCCTCCTTCCCGCGGACCGCCAGAGCGGCGGCCAGCTGCGGTTTCGTGCGGAAGGCCGGGTCGGACCGGGCGCGGGCGAAGTGGTGGGCGGGGGTGTAAGGAGTCGCGTGGAGCGGGTAGTACACGCGGCCGTCCGTCCACACTGTGGTCACCGTGACGATGCCGTTGTCCGTCTTGCCCAGCCGGCCCAGCCACTGCCGGCCCACGTTGGCGGTGGCCGTGCCGGCCTTGCGGTCCCCCGAGTCGTCGATCACGATGACCCCGCCGTCATGTGGAGCCGTCACCGACTGCCCGGGCAGCAGTTCAAGCCGCCGGTCGTTGATCTGCTCGGCTTCCCATGGGGACTCGGACAGGAAGAATTGCAGCCGCTGCACTCCCGGCATCCCCGCGCCGGCCACCGGCTCAGCTCCTGCCAGACAGGTGATCGTCTTGTTCCGATCCCGCGGCGCCAGCAGTCCCGTCAGGTACTCACGAAAACCCCGCCGCTGAGCCAGGCTGAAGAAGAGATCGTCGAACCGGGCCGCGTACTCCTCCAACGGCCCCGGCGCAGGCGGACACGGACGGCGAGCAGTCATCTTCAGCCCCCAGCCGAGCAGTTGACTCCTACGACCGGCCTACGACCAACCCACCTCACCGTCAACCCACACCACCGCCGGATTTAACGAACTACCGGTAGTCTCAAAGCGGGGTAGCCCGACATGCCCCAGTGGTGCCGGACCTTGCCCAGCAGAGCTCGGATGCGTGGCAGGTCAGGGGCTTTGAGGGAACTGCAGCCGTCGAACGCTACGGTCCGCCATCGCCGGTAGCGAACTCCGGGCGTCGTCGGCCGTGCCAAAGGCACCGCGAGAGTGTCGAACAACGCCTCTATGGGCTCCGGACCAATACGCCGGCGCAGCTGCCGCAGTGCAGCTTCCGAGGGAAGACCGTGGTCGATGCCCGACAGGCCCGCCACGAGCTTGTCCCACACGCGGCGGTATCCGAGAGACGGAAAGAGTCCCAGGGCCAGGACGAAGTAGACCCCGACCCGGGACGGGAGCGTACGCACCCGGACCTGAACGGTCTTGGTCTCTTCGAGGACGTGATCGACGAGCTCGAAGGGTATGTGCTGAGTCAGCCCGCCCAGATGGCCCGGCGCGAAGGCGCCCGCTGCGACGGTGGTAGTACGGGTCAAGGTGCAGGTGGAGAGCTGACTCGACAACGGATCCCCTGGTCAAGAAGGTGCTGGTCGACCTTCTCCTATCAGGGAACCGCAGCCTGGAACGCCGGAACCATCCATCTCCGCACCGGGCTTGACTTGGTGGCCGCGGCGTTAACTTCGTGGCATTGGACCATGCGGCAGCTGGGACCGCTGTTCGGAGTGTCCTCGTCCACCGTGTGCCGGGTGATCCAGCGGATCGGGCCGCTGCTGGCGCTTGAGCCCCTCTCGCGTCCGGCCGACGCCGCGGACCGGTTGTGGATTGTGGACGGCACTCTGGTCCCGGTGCGTGACCGTAAGGTCGGCGCGTCCAGCCGCAACTACCGCTTCTCCGCGAACGTGCAGGTCATTGTCGATGCCGACACCCGCCTGGTGATCGCAGCGGCCCGACCGGCACCGGGCACCACCGCCGACGCCCAAGCCTGGCGTGCCTCCGGCGTGGCCGAGCACTGCCATGGCGTGACCGTCCTGGGCGACGGCGCCTACCTCAACTGCCAGATGGTCGTGCCACACCGCAAACGCCCTCGCCGGCCCCTGCTGGCGGGCGAGGAAGCGGACAGTGCCGCCCACCGCAAGGTGCGTGCCCGGGTGGAGCATGTGATCGGCCGGATGAAGAACTACAAGATCCTTCGTGACTGCCAGCAGCACGGCGACGGCCTCCACCACGCCGTCCAGGCCGTCGCCCACATGCACAACCTCGCCCGCACATCATGACCAGAAGACTGCGATCACAGGCCCTGACGTGCCAAAACGCAGCCTTGTGCAACACCCTTTAGGCTGATGGGATGGGATGGCATCTGAGCGAGCTCATCGCGAAGTACGGGGTACCGGGCGCACAGATCGCCGTACTGGCTGACAGGGAAATCCACGACGAGGCCGCAGGCGTGCTGAGCCTGCACACCCAGGTCGAGACCACAACCGACTCGGTGTTCAAGATCGGCTCGATCACCAAAATCTGGACAGCCACGCTGGCCCAGCAACTGGTGAACGAGGGGGTCCTGGACCTCGACCGTCCCGTTCGCGACTACATGCCCGGCTTCCGGCTGAGTGACCCGGCGGCCACCGAGGTTCTGACTGCTCGCCACCTGCTCACCCACACCGGCGGCATCGACGGCAACCACTTCACCGACACCGGTCGCAACGACGACGCGATCGAGAAGTTCGTCGCCACGCTCGCCGACGCGGACCACCTACTCCCGCCGGGCACCCTCTTCTCCTACTCCAACAGCGGGTACGTGGTGCTCGGCAGGCTCGTGGAGGTGCTACGGAACAAGCTCTTCCACGACGTGCTCCGCGAACGCCTCGCGACCCCACTGGGCTTGACGACCGTCGCCACCACCACGTACGAGGCGATCCTGCATCGCGCCGCCATCGGGCACGTCGAGACCGACGGAGAGCTCGCGCCCACGAAAAGCTGGGCGGTCCGATATTTCTCCACGCCCAGTGGCTCTCATCTGGCGATGAGCGCACGCGATCTGCTGAAGTTCGTCCACCTGCAGCTCACCGACCCTGCGCTCGCGGCACTGCGCACCCCCCAGCTCGAATCCGTCCCGGACTTCGGAGGCGGCGTCCTAGGCTGGGGGCTCGGCTGGATGCTGTACCGGGACGGCGTCGTCGGTCACACCGGCGTCTCCAAGGGACAGAAGGCATTCTTGCGGGTCGTCCCCTCGGCCGGCGTGGCGGTGGCCGTGCTGACCAACAGTTCCGGTGCAGAGCCGCTGGCCTACGAGATACTCAGCACCGTCCTCGGAGATCTCACTGACGCCGAGACGGTGCCACTGCCAGTGCCGCCTGCGAATCCGCTCCTCGTCGACGTGGACCGCATGTGCGGCACCTACCGCAGCACCCTGTACGACCTCACTCTCACCGTCGAGGACGACCGCGCGTTCCTCATTCGCCACCCCCGCAACGAACTCGCGAAGTCCTTCCTCGGCAAGCCCGAGGACCGCGTCGAGGTAGTCCGCCTCAACGAGAGCGCAATCATCACCGCCAAACCAACGTTCGACGGCCATCAGGTCCTGTCCCTGATCAGCCCCGACATGTACGGTCGCGCTCGCTTCCTTCACAACGGAGCCGCCGCCTACAGGGTCTCCTGATTGCCGTCGTTGACTGCACGCGCACCCCGCGATAGAGAAACCCGTTCGACCGAACTCCTCAAGATCTGGAACGACAACAGCCTCTTTAGTGCCGACGGCTGCACCGCTGGCCCCAAGGCCGGACCTGCGGCAGCACCATGCGCGGCACCTCCCGCTGATCGAGTGGAGCCCGCTCGCGAGTACGTGTACGAGTACGAGTACCGCAACAGTGCCCTCGGCGAGTGATCGCGCGCCGGTTACCGCTGAAGATTCGACGCCATGAAGCCCTGAAGGTCACACAGGTGACGAATCAAGCTACTGCAGATGTCTCACGGAAGCTTTCCTCTGCCAGGCGACGCTCGCGGACGCTGACCTGTCCAGGACGGATCTCACCAAGGTCGTTCTGACCGAAACGACACTCACGGAGGCTGACCTGTCTGGGGCGAATCTCACGGAGGCTGACCTGTCCGAGGCAGATCTCGTTTCGGTTGTCTGGTCAGAGCGGACCCGGTGGCCTTCCGGGTACGGGGCCGGAATGCGGGAGTGATCGGTACTTCTGGACGATGGGATATGGCGTATCGAGGAAGCCGGGAACACCGGTGCAGATCTGCCAGAGCCGCCGCTCGCACCCGTCGGGTGACCGCGGAGCAGTCAGAGTCGTTTTACTGGTGAAGAGGCAGTGTTCTTGCGCTGCACTATTGGTGCGGGTGCAGAGTCGAGGTCGCTACCCAGGGGAGGCGGCAGTGGAGTGTCGAGACATGTCGCACGGTGCGCGCCTGGCCGCCCATGGGGCGGTGTCCGCGTCTTTGGCCGCGTACAGCGACCCCGCCTTGCACGAGTTTCTGAACACGGCGCTGCCGGTCGGCTCTGGCATCGGCGGGAAGTCGGCCCTGGTGAAAGTCGCCGGCACGCCGGTCTTCGTGAAGCGGGTGCCCCTCACCGACGTGGAGCGGCAACCTGAGCACGTCCGGTCCACAGCGAACCTGTTCGATCTGCCGGTCTTCTGTCACTACGGCATCGGCGCCATCGGAGGTCCGGGCTTCGGAGTCTGGCGCGAGCTCGCGGTGCACACCATGACGACGAGCTGGGTGCTCGCGGCAGAACACGAGGGCTTTCCCCTGATGTACCACTGGCGGGTACTGCCGGACTCAACGCCGCTGCCGGAAGAACTGGCTGACGTCGAACGAGCCGTCGCCTACTGGGGCGACGCGCCGCAGGTACGCAAACGGATCCACGCCCTCCAGAACTCCTCAGCGAGCGTCGCACTCTTCCTGGAGTACATTCCGCAGAACCTGCACCAATGGCTCGATGCCCAGGTCGAAGCAAGAGACGAGAGCACCGACCGGGCATCCACCATGGTGGAGAGCGCGCTGGAGGCCGGCACCCAGTTCATGAACAGTCGCGGTCTCCTGCACTTCGACGCCCACTTCGAGAACATCCTCACCGACGGCCAGCGTCTCTACTTCGCGGACTACGGCCTCGCCATGTCATCCGGCTTCGACCTGTCGCCGGAAGAGATCGAATTCTTCGACCAGCATCACACCTACGACCGCTCCTACACCGCCACATACCTGGTCAACTGGCTCGTCACCGCTCTACACAGAATCTCCAGACAGGACCAGGATGGCCGCTACGCCCTGGTACGGGCCTACGCCGACGGCCAGCGCCCCGCAGGGGTCCCAGAGGCGACCGCGGACATCCTCGCCCGCAACGCGCCCATCGCCGCTGTCATGTCCGACTTCAACCGCCGGTTCCAGCGTCAGAGCAGGCACACGCCATACCCGAATTAAGCACGTTTCAGGCAACTCTGTGGGACCTGGCCGCCCCGCACGACGCGCCACAGATGCCCCTCGCGACCGCAGGCACGATGTGCCGGCCCGCTCTGTGTCCGGCCGACCGCGACGACGCAGGACCGCACGATCTCGCCGCGCTTGAGGTAGTGGTGGATGGGCGAGTTCATCGTCGCCACCGGCCCGTCGTAGGCCCGGGCGCCGGACCGCGACCCGCTGCACCGCACGCCACTTGCTCGCGCACGGCGCAGCGGCCGGCGCGTGCACGGAAGCCACGCTCGGGGTGCCGGCCTCGGCCACGCAGCGACGGGCAGCTGCTGCACACTGCTCGGACCGTACTACCTCCCCGACACCTGCTGCTCGCGGCCAGCAGTACGTCCGTGGGACCGTCCCAGCGGCTGCATAACATCGCGCGCTCTGCGGTGACCTGTGAGTTCGCTGCGAGCCACGGATCTGACGGACTCGTAGGACGGCTTCTCGTGGTCCCCGCGGTAGCGGCAGTCGAGCTCAACAAGGTCGCGGCAGTAAACCAGAGGCGATCTCGACCGCCGCCTTGCCCGTATTCCGGCGGCTGTTTTTTGTGGGTCAAACGACCGGCACACTCAGCGACCGGGCCGGGCTCTGTGCCCGTCGTGCAGGGCTGACACCAGCCGTGACGGTGACCTCACCCGCAGGGTGATGCACGACTGACCAAGTTCCCTGCACGGACGACAAAGTTAGCCCCCTCGTCACCCTCTACTCTCCTGAAACGAACACGCGGAACGCCCGCAAAGGAGCCCTAGAAGAAAAAGGAATGAGGGACACGGAGTGCGCAGGAAGAAGAAAATGCTCCTTTCAGTTGCCCTCCTTTCTTGTCTGACTGCCGGGTGCAGCACCGACACCGGAAGCCCTGCGGGCGCCGGCCGGCCACACCAGAAAGACGCTGCCTCCGCGCGGGGAGCACCACTCCGGGAGCTGACTTCCGCAGAAGAAGTGGAGATAGACCGCGCGGAGCAGGACCTCGTCCTGCAGTGCATGCAGCGCCAGGGCTTCCGCTACTGGCCCGTCCCAGTCGCGAGCGTCGCGGAACGCAAAGTCGGCGCCTACGTCGTGGACGACATCGGCTGGGCCCGCCAGTACGGCTACGGTCGGCCTTTCGACACCGCAGCCATGAAGTCCCACCGCGATCACCCCAACATCACCTATAGAAACGCGCTCGCTAAGAAGGAACGCGTCCGATACTCCAGGGCACTTGACGGGAATTTCACCGGCACCATCACCGCGGAAGTGCCGTCCGGCGGTTCAGTCCGCACCCCGCGCGACGGCTGCTACGCCCAGGCCAGGGAAGAACTCTACGGCGACTATCCAACGTGGTTCCGCGCCAAGAAGACCGTGACCTCGCTGACGCCCTTGTACGTTCCGCGCATCCTCCGGGACAAACGTCTGACCAGCACCGTGGCAGCGTGGTCACGGTGCATGAAGGCAGCTGGCCGGCCTTTCCAGAGCCCCGACGCGATCCGTCGCGAACGGGGAAACCTGATTCGTGGAATGAGCGAGTCACAGGCCCTACGATCCGAATCCGCTCTGGCCGTGACAGAAGCCAAGTGCGCCCAACGGACATCCCTAGGGAAGACCGCGCGTGCCCTGGAGATGGAATACCGAAACAAAACGGCACGCGACTACGCGGCGGAATTCACCGCGTACCGGCAGATGAGGATGTCCGCCCTTGCGCGGGCACGGAGCCTTTGAAGCCGACTCATACCCCCGGCCCAGACGCCCGTGACCGGACGGTCACGGAGAGCATCAACCTACAAGGAGTCCCCATGAGAAAGCTCCCCGCCGCCCTGACCGTCATGGCCATGGCCGCCCTCGGAACTGCGCTCCCCGTCTCTACCGCGCACGCGGCCGCGGCTGCGGATTGCTACGATGCGTGGTACGACGGAGCGGACCCCGGTTACATGTACGCCTATGACTCGGCCAACTGCATCGGATTCCTCGGAAAGGCCGAGGGTGCGGACTCCAATTGGGGCGACAGCTCGGGGAGTTTTCAGGGAGGAGACACCAACAAGGCCACGTCGATCCTCAACGCGGGCACCGATCTCGAAGTCCAGTTCTTCAACGGGACCAGCACGTGGACCGGAGGCTATATCTGCCTGGCCCGCAGCGAGTGGTTCGCGTCCAACCTCTCCGACGACGAATTCAGCAGTGGTGTCACGGTGAACAACGCCATCAGCTCGCACCGCTGGGTCCACGAGTCCACCTGCGGCAATAATTGGGCCGAATGACGCCGACGGTCACATCTGAACGGCACCCGGGGGGCCTCGTGCCCCCCCCGAATTTACACCGGCGGTGCCTCTCAGCAGTGGACGCTCTACCGCTGACCGCTGACCGCTGACCGCTGAGAGGGTGTTTTCTGGCGATACTTCGCCCGGAAGTGGCATCGTTTTACGGACGTACGGCAGACCGCGGCGGAGAGCTACCGAGTGCCGCCCGAGGCCGTCCGGAAGTCGGCCACGAGCTGGTGCGCGTACTCGTTCTCAGGACCTAGACACTCAACCGCTTCGTGGGCTTGAAGCTGGTCTCTTCCGCACAGCAACTTCACGAGGTGATACAAGGCACTACTGTCGCCAGCCTCAGCACGGTGGCGCAGCGCCGTGTCCACCCCCCGCTCGTGAAGCGATCTGTTGAGTCGCCGACGCGCGTGGACATCTGTGAGTGCGAGTTCGGTGAGCTGGTCGAATCGCTCCGCACGAACGAGCAGATCCATGTGCCACAGATGATTGTCATGCGCGAGGAAATCGGTGGAGTAGCACTCGGCACGAACGCTCACCAGCGAGATAGCTGCATCCCAATCACCGATCTGTTCTGCCGCTTGTACCTGCTCGCGCCATTCCACAGGGCGAGTATCTCGCAGCGCTTCCCACAACGACACCGAGAATCGGTACCAGGGAGCATCCTTCGGCCAGCTCCCGGGTGGGCATGTGCTGGTGCTTCAGGCTCCTCGCCAGGTTGGTGTGGATTCGTCGGTGAGGCGGCGGGTCATGAGTGCGATCATCGCGATGTAGATCATGGCGGTGGAGCGGGTGGGGAGGGCTTCGTAGTCGCGGGCCAGGCGGCGGTGGTGCATGAGCCAGCTCAGGGTGCGTTCGACAACCCACCTTCGTGGCAGGACCTTGAAACCCTCGGTGCCGGGGGCGCGTCGGACGATTTCGAGGTCGATGCCGAGGCGGGCGGCGTGGTCGACGAGGTATTCGCGGTAGCCGCGGTCGGCCCAGCCTTTGCGGAGGCCGGGGTGGTCGGCGGCGAGGCGGTTATGGCGGCCATTCCTTGTGGGGCGAACGACCGGCACACTCGGCGTGCAGGCCGGGCTACTGTGCCCGTCGTACGGGGCTGACACCGGCCATGGCGCCGGCGGGGGCGTGGGTAGCAAGTCCTTCGGCATCGCGGACAACCATTTCGGGGGAAGCGCGGGAGATGTCAACTACTTCGTAAAGCGCACGCCGTTACGTTCGTGCATACCTCTGGTAGCGCCTGCCGCGGTCTTCGCGATCTGCTTTGTTCCTGCCGGCGGAACCCGAAAGGGATCAGAGGCCGCACGAAGAAGGCAGATGTTTCGTGCCCGCTTCCGGATTCCCGAGATAACCCGAGAAATGGGATGGGTATGGCCAGAATCGCACCTACCAGAAGTGGCGACAGGAAATACGGCGACGACGCGATTCCGCCCTTGCGGCGTAATCGCGGATTCCAATTGCTGTGGTCCGGATCAGTCGCCTTCAGTCTGGGTGCCGAGGTGGCCGAGATCGCGCTTCCGTTGCTGGTGCTCGCCGTGGCGGCGTCGCCGGTCTGGGTCGGTCTCTTCTCTGCGATCCAGCTCTTGGCGGCTTTCCTCTGCGGACTGCTGGCGGGCCAGGTGAGCGACCGCGCAGATCCGCGCACCGTCCTGCTATACGCGGAGGGCATCCGTGCCGTCGTGATACTCGGGGTGTCCGTCCTCGCGTATGTGGAGAAGGTGTCGGTCGCCGCACTACTGCTCGCCGCCGCAGTGCTGGGGGCGACCATGCCGTTCAGCGTCGCGCCGCGCATGCTGCTGTTGCGTGCCCTGGTGCATCCGAGTCAGCTCACCACCGCCCTGACTCAGGATGAGGTGCGCTCCCACGGAGCCGGTCTGGCCGGCCCACCGATGGGTGGGTTTCTGTACGGGGTGTCTGTCGCGGTGTCGCTGCTGTGCGCCGGGGTGCTCTCCCTGCTGTCGTGGGTGAGCACCCTGCTGATCAGGCCCACGCGAGTGGAACAGGCGACCGGCGAGGACCGGTCGGGGCCCGCCGGGAACACCACGGGAGACAGGAGCGTGTTCGCCGGTATCAAGGCACTCTGGGGCCAGCCCACCCTGCGCGCTGCGGCTCTGCTGGTGACGGCGCTGAATGTGGTGGGTGCCCCCCTCGTGCTGATCTCCGTGGTCATGCTCAGGGAGCAGTCGGTCTCGCCCGGGCTGATCGGAGTGGCCATGACGGGCCTCGCGGCCGGCGGGCTCGCCGGCGCGGCGCTGGTCAAGCCGCTGCATGCGAGGTTCCGGCCCGGCGGCATTTTGCTCGGTGTGGCCGTCGTGCAGGTGCCGGTGCTGGCCGCCCTCTCGCTGGAGCTCGGCCCCTGGTGGGTCGCAGGAGTCCTGTTCTGCGCCATGCTCGGCATCCCTGTGCTGCGGGTGCTGGTGGATGTCCTGATCTTCCGCCAGGTGCCCGATGCCCAACGCGGTCGCACCATCGCCGCTGTCATGACTCTGTTCACAGTGGGTGCTCCGATCGGGATGCTCCTTGCGGGTCTGCTGCTGGAGTACGCGCCGCCCGGCACCGCGATGCTGGCGCTCGCGGCGCTGTGCGCCCTGGGCGCCCTCTACGCGTTCAGTCGGCGTGAACTGCGGCAAGCGACCTGGCCAGCCGGCACCGGATGCTGACCCGGCGTCATTCACGCATTTCTTTTCCTGACGCGGGCTTTCGGCCGCGCGTTCCCCTGTCCGTTCGGAATTTCCGGGAAATCGGGATCGGTGATCAGATGTATTCCTTGCCTCATGACGGAGGGCCAGCCGACGTGCTGGATTTCTCCGGCAGTCTCGACAAGGACAGAGAGATCCTTAATGTGTTGCTCCGTGCCGAGGCGGAAGAGGCCAACTTTCTGAAGACGGCGCCCGCGCACGACGCCGCCGACAGGAACCGGGCGACCGGACCGCGCGAGAGGGGCCTGTGGCTCCGCGAGTCCTTCCTGCGCCTGCACATGAGCAAGCTGTACGACGAACTTACCTGCGGGTGCACCGAGTTCCCGCGCTTGGACGAACTGGCCGAGCGGGCCGCCACGGCCGTTTCACGCCTCGTGCCCACCGCCGCGGAACTCGCGGCCGACCGTGGCCGGGGACAACGGCACAAGGACGGCCGGGAACAGGAACTGGGTGTGTTCTTCGGTGCAGTGCTCGACGCGCCCGCCCCGGGGCGGCATCTGCTGGACACCATGCGGTGTCCCACCGGACGTGCCCTCGACCTGCTCCCGGAACTCCGCGGCGCGGAGCGGGTCGACCTCGGCCCGGTGTGCGTCGAGTTCCGGGACGGCGCCGGTCATGTCGTCATCTGCCACCAGCAGTTCCTCAACGCGGAGGACGATAGGTTGGTCGAGGCACTGGAGACCGCCGTCGACCTGGTCCTGCTGGACGACCGGGCGGCCGTCGGCGTGTTGCGCGGCGCACCCATGACCCACCCGCGTTACCAGGGCCGACGAGTCTTCAGCTCAGGAATCAACCTCACGCACCTCTACGAGGGACGGATCTCTCTGCTCGGGTTCCTGCTGCGCCGCGAACTCGGGTACATCAGCAAGATCTACCGGGGGCTGGCCGGACCGCAGGCCGTCGAGAAGCCATGGATCGCCGCGGTGGACACCTTCGCGATCGGCGGCGGCGCCCAGCTGACCCTGGTCTTCGACCACGTGGTCGCGGACACGGACGCGTACTACACCTTGCCCGCCCTCCAGGAGGGCATCATTCCCGGAGCAGCCAACCTTAGGCTGGGCCGCCTGGTCGGTCCCCGCGTCGCCCGCCAGTTGATCTTCGCCGACCGCCGTATACGCGCGGCCGACCCGGACGGGGCGGCTCTGGCCGACGAGGTCGTCCCGACACGGGACATGGATCGCGCCATCGAGACCGCGGCAGCCAGGCTGACCAACCCCGCCGTTGTCGCGAACCGCCGGATGTTGCGCCTCGCCGAGGAACCCGAGGACACCTTCCGCACCTATATGGCGGGGTACGCGCGCCATCAGTCCCGTCGGCTCTACAGCACGGATCTGATCGCCAACCTCGAGCGCACCTGGATCGGCCGCTCGCGCACCTGACCGGCAGGGTCGGCCACGGAAGTCACACACGGACCCACCCGCGGAACTCACCCACGGGACCCAACAGAGAGGCAAGGACCATCGATGAGCAACCCCTTCGAGGACAACGACGCCGATTACTACGTGCTCGTCAACGACGAGGGCCAGTATTCGCTCTGGCCGGTGTTCGCCGAGGTACCCGCGGGCTGGCGCACCGAACTCCGCGCGATGCGCCAGGAGTGCCTGGACCACATAGAGGCGCACTGGACCGACATGCGCCCGCTGAGCCTGGTCCGGGCCATGGACCAGAGCTGACCCGCCCCTTCTCTCCGGCTCTTTCCCTCAACTGAACCCGGACGAATAGTCCTTTCCGGCTGCGGCCGTGAGTGCGATGAATGGGTGAGACGCGTGCAACGACAGAACGACGACACCAGAGTTCCACCAGTGACACTTCCCCGGCTGATCGACGCGCAGGCAGAGCGAACCCCCGCAGCACCGGCCCTGATCGCCGAGGACGCGCGACTCACATATGCGGACCTGCTGTGCCGGGTGCGCGGGACAGCGGGATGGATGGCCGCCCGCGGAATCGGCAGGGGCGCCTACGTGGCCGTCGCCCTGCCGCGTACGTCCGACCTGGTGGTGACCCTCCTCGCCGTCCTGTCGGTCGGCGCGGCCTACGTTCCCCTGGACCCGGACCAGCCGACCCGGCGGCTCACCGGCGTCCTGGCGGACACCTCGCCCGACCTGCTGGTCACCACGCGGGCGGCTGCGGGGACGCTCGTCACGGACGGCGGTCCGCCGCTGCTCGTCGTTGACGACGACCAAACTCGGGGAGAACTCACGGGCCGTTCCAGTGCTCCGGCCCCGGAAGAGACCGCGCATCCCGCCGAACCGGCTTACGTGATCTACACATCGGGTTCAACCGGTCGGCCCAAGGGCGTGGTGGTCAGCCATGGAGCCCTCATCAACTTCCAGCGCGCCATGGACCGGACCGTCCCCTTCTCGGCGGCGGATCGGCTGTTGGCGGTCACCACCGTGTCCTTCGACATCGCCGTGGTGGAGCTTTTGCTGCCGCTCGTGCGGGGCGCCTGCGTGGTTCTCGCCTCCCGGGACGACGTACGGGACCCGGCCGCGCTGGCCGAGCTCGTCCGGCGCCACCGGGTGACCGTCCTGCAGGCCACCCCCTCTCTCTGGCAGTTGCTCGCTGACGAGCAGGAGCAGGCCGGCGCCGGCCTGCGCGTGCTGGTGGGCGGTGAGGCACTGCCCGCGCCGCTCGCCGCCACCCTTCGCCGCTGGGGACGGTCGGTCACCAACCTCTACGGGCCGACCGAGACCACGGTGTGGTCCACCGCCGCGGTCCTGGGGGAGCGACCCGGCGCCCCTCCCATCGGTGAGCCGGTCCTCAACACCCAGGTGTACGTCCTCGACGAAAGTCTCGCACCGGTCGCCGCTGGCGCGACCGGAGATCTGTACATCGCGGGCGCCGGTCTGGCGAACGGCTACTGGAAGCGGCCCGGACTCACCGCCGAGCGCTTCGTCGCCTGCCCCTACGGCCCTCCCGGCTCCCGTATGTACCGCACGGGGGACCTGGCCCATTGGGGCGAGGACGGTCTGCTCGAGTACGTGGGCCGCAGTGACAGCCAGGTGAAGGTGCGCGGGTTCCGGGTCGAACTCGGAGAGATCGAGCACGTCCTGACGGAGCACCCCGAGGTGGCCCGCGCGGCCGTGGTCGTCCACCGAAACGAGACCGGCGAGACCACCCTGGTCGGCTATCTCGTCCCGCGCGATTCCGCCAGCTCCGCCGAACGGGACCCCGGGGACGAGGATCAGGTCCAGCTCTGGCGACGGATCTACGACGAGCGATACACATCGGCCAGTTCGGCGCCACTCGGCGACGACTTCGCCATCTGGCTGGACAGCGAGACCAACCGGCCCATCCCCCTGGAGGAGATGCGGCGCTGGCGCGACGCCGTCTGCGACCGGATCCGGGCGCTGCGGCCCGCCCGCATCCTGGACATCGGCGTCGGCACCGGTCTGCTGCTCGCCTCCCTCGCCCCGGACTGCGAGCAGTACTGGGGCACCGACCTCTCGCCCACGGTCATCGACCGGCTGGGCGAACAACTGAAGCGGGAGCACCCGGACCTCGCCGACCGGGTGGTACTGCGTACCCAACCTGCCGACGACGTGACAGGACTGCCCGACGGACAGTTCGACACCGTCGTAATCAACTCCGTCGTCCAGCATTTTCCCGACGCTGCCTACCTGCTCCAGGTGCTGCGCCAGGCGGTGGACCTGCTGGCCCCCGGAGGCGCGCTCGTGGTCGGAGACGTGCTCAGCCGCAGGCTGCTGGATCACCGGCCAGGACTTCAGGACCTGCTGCTGGACCCCGAGTTCTTCCTCTCCCTCGCCCGGCGGACTCCGCGGATCACCGGCGTCGACATCCAGCTCAAGCTTGGCGGCTACGACAACGAACTGAGCCGGTACCGGTACGACGTGGTGCTACACACCGCGCCCGACGTCCGGGACCTGGCCGAGGTGCCCGCTCTGCGCTGGGGTGCCGACGTCCAAGGTCTGTCCGCGCTGGCGGAACTGCTGCGGCAGCACGGACCCCGGCCGCTGCGGATCACCGGTATCCCCAATCGGCGTCTTGGCGGCCGGACCGGCGATGCCGTTGACCCGGAGGATCTGGCGGCACTCGCCGGGGAACATGACCTTGCCGTCTGCCCCACCTGGGCACCGCCTGGAGCCGATGATCGGTTCGAGGTGGTGCTGTTGCCCCGGACCGAGGCCGACGCCCGGCTGACCGGTGTGTACCGGACACCGACGGCCCCGGACCACGAACCCGCCCGTTATGTCGGCGACACGGCCGCCCGGCGGGCCATGGACCGGCAGCGCCTGCTCACGGACGCCCAGCGGCACGCCGAGCAGACCCTGCCGGTCCATATGCGCCCCGTGCTCCAGGTGCTGGAGGCTCTGCCGCTCACTCCCAACGGCAAGCTCGACCGTTCCGCTCTGCCCCTACCCGTACTGGACCGCCCTGTGATCGGCAGGGCCCCGCGCACCGAGCAGGAAAACGCACTGTGCTGGCTGGTGGCCGAAGTCCTCGGCGTGCCCGCCGTCGACGTCGAGGCCGGCTTCCTGGATCTGGGCGGGCAGTCCCTGGCCGCCGCCCGGCTGGTCAGCAGGGTACGTGCCACGCTCGCCGCCGAGATCAGGGTGCGTGACGTGCTCGAAGCCCCTTCCCTCGCCGCGCTCGCGACCCGCTTGGCCCCGGCCCCGACCCCGGAAGGGACCACCGCACCGGAGCCCGCAGAGGCTCCGCGTGCTCAGCTGCTGCCACTGTCCCCGGCCCAGCGTGGTGTCTGGTTCCAGCATCAACTGCCTGGAAACGGGGCCGCCTACCTGGTGCCGTGGCTCTGGCGGCTGAACGGCCCGCTCGACGTCCCGGCGCTGAGCGCGGCCCTGACCGATGTGGTGGACCGGCACGAAGCCCTGCGCACGGTGTTTCTGGTACGGGACGGCATCCCGTACCAGCGCGTGCTCACCGACCGCACCCCACCGTTCGAGGTGCACGACACCACGCACGAGCAGCTCGACATCGCGCTGCGCCCGGCCGCGGACCGCCCCTTCGACCTCGCCACCGAACTCCCGGTACGGGCCGACCTGTTCCGTCTGGGCCCGGACCAGCACGTGTTGCTTATCCTGCAGCACCACATCGCGATGGACGGCGTCTCGATGGGCGTCCTCGCCGCCGACCTGGCAACCGCCTACGCCGCCCGGAGCACCGGAGCCGCCGCCCAATTTCTACGCCACCCGCTCCAGTACCCGGACCACGCACGGCGACAGCAGGCACTGCTGGCCGCCGCCGACGGCGACCCGCACAACCGCTTCGCCCGCCAGGCGGAGTACTGGCGGGCAGCGCTCGCGGGGATGCCAGCCGAGCTGGAACTGCCCTCCGACCGGCCCCGCTCACGCGGTGTCCGCCTCGCCGGACGAGTCCGCCGCGACGTTTCCCCGCAGCTCAGACAGAGCATGCTGCGCCTCGCCAAACGGCACCGCGCCACCCTCTTCATAGTCGCTCAGGCGGGCCTCGCGGCGCTGTACACCCGGCTCGGAGCCGGCGAGGACATTCCCCTCGGCACCGCGGCCGCCGGACGGGACAGTGAGGACGCCCACGCTGCCGTCGGACTCTTCGTCAACTCGCTGGTGCTCCGCACCGACACCTCCGGCAACCCCGTATTCCAGGAACTCCTCGACCGGGTGCGGGAGAGCAGCCTGGCTGCCTTCGAGAACCAGGACCTGCCCTTCGATCGCCTGGTGGAACTCCTCAACCCGCCGCGGGCGGTCTCCCGCCACCCCCTCTTCCAGACCATGCTTCTGTTCGAGGGACAGGAAACGGGACAAGTGGGGCTCCCAGGGCTGGACACCGAGGCAGACATCCAGGTCGCCGCATCGGCCAAGTACGACCTTCAGTTCACCTTCCGCGAGCACCCCGCCGGCGTTGCCGGCCGAGCGCCGAGGCTCGTCCTGGAGACCGATTACGCGGCCGACCTCTTCGACGAGGCCACCGTGACCGCGCTGACTGCCCGTTATCTGCGTCTTCTCCAGGCTGCGACCGACGCCCCCGCGACCGCGCTCACCGAACTCCCCTTGCTGGAAGCCGACGAGCGCCGGCGCATCGTCAAGGAGCGCAACGCCACGCGGCGGCCGGTGCCGGGGACCACCCTGCCGGACCTCTTCGAGGCGCAAGCGGCCCGCACCCCCGCCGCCCCCGCCCTGATCGGCGAGAACGCCACGCTGACCTACGCGGAGGCCGACACGGAGGCCAACCGGCTGGCGCACCTGCTGACCGGTCTGGGCGTCGGCCCGGAGACCCTAGTCGCCGTGGCGGTGCCTCGTTCCACCGCCCTGGTCACTGCTCTCCACGCAGTCCACAAGGCGGGCGGCGCCTATCTTCCGATCGACCCCGGTCACCCGGCCGAACACATCCGTTACATCCTCGACGAGGCGGGCGTCCGCTGCGTGGTGACCACTGAGTCCTGCGCGCTGCCCCCACTCGCGGTTCCCCGAGTCGACCTGGACGCCTCCGAGGTGCGGCGCCGGCTTGCCGGCCTGCCGGACACCGCACCGGAGCGCACCCTGCGCCCGGAGCACCCGGCCTACGTCATCTACACCTCCGGCACCACCGGACGGCCCAAGGGCGTCGTCGTGCCGCACCAGGGCATCGTCAACCGGCTACTGTGGATGCAGGACCACTACGCTCTCGGCCAGGACGACCGGGTGCTCCAGAAGACCCCCGCGGTGTTCGACGTCTCCGTATGGGAGTTCTTCTGGCCCCTGCACACCGGCGCCGCCCTCGTGGTGGCCAGGCCGGGCGGCCACCAGGACCCGGCATACCTTGCCGGCGTTATGCGTGAACAGCGTGTCACCACCGCCCACTTCGTGCCCTCCATGCTCGCCGAGATACTCCGCGAACCGTCGGCGGGACGCGGAGCGCTGCGCCGTGTCATCTGCAGCGGCGAGGCCCTGCCAGCCTCACTGGAACGGGCATTCCTGAGCCGTGTCGGGTCGATCCTGCACAACCTCTACGGCCCCACCGAGGCATCTGTCGATGTCACCGCCTGGGAGTGCCGCGGCGATTCCCCCGTGTCCGGGGTCCCGGTCGGCACACCGATCTGGAACACCCGGCTCTACGTCCTGGACGCGGCACTGCATCCGGTCCCTGACGGAACGCCCGGCGAGCTGTACCTGGCCGGGGCGGGCCTGGCGCGGGGTTATCTGGGCCGGCTGGGGCTGACGGCGGAGCGGTTCGTCGCCGACCCGTACGGTGGCCCGGGCGAGCGGATGTACCGCACCGGAGACCTGGCTCGGTGGCGGGCGGACG
Organism: Streptomyces sp. NPDC002701; assembly: GCF_042889045.1. NCBI lineage: Bacteria > Bacillati > Actinomycetota > Actinomycetes > Kitasatosporales > Streptomycetaceae > Streptomyces > Streptomyces sp. NPDC002701. Next base: position 31,164 of record NZ_JBIAQL010000029.1, read on the forward strand.
GAACCCTGGAGTTCCTGGGCCGCACGGACCGGCAGATCAAGTTGCGCGGCCAGCGCATCGAACTCGGCGAGATAGAGGAGACCCTGGCCCGCTGCCCGGGCGTTGCCCGCGCGGTGGCCATGGTCAGGGAAGACCTGTCGGTCGGCCCTCAACTCGTCGCCTACGCCGTCCAGGACACCGGTGCCGCCCTCGGCCCGCAGGAGCTGCGGACCGAACTGAGCCACCGGCTGCCGTCCTCAATGGTCCCGTCGGCCGTCGTCGTGTTGGACACCCTGCCGGTGACCACCAACGGCAAGCTGGACCGGGCCGCCCTGCCGGCCCCCGACCAGCCCGCCGCGGGAAGCGGCGGCACACCCAGGACCGTCCAGGAGTCACTCCTCAGCGGGATCTTCGCCGAGCTCCTCGGCCTCCCCGAGGTCGGAGTCGACGACTCCTTCTTCGACCTGGGCGGCCATTCGCTGCTCGCCGTCCGCCTGATCAGCCGGGTACGGGACACCTTCGGGACCGAGATTTCGGTGGCTGACGTCTTCGACACCGCCACCGTGTCCGGACTCGCCGCACGCCTGGAGCACGCCGGCGCCGGCCGCCGCCCCCTGACCGTGCGCCCCCGTACGGAGCGTCCGCCGCTGTCCCACGCCCAGCGCCGGCTGTGGTTCCTGCAACAGCTCGAAGGCGTGCACACCGCCTACTTGAGACCCTGGACGCTACGCTGGCACGGGCCGATGGACATCGGCGCGGTGCACGCGGCCCTGGTCGACGTGGTGCAGCGCCACGAGGCTCTGCGCACCGTCCATCCGTCCGTCGACGGCGAGCCCTGGCAGCAGGTGCTCAGCGACGTACGGCTGGAGACGACCGAGCGCCAGGTGGCCGCCACCGAGCTCGACGAGGCGCTCCGCACGGCGAGCGCCCTGCCGATTGACATCACCCGAGACATCCCACTGCGGGCACACCTTTTCCATGTGTCCGAGACGGAAGAGGAAGAACACGTCCTCTTGGTGGTGATGCACCACATCGCCTCGGACGGCTCCTCGATGACCCCGTTCCTCCGGGACCTGTCACAGGCGTACACCGCTCGCAGCGGGGGCTCCGCCCCGTCCTGGGACCCGCTGCCGGTGCAATACGCGGACTACACACTCTGGCAGCACGAGTTCCTTGCTCAGGAGGACACACAGGCCCGGTACTGGAAGCAGCGGCTGGCCGGCCTGCCGCAGCTACTGGAGCTGCCCGCGGACCACCCGCGGCCCGCCACCCCCAGCCACCGCAGCCGGACCACAGCCGTGGAGATCTCCGCCGCGGCCCACGAACGGCTGGTAGCCCTGGCCCGTGCCGAGCGGGCGACTCCCTTCATGGTGGCGCACGCCGCGCTGGTGGCCCTCCTCAGCCGGACGGGCGCCGGCACCGACATTCCGGTCGGCACCGCGGTGGCCGGGCGGGCGAGCGAGCGGCTGGACGATCTGGTCGGCTTCTTCGTCAACACGCTGGTGCTCCGCGCGGACGCCTCCGGGGACCCCACCTTCCGCGAACTGGCCCGACAGGTGCGGCAGACGGATCTGGAGGCTCTGGCCCACCAGGACCTGCCCTTCGACCGGGTGGTCGACCTGGTCAACCCGGCCCGGTCGACGTCCCACCACCCACTGGTCCAGGTGATGCTGGTGTTCCAGGACCAGACGGCCGACAGACTCACCGTCCCGGGGGCCCACGTCACCGCCGAGGAGACGGTCACCGGCTCGTCCCCCTTCGATCTGGTGGTCGAGGTGCGCGAGCGCCGCACCCCGGACGGAGAGCTGGCCGGCGCCCGGGTGGAGTTCACCTGGGCCACCGACCTCTTCGCCGAGGAGTCGGCCCAGCGGCTGGCCCAGCGCTTTGTCCGGCTCCTCGACCAGGTCACGGCTGAACCCGATCGGCGGATCAGCGCGATCGGGTTGCTCGGTCCGGGTGAGTGTGCCCGGTTGCTGGGGGAGTGGGGTGTGTCGAAGGAGGCGGCGCCGACGGAGACGGTGGCCGATCTGTTCGAGAGGCAGGCGGTACGGACGCCTGATGCTCCGGCGGTGGTGTCGGACGAGTTGACGTTAAGTTATGCGGAGTTGAACCGGCGGGCGAACCGGGTGGCGCACGATCTGGTGTCGCGGGGTGTCGGGCCGGAGTCGTTGGTCGCGGTGCGGATGCGGCGGTCGGTGGATGTGGTGGTGGCGGTGCTCGGCGTGCTGAAGGCGGGCGCGGCGTATGTGCCGGTCGATCCCGCGTATCCGGCGGAGCGGATCGCGTACATGCTGGAGGACGCGCGTCCCGCGTGTGTGCTGGCTTCGGCCGCTGCCGGGGAAGGGCTGCCGGAGAGCGACCCGGTGAGACATGCCCGCCCGGAGCAACCGGCCTACGTGATTTACACGTCGGGTTCGACCGGGCGTCCCAAGGGTGTGTTGGTCACCCATCAGGGAGTGGCGAGTCTGCTGGCGGCCCAGACCGAGCAGTTGGGCGCCGGGCCGGGCAGCCGGGTGCTGCAGTTCGCGTCGCCCAGTTTCGACGCCGCGTTCTGGGAGCTGTGCATGGCGCTGCTGTCCGGCGCTGCCCTGGTGGTCGGCCCGGAGGACGGCCTGTTGGGTGCGGAACTCGCGGAGTTCCTGGTTCGGCACCAGGTGTCGCATGCCCTGCTGCCGCCCACTGCTCTCGCGGAACTGCCGTATTCGGACGAGGTGCTGGGTGGCGGGACGCTGATCGTCGGTGGCGAGGCATGTCCGCCGAAGTTGGTGCGGCGCTGGTCACGGGGCCGACGCATGGTTAACGCCTACGGTCCGACCGAGGCCACGGTCGTGGCCACGCTCAGCGAGCCGCTGGGTGCGGACGGACTGGTGCCGCTGGGGCGTCCGGTCCGCGGTGCTCGCACCTATGTGCTGGACGCCTGGCTGCGGCCGGTGCCGCCGGGTGTGCCGGGGGAGCTGTATCTGGCGGGGGCGGGTCTGGCGCGGGGCTATCTGGGCCGGGCGGGGCTGACGGCGGAACGGTTCGTCGCCGACCCGTACGGTGGCTCGGGCGAACGGATGTACCGAAGCGGTGACCGGGCTCGCTGGCGGGCGGACGGCACGCTGGAGTTCCTCGGCCGGGCGGACCAGCAGGTCAAGCTGCGCGGCTTCCGGATCGAGCCCGGCGAGGTCGAGGCCGCGCTGATGGCTGGGGCCGGGGTGGCCCACGCCGTGGTGACGGTCCGTGAGGATCAGCCTGGCCTGCCCCAGCTCGTCGGGTACGCCGTGCCCGGACCCGGTGCCGCGCTCACCCCGGAGGCCCTGCGCACCGCGCTGTCCGGGAAGCTGCCCGCGCACCTGGTACCGGCGGCCGTCGTCGTTCTGGACGAGATCCCCGTCACCGCCAACGGCAAGGTCGACCGGGCCGCACTGCCCGCCCCGAAGTACGGCGGCAGCGGCAGCCGGGCACCGCGCACCCCGCGCGAGCGCACGCTATGCACCCTCTTCGCCGAAGTACTGGAACTGCCTGAAGCCGGCGTCGAGGAGTCCTTCTTCGCGCAGGGCGGCCACTCCCTGTTGGCCGTGCGCCTGGCCGGCCGGGCCAGTGCCGCACTGGGCGTCGAGGTGTCGGTGCGCGACGTATTCCTGGCGCCCACCGTCGCGGAACTCGCCGAGCGTCTCGGCGACCTGTCCGGACGGCGCCCGGCTCTCACCGCGCGCCCGCGCCAGGACCGCGTTCCGCTCTCCCCGGCGCAGCAGCGGCTGTGGACGCTCGACCAGCTCGAAGGACCGAATGCCGCCTACAACGTTCCGATCGCTGTGCGTCTGCGCGGCGAGCTGGACGCTGCGGCGCTGCGGCTCGCCGTCATCGATGTCACCGTCCGGCACGAGGCGCTGCGGACCTCCTTCCCGGTGTCGCCGGGCGGTGATGCGTACCAGCAGGTGCACCTGCCCGGAAGCTGGGAGCCGGAGTTCACCACCGTCCCACTGCCCGCCGATGAACGCGCCGGGGAGATACGGAGATTCGGCTCGCTCCCGTTCGATCTGGCGGACGCCCCTCCGCTGCGCGCGCGGCTGCTGGTGCTCGGGCCGCAGGACCACGTCCTGGTGCTCGTCACCCACCACCTGGTGATGGACGGGGTGTCGGCCGCGGTGTTCGGCGAGGACCTGTCGCATGCCTACCGGGCCCGGCGCGCCGGGCAGGCGCCCCAGTGGCCCGAACTCGTCGTCCAGTACGGGGACTTCGCCCTCTGGCAGCGGGAGGATCTGGGCGACCCTGCTGACCCGGGCAGCCGGTTCGCCCGCCAGGCCGCGTACTGGAGCCGGCGAATCGCCGGGATTCCCCAGGCGCTGGACCTGCCCGCGGACCGGCCCCGGCAGGTCCGGCCGAGTCATCGCGGTGGCACCGTGGCCTTCAGCCTCGACGCCGCACTCCACCGCGCGCTCGTCACGCTCGCCCGGCAGCACGACGCGACCCTGTTCATGGTGCTGCACACGGCGCTCGCGGCCCTGCTGACCAGGCTGGGGGCCGGCAGTGACATCACGGTCGGCACCGCGGTGGCCGGCCGGCCGGACGAGAGCCTGCAGCGTCTGGTCGGGCAGTTCGTGAACACCGTGGTGCTGCGGACCGACGTCTCCGCCGATCCCCGTCTGCGGGAACTGCTTGCCCGGGTGCGGCAGGGCGACATCGAGGCGTTCAGCCATGAGGACCTGCCGTTCGAGCACCTGGTGGACCTCGTCGATCCGCAGCGGGCGGCTTCCGCGCACCCGTTGGTGCAGGTGGTGTTGACTCTGGTGCCCGCCAGGGCCCGGGAGACCTGGGCCCTGGAAGGGCTGCGCACCGCGCACGAGCCGGCCGACCTGGGGGTCGCCAAGTTCGACCTGACCTTCGAGTTCGCCGAGGAGTTCGGCGAGGAGGGCCGGGCCGCCGGCCTGGCCGGCGACCTGGAGTACGCCACGGATCTGTTCGACCGGGTGACGGCGCAGGCACTGGCGGACCGGCTGACCCGCGTGCTCGCCGCGATGGCGGACGACCCGGACGTCCGGGTCGGCGAGATCGAACTGATCACGCCTCAGGAGCGTGAGCTGCTGCTGAACGGGGAGACGGGCCCGGAGCGGCTGCCCGCGGCGGCGTCCGTGACCTCGTTGTTCGAGGAGCAGGCAGCCCGGCGCCCCGACGCTGTGGCGGTGGTGCGGGGGAGCACCCGCCTCACCTACGCGGAGCTGAACCGCAGCGCGGGTGCGCTGGCCGCGCGGCTGGTGTCCGAGGGCGTGGTCCCGGGCCAGGTGGTCGGGGTGATGATGGAGCGTTCGCCGGACCTGGTGGTGGCGTTCATCGCCGTCCTGAAGGCGGGCGCGGCGTTCCTGCCGGTCGACCCCGCCGCCCCCGCTGCCCGTACCCGGCCGATGCTGGAGGAGGCCGGGGTCCAAGTGGTGGTGGCCGATGCCACCGTGCCCTTGCCCGGCGCCGGTACCGGGTGGCCGCGCGTGGTGGACGTCGCGGCCGGCGGCGCGGCAGACGGCCCGCCACTGCTCACCGGGGTTCCGGTGACCGATGACCACTTGGCGTACGTGATGTACACCTCCGGTTCAACGGGGGTGCCCAAGGGAGCCGCGGTCACCCACGGCAATGTGCTGGCGCTCGCCCTGGACCACCGCTGGGACGCTCCGGCCTACCGGCGCATGCTCCTCCAGTCCCCGCACACCTTCGACGCCGTCACCTTCGAGCTGTGGGTGCCATTGTTGGCCGGCGGCACGGTGGTGGTCGCTCCGGTAGGCGTGCCCGATCCGGCCACCCTGGCCAGGACGCTCACCGAGGAGGCCGTCACCGGACTATGGCTCACCGCGGGTCTGTTCCGGGTCGTGGCCGAGGAGGATCCGGGCATGCTGGCCGGACTCGACGTGGTCTGGGCAGGCGGCGACGTGGTGCCGCCCGAGGCCGTGCGCCGGGTGATGGACGCCTGCCCGGGCATCCGGGTGGCCAATGGATACGGCCCCACGGAGACGACCACGTTCGCCGCCTCGTACGAGGTGCCCCGGCCATACGATCGCCAGGGGACCCTGCCCATCGGCCGGGCCATGGACGGCACGCGCCTGTACGTTCTCGACGCCCGGCTCCGGCTCGTCCCGCCCGGTGTCCCCGGCGAACTCCACATCGCCGGGACCGGACTGGCCCGTGGCTATCTGGGACAGCCCTCGCTGACCGCGGAGCGGTTCGTCGCCGACCCGTTCGGCGCGCCTGGAACGAGGATGTACCGTACCGGCGATGTGGTGCGCCGGACCGCGGACGGCCAGACCGAGTATCTGGGGCGGGCCGATCAGCAGGTCAAGGTGCGCGGCTTCCGGATCGAGCCCGGCGAGATCGAGTCGGTCCTGATGGCGCACCGGTCGGTGGCACAGGCCGCGGTTGTCGTCCGGGAGGACCGCCCTGGTGACAAGCAGCTCGTCGCCTATCTGGTGCCCGGCGCACACCGGGCCGCGGACGCCGGCGAACTGCGCCGACACGCGACGGACGCCCTGCCGGAGTACATGGTGCCGTCGGTCTTCGTGCTTCTGGACGCCCTGCCCTTCACCGCCAACGGGAAGCTCGACCGGCGGGCGCTGCCCGCCCCCGAGCGCGATGCCCGCACCGGCAGGGCCGCCCGCTCTGCGCAAGAGGCCCTGCTGTGCGGCCTCTTCGCCGAGATCACCGGCGTGCCTGAGGTCACCGCGGAATCGGACTTCTTCTCCCTCGGCGGCGACAGCATCGGCGCCATCCGGCTGGCGAGCCGCGCTCGCCGGGCCGGTCTGGAACTGACGCCGCGCGAGCTCTTCCAGCACCGCACCCCGGCCGGCCTGGCGGCCGTCGCCCGGACGGTGCCCGACGGCCCGCAGACCCAGGCCGGCCGGTCGGAGCACGCCGCCGTCGGCGAGGTGCCGCTGCCGCCCGTGGTGCGCTGGCTGCGCGAACACGGCCACCGGATGGCGTCCTTCTGCCAGTCGATGGCCGTGTGCTCCCCGGCCGGGCTCGTCCGGGAGGATCTGGTCACTGCCGTACAGGCCCTGGTCGACCACCACGACGCGCTCCGGCTGCGGCTGGAACGCGGAGCCGACTGGCGGCTGGAAATCCCGGCGCCGGGCAGCGTCCCGGCCAGCGAGCTCGTCCACCGGGTCGACGTCGCCGAGCTGGACGGCGCACGGCTGGCGGCCGCCCTGGAGGCCGCCGCCGAGGACGCGGTGGTCCGGGTGGACCCCGGGGCCGGGCGGATGCTGGCCGTGGTCTGGCTGGACGCCGGCCCGGCTGCCCCCGGCCGGCTGCTGCTGGCCGTCCATCACCTGGCCGTGGACGGCGTGTCCTGGCGGATCTTGCTGCCCGACCTCGCGCAGGCATGGCAGGAGGCGCGAGCCGGCCGGACGCCTGCCTCGCAGCCCGTCGCCACCTCGTACCGTGCCTGGTCCCTCGCCGTTGCCGAGGAGGCCGCCAGGCCCGAGCGGGAGGCGGAACTGCCCTACTGGCAGAAGGTGCTGCGCGAGCCTGACGCGCCGCTGGCCGACCGTCCGCTGGACCCTGCCCGGGACACTGCCGCCACCGGACGCGAACTCAAGAACGTCCTGTCCGCGGAGCAGACGGCTGCCCTGCTGACCGAGGTGCCCACCCGGCTGGGAGTCGGCGTGCAGGACGTCCTGCTGGCCACAGTGGCCCTGGCGCTGGCCGACTGGCGCCCACGCTCATCGAGCGGCCCGCGCCGTCCGGTCCTGATCGACGTGGAGGGACACGGTCGGGAAGGGCTGTCCGGGGAACCGGACCTGACGCGCACCGTCGGCTGGTTCACCAGCGTGTACCCGGTCCGGCTGGAGCCCGGGCGGGCCGCCGGGTCCGGAGACGAGGCGGTGGTCCGGTTCCTGAAAGAGGTGAAGGAGCAGCTCAGGGCGGTGCCCGGGCACGGCCTCGGGCACCTTCTGCTCCGCCACCTCAATCCGCAGACCGGCCCGGCCCTGGCCGGCCGGCCCCGCCCCCAGATCGGATTCAACTACCTGGGCCGGTTCGCGGCTGACGCGGACGGCGCCTGGACCCCGGCGCCCGAACACCCGGCGCTCGCCGCCCATCACGACCCGGACGCCCCCTACAGCCATGCCCTGGAGTTCACCGCCTTCGTGGCCGACGGTCCCGGCGGCCCGGAGCTCACCGTGATCTGGTCGTGGCCCGCGAAGCTGTTCACCCCCGGACGGATCGAGGACCTGGCGTCCGCCTGGCATCGGGCGGCCGACCGGGTCGCCGCCGAGTCCGCCCACCGGGGCGGCGGTTTTACCCCGTCCGACCTCGCACTGCTCTCGCTCAGCCAGGACGAGATCGATCTGCTGCAATCCGGCGACAAGGAAGACGCATGATGCCCCGACGATCGGACCTGGCCGACATCCTGCCGCTGTCCCCGCTCCAGGAAGGACTGCTGTTCCACTCCCATTACGACGAAGACACCCAGGACGTCTACCTGGTGCAGACAGTGCTGACCGTCGCGGGAGAGGTGGACGCCTCCCGCCTGGGCGTGGCGCTGAATGCGCTGGTACGGCGCCACGCCGGCCTGCGAGCCGCGTTCCGCTACCGCCAGGTCAGCCAGCCCGTCCAGCTGATTCACCGGGAGGTGATGGTGGACTTGGCCGAGTACGACCTCGCCAAGGACGGCGAGGCCGGCCTCGACCGGTATCTCGCACAGGACCGGGACCGGCGGTTCGACCTGTCCCGGCCGCCCCTGCTGCGGTGCGCGCTGCTGCGGATGAGTGGGGACAGCCACCGGATCGTGCTGACGGTCCATCACATTCTGGTCGACGGCTGGTCGATGTCGGTATTGCTCGCGGAACTGCGGCACCTCTACGCGACCCAGGGCGACGACTCTGCCATGCCCCCGGCCGCCCCCTACCAGGACTTCCTGGCCTGGCTGGCCTCCCGGGACCAGGGCGCCGCCGAGGCCGCCTGGTCAGCCGCGCTCGACGGCGTTACCGAACCCACCCGCATTCCTGCCGTCTTCGGTGACGGCGCCGGGCCGGCGAAGGCCCTGCCCGAACAGCACTTCTTCTCCCTCTCGCACCCGAGCAGCGTCGCGGTGGCGGGCCTCGCCCGGACCCTCGGAGTCACCCTCAACACCGTGATCCAGGCAGCCTGGGCCCACCTCATCGGTGGGCTCACCGGCCTGGACGACGTGGTTTACGGGACCACCGTGTCGGGCCGCCCGCCCGAGCTGCCGGGTATCGACTCCATGGTCGGCCTCTTGATCAACACCGTCCCGGTCCGGGTGCGGCTGCAGCACGGTGACTCGGCGGCGGACTGTCTGCGGCGGCTCCAAGAGGAGCAGGCCGCTCTCCTTGAGCACCAGCATCTGAGCCTGGCTGCCGTGCAGCGCCTCGCCGGACTCGGCGACCTCTTCGACTCGGTGGTCGTGTTCGAGAGTTACCCGGACGCGGAACCGGATACCGAACCGGGAGACACACACCTGCGAGTGACGGCTCTGACCGGCCGGGACGCCATGCACTATCCGCTGACCCTGGTAGCGGTCCCCGGAGACCCCCTGGCCTTCCGGCTGGACTACTGGCCCGGGCTGTTGAGCCGTCGGGCCGCCGAAGCGCTCGCGGCCCGGCTGATCCGGCTCCTGCAGTCCATGGCGGCCTGGCCGGAGCGGCCGATGGGCCACCACGAGCTGCTGTCCAGCCATGAACGGCACCTGCTGCTCGCCGAGTGGAACGACACGGCGCGACCTCTGCCCGAAGGCGCCCTCCCCGATCTGTTCCGCGCCCAAGTGCTGCGCGCCCCGGACCGGGTCGCGGTCCGCGCCGACGGCCGCTCGCTCACCTATGCCGGACTCGACGCCGCCGCCAACCGGCTCGCGCACCGGCTGCTGGCTGCCGGAACCGGCCCTGAGGCGCCGGTGCTCATGCTGCTGGAACGCTCGGCCCACCGCGTCGTCGCCCAGCTCGCCGCCGTCAAGGCAGGCGCGGTCTATGTACCGCTGCACCCCGGCGACCCCTTGGGGCGCCACGTGCAAGAGGCCGAGGACACCGGAGCAACCCTCCTGCTGGTGGACGCCGTTCACCGCAACCACGACCTGGCGACCGGCGGGCACACCGCCGGACTGACGGTGATCGACCTGGACGCCCCTGAGCAGGGCCGGGCTCCCGCCCATGCCCCGGACGTCCGCATCCCCCCGGACCAGCTTGCCTACGTCATGTACACCTCGGGTTCCACCGGCATCCCCAAGGGCGTGGCCATCACCCACCGCGACGTCGCCCAGCTCGCCCTGGAGAGCTCCTGGCGCGAGCACAGCACCGTCGTCCTGATGCACTCGCCCGCCACCTTCGACCCCTCCACCTACGAGATGTGGACCCCCCTGCTCACCGGTGGCACCATCGTCGTCGCGCCGCCCGGCGAGCTCGACGCGCCGACCGTGGCCCGCCTGGTGGCCGAGGAGGGCGTGGCGGCCGGACTCCTCACCGCCGGGCTCTTCCGGGCGATCGCGGAGGAGGAACCGGAGTGCTTCGCCGGCATGCGGGAGGTGCTCACCGGAGGCGATGTCGTCTCCCCGGCCGCGGTCACTGGAGTCCTGCGTGCCTGCCCCGGCATCACCGTCCGCCCGCTGTACGGCCCCACCGAGATCACCCTGTGCACCACTCAGCTGCCGCTGACCGACGCCGGTTCCACACCTCAGGTGATCCCGATCGGCCGGCCCATGGACAACGCCCGTATCCGCGTCCTGGACTCCGCGCTGCGGCCGGTGCCCCCGGGCGTCACCGGGGAACTGTACGTCTGTGGAACCGGTCTCGCGCGCGGCTACCTCGGCCGCCCCGCGCTCACCGCCGAACGGTTCGTCGCCGACCCCTACGGAGCACCGGGCGAGCGGATGTACCGCACCGGCGACCTGGCCCGCTGGACCGCCGACGGATGCTTGCACTTCGCCGGCCGCAGCGACCAGCAGGTCAAGATCCGCGGCTTCCGGGTGGAGCCCGGGGAGGTGGAGGCACAGCTGGTCGGCCACTCCGAGGTGGCCCGTGCCGCCGTGGTGGTGCGCGACGACCGGCAGGGCGGCCGCCGCCTGGTCGCCTACGCCGTCCCGGTCGAGGGCACCGCCCCCTCACCCGCCGGGCTCCGCACCCACCTGGTCGCCTCCCTGCCCGAGTACCAGGTGCCGGCCGAGGTGCTCATCCTGGACCGGCTGCCGGTCACCCGTAACGGCAAACTCGACCGGGACGCGCTCCCGGACCCTGGGCAGACCGCCACGGGCCGTGGCCGCGCGCCCCGCACCCCGCATGAGGAGGTGCTGGTCCGGCTGTTCGCCGAAGTTCTCGGGGTGGACAGGGCGGGCGTGGACGACGACTTCTTCGCCCTGGGCGGGCATTCGCTGACGGCCCTGCGGCTGGCCGGGCGGGCCCGCACCGCACTGGGCGTGGAACTCCGGATCCAGGACCTCTTCACCGCACCCACCGTGGCCGCACTCGCCCGGATTCTGCGCGACCGTGGGGAGCCACGTCCGTCGCTCACCGCACGCACACCCCGGCCGGACCGGGTGCCCGCGTCGTATGCGCAGAGCAGGCTCTGGTTCATCCAGCAGGCCGACGACGCCCGCAGCGTGTCCGACCCGACCTACCACGTCCTGCTCTCCCTGCAACTGCCCGGGCCGGTGCAGACCGAAGCCCTGCAGGCGGCACTCGGCGACCTGGTGACCCGGCACGAGAGCCTGCGCACCGTCTTCACCCAGGACGGAGAAGGACTGTGGCAGGACGTCCTGCCCGCCGGAATCCTCCCCGAGCTGGAGGTGCACCGGGCAACAGTGGAGGAACCCCGACTCAGGGAGCGCGAAAGGGAAGTCTTCCGCAGGTCATTCGACCTCGCCGTGGACCTGCCGCTGCGGGCCGCGCTGTTCGCGCCGAACGGCGGTGACGCCGTTCTCCGGCTCGTCCTGCACCACATCGCCTGCGACGGCTGGTCGACCGGGCCGCTCTGCCGCGACCTTCTGGAGGCATATCGCGCCCGGTGCTCGGGCCGGGCCCCGGCGTGGTCTCCGCTCCCGGTGCAGTACGCGGACTACACCCTCTGGCAGCGCGATGCCCTCGGCGACGCGGACGATCCCGGAAGCCTGATGTCGCGTCAACTCACTGAGTGGGACAAAAAATTGGTGGCGCTGCCGCAGGAACTGGAACTGCCCACCGACCTGTCCCGGCCCGCCCGGGGCACCGGCGGCAGCGGCCGGGAGCTGTTCGAGGTGGAACCCCAGCTGCACCGTCGGCTCACCGACCTGGCCCGGCAGTGCCACGCCACCGGCTTCATGGTCGTCCAGACCGCCCTGGCCGCCCTGCTGACCAGGATGGGCGCCGGCACCGACATCCCGCTGGGCACCCCCGCGGCGGGACGCGGCGACGACGCCGTCGAGGACCTGGTGGGATTCTTCGTCAACACCCTCGTGCTGCGCACCGACACCAGTGGATCGCCGTCGTTCCGCGACCTGCTGGGCCGGGTGCGCCACACCAGCCTCGACGCCTACGCCCACCAGGACGTGCCCTTCGAGTACCTGGTGGAGCGCCACAACCCAGACCGGTCGGCGGGCCGGCACCCCCTGTTCCAGGTGATGCTGGCGTACCACACCACCGACCCCACCGAGTCCTTCGGCGCAGACCCGGTGCCGGGGGCACGTTTGGACCACGCCGCCGCACCCGCCACCGGCGCCAAGTTCGACCTGCTGTTCACCGTCACCCAACGGCACGACGCCGACGGCGAACCGGCATGCCTCGCGGGCGAACTGGAGTACAGCACTGATCTGTACCTGCCGAAGACCGCGCGCTCCCTGGCCGACCGTCTGTTGCTCCTGCTGGCCGCGATGGCCGACGACCCGGACCAGCCGATCGACGAACCCGACCTGCTTGGCGCCGATGAGCGGACCGGCCTGCTCACTGCGGCAGCGGCGCACGAGCCCGTACTGGGGGACACCGGCACCACCCTCACCGCCGTCTTCGAGGACCAGGCGGCCCGGACACCCGACGCGCCGGCCGTAACGTTCCAGGACACCACGCTGAGTTACGCCGAACTCGATGCCCGGGCCGGCCGATTGGCCCACCGTCTCCTGGAACGCGGTGCGGGCCCGGGCACGATCGTGGCGATCTCGCTGCCGCGCTCTTTGGACCTGGTCGTCTCCGTCCTGGCCGTCCTCAAGACGGGCTCCGCCTACCTCCCGCTGGACCCGGACCACCCCGCCGACCGGATCGCCCGAATGCTGGCGGACGCCGCCCCCGTGCTCCTGATCAGCCACTGCGCGGATGCGGGCACGACAATCCCCCGCGTGGCACCGGACGAGACACCGCACACTGCGGTCGGCGCCCCGACCCGTGCGCACGCCCACCCCGACGAGGCCGCCTATGTGATCTACACCTCGGGGACCACCGGCCGCCCCAAGGGCGTGATGGTGACTCACGCGAACGTGCTCCGCCTGTTCGCCGCCTCCGAGAAGGCATACCACTTCGGAGCTGAGGACGTCTGGACCCTGTTCCACTCCTACGCCTTCGACTTCTCGGTGTGGGAGCTGTGGGGCGCACTGCTCCACGGCGGCCGCCTGGTGGTCGTCCCCTACGGAACCAGCCGCGACCCCGGGGCCTTCCTGGACCTGCTGGTGCGGGAAGGTGTCACAGTCCTGAACCAGACCCCCACGGCGTTCTATGAACTCCTGGGAGCTCTGGACACGTCACCCGAACTCTTCGACGTCCTGGACCTGCGCCAGGTCATCTTGGGCGGAGAGGCACTGGAACCCGCCAGGCTTGCCTCCTGGTACGCACGGCCCGCCCACAAGCGGGCGCGGCTGGTCAACATGTACGGCATCACCGAGACCACGGTCCATGTCACCCTGCAGGAACTCGGTCCCGACGCGCCCCGCTCCAGGACCGGCAGCGTCATCGGACACGCCCTGCCCCATCTGGGGCTGTCCGTCCTGGACGAACGGCTGCGCCCGGTGCCCGACGGAGTCCCCGGCGAGCTGTATGTCACGGGCGCCGGTCTGGCCCGCGGCTACTTCCGGCGTTCCGGGCTGACCGCGGCCCGGTTCGTCGCCTGCCCGTTCGGGCCGCCCGGCAGCCGCATGTACGGCACCGGCGACGTGGTGCGCCGCAATCACGACGGACGCATCCGCTACCTGGGCCGCAGCGACCAACAGGTCAAGATCCGCGGCTTCCGGATCGAGATCGGAGAGATCGAGGCGGCCCTGCAGAGCCACCCGCTGGTCTCGCAGGCAGCTGTGCTGGTACGCGAGGACCAGCGGGGCGACCGCTGCCTGGTCGCCTATGCCACCGGCCCCGCCGGCGTCCCCGCCCCCGACCCCGTCGAGCTGCGCCGGCACGTCGCCGCCACACTGCCGGACTACATGGTGCCCGCCGCGGTGGTGCCCCTGCCCGCCCTGCCGCGGACCGTCAACGGAAAGCTCGACCACGCCGCCCTGCCCGCCCCCGTCGCAGCTGTCGCCACCGGCGCCGCCCGAACCGCCGGCACGGCGCGGCAGCACCGGCTGTGCGCGCTGTTCGCCGAGGTGCTGGGGTTGCCCGAGGTCGGTATGGACGATGACTTCTTCGATCTGGGCGGGCACTCACTGCTGGTCACCCGGCTTCTCGCCCGGCTCCGCCGGGAACTCGACACCGAGCTGGCGATCGACGAGTTCTTTCAGCACCCGACCGTGGCGGGTGTGGACGCTGTCCTGTCCGCCGCCGGCCCTGCCGGGCGGGCGCGTCCCGCGCTGCGCCGCATCCCCAGACCGCAGGAGATCGCGTGATACCCCTGTCCTACGCCCAGCGTCGGCTCTGGCTGCTCGCCGAACTCGACGGCCCCAGCTCTGTCTACAACGTGCCGCTCGCCCTGCGTCTTGAGGGCCGACTGGACCGGGAGGCGCTGGCAGCCGCCCTCCAGGACGTGGCGGGCCGTCATGAGGCCCTGCGCACGGTGTTCCCGAGATCTGCCGATGGCAAGCCGTTTCAGCAGATCGTGGCGGTCGCCGACCTCCCGCCACTCCTGAATGTCATGGAGTGCTCTCCTGAGAACCTGGACAAGGAATTGGCCAACGCGTCCGACCGTCCCTTCGCTCTCGCCCACGACATCCCGCTGCGCGCCACCCTATATGTGCTCGGGACCCGGGAGCACGTCCTGCTCCTGGGCCTGCACCACATTGCCTACGACGGCTGGTCGGCAGGCCCGCTGCTGAAAGACCTGGCCACCGCGTACACGGCACGCTCCGACCGCACCGCCCCCGGCTGGGAGGAACTGCCGGTCCGCTACACCGACTACACCCTCTGGCAGCGGGAACTTCTGGGCGAGCCCGGCGACCCCGGCAGCCTGGCCGGTCACCAGCGGGCCTACTGGGTCGAACGGCTGGCCGGGCTGCCCGAGGAACTGCCCCTGCCCCTCACCCGGCGCCGCCCTCCGATCCCCAGTCATCAGCCCGAATCGGCGCGGTTCACCCTGCCGGCCACTGTTCACCGCAGGCTGGCCGCTCTGGCCACCGCGCAACGGGCCACCCCGTTCATGCTGTTCCAGACGGCCCTGGCCGCGCTGCTCACCCGGCTGGGAGCAGGTGAGGACATCCCCGTCGGCACACCCGTCGCCGGCCGATCCGACGACGCCCTGCACGACGTCGTGGGATTTTTCGTCAATACCCTGGTTCTGCGCACCGACACCTCGGGCCGCCCCACCTACCGGGATCTCGTCTCCCGGGTACGGGCCGCCGACATCGCGGACTACGCACGGCAGGACCTGCCCTTCGACCTGGTGGTCGAGGCGGTGCGCCCGTCCCGTATCGGCGCCCGCACCCCGCTGTTCCAGTGCATGCTGGTGCTGCAGGACGCCGCCGGCGACCAGTTCCACGCCGCCGGCGTACGGGGCACCGCGCTCCGCGTGCCGTTCGAGACGGCGCGGTTCGACCTGACCGTGGTCCTCGCCGAACAGACCGACGACCTCGGTCGCCCCGCCGGGATCACCGGCGACCTCGTCCTCGCCGCCGACCTTTTCGACCGCCACGTCGCCGAACTGCTCACCGGCGGGCTGGCCCAGCTCCTCGAAGCCATGGCCGCTGACCCCGACAGTCGCCCCGAGGACCTGGTCCTCGACGAACCGAGCGGATTGGTGGGATGGGGCGAACCGGATGAACCCAGGGCCGGCCGGGGCAGGCCCGACCTGACCGCCGCCCCCCTGCCTGACCTCTTCGAGGCACAGGTTCGGCGTACCCCGGACGCTACCGCCGTGGTGAGCACCTCCGCCGTCCTCACCTACGCGGAGCTCAACACCCGTGCCAACCGCCTTGCGCACGACCTGATCCGGCGGGGCATCGGCCCTGAGGACATCGTCGCCGTCCGGTTGCCCGCCGGTGCCGATGCCCTGGTCGCGCTGCTGGGCATTGCCAAGGCGGGCGCCGCCTATCTGCCCGTCGACACCGGCTACCCCGCCGCGCGGGTCGCGGGCATGTTGGCCGACGCCCGTCCCCAGCTCTTCCTCGATGTGCAGCAGCCATTCACCGGCGGCGATCACGACAACGAACCCGGCAACCCGGACGACACCACCCGGATCCGCCCGCTGCGCCCGCACAACACCGCCTACGTGATCTACACCTCGGGGTCCACTGGCCGGCCCAAGGGCGTCGCCGTCCCCCACCACGGCCTAGCCGGCCTTGCGAACGCGCATGCGGCTGGACCGGGAGCACGGGTCCTGCAGTTCTGTTCCCTCAGCTTCGACGGATCGATCGCCGAGATCTGTCTCACCCTGCTCACCGGGGCGACACTGGTGGTCCCCGAACCCGAACAGCGGGCCGGCGAGGAACTGCTGGAGTTCATCCGCGCCCGGGGCGTCACCCACGCCGCCCTGCCCGCCGCCGTACTGTCCACCCTGCCGGAGCGGCCGGCTCCCGAACTGCGTACCCTCCTGGTCGCCGGCGACCGCGCCGCACCCGAGGTCCTCGACCGCTGGTCCCGGGGACGCCGCCTGCACAACGTTTACGGCCCCAGCGAGGCTACCTGTACCGCCACCCAGAGCGAGCCGCTGGACGACACGGGCGACGCCCCCATCGGCACCCCGGTCGACGGGGTACGGGTCCATGTACTCAGCCCCTCGCTGCGCCCGCAGCCGGTCGGTGTCACCGGTGAGCTGTACATCGCCGGTGACGGCGTGGCACGGGGCTACCTGCACCGGCCCGCCCTGTCGGCGAGCCGCTTCGTGGCTGACCCGTTCGGCCCGCCCGGCAGCAGGATGTACCGCACCGGGGACCTGGCCCGCCGGCGCCCGGACGGGGCGCTGGACTTCGTCGGGCGTGTCGACTCCCAGGTGAAGGTCCGAGGATTCCGGGTGGAACTCGGCGAGATCGAGGCCGTGCTCGGTACCCATCCGGACATCGCACGCAACGTCGCGGTGGTACGGGAGGACGAGCCCGGAGACCGGAAGATCGTGGCCTACCTGGTGCCGGCCCCCGGGAAAGAGCCGACGCCAGGGGAACTGCGCGCGTACACGGCCCGAACGTTGCCGGACTATATGGTGCCCGCCGCCTGGGTGACTCTCGGCGAGCTGCCGCTCACCCCCAACGGCAAGCTTGACCGAGGCGCCCTGCCCGCACCCGCCGGGCAGGAACCGTCAGGCGCCGAAGGCGTCGGCGGCACGGCGCCCGGCACCTCCCGCGAGGAGATGATCCGCGGCCTGTTCGCCGATGTGCTGGGCATCCGCCGGGTCGGCTCCGACCAGAACTTCTTCGACCTGGGCGGCCACTCCCTCAAAGCCACCGAACTTCTGGGAAGGCTGCGGACCGCACTGAGCGTGAAACTCTCCCTGCGGGACCTGATCCAGGCGCCTACCGTCGCCGGCATCCTCGCCCGCCTCGACGGCAGCGCCTCGGCGGACCTGGCCGCGTTGGACCCGCTGCTGCCCCTGCGCACGCAGGGCTCCCGCCCGCCGCTGCACTGCTTCGCACCGGGCAGCGGGCGCGCCTGGTGTTATTCCGGGCTCCTGCCCTTCGTCCCGTCCGGGCACCCCGTCTACGGTCACCAGTCCACCGCGCTGGCTCGGCCTGACCTGCCCCGGCCGCGGAGCGTCACCGAACTCGCCCGACGTCACGTGGAGGAGATCCTGGCCGTGCAGCAGGACGGCCCGTTCCACCTCCTCGGCTGGTCGTTCGGCGGGGTGTTGGCGCAGGCAGCCGCTGTCGAGTTCCAGCGACGCGGCGCGCACGTGGGCCTGCTCGTCCTGCTTGACTCCCATTACGGGCCCGGTTTGCCGCCCCTGGACGACGAACTGGCCCGTCGCGTCGCGTTCGACGGACTCCGCCCACTGGAGGCGGAGCAGCCCGGAGCACCCGCCTCGCAGCACCTGCTGGAGGTGGTCCGGGACAACGACCGCCTGCTGCGTGCCCACCGGCCCGGCCGGTTCGACGGCGATCTGGTGTTCGTCGAGGCCGCTTGCGATCGGTCCGCTGCCGATGGGCCCGCGGACGCATGGACCGCCGCCGTCACCGGCCGGGTGCACAACCGACGGCTCGACTGCCACCACCACGACATGCTCCGCCCGCCGTGGCTCCAGCACACCGGCACCCTGCTTACGCATGAGCTCAAGAAACAAACGAGGAGACAGTCGATCGGCCCGCAGTGGTGACGCGGACCCGCCTCCCGATCCGTTTCCGAACCTGCACCTACCCGAAGGGTCGTCATGACCGTTTCTCTTTCTGACGGCCACGTCCTCACCGCCGTCACGCCGCCGCCCGGTACGGAGCCCGTCCGTGTCCTGGGCACACCCCTGGCCGACGAGGTGAGTTCCGACACGGCCCACGCGCTGTACCGGCAGATGGTGCTTGCCCGGCGCTTCAACGAACAGGCGACCACCCTGACCCGGCAGGGCCGCCTGGCCGTGTACCCGTCTTCGACCGGCCAGGAGGCATGCCAGGTAGCCGCCACCGCGGCCCTCGCTCCGGCCGACTGGCTCTTCCCCACCTACCGGGATGCCGCGGCCGTGGTCTCCCGGGGCGTCGACCCCGTCGAGGTGCTGGCCCTCTTCCGCGGCGACTGGCACCACGGCTTCGACAGCCGCCGCCACCGGGTGGCGCCGCTGTGCACCCCCCTCGCCACCCATTGCCCGCACGCCGTTGGCCTGGCGCACGCGGCCACCCTGGCCGGCGACGACACCGCGGCCCTGGTCCTGCTCGGCGACGGAGGCACCAGCGAGGGCGACTTCCATGAGGCGGTCAACTTCGCCGCGGTCCTGCGGGCCCCGGTCGTCTTTCTGATCCAGAACAACGGCTACGCCATCTCCGTACCGCTCCACAAGCAGTGCGTCGCGCCTTCTCTCGCCGCCAAGGGCATCGGGTACGGCGTGCCGGGTGTGCAGGTCGACGGCAACGACGCGCCGGCCGTGTACCAGGAGGTCGGCTCCGCCCTGGACCGCGCCCGGGCGGGCGACGGCCCGACCGTGATCGAGGCGCTCACTTACCGCCTGGACCCGCACACCAATGCCGACGACGACGGCCGCTACCGCTCCCGAGAGGAAGTGGCCCACTGGCGGCAGCGCGACCCGCTGCTGCTGATGGAACGTCATCTCACCGAGTCCGGGCTGATGCGGCCCGCCGACCGGCAGGCGGCGTCCGCCGTCGCCGAGCGGATGGCCGACCGGCTTCGGGAGGCGTCGGCCCAAGACCCCGACATCGATCCGCTGGAACTGTTCACCCACGTCTACGCCCGTCCCACGCCCCAACTGGCCGAGCAGCGCGTGCTGCTCGGCGACGAGCTGACGTCCGCCGCCCGGACCGGAGGCGAGCTGTGACGGCCACGACCGGGACGGCGACCATGGTCACCGCCCTCAACTCCGCGTTGCGGGACGCCATGCTCGAGGACCCGTCCGTCCATGTGCTGGGCGAGGACGTGGGCGCCCTGGGCGGAGTGTTCCGGGTCACCGACGGCCTGACGGAGGAGTTCGGGGAACAGCGGTGCCGGGACACCCCGCTGGCCGAGTCCGGCATTTTGGGCATGGCAGTGGGCATGGCGATGTACGGCCTGCGCCCCGTCGTCGAGATGCAGTTCGACGCCTTCGCCTATCCCGCGTTCGAGCAGTTGGTGAGTCATGTGGCCAAGATGCGCAACCGCACTCGCGGCACACTGCCCCTCCCGATCACCATCCGGGTGCCCTACGGAGGGCGCATCGGCGCTGTCGAGCATCATTCCGACTCGTCCGAGGCGTACTACGCCCACACTCCCGGCTTGCATGTCGTCGCCCCCGCCACCGTGGCCGACGCCTACGGACTGCTGCGGGAGGCCATTGCCTCCGACGACCCGGTCGTCTTCCTCGAACCCAAGCACGGGTACTGGTCGCGGGACACCTGGTACCCCGATGCTCCCGAGACGACCCCGCCGATCGGCACGGCGGTGGAGCGCCGCACCGGCCATGACGCGGTCCTGTTGACCTACGGCCCGGCTCTCGGCGTCTGCCTGGAGGCCGCCGGGGCGGCGGAAGTGCTGGGGCTGGACGTCGGCGTGCTGGACATCCGCTCCCTGGTGCCGTTCGACGACGTGACCGTCTGCGCGGCAGTACGGCGCACCGGCCGTGCGGTGGTGGTCCACGACGCCGGCGGTTTCGGCGGCATGGGCGCGGAGATCGCGGCTCGGGTCACTGAGCGCTGCTTCCATCACCTGGAGGCACCGGTGCTGCGCGTCACCGGCTTGGACGTGCCCTGCCCACCGCCACTGCTCGAACGTCATCACCTGCCCACACCCGACCGCGTCCTGGCGGCACTGCGGCGGCTTCAGTTCTTGGAGGACTGACGGATGACCACGTTTGAGTTCACCCTGCCGGACCTCGGAGAGGGCCTGACCGAGGCGGAGATCGTCGCATGGCTGGTGCGGGAGGGCGACCAGGTCACGGTCGACCAGCCTGTCGTCGAAGTGGAGACGGCCAAGACCCGGGTGGAGATCCCCAGCCCCCGGGCCGGCAGGGTGGCGGCTCTGCCGGCACTCGCGGGCACGGTGCTGCCGGTCGGGGCCCCGCTGATCCTGCTGGACCTCGGGGAGAACGCGGTGCCGGGCCGGCCTTCGAGCGCGGGGAGCGCTGACGAAGCTGAGGAACAGGACACGGCTGGGGGCAGGCAGCACGCCGAGGCGCCGGCTGCGGCCCTGATCGGTTATGGGCCGACCGGCCCGCCCACCGTCCCCGTAAAACCTGGCGCGTCCACTGTGCAGGACAGGCCGTGTGCGGTCGTCTCACCCGTCGTCCGGCGGCTGGCCCGGGAACACGGGCTGGACCTGCGTACGCTCCCGGGTACCGGCCCCGGTGGACTCATCACCCGCAATGATGTGCGGCAGGCGATCGAAGGAACCGCCGCCGACGACCAGGGCCGCACCGATCAGACGACGCGCGACGTCCGGGACCCACGGGAGGACCGCGTACACCGCGTGCCCCTGCGGGGCGGACAGCTCGCGGCAGCCCGGAAGTTCGAGCTCAGCCACCGGGAACTTCCGTGCACTACGTGCTGGCTGACCGTTGACGCGACCGAACTGGTCCGGGCGGCCGCCACGCTGGGGCCGGGTATCGGTGTCACGGCCCTGCTGACCCACAGCTGCCTCACAGCCCTCGCGGAGCATCCCGAGCTCAATGCGCGGGTGGACAGGGCCAGGGACGAGATCGTCCGGTCGCGGGCCGTGTACCTCTCCCTCGCCGTGCAGTCACCGCTCGGCTTGAGGACGCCGGTGGTACCGGAGGCGGACCGACTCTCCCTCCGGCGCTTGGCCGACGAACTGGACCGGCTCATCGGGCTGGCCCGGGAAGGACGGCTGAGCCCAGTCGACATGGGCGGCGGCACCTTCACCCTCAACAACTACGGAGTCCTGGGCGTGGATGGCGCCACTCCGTTGCTCAACTATCCGGAGGGAGCGATGCTCGGCGTCGGCCGACTGGCCGACCGGCCATGGGTGGTGGACGGCGAGCTCTGTGTGCGCACCACCGTCCAGCTCTCCCTCACCTTCGACCACCGGCTGTGCGACGGCGAGCGCGGTGCATCCTTCCTGCGGCGCGTTGCGGACTTCGTCAAGCAGCCGCTGTGCCTCCTGGAAGCGAGGACCACGTGCTGACCAAGACCGTCGCGTTGGACCAGCGTGACCTCCATCCCCTGTTGAGTACGTCCGTGAGCACGTCGATGACGCTGCTCAGTGAGGTGGCACAGCGTTACCCGGACGCCATATCCTTCGCGTCCGGCCGTCCATACGCGGGGTTCTTCGACCTGGACGCCATCCACCGTTACATGGAGACCTTCCGGCGCCACCTGCTCTGTCGGCTCGGCGGCGACGAGGCGGCGGTACGGTCGGTGATCCTGCAGTACGGCCGGACCAAGGGCATCATCCACGACCTGATCGCCGAGCACCTGCGGATCGACGAGGGCATTGAGGCCGACCCGGAGTCGATCGTGGTGACAGTGGGCTGCCAGGAGGCGTTGCAGCTCACCCTGACCGCCCTGCGCGCCGGCCCGGAAGACGTGGTGCTGGCTGTGGCGCCCACCTATGTCGGTGTCCATGGGGCCGCGCAGCTCGCCGACATGGACCTCCTGACCGTCCGGGACTCCCCGGAGGGCATCGACCTGGACGACCTGAGAGCTGTGACGACCCGGGCGAAGGCGCGCGGATTGCGTCCCCGCGCTCTTTACCTGGTCCCGGACTTCGCCAACCCCAGCGGAGTGAGCATGAGCCGGACCACTCGGGAGCGGGTCCTGCGGATTGCCGAGGAACAGGACCTCCTCATCCTGGAGGACAATCCCTACGGTTTCTTCGGCTCGGGAGAGCCCGGCCCTCCCACCCTGAAGGCGATGGACCGGTTCGAACAGGTCGTGCTGCTCGGCTCGTTCGCCAAGACCGGCATCCCCGGCGCCCGGGTCGGCTACGCCGTCGCCGGCCAACCGGTGCGGGTTCCGGGCGGACCACCCCGGTTGCTCGCTGACGGACTGGCCGCCCTGAAGTCGATGGTGACGGTCAATACTTCCCCCATCGCCCAGGCCGTCATTGGCGGCAAGTTGCTGGAACACGGTTACAGCCTGCGCGCAGCGAACGCGCGGGAGATCTGCGTCTACCAGAGGAACCTCCAACTCATGCGCGATGGTCTGGCCGCGCACTTCCAAGGCGCACCCGAGGTGTCATGGAACTCCCCTGCGGGCGGTTTCTTCCTCTTGCTGGACGTGCCGTTCGACGCTGACGACGACATGCTCGACATCAGCGCGTCCCAGTACGGGGTGCTGTGGACCCCGCTCCACCACTTTTACGCGGACAGCCTTCCACGCCGCCGGCTGAGGCTGTCCTTCAGCCACCTCGAACCGGCCGAAATGGCGGAAGGGCTGGATCGTCTCGCGGCCTTCGTCCGGGCTGGGTCTGCCCCATGAACAACGCGCTCGCGGAGCCGCCCCGCGGCCTTCACTCCCTCCAAGTCGGCGACGAAGCGCAGCAGGGCTGGAACCTTTGACGCGTCCGTTGCCCTGCCCGCGGTCAGAGGTCGTTCACGTCGACCAGCCCGTCCTGGATGGCGCGGGCCACCAGGCTTGCCTTGGTCCGCGCGGGGCGGCCGACGTTCGCGTATTTGATGCGCACCCGGTCCAGATACGAGTTGACCGTCCGTACGGAGATGTCGAGTCGCTGCGCGACCAACTCCTTCGACTCCGACTGGAACCACTCGATGAGCACGTTCTCCTCGCGCAGGGAGAGCTGGGGGCGGTCGGCGCGGGTGTTCGTGCCCAGCGCGCCGGCCAGCGCGGGCGCCATGTAGGGCCGCTCGTCCGCTGCCGCCAGCGTCGCCTCGACCAAGTGGTCCCGGCCCTCGCTCTTGGTCAGATAGGTCGCGGCTCCCAGGTCCAGGCAGTTGAGCGCTGTCTTCTCGTCGTCCCGCATCGAGTAGACGACCACCTGCCGCCCGGCGTCGACGAGTTTTCGAAGGCTGCCGAAGGCGGGGCCGCCCTCGCCCAGTTGCAGATCCAGGACGACGACATCGGCCGTGCTCCCCGGCTCGGTCCACGCTTCCCCTACGGAGTCGCCGGCCGCGACCACGGTGATGGGTCGCCGTGATGCGGCGTACCACGCCTCCACGCCGGAGAGGATGGCGGGATGGTCGTCGACGACGACCACGCTGACCGATGCGTTGTCTTTCATGCTCGCGCCCATGTTTATGCTCATGCCAGGTCAACTCCGGAAGTCGCCGGTCTTCTCCAGCCGGCCTCCACCCACACACTTCCGCCGCGCGCCGTTCGCGCCAGAGTCACCTTCGCGTCCGTGGCACGGCCGTGTGCCTGAGCGGTCTCTTCCGTGCCTCCTGTGCCATGGCCGTCGGCGTAGTCCTCGCTGACCACGCTCACGCGCACCGCGCGGGGTGTCCACACGACAGTTACCCGCGCGGTCGAGCGGGTACGGCCCAGGGTCACCGCCACCGGGTCGACCAACTTCCTGCGTACTTCCACGGGCACCTCACCCGGCCGGCCTCGTACGGCCAGGCTCACCGTCACCCCGTGGTGCTCGGCCACCTCGACGCACGCCCGCAACTCGTTCAGCAGCGGGTCCAAGACGGCATCGCTCTCCGCGAACAGGCGGCGCATACGGGCGGCTTCTACGCCGCACCGCAGCCTGACCTCCTCGTCGTGCGGGCTCAGCACACCATGGCCGAGGCCCACGAGCAGCGGCACGGTCGTCGCCGTCAGCGCGCGGTAGCGCTCCTTGTGATCACGCTGCATGTCCTCGTGGATGCGTTCCCGGGTACGCAATTCTTCCTCCCGTGCGGCCTCGGCTCCCGCGGCCGGCGCCGTACCGTGGAGCAGGCGCGTCATCAGTACACCGACGGAGAGCTGGAAGCCGCAGCTGGCTATCGTGGAGATCCCCATGGTGGCCCACCCGGCGACAGTTGGCGTCCCGGACAGGAACACAGAGGTCGCGTTGAGCCCCACATGCGCCCCGAGGAACGCCGCGTACACCCTGACCCGCAGGTCTGCCAGCAGGAACAGCGCATGCCAGCCGACCACTCCGAACGCCCAGTCCGGCGCACCTGTCGACTGCTCCGGCGGGAGCGTGAACGCGCAGACCGCCGAAACGGCCAGCACCGAGCCCAGGCTCCACCCGCGCACCCTCGGCGGAATCTGCCTGCCACGCAGCAGATAGGCGCCCCCGATCACCGCGACGGCGGCGAGGCAGACGAAGGCGGCTGTCTGTGCCCACGCGGGGCGGTACACGTCCTGGTGAACCACGAGTCGGCGCAGCGAGATGGTGAACTGCCACACCAGGCTGATCAGCAGCACGGCCAATTGGGTCCCGTAAAGGAGCCGTCCGCGGATGAAGCGGATGTCGGACGTGTGCTGTACCTGGGCGCGGGGCGGGCGCGGTACGCCGGTCGTCTGCGCTCCGTCCCCTGCCTGTGACGCCAGGGCCCGGCCGTCCCAGCGCCATTGCACGCAGGTCCCGGTGCCCGGCTGCGAGGTGACCGTGGCGGAGCCCCCGACCGCGTGCATCCTGCCGATGACGGAACCGGCGATGCCCCGGCGCCGCGCGGGGACGGACTCCGGATCGAAACCACGTCCCGCGTCGGACAGTTCGACGACGACGCCGTCCCCCTCTGTCCATGCCCTGAGCTCCGCTTCCCGTACCCCGGCATGGCGTGCCACGTTGGTGACGGCCTCCCGGACCCCGTTGAATATCGCGAGCCCGGGGCCGGACGGAATCGTGAGCGGGCCATCGATGTACGTCTTGAGCTGCACCCTGGCCTGTCCCTCACTCTCGGGCACACAGCCGAGAAGCGCCGCGAGGTCGACGCTCCCCGTCTCGAATCCGGGCACGGCTGACATGGCCTCCAGATCCTGTCTGGCACGTGGAGGCAGCCACGTCCAGTCCCGGCCGTCGCCCTGGGAGACCATCAGCAGCGTCGCGCTCGCCGTGTCGTGCAGGGTCGCCAGGTACTCGCGCTCGGTCGCCCTGCGTGCGGCGGCGACTTCCGCCTCCCGGCGCGCCGCCGCCCTTACCGCGGCCGACTGGTCAGCGGCCCTGGCCAACGCCCGAACGATGAGATAGGCGGCCCTCGACAGGACCACCTGGATCAGCATGCGCACCAGGGGTACCACGTCGGGGCTGTTCCCGGGTGAGGCGAGGACGTCACCCAGCACGGAGATGGCGGCCCCCAACGCGGCCAGGGCAGCCCCGGCCACCAGGCGCGTCGCCCACTCGTACTGGAAGGCGACGACGCTGATGCCGACCATCGCTTCCACCATCACATTCGCGGCCTCGCCGCCGAGCACCGGCTGAGACAGCCCCGTCAACACCACCACGGCCGCGTCCGACGTCCACAGCAGGGCCAACGGGAACAGGCGTGGGCGGCGCAGCGAGTAAAGGCGCACGCCACAGGCGAGGAAAGCGGGCACCAGCAGAGACAACGCCAGGGGCATGTCCGCCCCGGCCGCCGAGACTATGCCCAGCGCACCACACAGGCAGACCACAATGGACCGGAGCCACACCCCGAACCGCTCGAGGGCCAGATTCAACAGGCGCTCGCTGGACCTGGGCCCGTCTATCAACTCAGCGGCTCTATCCCGCCCTTGGTACCCCCCATGCCGCATAGAGACCAGGATAGTCAACTCGGAGTGTGCAATCACGAGGACACCGTCAAGGTCCACGGTCACCTGTCCGTCCGCGTCCGGCGCCGCTTGCCCGGCCAGCCTCCACACGCGCTCGCGTACTTCTGCGCGGACGGTGCGCAGCGCAGTCAGCTCGATCTCCTCCAGCCACGACAGCATCGCCGCCATCTCCGGGATCCGGCCACCCGACACCACGACGATCGAGCAACCAATCCGCGGTCAGCGACCACGCAGGGGGAAGTTACGTGGCTCTGGCAAAGATTTTCATAGGCGGGGATCATCTTGGCGCCGTGGTCGGCCGGCTCGCATAACGGGTAGCCTTCGAGCGTGCTCTGTTGAAGTTCCTTACCTGTTGCCGCACTTGGCGAGCGTGTCGGTCTTCTCGGTCGATGCCTTCGGACCTGTGGAGGTTGTCCGTGCGCGTACGCGGTCGCTTGTTCCCGCGCCGTGTACGGGCTGCGGGACGCCGAGCGGGTGGTGTCACAGCCGATACGTCAGACGGCTCGGCGATACGTCACTGGGGGACCGCGCCGTGTTGATTGACCTGAGCGTGCGCCGTCTGTACTGCGAGAACGCCGCTTGCGCAAAGGTGACGTTTTGCCGAGCAGATACCGGGTCTGACCGGGCGTTACCAACGGTGCACGCAAGGGCGGTGACACCAACAAGGGCGGTGGCACCTTCAGCACCCCGCTCCCGGGCACCGCGCCCAAGCCGCTGTGGCAGCAGAAGACAGCCAACGACGACCTGGCCGGGATCCACGCGCTCGCGGTCATCGGGGACACGGTCGTGGTGTCGGGTGACCCGCTGGTGGGGCGTGACGCCGTCAGCGGCAAGGAGAAGTGGGCACGGCCTGGCGTCACCATTCCCGGCGCCAAGTTGATCACCGGTGGCGGGACACTCTATGTCGCTAGCGCCGAGTACGACGGCGACGTGGTGAGCCTCGATCCGGCCACGGGCAAGGAGACCTGGCGCAGCCGCCTGGGCAAGGGGTACGAGCAGCCGTGCCCCGTTGCGGCCGACGACCGACACGTCTACGTCCTCGCCGGGATCCTGGAGGAGGACCTCTCGTCGCCGACCAACGTGATCGCCGCGATCGACGCCACCTCTGGCAAGATCGCCTGGCGTGAACAGCGCGACAAGGGGGCCGAGGAGTTCGGCATCACCGCCGCGGTCGTCGGCGGGCGCCTCGCGTACACCGACTTCCGGAAGAACGTGACCGTTCGCGACACGACGACGGGCCGGCAGCTCTGGATGAAGAAGATCGGGAGGTCCAACTACTACCGCTTCGCCCTGCACGAGAACCTGTTGATCGTGCCGGACGGGCAGCGACTGCGGGCGTTCGCGCTGGCCGCGGGTACGGAATGCTGGTCGCTGGCGAATGAGAAGTTCACCTGGTTCAACGATCCGCAGGTCGTGGACGGGGTGCTCTACGCCTCCGACAGCGCGTACGGCATGTGGGCGGTGAATCCCGGAACGGGCAAGCAGATCTGGCACAACAAGGACCTGGTGGGCTCGGCTGCGGAGGCGTGGCAGTTCGCCAAAGTGGGCGGCGCATTGTACGGCGCGACCGAGCACGACAAGAACGGCGGCGTGCACGCCTTCGACGCAGCGACCGGAAAGCTGCGCTGGACGTACAACGACAACACCGGTGAGAACCAGAAGTGGTACGTGATCGCGACGGGCAAGCGGCTGGCCGCGATGCACGCCAAACGGCTGTACGCGCTGCCGGCCGTCTGAGCCGACGGAGGTGGGCGGGTAGCGCGGTGGCGGGAGCCTGACCACGCCCGGCGTCGGCCGCAGGACAGGGCAGGGCGTCATAGGCCGGGCCGCGGGAGACGAGGTGTGGTGCGCGGCAGGCGTTCCTTGTGG
The DNA here is from genome assembly GCF_042889045.1 of Streptomyces sp. NPDC002701. NCBI lineage: Bacteria > Bacillati > Actinomycetota > Actinomycetes > Kitasatosporales > Streptomycetaceae > Streptomyces > Streptomyces sp. NPDC002701. Next base: position 59,578 of record NZ_JBIAQL010000029.1, read on the forward strand.
GGCAAACGACCGGCACACTCAGCGACCGGGCCGGGCTACTGTGCCCTTCGTGCAGGGCTGACACCGGCCGTGACGGGCGCGCATCAGATTCGAGGCGAGCGATCCTGCCGCCTCCCTCTCAGGAAAATTTAGGAGATCTAGTGGAGAAGGACGTGGAGGGAACATGCGCCGTCCGCTGCCGCAGCGCCCGCATCTGAGAGCCAGACCTTTCTGTTGAACAACAAGATCAGACCGTCGATTCGGAGAGCCCTGCTGTCCTTGAAGTGCAGCTGACTGCGATTCCGCGTTCGGTGTCTTGCTGATCCCATCGCACCCGCGGCAGCAGTCTCTCTCTCTGCTGCTCTGAATGTTTGCGTGGGGCTGTCAGGGGCCGCTCGGCGGAGCAGAAGCTGCTGATCATTTAACAGTCTCAAACTGCCTATACGCAGAATCGGTGGAGCCGATCTGCACTCAAAAATGAGGGACAGAATGCAGCATACGGGGCGTAACAAGAGGATTACGGCCGCGACGGCGATGGGCGCACTGGCGGTGCTTCTCGCCACCGGATGCTCCTTCAGCATTGGCGACGCAGAGAAGAAGAAGGAGGCGGCGGCCAGCGAGGACGCAGCCGTTGTTGAGGAGGACCCGGCCGAGGAGAAGCCGACGGCCGAGGAGAAGCCGGTCGGCGACGACCCCGCAGAGCCCGAGAATACGGGCGTCAACGAGGGCGGGGCCGTCCACAAGGCCCGAGTTGCGCTGACGATCTCCGACAAGCTCGCTGCGGACACCGGCAAGCGTCCCGACAGGGTCACTTGTCCTGAGCACCTCCCTGCCCGGGTCAGCGCCACGATCCGCTGCCAGCTCATTGCCGGCAGCGACACCCTCGGTGTCACTGTCACTGCCACCGGGGTCAACGGCAAACAGGTCAATTACAACTTCAAGATTGACGACAGCGTCGAGTAAATGAGTCGTGTGCGTCGTGAAGGATTGCAGGTCAAGGGGCTGGTGTGCGCGGGTTTCAGCGGACCAGCCGCACGACGAAGGCTCGCACCGACCCGAGGTGGGCGACCATGCTGGTTACTGATCTACTCGGGGTGTTGTCGGAGGGCGGGTCAGTTGTAGTCCGGTGCCGGTGAGGCAGCCATCGATCAGGTGTGGGCGGCGTTGGATGTATCGCAGGCCGCGGCGAAGGGTGCGTTCGAGGTGGTCGTCGTCGGCGAAGGCGATGTTGGCCAGCGGGCCGCGCCGGAGCAGTGACCACACGCCTTCCACCGGGTTCAGATCCGGGGCGTAGGAGGGCAGCTGAACAATGGTGAGCCACTCGTGCCGGTCCGCGTATTGACGCATCCCCGCGGCTCGGTGGGTGTTGAGATTGTCCCAGATGAGGACGATGGGGGCCTTGAGCTGGATGTGGGCGCGCACGATCAGGTCGCG
>NZ_JBIAQL010000030.1:0-7526 GCF_042889045.1 Streptomyces sp. NPDC002701
TCAGTCCACCGCCCTGCGCATACCTCATACCACCGGCCTACCGCAGGGATCACCACCCGTCAGCCCCTCCGACAACACCCCGAATAGATCAGTAGAACACCAGGATGAGACCAGGGCGGCCTACGACGGGGTCGTCGAGCTCTATGCGTCGATGTTCACCAGTCGGTTGGAGACGCGGCCGTTCGCCCGGAACATGATCGCCACCTTCGCCGAGCTCGTGCGTGACACAGGGAACGTGCGGGTGGCCGATGTCGGGTGCGGGCCCGGCCATCTGACGGCCATGCTGCACGACTTGGGGCTGGACGCCTTCGGTATCGACCTCTCCCCGGCCATGGTCGACCACGCTCGGCGGGCCCAGCCGGCGCTGCGGTTCGACGAAGCGCGAATGGAAGCCCTGCCAGTTAAGGACGGCGCGCTCGGTGGAGTGCTGGCCCACTACTCGATGATCCATACCCCGCCTGAAGAACTTCCCGCGCTACTCGCTGAACAGGTGCGTGTCCTGGCACCAGGGGGCCTGCTCCTGGTGTCCTTCTTCGGCACCGAGGGGCCGGAGCCGGTCCGTTTCGATCACAAGGTGGCGCCCGCCTACAGCTGGCCGGCGCAGCAGTTTGCCGGGTTGCTGGCCGAGGCCGGACTCGTCACCGTGGCCCGATTGCTCCACGACCCAGCGTCCGAGCGCGGCTTCCTGGACACACACTTGCTGGCCCGCCGCCCGCAGGACTGACCTGCAATAACCCATCGGTTAGTTCGGTCAGCACACCAAGGGCCAGATCAGGACCGCAGATAACCATCACGATCGTGGCGTACGTCGAAGCCTGAGCAGCACGTGCAGCAGCGCCTCGGACCACGACGGTCCGGGGCGCTGCTGTGTCTGCTGCACGGCGGTCGGCGGGTGATGCACGGCGAGGCTGGCGGCCGGGCGGCACACGGGTGCTGCTCGTGCAGCAGGCCGGGTGCTGCACGAGCAGCGGAGCCGTGCTGCTACCGGCCGCCTGCCTCTTGCGCGGCGGTCAGTCGCCGTGGGTGGCCCACTGCTCCATCTCGCTCGGCTCCTTCTTCAGCAGGGTGTCGCGGCGGGACTGCGCGGTAGCCCGGGTGACGCTCACGGAAGTCGCCAGCGCACCGTACGAGCCGCCCTGCGCGACGTGCTGACGCACGGCTGCGTCCCGGATGCCCTCCAGCCGGTTGATCAGCCCGTTGGACATCAGCACGGTGGTCGCGAGGTCCTCGGTGCTCGCCCCGCCGGCGCGCAGCTGCGCGAGGCCGTGCAGGACGGCACCGAACCGCATGGCGAGCTGCCCGACGTCGTCGCCCAGCGCCTTGGCGTCGGCGGTGGACAGCGGGATGGTGAGGTCGGGGACGGGGTCGGTGTGCTCGGGCTCGGTGGTCACCGGGCTCTCCTCCTGGTAGTGCGGGACGGGGTGGGTGTTCAGCGGTGCACGACGTCCTTGGCGATGTCGCGGTGGTGGACGTCGACGGCCAGGTCGGCGACCCGGTACGCGGCGGCGGTCTCGGTGTCGCCGGACAGGACGGCGGCGAGCGCGTCGGCCACCGTCGCGGAGCTTTTCCGGACTAAGAAATGATCTTGCTGCTGAGGTCGGTGCAGCTGCGCCGTAGGCTGCGTGTCATGGGGCGATTCGATGAGGTCATGGCGACGTTCCGGGGTGATGGTGATTACGGTGTCCAGCCGCCCCTTACGGACGAGATGGTGCGAGAAGCCGAGCGTGTGCTCGGTGTGAGGCTGCCCGCGGCCCTGCTTGACCTCTTGCGGGTCCAGAACGGCGGCATTGTGGCTACTGATCACGATGCGTTCCCCACCAGCCAGCCGACCTCGTGGAGCAACGACCACATTCCCTTCGACCACCTGATGGGCATCGGGCGGCGCGCCGGGATGACCTCGTTGCTCGACACCCCGTACTTGATCGACGAGTGGGGTATGCCAGCGCCACTCGTGCTGCTCTCCGGCGATGGGCACTGCTGGATTGGGCTCGATTACCGCGTCTGCGGGCAGGATGGCGAACCCTCAGTCACATGGTTCGAGACCGACCTCGACAGGGAGGTCGTCTTGGCCGGTGACTTCCGCTCATTCGTCCAGCGCCTCACTGCGGCGAGCGCGTATGGCGACGACTCTGTTGACGACCCCGTACCTACCTAGGGCGTGTCCGGTGGATCATGAGTGTTCTGGTGTTCATAGTCGTGTGGTTGGTCGTGGGCCGTGGTGATCTGACGAATGAGGAGTGGCACCGTCTGAAGCCGCACCTACCGGTGAGCGGGCGGCGTGGTGGGCGGTGGGCCGGTCACCGGAAGGTGATCAACGGGGTTCTGTTCCGGGAGCGGACGGGGATCCCGTGGCGGGACCTTCCGGAGCGTTTCGGCAGGTGGAACACGGTCTATGAACGGCATCGGCGCTAGTCTGCCGACGGGACCTGGGAGCTGATCCTCCAGGCCGTCCAGACTGACGCCGACGCGACGGGCCGGATCGACTGGAGCATGGTGGGCGTCGACTCGACGTCCTGTCGTGCTCACCAGCACGCTGCCGGCGCCCGCAAAAAGGCTCCCCGTACACCGAAAAAAGTTCGACGCCCCGGCGGCACCGCCCCGACGAAGGGCTCGGAAGGTCCCGGGGCGGGCTGACAAGCAAGATCCACCTCGCGAGCGACGGCGGCTGCAGACCCCTCGCCCTGCTGGTCACCCCCGGCCAGTGGGGCGACGCACCGCAGATGATCCCGGTCCTCGAACGCATCCGCGTGCCCCGCACCGGGGAGGGACGGCCGCGCACCACGCCGGACCGGCTCAGCGCGGACAAGGCGTATTCGTCCCGCAGCAACCGCCGTTACCTGCGCAGGCGCGGCATCAAGCACACCATTGCCGAGCCGAGAGACCAGAGAGCCAATCGTCGGCGCCGAGGTGGCAAAGGCGGCCGCCCAGTCGGCTTCGACAAGGAGCAGTACAAGCGCCGCAACGAGGTCGAGCGGTCGATTAACCGCCTAAAGAGCTTCCGCGCCGTCGCAACCCGCTTCGACAAACGGGCTTACGTCTTCCACGGCACCATCACGGTAGCCGTAATCCGGCTCTGGCTCCGAGCGTGATGCGCCGCCGACGCCTCAGCCTGGGAAGGGATTTTCCACCGTCGGGATGCACGGGGACAGCAGTGCCTCCGTGTGCTGAGTGACCATCCCTCGGACGAGCCTCAGCACGCGCACCTCGTTCTCGTGACCCGGTTCCTCGTCATCGCGAACGTGGAGGAGCCCGTAGGAACCAGGGGCGACCACCGCCACATGCTCGAACAACTCCTCAACGTCAGGCGAAGAGCGGTGATTGGAAGAACCGCCGAGATGGATGAACGGCTCGCCGTTCATCCACCTGAGATCGAGCAAGTACGGGCTGTCCATCCGGGCAATGCGAAGGCGAAGCCCATCGACGATCTGCTGCAGCCGGGGCTCATCGTCCTCATCCGCTGCCGTCTCTCTGACCGTGATCCACCCGTGGTACTCAAACATCCCACGATCGTAGTAAGACGACCTGCTTCACCGTTCCGATCCCAGCGTGATCCGCCGGACACACCTTAGGCCGTGCACCGCGGAGACGGGTCGGCACCTGCTTCGGGGGGCCGCCGAGGGTTTCGGCCCGCTCGGAGGCCGACTCTGCAGCGGGTGTCAACGGTAGGATGACGGTATGGCGGACGGAGACGTGAGGGGCTCGCTGGCGGCGAAGGTGGATCGTCTCTTCAGCACGGTCAGGCGGTCGCCGGACGGGGACGAGTACACCTTCGAAGAGGTGGCCGCCGCCATCAAGGAGCGGGGCGGAGCCACGATCTCGGCCACCTATCTCTGGCAGTTGCGCAAGGGACTGCGTGACAACCCGACGAAGCGCCATCTGGAAGCCCTGGCGGACTTCTTCGACATTCCGCCCGCCTACTTCTTCGACGACGCGGAGGCCGAGCGCATCGATGCGGAGCTCGCCCTGCTCGCGGCGCTACGGGACGCGTCGGTGCGGCAGATCGCCTTGCGGGCCCGCGGGTTGTCGGAGCGGAGTCTCGACGCGATCAAGGACATGGTCGACCACGTCCGCGAACTCGAAGGCCTGCCCGGCCCGTCCGCCGAGGAAGAGAACTGATGCAGATCCGCCGGCGCGCGCTGCGTCAGCGGTGTGCCGTCGTGCTGCGCGAACTCGGTCTGCCCGCCGCCTTCGATCTGGGGGCGCTGTGCGCCGCGCTCAGCAGGTCCCGTGGCCGTCCGCTGCACCTGATGGCGATACCCGACCTGCACGACGTCTGCGGACTGTGGATCGCGACCGACAGCGCCGACATCATCGCCTTCGAGAAGCACACGAGTGCACCCCATCAGGACCACATCGTGCTGCACGAGATCGGGCACGTGCTCTGCGACCACTTCCCGCCCACCCTCGACGCGGCGGAACAGGCGCAGTTCCTGCTGCCGCGCCTCGACCCGTCCCTGATCCGCCGGGTCCTTGGCCGTACCGGCTACTCCAGCGTGGAGGAGCGGGAGGCGGAGTACCTCGGCTCGCTGCTGGGCCAGCGGGTGCGGCCCGCGGAACGTGACCCGTCCGCCGACAGCCGGCTGAGGACCGCACTCGAGGGCGGGGCCCGTGACGGCTGAGGTGTTACGTCGCTACGGGCCGACGCTGCTCGCCTGGGGAGCGCTGCTGTGGCTGCGGCCCGGCCCCACGCCGGGGCGGCGGTCCGTGCGGCTGTGTGTCCTCGGCCTTGCCGTGTCGCAGACGCTCCTCACGCCCGCCGTCGTCCATCTCATGCAGGTGGTGGGCCTGGGGGGCGTCGAGAGGCTGGCGGGCCATCTCGCGATGCTCGTCGCGGCCTCGGCGGGATCCGACACCCTCCTGCGGCTGCGCGGACGTGCGCGAGCGGCCCGGGTGAGTCTGGTCTGGGCAGCCGCCTCCGGAAGCCTCATGGCGTTGCTGTTCGCGCTCACTCCGGACCTGCGCCCGCAGTCACCCTGGGTCATGGAGTACTGCGTCGCCTACGCGGTGGCCCTCGTCCCCGAACTCGTCCTCGTCGCCCTGCTCTGTCTGAGGGAACTGGACGCGGCCGCGGACCGGGCCCTGCGCCTCGGGCTCCGTCTGATCGTCGCCGGCTGCTGTGCGGCGGTGGGCTACATGGCCGTGCGCACCACGGTGGCGATGACGGCCAGGGTGCCGTTCGACTTTCCTCTCGGGCGGACGTTCCTGCTGAGCAAGGCGCTGCCGACGACCGCCCACGTACTGGTGCTCTGCGGGGTCGCGGTCCCCGCACTGGTCAAATGGCTCCGGCTGTACCGGAGATACCGCCGCCTCACACCGCTGTGGACCGCCCTGTTCGAGGCCGAACCCTCGATCGCGCTCGAACCTCCCGGACGCTTCACGGCCGTGGTCGGCTTCCCGACCCCGCTGCGCCTGTACCGGCGGGTCATCGAGATCCGGGACGGTCTGCTGGCGATCCGGCCGTACCGGCCCGACCTGGCGGAAGTCCCCGCCCAGGCGGACGAGTACGGACGTGAGGCTCTGGGGATTTCGCTCGCCCTGCGCGCGAGAGCGGCCGGAGGGCCACCCCGGTTCGACGGAGCCGAGACGGCCGGAGGGCAGGACCTGAGCAGTGACACGGAGTATCTCTGCAAGGTCGCCGACGCCTTCGGTGCTCTCCCTACCGGCCTTCGCGGGGCTCCTCGGCGTTGCGCCAGACGGTGAGGTCGAAGTCGATGTACGCGCTGGGCTCGCTCGGTGCGGAGCGGCCCCGGTAGGTGGCGACGGCGATGTGCCCGGCGTCGCTGAGCACGCAGATCTGCGCCCCTTCGGTGACCTGGTCGAGGTCGATCTCCCGTGTGTAGCGGGTCTGGGCCCGGCAGACGCCCAGGGAGCCCTTCTGCGCGCCGGCCAGGAGCACCAACTGCCCGTTGCGCGTACGGATCTGGTCGCGCTCGGTCACGTTGAGGGTACGGGGTTCGAAGGCGAGGTCGGCTTCGTCGGACTCCGCGTCGAGTGGGCGGGGCGGGTCGTCGGCGAGCATGACGTAGTGGTTCGCCGGGATGGAAACCGCCCGGTAGGCCGACGGTTCGGGGTCGCTTCGCGGTTCGCCGCCGGAGGCCGCGCCGTTGGTCGGGCTCCCCTGGGAGCCTGACCGGTGGTCGCCGGAGGAGCCGTCGGGCAGCAACGCGTAACCGACCCCGATGGCCAGGACGGCGGCGACGGCCAGGGCGACGACCGCACCGGTGCGTCTGCCGCCCGGCACGGGAGGCATGAGAGGCATGGGCTGCCGGGAGTGGTGGGGCGGTGCGAGGTGCGGGGCGGGGCCGGGAGCAGGCGGGGGGTGATGACCGGGGGCGGACGCGGCACCTGTCTGCGGCGGCGCGCTGCGGGTCTCGGCGTCCTCCGGGCCCGTGCCGGACCGGCCCTGGGCGGCTACCGTGCCGGGCCGAGGGGGCGGGGGCGGGGACACATGGGTGGGCGAGTACGCGGGCGGGTCCCCGTCCGCGAGGGCGGCCGGACCGTGCGCGTGCCGGCGGGCCGCGATGACGCGGGTGACCGGCCGGGGCAGCCAGTCCTCGGTCTGCCGAAGCGGTTCCGCGGCCAGGGCGTGGCAAAGGGCCATCACCTCCGCCGGCGCGGGCCGGGCGGCGGGATCGCGTGCGAGGCAGGCCGTCAGCAGGGGACGCAGCACGTCCGGTACGGCGTCGAGGTCGGGGTCCTCGTGCACGATGCGGTAGAGGATCGCGTGCGTGGCGCCCTCACCGTAGGCGGGCGAACCGGTCGAGGCGTAGGCGGCGACCTGACCGAGCGCGAAGACGTCGGTGGCGGCGGTCACGGGCCGGCCGGACGCCTGCTCGGGCGCCATGAACGCGGGCGTGCCCACGCTGACGCCCGTACGGGTCAGAGCCGAGGCGTCCGCGGCGTGCGCGATCCCGAAGTCGATGACACGAGGTCCGTCGGCGGCGAGGAGCACGTTGGCGGGTTTGAGGTCGCGGTGCACAATGCCGGCGGCGTGGATGACGGTCAGGGCTTCGGCGATGCCGACGGTGAGCAGGAGGACGCTGCGCAGCGGGAGGGCGCCGTGCTCCGCCACCACCTGCCCGAGGGAGGGACCCGGAACGTACGCGGTGGCGAGCCAGGGCTGAGCGCCCCGGATGTCGAAGTCGATCACGGGCGCCGTGCAGAGGCCGTCCACACGCTGGGCGGACCGGACCTCCCGCTCGAACCGGCTGCGGAACTCGGCGTCCTCGCCGAACTCCGGCCGGATCACCTTGACGGCCACCGGGCGGCCCCCGGGGTGTGGGCCAGGTAGACCTTGCCCATGCCCCCGGCGCCCAGGACGCCGGCCAGCCGGTAGCCGCCGACCGTGTCAGGGTCTTCCGGGCCGAGTTCCCGCAGATGTGTGTCCGGCATCGCCCTCGTCCCACCCGAACCGTGTGATCACCGAAGCCGGTGGTGGGGGGGGGGGGGGGGGGGCCCGCCCGCCCCCCCCCCCCCCCCCCCCCCCCCCCCCCCCCCCCCCCCCAAAAAAAAAGAAAAAAAAAAAA
>NZ_JBIAQL010000030.1:7536-55911 GCF_042889045.1 Streptomyces sp. NPDC002701
TTTTTTTTGGGGGGCGGGCCCCCCCCCCGCCCCCCCCTCCGGTTGTTACCCCGGGGGGGGGGGGGGGGGGGGGGTTTTGGGGGGCGCCCCCCCCCCCCCCGGCACCCCCGTCCCGCTCACACTAGCCTCATCAACTGAAGTTAATCAATCGCCGCTTTGCCTTCACCACAGTTGACGTCCGCGCGGGGGCCTTCTAGCCTCCGTCCGTAGCCGTGGTCCGCCCGCATGGGGGAAGAGGAGACGTTCCGGTGAGAAGGCTCGACAGGACGAAGAAGCGCCTTTGGTCCGCCGCCGCGATCTGCGGTCTGGTGGCGAGCACCGTCATCGGCGGCGCAGGCACCGCATCGGCGACGGAGCCGGAGCGTGCCCCGGCCGGCTACGCGGGCCCCTTCACGGCCGCCTGCAAGGGCCGCCTGGTCTACCGGCAGCCCTTGTGGATCGGGGATGCGGAGCAGGAGGTCTACTACGACAGCGCCGGCTCCGGCACCTTCTGCGCACGGACCCTCGACCGCATGCCCGGATCGCACAGCATGCACGTCCGCCTTCAGCGCGAGGGCTGGTCGACCTTCTGGTACGACACGGGCACCTTCACCGAGTACGCGGGGGTCATCTACGTCTCCGGCGCCAACAGCCACTGCGCCTACATCTCCGGCTGGATCGAGGTCGGCGACACCAACTACTCCCGTGAGCCCTACCGCCTGTGCATGCCCGGAGTCGGTTAGCACACGACGGCGCACGAACGGGAAGCCATGACCGCCGGTCAGGTGCGGGCTCCGGCCGGGTGACGCTCACCGTCAGAGTCCGGAAGAAGCGACCGGCAGCAAGCGCGAAGCCGCCCGTCTTCCCCGTCGCCGCGGTCGACGACCCGGCGCTGCCCGAGGTCCTGGCCGAACTGGCGGCGGCAAGGGCGGACGAAAAGGACGCCGACGCCGTCAACCGGGAGCTGTCCATCGCGCGCGAGGCGATCGGCTGGTGGCAGCGCCAGGGCTGGATCGGAGCCGATCCGACGATCAGCATCGAGCAGCGGCCGGCACCGCCCGACCGCACCAAGGCCCTGACAGAGAAACAGATCACCGTGCTGTGGCGCCTGGACGTCGCCCTGCGGGAGAAGACGCAATGGAAGATGCTCTACGAGTCCGCCGCACGGGCCGACGAAGTGCTGTGCCTGAACGTGGAAGACCTGTACCCGCAGGACAAACGCGGGAAGATCACCGCCAAGGGCGGGGCGACCGAGTGGATTCACTGGCAGTCCGGCACCGCCCGACTCCTGCCTCGCCTCATCGGCCGCCGTACCCGCGGCCCACTGTTCCTCACCGACCGCAGGGCCCTGGCCGGGACGCCGACGTTGGACGTGTGCCCGGAGACCGGCCGGGCCCGCCTTTCCTACCGCCGGGCTGAGGAGATCTTCGAGGAGAACACGCGGCTGCTGGCCAGCCCGCTCGCCTCACCCGAGGACGTCGAGGACCTGGACGGGTGGACGCTCCACCGGCTACGGCACAGTGCCCTGACGCACGACGCCGGGGACGGCACCTGGCCCCCGATGCTGCTGGCCCGCTCCCGCCACGCTTCCGTCCGCTCCCTGGAGCGGTACGCCCGCCCCGGCGTCGATTCGGTCGCCCGGCACGTCGCCGGATGTAACCCCGCCGCACGTCGCCGGATGTGACCCTCGTCGTTTGCGGCTGGTGACAGCATTCTTACCGGCACGTCGGCCGAGGGTTCAGTGTGACTGAGGTGCTTTCACTGGGAACCCACGGCGTTTCCGGCAGGCAGGCGTGAAAGTGCGGTGGGTCCGTTGCTGCTGAATCGGCAGGTCCTTCACCACTGGGCTCACTGGGCGCGCTGTCCGACACGGAGGACGCTCAGGTATCGGCGTGATGCTCGGTCGCCCATCCGCGTGCGGATGCGCTCGGCGACGGCGTCGAGCAGGGGCTCACGGACGTCGCGGTCGAGCCTCCGGTACAGCGACAACGAGCGAAGGTGATCGGCAAAGCCGTCTCCGTTGAACCACTGAACGGTCGGGTACCAGCGCACGATCGTTGAGCCGAACAGTCCTCCGGCGTCTTCGACCAGGCCCCAGCCCTCGTCGGTGGTGCGCACGTCTTCCCCCAGGGGAGGATGACCCCAGTCGGGGTTCCCGGGGCAGAACTGCTCGTGGAGATCGGCGGTCTCGGCGTACACCTCCGGCTCTCCCGGCCGGCGGACAACGACGTGGCCGAGCAGCGCCATCCAGCCTCCGGGATGGAGCACGTCGTGCGTCTGCTGCCAGCCGATCGACGGGTCGACCCAGTGCCACGACGACGCAGCCACGAGAGCATCGAAGCGTCGACCGCGGTCGTCCCACTCCTCGAACGTCGACGTCTCGACTGCGACGTTACGGAAGGAGGCCATCCGTTGGCGAGCAAGTGCGGCCATGTCTGCGCCCGGCTCGATGGCGGTCACTGAGCATCCGAGTGCTGCCAGCGAGCGCGTCGCCTGACCGGTTCCGCAGCCCACCTCCAGCACCGACGACCTGTCGGCCACGCCGGTAACGGCGACAAGGTCCGCGAACAGCTCGTCGGGGTATCCCGGCCGGACCCGGTCGTAGAGCTCCGGCACCTCGTTGAACACCCGGCCGAGGTCGTGTGGATTCGGGCGCATCTTCGGAGCGTCAGTCACGAGTGCACAAACTATGAGGTTCGTCGACGGGGACGCCACTGGTTTACTGACCTTTGCGGCGTGGTGTCGTTGAGGGCTGACGATGTGTGATTGTCGCGGTATGCCTGTTGTGTGAGATATCCGCAGGGTGGTGGGCTGACGCCTGAACGGCAGGTGTTTCGCGAGCGGATCCGGCTGGAGGCCGCGCAGCGATTCGCTGCGGGTGCCTCCAACGCGGAGGTCGCCAAGGACTTACGGGTGAGTGTGCGCTCGGTGCAGCGATGGCGCCGGGCCTGGCACGACGCCGGCACTGAGGGGCTGCGGTCTGCCGGGCCCGTCTCACGGCCCAAGCTGAGTGAGGCCCTGTTCACCGTGCTCGAGCAGGAGCTGGCGAAAGGGCCGGTCGCGCATGGCTGGCCGGACCAGACGTGGACGCTGACGCGGATCAAGACGCTGATCGGGCGCCGGTTCCACAAGAGCATGACGCTCGCGATCGCGCGGATGCTGCACCGGCACGGCTTCAGCCACCAGGTCCCGGCCCGCCGAGCCATCGAGCGCGACGAGGAGGCCGTGGCGGGCTGGGTGAAGGAGACCTGGCCGCAGGTGGAAGGTCCATGGCGGCGCTCGACGCCTGGCTGTGCTTCGAAGACGAAGCCGGCTTCTCGATGACGCCGCCCACCGCACGGACCTGGGCCCGGCGCGGACGCACACCCGTCATCCGGGTCCGGGGACGCTCCCAGCGCCGCTTCTCCATCGCCGCTCTGGCCTGCTACAAACACGGCGAACGCTCACGGCTGATCTACCGGCCCAAGCGGCATCCCGATCACAAACGCGGCGGCAGACGCAGCTTCACCTGGACCGACTACCGCGACCTGCTCATCGCCGCACACCAGCAACTCGGCGCACCCATCGTGCTCGTGTGGGACAACCTAAACGTCCACAGGGACCGCCGACTGCGGGAGTTCATCAACACCCACGACTGGATCACCTGCTACTTCCTCCCGGCCTACGCACCGGACCTCAACCCGGTCGAGGGCATCTGGTCCCTGCTGCGGCGCAGCAGCCAGGTCAACACCGCCTTCACCGACCCCGACCACCTCATCAGCACGCTCCGACACGGCCTCCGCCAGATCCAGTACCGCAGCAACCTCATCAACGGATGCCTCGCCGAAACCGGCCTCACCTTGACGACATCACAGCGACAACGTCAGTAACGGGCGCGGGAGGGCGTGGTCTTCAAGAGACTGGACGGCGTGTACCGGGCTTCGGCCAGAGGCTGGCTCAAGTACAAGGTGCGGGAGACGACCGAGGCCATCGTCGGCGCGGTCGGCGGCCCGCTCACGGCGCCGCGCACGCTCCTGCTCGGCAGATACGACACCACCGGACGTCTGCAGTACACCGGTCGCACCACCACCCTCCCCCGCACCACCGCCGAACTCCTCACCCCCGCAGACCCCGCACAGCATCCGTGGTCGGGCTGGTCGTTCTCCGCAGGGTGGGGCACCCGCGAGACCCTGAATCTCACCCTGGTCCGACCCGAACTGGTCGTAGAAGTCGCAGTCGATGTCGCCCGCGACGCCTCCGGCCGCTGGCGCCATCCCGCCAGCTGGCACCGCGCCCGCCCCGACCTCTCCCCCACCGACGTCACACTCTTCAGCGGCCCCGGATAAGTAGGACCTACTGAGAGATGGGTCCCCGCACGGCCGACCACTCCAGCCGTAGATCGTGATCATGGATACGGAGGCTGCTCGCCGGTAGCCTGCCTGCGTGGCGGAGATCTGGGGCGAAGAGCAGTTGATCGCGGACGGCTTCGAGCGTGTGTACGCCGAGTTGGAGTGGTACGACGGACCGTGGGCCGGCCTTGCTGACATCGACGGGAAGCCTCACTACTTCGAGATGCAGGTCTACGACCACAGCCATGAAGTCGATGAGTACCAGGTCTGGCCCGCAAGCGAGGCGGTGGCGGAGCTGGAGCGCGAGCAGTGGGCGATCTACGCCAGGTTCTATGAGCGCCGTGAGGCGGGCGAGGTCGGACAGGAGAGCCATCCGGGCCACGGCGGGATCGACGCCCGCTATGACGAGCTGGAGCTGCTGTTGGCGCCGCACCGCTTGGCGCCGGACGGCGCCCGTCGGCTCGTGTGTGAGCTGCGGTTCATTGCCGGCGTCGACGTTCGCTACCGAGTCGAGGGGCCCGACTACTGGCTTCGATGGCGTCCGAGGCCACCGTTGATCATGGAGTGTTGTGGACAACCAATGATCACGCGGCGGCCTCGGACGCCGGCGTAGTGCCTGCCCCACCGGCAGGAGGCATTCGAAGGACTGATGAGCCGGATCGCCGGCCTTTTACGTGCGCCGCGCTGACCCGCGGAGAGCGTGGACCAGGCGCTTGCTGACACCGGCGCGGTACATCGCCGGGTGACAGTCGCTCTGCATCCGTACCCCCGTGCCGGGCAGGTGCCGTGGGCAGTCATGATCCGACGATTGATGCTGGCGGCCGTCCTGGTGGCCGCGCCCCTCTCAGGCTTCTCCATGGCCACCCCCGCACAGGCCGGCATCCCGAGCGTGGCTTCCGTACTCGCGCGCGCTGCTGCGCCGTGCGCAAGCAAGTGGCGTGCGGTGCAGCGGGGCGCGGTCCGGCGCCCGGGCCCTTACGACGTGCCGGTGGCGACGATGAACTCGCCCGTCCATCACTGCCTCAAGCGCGGTGAGGTCGTGCGGTCCCGTGTGGTCGCGGTCGGCCGGGCGCAGGCAAGGTTGCTTGAGCCGCTTGATGTCATCTCACCCGGGCGACCTCGACGTCTCCAGCAGCCTCAACTCGCTACTCCGGGCCAGTGACTGAGGGCAGCGCCTCGACAACAAAGAACAGGAAGCAGGGCTTGGTCGAAAGGTCGTCGAAGCCGTCGGGGAACAGTGCCCGGGCGGCTGGGTCAGGCTGCGGCTCGCTGATGACGGACAGACCAAAGCCCGCGGTGGTGAAAGCGTCGGTCATTGCGTGCAACGGCTTTCGCCACAGTCGCATCGGGGTGGACTGCCCGCCGAGCATCCAGTCGAAGGTGTAGCTCGTGGTCGCGAAGTAGTCGGGCCGAGGGTCCCGGAACGTGTACGCCGTGACCGGATGGTCCACGGACACGATCAGTCGGCCGCCGGGCCTGAGCACCCGCCGGAACTCACCCAGCGTCGGCCCCCAGTTCTCCAAGTAGTGCAGGACCAGCGACGCGACCACGTCGTCGAACGCGCCATCCTTGAACGGCAGGCGCTCCCCCAGGTCAGCCACGTGCAGGGCTACGTCATCACCGAGCCTCTGCCTGGCCAGTGCGAGCATCCCGGCACTGGCGTCGACCCCAGCGGCGACCGCGCCGCGGTCACGCAGTGCAGCCGTCAGTGGACCTGAGCCACAGCCGGCGTCCAGAACTCGGCGGCCAGCCACGTCTCCGGCGAGGGCTAACATCGCGGGCCGTTCGTAGTACGCGTTCACGAGGTTGTTCTCGTTCTCCGCCGCGTACGCCCCGGCGAAACGGTCGTAGTCGTTCACCCGGGCCGGCCCCGCAGCATCGGCGAAGCTCTCGGGTATGTCGGTTGCGCGTTCCATCGTCGCAGCCTAGAGCCAAGCGCGCCCGCCGCACTGAATAGTGCAAGGTCGGAACACTGCCTCTTCACCAGAAAAACGGCTCTGACTGCTCTGCATTCATTCGGCGGGTGAGAGCGGCTGCTCCGACGGATCCGCACCACTGCTCCCGGCGTCCTGGACACGCCACATGCCGTTGCCCACAGATACCGATCGCTCCCGCACTCCGGCCCTGTCGCGGGAGGGCCGCCGGGTCTGCTCTGACCAGAGAACCAAGGTGAAATCTGCCCCGGACAGGACAGCCCCATGAGCGTCGTCCAACGCATGCGGGACGAATTGGAATCCACTCGGTGACGGTGGCCGCAAACGCACTATTCGATGCAGGGCGATGACGACGGTCAGTTCCGCTCCCTCGTCTCCTGGGCCCGTCCTGCCGACGACCGTGTGGGAGCGGTGCCTGCTGCTCGGTGAAGACCATCGCTATCCTGGCGAGGATCCCGCCTTGTCAGGATGCCCTCGACAGCACCCCGACCTCGCAACCGAACCCGACCGCGAAGCGCCCGCCCGGTGCCGCCGCGAGTGAGTGCACGGGGAAGGGGAGCAGGTGGTCGGTACCGGCTGGGCACCCTGCGGTGAGATCGCGGAACCGCACAGTGTGGTCATCGCCGAAGGCCGCGACGAGCCGTCCGTCGGCCATCGCTGAGACCCCCAGCGTGCTGCCGGAGCCTGACTCGTCGACCTCGGCGTCGCGGATCTGTTCCCCCGTGGACAGGTTCCACAGGCGTATCGTCCGGTCCCGGCTCTTGCTGATCGCGATGGGAGTTCCGCTCAGGGTGGCGGTGGCCACGGCGGTCACCCAGTCGGTGTGCCCGGTCAGGGGTTCGCCGAGCTGTCGGCCCGTGGCGAGGTCCCACAGTCGCACCGTCTTGTCCCAGCTGCCCGTCACCGCCACGGGCCGTCCGTTGAGAACCGCGGTGGCGACGGCGGTGGTGCGGCTGGAGTGGCCGGTGAGGGGCGCGACCAAGGGCTGCCCTGTGCTGAGGTCCCAGACACCCACGACGCGATCGCTGCCTGCGGTGAGGGCGACGGGCAGGCCGTCCAGGGTCGCTGTGGCGATGGCCAGGACTCTGCCGTGGCCGCTGGGGAATGGACGGTGGACGGTTCGGCCGGTGCCGAGTTCCACCATGTGCAGGGTGGCGTCGGGAGTGGCGGTGACGACGACCGGGTGCCCGCCCACCATTGCCGTCGTCATGGCGGACACCTCTACGCTCAAAACGTCGGAGGTTCGCGAGCCGGTGGTGAGGTCCCAGGTGCGCACGGTCTGGTCGGCGCCTGCGGTGACGACCACCGGGGCACCGTCAACGACCACTGTGGCGACCGCCAGGACGGATTTGGTGTGTCCGGCACGCAGCCGGGCGCCGGTCTCTCGGGCAGCGGTGATGTCCCAGGTGCGCACCGTGTGGTCCTCGCCTGCGGTGATTGCGATGCCATGTCCATCCATCACGGTGGTGGCGACGTCCCACACCTGGCCGGTATGCCCGGTGAGGGGCTCACCCTCCTGTTCGCCGGTGGCGAGATCCCAGACCCGTACAGTGCGGTCGCGGGATGTCGTGACCGCCAGGGTGCGTGTCCCGACAGGGACGCTGTTGATGGCCCACACCCGATCGGTGTGACCGGCTAGCACATTTCCTGCGGGCGACGAATCGAGCGTGTGCCGAGGTGTGATGGTGCCGTCCGGACCGGGGACGAGGGAGACGGGTGTGTCCCCCAACAGCAGGCTCCGGGAAGCGTCCCTCACCTGGATTTCCCAGGCGGACAGGGCGGCGAGCCGGCTGTTCGTCCGGTCGGAGAGCAGGCTCAACAGGTCGACGTGGTCTCCTGGACCGCCCTTGATCAGCTCCTTGCCCGCGGTTGCTTCCACGGGGATGCTGCGAATGGTCCGCGTACCGTCAGGGCCCGTGAAGTCCTTGGGGCTCGTCGGCAGGTTCCAGAAGCGCAGTGTGTCGTCCACACCTACGGCGAGCGCGACACTGCGCTCTTCCAGGGTCAGTGTCGGGGAGGGACCATAGGGAAAGAAGACGGGGACGAGGTCGCCCACGAGTTCCGGTGGGCTCTCGTAGTGGGTGTCGAGGACCACGACCCGGCCGTCGACGACCGTCATGGTTGACACGGTGTCGGCGGCCGCCAGGGCTGACACCGCGTGTTCGTAGTCGGCGTCCGCCAGCAACTCCCGCAGGTCAGCTGCCAGAAACACGTGGCGGTTCAGATCCCACACGCGGTCTGCCCGGCCCTCCTCCTTGGTCACGGCGATATCCCGTCCTCCGAGTGTCCATGGCCCCTCGGCCAGCAGGCACTCGCCGACCTCGCGGCCGGTGGCCAGATCCCACACCCGCGCGGGGTGGTTCGGCGGGCACGTCACAACGACCTCGCGTCCATCCAGCACCCCTATGTCCACCATCCCGGGGAACACGCCGAGCCGACTGCCGGTCGTCTGGTCCCATACGGTCAGCGTCCGATCCGCCCGAACGGCCAGCACCACGTGGCGGCCGTCCAGAACTACCCGCCCCACCCCCAGCGCCAGCTCGCCCGCAGAGCGCCCCGACGCCGGGTCCCACAACCTCGCGGTGCCATCACTGTGACACGTGAGGATCAGGGGGCGCCCGTCCACCACCACCGTGGCCATGGAAACCAACTCGGGTGACAACGACGACGTGGGATCGGGAGGGGCTGCTGCCAGCGTATGCAGCCGTCTTCCTGTTGCCAGGTCCCAGACACACACCATCGCGTCGCGGCTCGCCGAAACGACAAGCGGACGCCCGTCGAGGACCGCCGTCTCCACTGCGACCACGGGGGCGTCATGACCGTTGAACGAGCGGATCAGACGTGGGTCGAACGCGGAACCGCAAGTCCAGTCCATCCGCCAAGAGGCCAGCTCATACGAGAAAGGTACATCCCGGGACACGTGATCAGATCTTTCCATCATGACCTCAAACTAGAGGACTGCACTGAGCGACGCTGAAGCTCCCATAAGAGCGCCAAGTCCAAGAATCACAGCATAATTCTCTGCGAGAATTACTCCGGCGCGGTTTCTTCAGATGCTGACGAGCTCCGTCGAGATGAGGCGTTCGAAGGCATCACGGGAGGCAGAGTACGGGTCAGGCCGGGATAAGGCGTCATACGGTTCCATCGAGGGCTCTTCTCCGACAGTGATTCCTAATGCGGTCTGTCAAGCGGCGAGGGCACCGGGCGGCGTGAGCTCGTAGCACCGTCCATCGCGGAGAAGGGCCCAGAGGACGTTCACGCGGCGGCGTGCCAGCGCGAGGACGGCCTGGGTGTGGCGCTTGCCCTCGGCCCGTTTGCGGTCGTAGAACTGACGCGATTCTTCGCAGTGCCGGATGCTGAACAACGCCGAGATGGAGAAGACACGTTGGAGGCGGCGGTTGTATCGCTGCGGGCGCCGCAGGTTGTCGCTGATCTTCCCGGGATCGCGGGGCACTGGGGCGACGCCGCCGAAGCCGGCGAGACGGTCAGCAGTGCCGAAGGCCGCCATGTCGCCGCCGGTGGCGGCGAGGAACTCGGCGCCGAGGATCACGCCCAGGCCGGGCATGCTGGTGATCACGTCGAAGGCGTGGTGGTCGCGAAACCGAGCCTCGATGGCCTTGTCGATTGATGCGATGAAGGGGCGGGGCCTCCCGCTCCCGCCGGGTGCGCAGGATGCTCGGCTCAGGCAGAAAGTCCGAACTCGAGGAGGCCCTCGATGAGTTCACCGTACGACGGTGTGCAGTGGGTGGGAATGGACCTGCACCGGCGCCGCTCGGTCCTGGTGCGGATGGCGGCGGACGGGCAGCGGCTGGGCAAGATGGTCCGCTTCAACAACGATCCGGCCCGGCTCAAGCGGGAGATCGCCAAGGCCGGGCCGCAGCCGAAGGTGGTACTGGAGGCCACGCTCGGTTGGTACTGGGCCGCCGACGCTCTGGCCGAGGCCGGGGCCGAGGTGCACCTAGCCCATCCGCTGGGGGTGAAGGCGTTCAGCTACCGGCGGGTGAGGAACGACGAGAGGGACGCCGCCGACCTGGCCGACCTGCTGCGGCTGGGACGGCTGCCGGAAGCCTGGCTGGCCCCGCCCGAGACCCGCGAACTGCGGGAGCTGGTGCGCGGCCGGCACAAGCTGGTCAGTCTGCGGACCAACTGCCGCAACCAGGCTCACGGCGTGATGGGTAAGCTGGGCATCGCGGTGCCGATGAGTGACCTGTTCGGCACTACAGGCACCGCATTCCTCGACGAGCTGCCGCTGCCCGCCGGGTATGCGGCCCGGGTGCGCGCGCTGTGCGCGGTGATGCACGAACTCGACCGGCAGATCGGGATGCTGGACAAGGAGATCGCCGCCCGTCTGGGCAGCGACACCGGCTACCGCGCGATCCAGAAGATCGGCGGTATCGGTCCGGTCCTGGCCGCGGTCTTCACCGTCGAGATCGCCGACGTTACCCGTTTCCCCGACCCGCAGCATCTGTGCTCATGGGCCGGGCTCACCCCGCGCCACCGGGAATCGGACACGGTGGTCCGACGCGGGCATCTGACCAAGCAGGGCTCCAAGCTGGTGCGCTGGGCGGCCGTCGAGGCCGTCCAGCACGCCCCCGAGGGCACCCCGATGCGCGCCCACAAGGACCGCATCGAGTCCCGCCGCGGCGCCGGGGCACGCAATATCGCCAAGGCCGCCGCGGCATGCAAGCTGCTCACCCTGGTCTACTACGGGCTGCGCGACGGCCAGGTCCGCTGCCTGACCCGCCGGGACCCGGTGTGAGCAGCATCCGGACCCACGACTGGCGCGCGATCGCTATGACGTCTGGCCCCCGCACCGCGGCGAGGCCGCGCGATTGATTGATCCCGCCGGCCGTGTGCCGAACCACACCATGCCGCCCCACGCACCATGCGTGACGCCGGCGCGGCAGATGGATGACCGGCAGCCGGAGCGCCGCCACCTTGGCATCACACTGGTGAAGAGCACACCCCGACAACAGCCCGCCCGCGGGCGGGCCCACAGCGCATGCCGGGGAACGGGAACAGCCCGTCCCCCGGCCGAGCACACCCTCATCCCAACGAGCAGCAGGAAGAACCCGGACAAGCACCGCACTTGACCGGCCCCGCCCCTTCATGGATGACGTCATTCGATTCGGGCTGCATCGGGCTTTGCGGAAGATCCGCCAGGACTTCAGCCGCGCGACGCCGCGTTCGACGGGTGCTCGCGCTGCGGCCAGTGCCTGATTGAGAGTCCTCTCGGTTGGGGTGAGTCCCTGCAGGGGTCTGCGTTTGATGCCGGTGATCAGCCACGTGCCGGCGCCCTGGTATGCAGGATCGGCCAGGATGGGAACGCCCTGGCGCTCGCAGATCCGGATGATCCGGTGGGTGCGGGCTGCAGTCAGGTCATGGGTACGGCCCGGCAGGGCGGGCGAGAGCCACAGCAGTTGGCCGCCGGGATCGGTCACGGCTTGACACGACATAGCAGCCTCGGGGCGGCACCGCCTGACTGACTTTGCGCAGACATACATGCCTGGTCACAGGCGCGTTCCCGGTGCCGGCGCAGTCTTTGGCAGATGTCCTGAAACAACCGCCCGAGGTGCCCTGTCGGGTCCGCAGGGCCTCGTCCGTCCGGACGAGAGGACCCGGCCGATCGGACCGGAAGCATGGCCGGTCGGCCGTCGCAGAGCCGGGAGTACGCGGGCTAGCGTCCTTCTCACCAAGTAACACCAGGGAGAGGAAGGCCCGATGGACCAGCGAACTTCCGACCGCAACGCCGGCGCGACCACCGAGTTCGAGCGAGACGTCGTCGAGCTGCTGCTGGCGACGATGAGCCAGGTGGCCAAGGAGGAACGCGAGGACGTCGGTACGGAAAGCGTGCTGAGCGCGCTGGTGTCGGGCGACTCGGCCGCAGGCTCCGCGATCGCCCCCGGGATAAAGGCCGCCGGCTCGCTCGGCGGGTCGATCAGGTGCCGGGGGACCTCCGTGTGGGTCAGTGACGACGCGGGTGACGGTGCGGCGGAAGCCCCGGACGACGAGCGGGAGATCGACGCATTCTGGCGGGAGGTCCGGCAGGAGCAGGCTAAGAGGCTGCGCTGGAAGAACCGGAAGAAGAAGGAAGAGGAACAGCAAGGCATTGAACTCCCGCCGATGACCGGTGCGTTGCGGAGCTGCCTGCGCAAGGCGCTGGAGACCGCACGGGAGGAGGGCACCCTTGCGGTGCGCGTCCGCCATGTGGCGCACGCACTGGTCAAGCTGCCCGATTCGCGTGCTCGCGAGGCCATGGTGGTGGAAAAGCTGGACGTCTCCGCCGCCTCTGCCGCGCTCGACGCCCTGCGCGGGAGCGACAGCACGCCGGAGCCCGCTTCGGTGGTGATGCTGCGCAAGTCGGGGACGTTCGGGAAGAGCGGAAATCCGCTGACCCGCAAGTTCACCGCCTGGATCTTCGGGGGCGGCGCGGGGTTCGGTTCCTCGGTCGTGAGCGCGGTGCGCGCGGAGGCGCTACGGGGGGCGGTGCGGCGCGGGGCGCCGGAGCAGGAGCCCGTCGATACACTGCTGGGAATCCTGACGCTGGACCGGTCGTTGACCGTCGCGGGACGTGAGCTGCCCGATGAACTGACAGGGGCGAACCAGGGGGCGGAACTGCTGCGCCGACACGGCGCCCGGCAGGATGCTGTCGCCCGAGCACTGTTTCCCTCTACCGGGGTCGCGGAGGGGGAGCCCCCGGAGGCCCCCGGCGCCGCCGACTTCGGACAACGGCTCCTGCATGTCGCACAGTTCACCGCTTCCGCCCAGAACTCGCCCACGGTCGGCACGACCCACCTGCTGGCCGCCCTGCTGGACAAGAGCGGGACGGATGCGGAGTCCGCGGCGGAGATCGAGCGGGTACTGACCGAGAGCGGGGTGGACGTCGCCGGCCTGCGGGCGGAGCCCGAGCTCCAGGTCCCCGGAGGAACGGCACGAACCGCCTGAGCCCGCAGCAGTTCTCCCACGCGCATGACGAGAACAGCCGTTGAGAACAGCACCCATACGGAGGAAAACCATGATCCCGGCAGTGCGACCATGGAGGTGGATGCGCCGCGAGGCCACCGCGATCCAGGACGCGGTGCACGTCGCGCCCCGGCGCACAGTCGTCGCCGAGTCCGTACTCGCCGGCCTGGTCCTGCTGTGCACGCTGGCGCCGTTTCCGCTGGTACCGCCGGCCCACCCGGTCACCGCTGCTCTCCTGGGGGTGTGGGCGGCGCTGCTCGTGCCCGCACGACGTATGTACCCGGCCCTGGCGGTCCTGGGCTGCGTGCCCTTGATCGCCGGGAACAACATGTGTGCGACGGTGGTGGTGCCATGCGTCGTGTGGTCCGCTACACGCCGCATCGCCCCCGCACGGCGCGCCTGGAGGGTGATCGGGGCGAGCACTGCCGGCTCCGTGCTCGCGTCGATCGCCGCCCAATCCCTCAGCGGACTCCCGAAGATGCCGTACCTGGCCGCCGGCGCCGGCATAAGCACGCTGTTCATCGTCCTGCCCGCGCTGTCCGGCCTGATGCTGGGGCGTCGCCGTCCGCTGACCGGTCTGCTGCGGGAACGCAACGCCTACCTCGAACAGGCCCGCTTCCTCACCGACGAGGCGGCCCGTATGGAGGAACGGGCGCGCATCGCCGCGGAGATGCACGATCTGCTCGGCCACCGCATCGGCCTCATCTCGATGCATGCCGGAGCCCTCCAGCTCGCTGCCGAACGACAGGCGCCCCCGCTGGCCGCCCGGGCCGAACTCCTGCACACCACCGCCGGAACGGCCATGGAAGAGCTGCGCGGCATCCTCGGCGTCCTCCGCCACCAGTCGGACAAGGAGACCGCCGAGCGCGGGACTCGCGAGGATCTCTCGGCCCTCGTGGCGGACTCCCGAAGCGCGGGGGCCGACGCCGAACTGCACTGGCACGCGACCGGGCCGGCGGACGCGGACGCCCGCACGCGGCAGGCCGTCCACCGTGTCACCCGCGAAGGGCTCGCCAACGCCCTGAAGCACGCGCCCGGAGCGCCTGTCCGCGTGACCTTCCACGACGAGGGGGACACGGTGGTGGTCACCGTCGTCAACGACGCACCGCCGGTGGTCCGTTCGCCCGGGGACGGGAACCGGAGCGGGCTCGTCGGGCTCCAGGAGAGGATCACCCTGCTCGGTGGCGCCCTCAACGCCGGACCGCGTCCGGAGGGCGGCTTCGTCCTCTCCGCCCGTATACCCGCCCGGCCCGATGTGCCGCCCGTGTACGCCACTTCGTCCGAGCCGGTGTCCGACGGGGCGGGCTCCCGGCCCCCGCTGTCCACGGAGGTCCTCACCTGGCCCCGCCTCCTGGGCGGGGGCTGCGCGGCGATGCTGGTGTTGCTCCCGACAGTTGGCGGCACCCTCGCCCTACTGATCATGGCAGTCCTACACTGAGCCGATGATCCGAGTCCTGATCGCCGACGACGAGGCGCTCATGCGCACCGGGATCCGGCTGATCCTGGAGAACGACGACGAGGTGCGTATCGTGGCCGAGGCGCAAAACGCCCGCGAGGCCGTCGAAGCCTGCCGAGCCCACCCCGTCGACGTCGCGCTCCTCGACATCCGAATGCCCGGCGACGGCATCTCCGGCGCCGCCGAGATCTCCCGCCACTCGCCCCGCACCCGAGTGGTCATGCTGACGGCCTTCGGCGAAGAACCGAGCGTCACCCGCGCCCTGCGCGCCGGAGCCGTGGGCTACCTCCTCAAGGACACCGGACCCCGCGACCTCATCGCCGCCGTACGCCGCGCCGCCGCAGGAGAACCGGTCCTCGCCCCGCAGGTCACCCGCCAACTCATCGACTTCCGGACCCGGTCGGGCCACGGCAGCGACGCCGCGTCACGTCGGATCGCGGACCTGACACCGGCCGAACGGGACATACTCCGGCTACTGGGCACCGGCCTCTCCAATGCCGAGATCGCAGCACAGCTCCACCTCAGCTCCGGCACGGTCAAGGCCCACATCAGCAGCATCCTCACACGCACCGGCTGCACCAACCGCGTCCAGGCGGCGGTGCTGGCACAGGAGGCGGGGCTGCACGGCTGACACCCGGCCCCCCGGCCCCGACCAGCTGAGACATCTGCACGATCAGGCCGGGGAACGCCATCTCGGAGACCGGGATGCCGTCCTGATCGTCGATGACACCGGCTTCCTTAAGAAGGGCATCCGCTCGGCCGGCGTGCAAAGGCAGTACTCCGGCACCGCCGGACGCTCCGAGAACAGCCAAATCGGGGTGTTCCTCGCCTACGCCACCAGCCGCGGACGCACCCTGATCGACCGGCGGTTGTATCTGCCCACGTCCTGGACGGATGACCGGGACCGCTGCCGTCGGGCGGGCATCGACGACAGTGTCGCCTTCGCCACGAAGGTGGCCATGGCCAAGGCGACGGCCCGCAAGGCCATCGTCGACCGGGTCCCGTTCGGATGGGTGACGGCGGACGCCGCCTACGGCTACAGCAAGGGCTGGCGGTTCGAACTGGAACAGGCAGACATCTTCCACGTCATGGCCACCACCCGGCACGACACCGTCGTCACCCGCTGGGCACTCGACCACCCCGTCCACGACCTGTTCCCCGGCCCGCCACGACAGAAGTGGAAACGCCGCTCCGGCGGCGCGGGAGCCCACGGCCGCCGGATCTACGACTGGGCCCGCGTCGAAGTGCGGCCCTGGCACCGTGATGACCGCCGGCACTGGGTTCTCGCCCGCCACAGCGTCAGCAGGCCCGAGGAGATCTCCTACTACATCGCCTACTGCCCCGCCGACACGAGCCTGGCCTGTCCGATGCCCGCTGGGAGTTGATCGGCCCCACGCTCACCGCCTGGCGGGCCGAACGCAGAGGCAAGAGCCTGGACATCGGTCGCCCACCCGAGCACGACCTGCGCCGCATCATGGACGCCATTCTGTACGTCGACCGCACCGGGATCCCCTGGCGGTACCTGCCGCATGGCTTCGCGCCGTGGGAAACGGTGTACGGCTACTTCGCCACCTGGCAGAAGGAGGGTGCCTTCGATCGGCTCAACGGCCTGCTGCGGCGCCTGGTACGTGAAGCCGAAGGCCGGGATGCCGAGCCGAGCGCCCGCGTGCTGGACGCGCAGAGCATCAAGACTTCCGCCAACGTGCCAGCCATCGGCCAAGGCATCGACGCAGGTAAGGAAATCGCAGGTCGCAAGTGTTACATCGCGTCGACACCGTCGGCCTGCTGTTGGCCGTCTGGGTGACTGCAGCGAGTGTCTCCGACAACATCGGCGGCATCCACCTGCCCTCCCAGATCTCCGCCGCCGCCCCCCGAGTGATCAAGGCATGGACCGACACCGGCTACCTGGACCAAAGCCATCGACCACGGCGCCCGCCTCGGCATCGACGTCCAAGTCGTCCAGCGCGACCCCGGCTCAAAGGGTTCAAGGTGATCCCCCGGCGATGGGTGGTCGAGCGGACCTTCGGCTGGTTGATGCACCACCGCCGTTTCGCACGCGATTATGAGATCCACCCCCACCGATCCGAAGCCATGATCCACGTCGCAATGATCGACCTCATGAGCCGACGACTCACCAGCGAATCCACTCCGAACTGGCGCAACACCTGAACCTCGAACCAAACAACCTCGCCGGGACAAAACGCTCTTTAACTCCCAATTTTTGGCTTTCTCATCATTCTCGCCTCAGGGCATCGTCGGAGAACGCGGTCGCTGGACAGCCCTGATTCAGCTGCGGAAGACGGCCACTGCGTGCGCCGTGTCGATGTACTCCCTGACTGCGGTGACCTTGTGGTTCTTGATCTCGAAGAGGAAGTGGTAAACCTGGTTGAGGGTGTTGCCGTTACTCAGCGTGCCCGTCGATTCGGCCTCCACGGCCACCCGGTCGCCCTCCGCTGTCACCCCGGTGACGATCATCCGGAGTCCGTCGGGGGTTGAGCTGCGGAAATTGGTGATGTGCTCGATGAACTGCTCCTTCGGCATGCCGCCGGCATGGGGGACCGATGCGGGGTTCGCCATCACGGTCCACACGGCGTCTTCCTGGAGCAGGGAGAAGGTTGCGTTGATGTCGCCTTCCGCGGAGAAGCCCTCCACCATCCGGTGGGCGATCTCCTTGTTCCGCTCGATGCTCATCAAGATCTCCTGCTGCGTGGGGGGACGGGGCTGGTCGTGGACGAGGCTCGCCGGTTCGGCTGTGTTGGCCTCATGGCGCGATCGGCTGCTGCGGTGTCGATCACGGCCTCCATCCTGTGCGCGACCGCGCGTAGTTTGAATATTTGACAGTCCGGTTTCTCTTTGCGATCGTCCGGACGTGACCGGGGATTTGCTGTCCGAGGTATTCGACGTTGTCGAAATCCGAGGGCTGGTGTCAGGAGGTTTCACCGCGCGAGGGCCATGGGTGACGCGCTCCGCCCTCACCGACCCGCTGAAGTTCATCGCGATGGCGCGAGGCCGGGCCCGTCTTGCCACCGATGGCATCGGCGCTCCGCTCCACTTGCAGTCGGGTGATATTGCGATCCTGAACGGCCGCACATGGCTCGAGCTCCGGGGCGGCACGGGAGAAGGGCCGACCCGCGAGATCGAGATGCCGGTCGGCTACTCCTCTTTCCACGATGTCACCGACCTGGCCGACGCCGACGACATCGTCCTCGGCGGGCATGTGGAGCTCAACCCGGCAGGAGAGGCTCTGCTGCTGGAGGCACTTCCACCGGTCGGGCATGTCCGTGCGTCGGCCGCAGCGGCACCCCGTTTGTGCAGCAGCCTCGACCGGATCCTCAACGAGGTGACCGGCAACCTCATGGGCTCCGCGTTCGCCATCCGGCAACACGGTCAGCTCTTGCTGCTGGACATGCTCCGCGCCTACGTCGATCAGGCCGTACTCCCCCCGGGACGGCTGCGGCTGCTGGCCGACGAACAGCTGCGTCCGGCGCTCGACCTCATGCACGCCGAGCCCGGCAGACCCTGGCGGCTGGCCGAACTAGCGCGCGCCGCTTCGATGTCTCGGACCACCTTCGCCGCGCGCTTTCGGCTCGTGGCAGGAATGCCACCGCTCACCTATCTCAGCCGCTGGCGGATGCTGCTGGCGCAGCGCGCCCTGCGCGAGGGAGACGACCGTATCGCCTCTCTCGCCTCCGTTCTGGGATATGCCTCGGAGAGCGCGTTCAGTACGGCGTTCAAACGGGAGGTGGGGGAAGCGCCGCGGCATTATCGGTACCGATACCAGTACCAGATGCGTGACGAGGCGGAGGCCCGCGCCGGTGGTCAGATGGCCGGCCACCGTCCGGTACGTCAACTCGACGTTTGATTCGCGTCGTTAACCAACTCGTGAGCCAGTGATCACGGCGCCTACCTCAGGCGGCAGGCACGGCAGCGAGGTTCGGCGGAAGCTCCCTGAGCAGC
The DNA here is from genome assembly GCF_042889045.1 of Streptomyces sp. NPDC002701. Classification (NCBI taxonomy): domain Bacteria; kingdom Bacillati; phylum Actinomycetota; class Actinomycetes; order Kitasatosporales; family Streptomycetaceae; genus Streptomyces; species Streptomyces sp. NPDC002701. The sequence goes on from NZ_JBIAQL010000030.1 coordinate 26,154, forward strand.
TGCGGGCGCCGACAGCGTCGCGTCCATGCCAGTGCAGTTCCTGACCGACGAGCAGGCGGCGTCGTACGGCAAGTTCAACGAGGAGCCGACCCGGCCGGAGCTGGAGCGGTTCTTCTTCCTGGACGACGCGGACCGCAAGCTGATCGCGAAGCGACGCGGGGACCACAGTCGGCTCGGATTCGCTCTCCAGATGTGCCCCGTGCGTTATATCAACCGGTTCCTCCCGGAGGACCCGCTGGACGCGCCGTGGGTCGTGGTCGAGCACCTGGCCGCGCAGCTCCCCGGCCTGAGCCGCGACCACCGCAGGCAAGCGATCACCCCGCCGAGAAAGCCGCGGCCGGGAGCACCGCCCGGCAGGGTCGAGCAGTGGGAACGGGACCGTCACCGGCACTCCTCCGACCGCATCACCGTCGAACACGCCCCCGCCGACCACAAACACTGAAGCAACTGACGCGCTGGACCCACCGCCGCGACCGCCTGCCCGACACCCACCGCGCCATCGCCAGCCTCGTCTCCGACCGCACCATCACCGCCTGACTACAGGCCACGACCAGGCCAAACACGCCTTACCCGCTATCACGCCAACTCGTTAGAAACAGGTTCTCACTCGGCGGTGAACGAGAGGATTTCACGCGCCACGGCCTCGGGGTTCTCTTCCGCGAGCCAGTGGCCTGCTTCGGGAATCTCGACGGCACGCGTGATGTTACGCAGCATCGGATCCAGGGTCGGCCGGGCGCTGGCGAGCAGGCCGGTAGCCGTGAGGAGAAGCGTGGGGGTGTCAACACGAGCGGCCGCGGTGTTGTCACGCTCATCCTTGTCCAGGTTGCGGTAGAGCTCGAATCCTGCGTGGAGTACGTCCGGGCGGCTGTAAGTGCGGACGAACTCGTTGGTTTCCGCTTCGGTGAAGGGGGATCGCGTCCTCTTGCCGCCGAACGCCGTTCCGCCGTAGGCGACTTGCGGATAGAACGCGGTGAGGTACTCACGTACATCGCTGGGGTTGTCGATGAGTTTCTCAGGAATGGCCTGCTGACTATTGAAGGCCATGTGCCAGGAGAAGGTTCGGTACTGCGCGGCGGGGAGCGTCGGCCCGGGAAGCGGATAGTCCATGTGCACGTAGGACTTCACCTGGCCAGGGAACTGCGAGACGTACTGGAACCCGACTCCACCACCGAGGTCGTGCGCGACCAGGTCGAAGCTGTCGAGTCCGATCCGGTCATGCAGCAGACCGTGGACGTAACGTGCCAGGGTCTTCTTGTCGAAACTCTCGGGGCTTCCCTCGCTGTCGCCGAGGCCAGGGAGATCCAGGGCATAGACAGTGTGGTGCTTTGCGAGAGCCGGCATGACCTTCCGCCATTCGTACCACGTCTGCGGCCAACCGTGCAGCAGCACCAACGCCGGGCCCTCGCCGCCCGTGACGTAATGCATGCGCACACCGCGAACCTTCGCGAACTTGTGCGTGAACACCGCGTTGAACTCTGCGTCGTGCTTCGTTGCGGCGTCATACGACGCCGCTGACCCCGCCGACGAGGCGGCGGCAGGGGCCGCTGTAGCGATCCCGTCGAGCGACTGCCACTCGACAGTAGTGCCGACAGCGAGTGCAAGGGTCATCGCGCCGGCTCCGAGAAGGGGGCGCAGGCGCCGACGAGGAGGGCGCTGCTGGTTCGGGGTCATTTTCATGCCACAAGCTTCAAGCGCGACTTGCAGTTCTGCACACTCTTTTTGCAGGATTGCAAAAGTCCTCTTCCGGCTGGATCCGAGTGAAGGAGCCGTCCTGTGACGGAAGATCAAGCAGTCCTGCAGAACGTCGGCCCGAGGCTGCGGCACTTCCGTAAGGCTCTCGGTATCACCCTGATTGATCTGGCGGAACGCACCGGGCTCACACCGAGCACCATCTCTCGGCTCGAACGCGGACACGTTCGTCCCACTCTGGAACAGCTTTTGCCGCTTGCCCGCGCATACTCCGTGCCGCTCGATGAACTCGTAGCCGCACCAGCCACTGGCGATCCGCGGGTACACTTGCGGCCCTTTCACAAGCATGGGATGACTTTTGTCCCATTGGGCATGAAAACTGGTGGTGTGCAGGCATACAAAGTGATCTATCCGCCTGTTCCGCAGCTCTCGCCGCCGAAGCTCCAGAGGCACCCCGGCCGAGAGTGGTTCTACGTGCTTCATGGGGCGGTCCGACTAGTCCTCACCGGGACGCAGACTGTGCTGACGGCAGGCGAAGCCGCGGAGTTCGACACCAACGCCGCTCACTGGATCGGCAACGCACGGGATGACATTCCCGCAGAGACCATCGCCATTTACGGACAACAAGGCGAACGAGTTCACATCACAGACGTCTGAAAACACCGTGACAGCGGCGATCAACATGACCCTGCTCCACGGCCGACCCGCAGATCGCCACCGCTGGTGCGGGCGGCGGCGAGGTACTCCATGGCACGACGGAAGCCGAAGCATCGCGGCGCGTGCCGGGCACGCGCATGCCTGGCCTGGCCCGGACCCGATGTTCGGGACTGATCGAGCGGTCAGACGGCCGCTCCTTGGAGTGCCCTCCACCTGCGCCTCTTCGCCACCGACCTTGAAATGGCCTCATGGTAGGGGTTGTCCAGAAGCAGCAGACCGGGGAAGGTGGCTCCTTCGTCACGGTCGAAACTGCGTGCCCCCAGGCCCCCACCCCCCCTACGCCGAAACCGCTCTCCCCCACGCCCGCACCTGTGCCGCCATCCACCGCACCCTGGCCGTGGCCTATCCCACCGTCCACGACGGTTTCCTCCCAGGCCAATGGCTGAGCCGCCAGCGCCACCAGGCCCGAAACGACACCACCCCGCTGCCCGCCACCAGGCCCTCACCGCTATCGACCCGTGGTGGAACCCGCCCCGGCCCACAACAGCGCCGACCGCCTCGCCAGCCTCGCTGGTGTTGCTCCGGTGCCCCGGGACTCGGGCAACCTGCACCGGCCATAGCGCTACCACCGCGGCCTCCAACGCGTCTTCCATCCCTCCGCGCTGATCAGCATCCGCAACTGCGGTGCCTCGCGGCGCTTCTACGAGCGCAAACGCACGGAAGGCAAGCGACATGTCCAGGCGGTCCTGGCCCCGGCCCGTCGGTGAGTGAACATCCTGCGGGCCCTGATCCGTGACGGACGGTCCTACCAGGGCGGACTCCCAGTCACAACGGTGACTTGACAACGTAATTAGGAGGTGACGGGCACCGCGTTGTTGTTGGAGCCGCAGCGGACGGTCCACGGGTTGGCGGAGCGGACGCGATTCTCGTGGATGCGAATGTCGATCTGCGCGGGTCCCTTCGTACCGGGCACCTGGGCGTACGCGGCCGTGCACGCGATCTGGCTGACGGCGGTGACGTCGAGATCACCGTCGCTGACGCTCGCGGGGACGAAGACGTCCACGGCGTCGATGGTGGCGCTCGCGGTGAGCTGACCGCCCATCGGAGGGACTTGATTGATGAGACCGCGTTGGCGTTCGGCCGGTGTGGGGCCCTTTTGGAGGAGGTCCAGCGCGTGTTGCGGGCTAAGAGGACGGTCCGTGGGCCGGGGCACGGACTGGATGCCGTACGGGCCGGCGAAGTAGAGGCGTACGGAACGGGATTCGGTACCCGGTCGCGGAACACCGGAGGCGGGAGCGCCCGCGTCGAGGCTCCCGGTCGGGCCGATCCCGCAGCCCACGGCGGTGGCGGTGAGCAGGAGGACGGCGGTGGCCATGGACCGCACGGGACGGCGGGCCGGGCGGGAGGAGGTCTGACGGCAGGAGCCTGTCATGGCTGTTCCAGCGTGGCCGGGGGCAGGGTGAGCATGAAGACGGCGCCCCCGTGAGGGGCGTTGGCGGCGGTGAGGGTGGCTCCATGCAGGAGGGCATTCTCGTAGGCGATGGCGAGGCCGAGCCCGCTGCCCGCAGAGCGGGCGCGGGCGCTGTCCGCCTTGTAGAAGCGCTCGAAGACGTGCGGGAGCGCATCGTCGGGAATGCCGGGTCCGTGGTCGGTGACGGTGATGACCGTGTGGGCGTCGTGGACGTGGGCGGCGAGAGTGACCGGGGGGCGTCCGTGGCGCAGTGCGTTGCCGATCAGGTTGCCCAGGATCACGTCGATGCGGCGGGGATCGACCCGTACGGGAAGCGGTCCTTCGAGTTCGGTGCGTACCCGGGGGTCGTCGGCCCAGCCCCGGAGCTGGAGGGTCTTGGCCACGAGGGTGCGCAGGTCCGTGTTTTCCAGGTGAAGGGACGCGGCCTGGGCGTCGAAGCGGGAGACCTCCATGAGGTCCTCGACCATGCGGGCCAGGGTGCGGGTCTCCGTACTGATCAGGCGTACGGCGGCGGCGGTGTCCTCGGGCAGGACGCCGGAGTCGGCGTCCTCGTCCAGGACTTCGGTGACGGCGGTCATCGCGGCTAGGGGGGTACGCAGTTCGTGGGCGACGTCGGAGGCGAACCGGCGGGCGCCCGCCTCCATGCGTCGCAATTGCGCGTCGTCCCTCTCCAGCGTCGCGGCCATGGTGTTGAAGGAGCGGGTGAGGGAAGCGAGTTCGTCGTGTCCTGTGGCGTCGAGGCGGGTGTCCAGCTCTCCCGCGGCGATGCGCTCGGCCCCGTCCTGAAGTCGGCGTACGGGGCGCAGGATGTGTGCGGCGGCGTACAGGGCGGGGATCAGGGCGAGGGCGAGGGCGGGGACGGCCCCGGACTGTGCGGCGGTGACCAGGGCCCTGATGTCGGCCTGGTCGTCGTCAAGAGGAAAGGTCACGTACGCCGTGAGGCCGGAGAGCTCGCCGGGGCTCTGCTGTGCAGCATTGTCACGGACCGGTTCCCGGGCGTAGGCGACGGGCATGCCGACCGCCAGCCATGCCTGGGCGTCATGCTCGAAGCGCTGGTACGTTGCCCTGCCGCTGCTCTCGACCTCGCGGCGCAGGCCGATCGGCACCGTCGGCCCAGCGGAGGCCGAGACGAGTGCACCCTTCTGATACGCGGCGGACGCGTGCCACAGGCGGGAGCCGCCTGCCCGGTCGAGTTGAAGGGTGAGACTGCGCAGGCTCTGCTTCGTCGGGGGGAGGACGAGGTCGGGGGCGAGGGAGTCGAGCTGGCTGCGCAGGTCTGCCACGGTGGTGTCCTGGGTGCGTTGCAGGATCGCCGAGCGGGCCTCGCGGAAGGTGAGACCTGCGGTCAGCAGCGCGCCGAAGGCGGCGGCCAACAGGAAGGCCACCACCAGCCGCGCGCGCAGGCCGAGCGGGACCCGGAGGCCGCGGGGCAGGGAAACCGTGACTCTGCGCGAGGGGCGGGAGGTCACGACAGGGGCCCGAAGCGGTACCCGAAGCCTCGAACCGTTTGGACGTAGACCGGGCGGCGCGGATCGTCCTCAATCTTGGCGCGCAGTCGCATCACACAGGCGTCGACGAGGCGTACATCCCCGTAGAAGGAGTGCTCCCAGACCTGCTCCAGGAGCTGCTGACGACTGTAGACCTGGCCCGGCGCGGCGCTCAGGAACAGCAGCAGCTTCAGCTCGGAGGGGGCGAGGGCGAGCTCGGTGCCGTGTTTGGTGACGAGCAGGGAGGCGCGGTCCACGGTGAGGGTCGCGAACTCCTCGACGCCCAGAGGGGAGCGGGCTGTCTCCTGGACGGGGGCCACACGGCGCAGGACCGCCTTCATCCGGGCTTCGAGGATTTCCCCGCTCGCGGGCTTCACGACATAGTCGTCCGCGCCCGCCTCCAGGCCGACGATCATGTCGATTTCATCCCCGCGTGCGGACAGGATGATGATCGGTACCTGCTTGGTCTCACGGATACGGCGGCACACTTCGAGGCCGCTCATCTGCGGCAGCATCAGGTCGAGGAGGACAAGGTCGGGCCGGTAGCGCTCCAGGGACAGCAGACCCGTCTCACCGCTGCCCGCGATTTCCGTGTCATGCCCGCGCCGCTTCAGGGCGAGGGCGACGCCCTTCTGCACGGCGGGATCGTCTTCGATGAGCAGGACTCGTGCCATGGGTGGTGTGCCCTTCCGGCGGTACACGGGTGAAGAGGGTGGAACGGGCCGGCGCTTGGGCGCTCTTGCCATCAGAATGCTCGAAGCATATGACGCCGCCTCTCCCGCTCCGTGATGAAACGATGACGGTCCTGCCGGGTGGAGTGCCAGGGGCAAACCCGGGTCAGCCGTCGGTGAGCCGGGTGAGATCCACGGATCCCGCGCCCGGCTGGGGCTGGGGAATAACGGCCCAGAGGGCCACCAGCGCGATGAGCGTCGCGACGAGGGCTGCAGCTCCGGTCCTGCCCTTGGCCCAGGGGGCGTGGAACCGTACCGGATCTTCCACCAGAAACTTGGAAAGCACTGCGGCTGCTACGGAGACGGCCGTGACGACGGCGGTACGGTTCCAGCCCGTCAGACCGAGGCGGTCCTCGCTCAGCAACAGGAACACCGGCCAGTGCCACAGGTAGAGGCTGTAGGAGATCAGGCCCGCCCAGCGCAGCGGCCGAGCCCCCAGGACATGCCCGAGGGGGGTGGCCGGGGCGTGGGCCAGGCAGCCGATGAGCACGGCGGCGGCCAGCGCGTGGGCGAACAGGCCCCCGTGGAAGAGCGAAGGTGACTTCTGCCCGTCGGTCAGGACCCAGTACGTGCCGATCCCGCACGCCAGGACCGGGGCAGTCCATCCGGCCGCCTTGCAACCGAGGCGGGCGATCAGCCGGGTAGCGGGTGGCGTGGCCATCAGTGCACCCAGGAGCAGTGAGAAAGCCCGGGTGTCGGTGCCTTCGTAGACGCGGGTGGTGTCCACCGGGTCGACCAAAGTGATCATGAGGAGCAGTGAGGCGAGGGCCCCGGCGGCGGCAACCACGGCGACGTTGCGGCCTGCGTGGCGGCCCCGTGCGACCAGACAGAGGAGCGGCGGCCACAGCAGGTAGAACTGCTCCTCGACCGCGATGCTCCAGAGGTGGCTGAAGACGCGGGTGCCGGCTGCGTCCCAGTAGCCGAGCTGGTCGGCGATGAAGTGCCAGTTGGCGAGATTGGCGAGCACCCAGGGGGTGTCGTCGCGGGCGTAGCCCAGGAGCAGGGGCGGTCCGAAGGCCCACACCAGGAGCAGGGTCCCCGCGATGGTGACGGCGAGGGCGGGCAGCAGGCGGCGGGCCCGCCGGCCCCAGAAGGCGATGAGATCGATGCGTCCGCCCCGGGCGGCCGTCTCCTTCAGCAGGAGCCCGGTGATCAGGAACCCGGACAGCACGAGGAACAGGTCGACGCCGAGGAAGCCGCCGTCGAAGTGGCCTGCGTGGAAGAACAGAACGCCGAGGACGGCGAGACCTCGCAGGCCGTCGAGGGGTGCGAGGTGCCGCTTGGGCGTGGCGGGCGCCGTCGCTGTCGCCACTGCGGTACGGGCATGCCGGCCGGCGGGCGGCGGCGTACGCCGGGAGGACGGAACGGTGGCCATGCGGAATCTTTCCGGCGGAGGGTGGGGTCCGGCCGGCAACTGGTGCGGGGCGGGCCGGACGAGTGAGGCGGGACGTGGGGCCGGGCACTGAGGCGGCGTGGGGGTGGTAAGGCGCGCGGCGGTCGTGGGGTTCGCCACCGCGCCCGGCCCCGCCTCCGCACACCCGGCCCCGCCCCGTCGTAGTCGGCGGGGGCCGAGGGGCGTTGCAGCGGTTGAGGCAGGGACCGTGCAGGCCCCGGGCCGAAGCCGCTCGGGACCCGAGCCCCGGCGAGATCCACGGGCGGCGGTCAACCGGCAGTTCAGGGCTACTTGCAGCCGAGCGGCCCGTACACCTTGTCGCCCGTCCAGGGGCCGGTGGCCCACTGGTCGGCGGGTGCCGGCGGGTAGGAGTACCGCTTGCCCAGTTCCTTGTCGAACCACTGGGCGAACGCGGCCGACCCCTGCTGGCACGAGTGGATGCCGTCCTTGCTCCGCTGGGCCTTCGCCGCTGCGCTGTCGGTGCCCCACAGAACGGAGGCGTCGAGGAAGTGGATCTTGTCCGGGTTCTGGGAGGCGACGTACTGGGCCGACTTCGGGGCGGTCTTGATCGCGGCCTCGTTCGCCTTGTAGAAGTCGTCGATCTTGAAGGGGGGCGCAGAGACGAGGACGAGTTCGGCGCCCGCGTCGTTAACCGCCTTGGCCAACTTCTCGTAACCGGCCTTCTGCTCGGCGGGGGTGCCCCAGTCGTACGTGGTGATCTGGTAGGCGACCACGTCGGGCTTGAAGGAGCTCAGCTCCTTGGGAAGGTCCTCCCAGGTGGGAGCGGCGATCTCACCGATGACACCGCCGCCGCCGGCAGCGGCCATCGACTTGAACTCCACACCGTCGGCCTTCATTGCCGCACCGATGGCCGGTGCCTGGGCCTCGCCGATGGAGTCGCCCATCCACAGCAGCTTGGAGGGCTTCGCGTTTCCCTGTGCGTCGGAACCGGCTGCGGTGGACGCCCCCTCGCCTGCGGGAACGGTGCTCTTGGTGGTTTCGGTGCGCTGGCACGCGGTGAGTCCGAACACGCCGACAAGGGCGACTACGCCAATGTGCGCGGGGAGCCGGGCGGCCCGTCGGCGAGCGCTGGGAAGGATCGTTTCGTTGTTCTTCATGTGTTCCAGCAGAACGCTGGAAACCACTGGCCAGGTCCTTTGTCATCGCTCCGTCACACACCGGGGGAAGACCTGTCACATCCTGCGGGAAGCTCGGTCATGAAGGCTTTCGCGGTGGTCGCCTCCTCCACCTCTGCCGCATCGAGCACCACCCGGCTCGGTGCACCCGACGGCTCCGCCTTCGGCCATGAGCACCGCGCCTCTCAGCCCACCGTTCAGGAAGCATCCCCGATTGCCCTCGGCATCACTCTGGTCATCCGCGCCGCCGTAGTTTCCGGACTCGCCATCAACCGCATTTTCTCGCCAAAGACTCGCCGTTCGCCAGTCAGCCGTCGAACGCCACGGGTGTCCAGTCGCCAGGAAACTGGGCATCGAGCCAGGTCAGGGCATGGACCGCTTCGATGGGGGTGTGCGGCTGGCCGGTGCGGGCAGGTGCCGCGGCGCGGATTGAGCGCCACTACGTAGGCCAGGCCGGCCTCGCGCAGCGCGAGGTACCAGTCGTCGCTGGTGGAGTAGGCGCAGTCGGCGACCACCGCCCGGAGCCACCCGGCCGGCCACATCCGTGTTGTGCCCGACCGTGCGGCCGTCCATGGTGAAGACGACGAGGTCGACGGCTTCGAGCCGAACGACGTGCTCGGACAGCTCGTCGAGATGGGGCACCACGGTGTGGCGGTAGGGAGGGGTCACTCGCAGACCGGAGAAACCGAAGTCCCGGCAGACTCGTAGGAGTTCGGGGACGCCCTTGCCTCGGAATGCCTGTCCGTCGGCCTCCACGCACCGGCAGACGCAAAGTTCAAGCCCACACTCTGTGCTCGTTGGTGAAGTAGGGCCAGGGCTGGCACCGACTTTCGGCCTTGCCCAGCGTCTGCAGCATTCGGTCAAGGCCCTCTGCCCACGTCGGCAAGTCCATGAGCTTCAGCAGCAGGCGTTCGATGTCGGCGCACCCCACCCGTAGCCGGTGGCCGTGCCCGTTGATCTCCACGAAGGGCTGCTCCGATCCGATCTCGACGCCTTCGGGAGGATCCACCGCGCATTCAGCCCGGCCCGCCGGAGTTCTTCGACGAAGTTGTCGGCAGACATCGTCACGGTGAAGACGAGCATGTCAGCGATGAGACCGGCGCACTGCGCGGGCTGCAACGGGTAGATGCCCCACGGTGCGGTGAAGGAGTTGCGGGCGACGCTGTTCTCGCTGCCATAACAGACGCGCCGTCCGCTCAGCCGAGTGCGGCGCAGCAGCGCTGCATACTGGGCCTCAAATTGCCCCGTGGCTTCCTGTTGCTCCCAGGGTCCGATCCGAACTGGTCGTAGGACCTGGGTAGCTGACAGTTCGATGCCGCGGTCGCGTAGTAGCGGCACCGGCTCGGTGGTGGTGAACATGCCGTGAGTGCCCATCAGTTCGCGCAGCTTCCACGTGTAGCCGACCTTGCGTTTCACCTCTGCCTCCCGGCCTGGCTCTTCAGGGCGGCGGCAATGGCGCCGTCCAGGTGTCGGCGGAGTGTGCGGGTGCGGAAGTCGGAGCTCGCGCAGGTGTAGATCGTGGTCGTGCTTGCGTGGTCGTGACCGACCTGCTCCTGGACGAAGCGCGGGTCCCAGCCGGCCTCGATCAGATGGGTGACGTAGGACCTGCTTGTGTCCGCAGAGGCCGTGTGCAGGCGACCTTGTGTGGCGATTGAGCAGGCGGGTCGTTGCGGACCACTTTCGCGACGCAGACAGCCGGAGGGGTTGCATTCCGAGACAGTGAATATGACGCGTATCCCTGCCTGATTGCATTGTGTCAGGCATGCACGATCATGATCCGTATGGACTCTCGTTTCCTTGGCATCCCCGAGCTGGCCGAAGCCCCGTCCGTGGCGGTCGTAGTCGACGTCATGCGTGCTTTCACCGTGGCTGCCTGGGCCTTTGGCCAGGGGGCGGAAAAGATCGTTCTTGCTGAGTCGCTGGACGAAGCCCTGGCGCTCAAGGCACGGCACCAGGATTGGGTGGCGCTCAAAGACGGTCCGCCCGCACCGGGGTTCGACACCGTCAACTCACCGGGCCTGCTGCGGTCTATTGACCTTGGCGGACGGACCGTTGTGCAGAAAACCACGGCAGGGACGGTCGGTGCACTCGCGGTCAAGGAGGCATCGCTGGTGCTGTGCGCCAGCTTCGTGGTGGCGGAGGCAACGGCTCGGCTCTTGCGAACACGCAAGAGTGACAGTGTCACGTTCGTGGTCACTGGCGAGGATGGGCAGGCCGATGAAGATCTGGCGTGCGCTCAATACATCGCTCGGAGGGCCACCGAGGCCGGGACGGATGCTGCTGAGTTCGTCCGCCGCGCTGCCGAGTCGCGCGCCGCCGCCGAGTTGGCGGAGGGTGTGCGTCAAGGAGTCCATCCTGATGACGTCGCACTCTGCCTTGAGCTCGACCGGTTCCCTTTTGCCATGGTGGCGGCCCTGGAAGACTCGCTCATGGTCCTGCGCCCGTGCGCCGTACCTTCGCTGACCGACGAGGCGTCGATCTGATCGCTGGTGAGGTCCTACTCTCGCCATGCGACAGTAGGCATCCCGCCGGGTATGCGGCATCAGCTGCAGGTCCCGATGACGGTGGTTCGGGGTGGCAGCAGGCGGCTGCCCCGACTGGTGCCGACGACGGCTTCACAGAGCCGGATGATCTCTTCGTGCTGGGCAGCGAGCCGGGCCAGGGCCTGGCCGCGGAAGTCGGCGAGTTCTTCGACCATCTGCTCCGACTGGTCCAACCGTTCCCGGAGTTTGGTGGTCTCTTCCTTGAGCCGGGTGATCTGAGCCTCGCGAGGGTCGGGGATCTCGCCGGCGTCCTGGAGTGCCTGGAGGCGTCGTTCGAACTCGACGCGGAGGTGAGCGTAAGGGCAAGTGCCGCAGAACGCGGTGCGGTCGACCGCGGCCTCTGCGGCGGGGGTCTTGATGTCGCACTCCGATGAGTGTGGACCTTGGTCTCCGGTTCCTGTACGCCGGACTGTGTGTGGCGACGCTGAAGGCAAGGCGGGCAGAGTGCAGCGCTCGGCCTCGATTCCCGGCAAGGTCACTGGGGCAACCCATCCGGCGTCGTCCCACTGCACTGCGTGTGATCGAAGAAACCCTTGTCCGCGATCGCGGATATGGCAGATTCGATGTTCTCGTGCGTAACACTCGGGACCACCAGCAGGCACCTAGCTGTGAAGCACCCGACCTGGTCGAGTTCAAATTCTACTGTCCGCGCAAATCGAACCGCGTCGTACACTTCGACCAGCTGCCTGCCACCCTCCCACGCGACGGTCACATCCAGCCAGCCCTTGCCCTCCTGCATCGCCCAGTCATCCTCGTCCATGGGCACAGGCCACTCGATCCGATACACCACGTCCGGAAAGTACGGGGCGGTCAGTAGTGCAGCCGCCTGGCGATCGCCGGGCGGGGATCGTGTCTAGGCTTTTCGGGCCAATGCGGCGGCGATGAGGTGCTCCCAGACCGTGAGCTCTTGCTTTTCGCCCACATCGCACGTGTTACCGGTCTCCTCGGGGCGCCACAGAGGGGCGGGGACGATCCCTGGGTCGAGGATCTCCAGCCCGTCCAGCAGGGATGCGATTTCCGCGTCGGTGCGCCAGCGGCCGCGGCCGAAAGTCTGCTGGAGGACCCTCTCGGCCTCCACGGTCTGTGGGTTGCGGCCGGAGCGAAAGTGACTGATGAAGAAGTAACTGCCGGCGGCGGTGTGGTCGCGCCAGTAACGGACAATGCCGGCCGGGTCCTCGTCGTCGTTGACGTGGTGAAGGATGGCGCTGAGCATGACGGCGACCGGACGCTTGAAGTCGATAAGTTCGGTGGCGTCGGGGTGCGTGCGGATGCCTTCGGGGTTGCGCACGTCGACCGCGATGACGCGGGTGTGGTCGTTGCTCTCCAGCAGGGCGCGGCCGTGGACCAGCACCTGGGGGTCGATGTCGACGTAGAGGACACGGGACTCAGGGGCGTGTCGTTGTGCGACCTGGTGGACGTTGTCCGCGGTCGGCAGGCCGCTGCCCAGGTCGATGAACTGCCGGATGCCGGTGGTCGTTGCAATCTCACTGACCGCCCGCATCAGGGCCGCGCGGTTGGCGAAGGCGATGGCCACCGAACCGGGCAGGTCCCGCTTGAACACGTCCCCGACCTCACGGTCCGCGGCGTAATTGTCCTTGCCACCGAGCAGGTAGTCGTAGACGCGGGCGATGCTGGGCCTGGTCGGATCGATAGGAGAGCCCGCATTCGTCATGGCCGCCATTCTCCACCAAGAGTCCGTCCACGTACGCCCAACGGGGTGAGAACGGAAGTCCGTCACCGGACCCGAGCCAAACGGCGCAAGCGACTCTGGCATCAGCCGGGGTAAGGCCACCGACCAGGGGCAGGCGCGGCAGCTGCTGACTTTCGCCTCACTGCGCTGGGGTTTCTCACGAGGCGTCCGGCAGTCGTCGCACTGGATGCCGAGGAAAATCCGTGCAGCGCCCGTACCTGGAGACACCGGAACAAGAAGGCGCTTACTACTGCAACGGTGCTTGTTCTGATTGCTGGGCAGTTTTCAGGGGCTGTGTCCGCGTCGTTTGTAGTGGCTGATGCGGGCTTGTTTCTGGCGTCGTCGGCGCCATGTCGACCAGTGCAGGATGTGGTCGACGGGGGTCGGGCGGCGGTTGGTGAGTCGGGTGATCAGGCGTCTGATTTCGGCGAAGCTAAGGTGGATGAGCGGGGAGGATCCGTTTCCGCTTTCTCACCGCCCAGTTCTCGGGCCCGCAGGACGGTCAGGCAGGCGTGGGCGGCGATGGCCAGGGTCATGTGGCGGTGCCAGCCGGGATAGCGGCTTTGACCTGGTAGCCGTCCAGACCGCACTCCTGCTTGGCAGTCTGGAAGCATTCCTCCACCGCCCAGCGGCTGCCGGCGATGCGGATGAGTTCGTCCAGCGTGGCGTCGGCCGGGCGGTAGGCGATGTAGTAGGAAATCTCCTCGGGCCTGCTGACGCTGCGGCGGGCCAGAACCCAGCGCCGGCGGTCATCGCGGTGCCAGGGCCGCACCTCGACGCGGGCCCAGTCGTAGAGCCGCCGGCCATGGGCTCCCGCGCTGCAGGAACGGCGTTTCCGCTTCTGCTGTGGCAGGCCGGGGAACAGGTCGTGGACGGGGTGGTCGAGTGCCCAGCGGCTGACGACGGTGTCGTGCCGGGTGGTGGCCATGACGCGGAGGACATCCGCCTGCTCCAGTTCGAACCGCCAGCCCTTGCTGAAGCCATAGGCGGCGTCCGCCGTCACCCATCCGAACGTGCCCGGTCGGCGATGGCCCGGCGGACCATCGTCTTGGCCATGGCCACCTTCGTCTCGAAGGCGACACTGTCGTCGATGCCGGCCCGACGGCAGCGTTCCCGGTCGTCCGTCCAAGAAGTGGGCAGGTAGAGCCGCCGGTCGATCAGAGTACGTCCGCGGCTCGTCGCATGGGCGAGGAAGACGCCGATCTGGCTGTTCTCGGTGCGTCCGGCGGTGCCGGAGTACTGCCTTTGCACCCCGGCCGAGCGGACGCCCTTCTTCAGGAAGCCAGTGTCGTCGACGATCAGGACGGCATCTGGGTCTGCGAGGTGTTCGACGACGTAGTCGCGTACGTCATCCAGGACCTCGTCGGCGTCCCACTCGATGCGGTTCATCAGCCGGTGGATGCGATCCGGACCGCCATGGCCGGCCTCCTCCGCCAACGTCCAGCCATTCTTTTGCTCCAGCGGAGCTATCAGCCCTCGCACGTAAGCAAGCGCTGACTGACGCGGCTCCTCCCGGCTGAACCAGTGAACGAACCGCTCATGCAGAGCGTCCAGTTCACCCGCCCACAATCTGACACGAGCAAGGTCCCCACCCATAACCACACCAACGAACGACCCGGCCAACAGCCACGGCAAGCACCATTGCAGTACTTACGAAAAACTCAGTAATCACTCGTCCGGTCACAGGCCCAGGACCGTCGCCACCAGTTCGCTGCGGCTGCGGACACCGGTCTTCGCGAACACACTCTTCAGATGGTCCTGCACGGTCGCCGCGGTGATGTGCAGTTCCACGGCGATGGTCCGCGACGGCAGACCGGCGACGACTCGCGCCAGCACGTCCCGCTCGCGCGGTGTAAGCCCGTACGCGAGCAGCAGTATCTCGGCCACGTCGGCGGCCGGCGCCGGATGTACCGTCACGGCGATGGCCGCCGGGTGCGGGCCACCACTCAGCGGCGAGGCTTGGACGGAGAGCCACCGGCCCGAGCGGCCGCGGATGCGTCCGTACGCCGGCAGCTCAGCGCCTCTTCCCCGTGCGGCCACCTCCAGGATCGCGGACGGCAGTTCCGCCTGCGACGGGCCCAGCTCGTCCCGCCAGAGTTTCGCGGCCAGGTTCTCCGAAAACAGCCGCAAGTCCTGGTCGAGCAGGAGCACTCCGGCCTCGGACGGGCCCGCGGCGGTGTCGTCGGGTGCCCGGCAGGCGGCCCGGCGCAGGGCCGCACCGACCGGGGCGGACAGCCGCCGCAGGACGCCGACGTCGGCCGGGGTGAAGTCGGGCCGCCGGCCGCCGCGGAAGAGGGCGACGACGCCCCAGCAGCGGCCGTCCACCACGAAGCCCGCCCGCAGCTCGTGCCGTGCGTCGATCATCGGCAGCACGGTCCGGTAGCGGTGGCTGGATTCCGGATCACCGCCGGTGGCCGCACCGAGCGTGCCCGCGGACACCTCGGAGCGGGCCAGCGCCGCGAACTTCAGGACGTCGTCCACCAGGTACTCGTTGTGCGCGGCGGCCGCGGCCGCCTCCGGTACGAGCCCGGCGCTGACTTGGTCGGCGGTCAGCAGCGTCATCGGGTCGATCGTGCTGAAGCAGTAGGAGTCGGCCGGGATGAGGCGTGTCAGCCGGTCGGCGATCCGGCGGCGCAGTATTCGGGAGTCGAGGTCGAGACGGCAGATCGCCTCGATGTCGCGCACGGTCTCGCGCCGGACCATCGGGGAACTCACCCTTGCCACGGTATCCCAGAAATGTGGGAGGGCCGCCCGACCTCCGGGCGCCTACCGTGGGTCCGAGAAACCCCAGGTCACCGGAGGTACACCGACATGTCCCCGTCCATGCTCAACGTCGGACTGGATCCAGCGCTGGTGGACGACGCGCCCTCGTCACGGGCGGCGTTCCCTGAAATCGACGCCGAGGCGGTCCGGGCCGGAATGGCCGCGGGCCGGGCTCGGCTCGAGGAGCTCGGCCTCAGTGTCGATGTCTGCCTGCTCGACTACGGCCGCACGGCCGAGGCGGTCTTTCGCGCCGCGTTGACCGCCAAGGACTACGACATCGTGCTGATCGGCGCCGGCGTCCGGCTGGACCCGGAGCTGACCCCGCTGTTGGAGGTGCTGGTCAACACCACCCACGAGCTGGCACCCGGCGCGAAGCTCTGCTTCAACGTCAGCCCGACGACGGCTGTCGAAGCCGTCCAGCGGTGGTGGCCCGAACACAAGCCGCTGGTCTAGGCGCTCCATAGCACTCAAGAGACGATTCGATGAACGGGAGGCGGTCTTCCGCCATGTCTGCAAGAGCACTCGAGGACAAGGTCGCACTGGTCACCGGCGGCAGCCGGGGCATCGGCCGGGCGATCGCGGAGCGGCTCGCCCAGGACGGCGCCGCCGTCGGCGTCACCTACGCCCGCGACGAGACGGCGGCGAGCGAGACCGTCGAAAACATCCGCAAGAACGGAGGACGGGCCTTCGCACTCCAGGCGGGGCTGGGCGAACGCGGCGACGCGGCCCGCCTCTGGGCCGCCTTCGACGCCGCGGGCACGGAGCACGTGCCCGACGGGAAGCTCGACATCATCGTCAACAACGTCGGCATCGGGGATTTCGCATCCCTGGAGTCGTTGACCGAGGACGCCTTCGACAAGGTCTTCGCCGTGAACGTGCGTGCACCGTTCTTCGTCACGCAGCAGGGACTGCCGCGCCTGCGCGACGGGGGCCGGATCATCAACATCTCCAGCTCCGTGGCCCGCCTGGCCACGCCGGGAATGATCGCCTACGGCGCCACCAAGGGAGCCCTGGACAACTTCAGTCTCGCCCTCGCCAAGGAGCTGGGCCCCCGGGGCATCACGGTCAACTCGGTGGCCCCCGGAACCGTCCTCACCGATGCCAGCGCGGCCACCCTGCTGGGCGATCCGCATGCCGAGGCGCAAGCGGCGTCTCTTGCCGCCCTCGGCCGGATCGGGCGGCCGGAAGACATGGCCGACATCGTGGCCTTCCTCGCCTCCGACGACGCACGCTGGGTAACCGGCCAGGTCATCGACGCAACGGGAGGCATGGCCCTCTGACGTGTTAAGGAGAGGAACACCGTCGAGCGGCTGATCAACCAGATGAAGGCATGGCGTGGCATCGCCACCCGGTACGACAAGTCTCCCGACAGCTACCTCGCCGGCCTCCACCTACGCGCCTCGATGATCTGCCTCAAGGACCTCACCTGAGCCACCCATTGATCGGAACTCAATACGGTCCCTGGTACTCCAGCCGTAGATCGTGATCCTGCTGGTCAGGGCTGGCGTGGAGATGGCTGCGGCCACTGTTGATCATCGTGAGTTGTGTGGACAAACGAAGATCAGACGGTGGCCGCGGGGCACAGCGTAGTGCCTGCCCGGTGGCGGACAATGTTCGACCAGCTGATGGGCCGCGTGGCGGGCCGGTTCGCTCGGGTCGAACCCCGTCGTCGCGCAACGGCGTTGGTGCTTGGGCTGCTGTCGGACCTGCCGCGGAAGAACTGCTGGGCCCTGGCCGAGTACGCGGGCGATGCCACTCCGGACGGCATGCAACACCTGCTGCTCCGCGCGAAATGGGACGCCGACGCGATCCGCGACGACATACACGCCTACGTGATCGAGCACCTCGCCGACGACCAGGCGGTACTCGTGGTCGACGAGACGGGCGACCTGAAGAAGGGCACGGCGACCGTCGGCGTCCAGCGCCAGTACAGCGGCACTGCCGGCCGCACCGAGAACGCCCAGGTCGCCGTCTATCTCGTCTACTCCGCAGCCCGCGGACACGCAGCCATCGACCGAGCCCTGTACGTGCCACGCTCGTGGACCGAGGACCCGGACCGCTGCCGGAGCGCGGGCATCCCGGACGACCTGGCCTTCGCCTCCAAGCCCCAACTCGCCGCCCGCATGGTTGAGCGGGCCCTGGACGCGGGAACCCCCGCTCGCTGCGTCGCGGGCGACGAGGTCTACGGCGACAACCCGCACCTGCGGACCGCCCTTGAACACCGCCGGACCGGCTACGTCCTGGCCGTCTCCAGCACCCACCCGATCACCACGCACGCTGGGAAGTTCCAGGCGAAGACCCTGACCGCGCGGATCCCGAAGCGGACCTGGCAGCGACTGTCGGCCGGAGCGGGCGCCAAGGGCGAGCGGTACTACGACTGGGAACAGGTCGACATCCACGACCCTGCCGGTCGGCCCGGCCACTGGTGCCTGCCGGTCCGCCGCAACCGCCGCACCGGCGAACTCGCCTTCTACCGCTGCTTCTCATCCCGGCCGGTGGCACTGTCCAAACTGGTACGGGTGGCCGGACGGCGCTGGACGATCGAGGAGACGTTCCAGGCCAGCAAGGGCCTGACCGGCCTGGACGAGCACCAGGTTCGCCGCTGGACCTCCTGGGACCGCTGGGTCACGCTCGCAATGCTCGCCCACGCCTTCCTTGCCGTCACCGCAGCCACCGAACGCCGCGACCGGCCCGCCCTCAACGGCCTGATCCCCTTGACCTGCAACGAGATCCAGCACCTGTTCGCGGCCCTGATCAGCCCGGTCCACGACCTCGCACACCGCCTGCGCTGGTCACACTAGCGACGCCGACACCAAGCCCGTGCCCGAGCCTGCCACTACCGACGGCAAGCAACTGTCCAGCCATAGAGCTTCGTCTTCGCTGAGCAGGGGCGATATCGGGATGTCGCGAGGTCGGTGCCGGTGCATACTTCCTCACCGTGGAAATCATGACAGGCGAGCCGCGGCGCCTTCGATCTGGACCGAGCGCCGAGGATGACGACGAGCCCCGGCCGTTTCTGGTGCGCCTCCGGTTCACTGCCCAGGACCCGGCCCAGGTCATCGACAACGCGCGTGCGGTACTGACGTGCGTCGTCTCCCAGATGGGTGACTGGCCGGCAGAAGAGCTTTGGCCGCAGCTGCTGCCAGCCTGGTTCATCCAGCGGTGCGCACCCGAGACTCCGGAACCGGAACATGGCGAGCCCCTCGACATGGAGGGGTGGCTGCGTCAGTGGCGCGCGATGACGCCAGAGGAGAGAGCGGCTGTCGATCAGGGGCCGTGGACGCTCTCAGGATGGTTGTACTACTTCGACCCGAGCGAAGAAGGAATGGGAGACGATCGCAGCTGGTGGTGGTGGCACGCAGGAACCGACGAGTCGGGCGGCTGGGTGCAGGTGGCCACCACTGGCTGGCCCTTCGGCAGCGGTTCGCTGTCCTGGCTGCTTGAGGCCAGTGGTGGCGTGGATCTCGTCTACGGGCCATAAGCAGCGACTCGTCATGATCGCGAACTACGGCTGGAGTATTAGGCACGGAAGTGAGAGTCAGCACAGTGGCGGCGAGTTCGGTGTCCACGGATGACAGACCGGAGCTGATGCCGATGCTGCGGTACGACCGTTGCTATCGCCGGTCGGCGGCGGCCCGCCCGGACTCGGGATGCTTGTCACCCGGGCGAGGACAGAGCAGATCCGCTCGTCGGGCCACCAGGACGAAGTCCCAGTCGGCTACCAGGAGCCGGGCACAGGTGGCACCGACGCCCGAGGTGCCACCGGCGATCAGGATAAGGGTTCGGGACACTCGGCCAGTCTTCTCCACTGAACTCACAGTCATCCAGAGCCTGTTGTACCAAGCATGTTTATGTCTGTCCCAGCGGACATGCGATGCCGCGGGGTTCGCCAGGGCCTCCACCGTCTCGACGAGTCGGCGCAATGTCCTGCCCACGGCTCTTGACGCCCAGGAATCCGTACCGGCAGGCGCGCCGGTCGTCAGCACTCCAGCACCATGATCACGAATATCCCGATGGCACCAGAGTCCGAGTCCGCGCTGGCCACCCGCCACTCCCCCGTCGGGATAACCAGCGACCCGGGGGCCCTCGAGCGCCAGGACAACCGGGGTGCTCCCGTACCTGCACCTCCTCCCTACAGAACACCCAAGCCGCCCGATCACCCGGCAGTCCCACTGCGGCGTGACCGGCGCAGCCTGGTGCCGGTGACGGAACGACCATCTCGGCGCTTGGCCGTGCCAACGGCGGATCTGCTGATCAAGGGACGTCAAGTGAGCGAGACCACAAGGCCGGAGCGTCGCGTGGGTTCACGCGGCTCTTTACGACTCCGCAACAGCGGACCGCATTGACTGGCGCTCGCCGACGCCGAAGGACGGCTCGGTAGAAGGAGCTGTTGCCATGAAAATCAAGAAGACCACTGTTGCCGGGCTCACGCTCGTCCTCGCCCTGTCCGGTGGTGGCATCGCCGTCGCGGCCTCCATGGCCCAAGCGGACACCTCCGCCCCGACCGGTCGGACGGCGAACGACGCCCCGGAGATCGGTAAGACGGGCCAGACGGGGGACCAGCCCGGCCCGGGAGTGACGATCCACAAGGCGGAGGCCGGGGTCCGGGCCGGCTAGCGGCGCCACCGGCGGGCCGGGGAGAGAATGAGGCATCCCCGGCCCGCCGCATCCGGCCGGAAGCGGCGCGATGCGATGTGGTGAGATGCGGACAGTGGCAACGGACGTCGAAGGGACGCCGCATGAAGGTGTTATTGGCGGAGGACGAACAGATCCTCGCCCGAGCCATCCGCAACGAGTTGCACCGGGCGGGACTCACCGTCGACGTCGTCCACGACGGCCGGAGCGCGGTGGACCTGCTGCGGTCGCAGGAGTACGAGGCCGTCATCCTCGATCGGGACCTGCCCCTGCTCTCCGGCGACGAGGTGTGCAGGTACATCGTCGCCCACCACGCGTCGACTGGAGTGCTGATGCTGACCGCGTCGGCAACGCTCATCGACCGGATCACGGGACTGCGGACAGGAGCCGACGACTACCTCACCAAACCCTTCGAGTTTCCCGAACTCATTGCACGGCTACGGGCGTTGCAGCGCCGGTCCGGTCCCCGGACACCGCCGGAACTCCGCTTCGGTGAGCTCCGTCTCGATCCCTTCACGCACCAGGCGTTCCGCGGCGGCACACTCCTGCCGCTCACTCCCAAGGAGTTCCGCATCCTGGAGCAACTGCTACGCGCGGAAGGCGGTGTGCTTAGCGCTGAGACGCTTCTCCAGCGAGCGTGGGACGAGCACGCCGACCCCTTCACCAACTCCCCCCGCGTGGTCATCTCCACGCTGCGCAAGAAGCTGGGCAAGCCCTGGCCGATCGAAACCGTTCCCGGTGTGGGGTACCGCGTTGTCCGCACCTGACGAGGAGAGGACGACGCGAACGGTTGAGCGGCGGACGGCTCAACGCAGGTCCCTCAGCACCCGGGTCATCGGCAGCCTGGTTGTCGTCTTCGCCGTGCTGGCGCTGGTCATGATAGCCACTATCACGCTGTTGATGGCCTACGTTCCCGCGGGCATCGTCGGAGGGGCGCCGGCGGTCGCACCCGGCACGACGGACGGCGGCGTTCCGCCCTCCGCGGGTGTGCCGGGTCCGGTCCTGCCACAGCGCGAGGTCGAGCGGCTGCTCGTGTTCTCGGCGATCGCTCTCACCGTCGGGGTCGTGTGCGGAGCGTTCATCGTGCGCCGGATCGTACGACGCTCACTCGCGCCGCTCGGCGCGATGACCGACGCGGCACGCCAGGCCGCCACCACGGACCTGCGGGCCCGGGTACCGGTGGGCCGGACCCGGGACGAGATCACCGACCTCGCCGTCACCTTCAACATCATGCTCGCGAGGCTGGACGACGCCTTCGAGGCACAGCGCCGTTTCGCGGCGAACGCCTCCCACGAACTCCGGACACCACTGGCCACCACCCAGGCGGTCATCGACGACGCGCTGGCCGAAACGCCGCACGGACCGACACGTGACCTTCTGCGGGACCTGCGCACCCTGAACAGCCGCAGTGTCCACACCGTGCGCACGCTGCTGGACCTGGCGGAAACCCAAGCGGGCCGAGGCACCCCGGAGGTGGTCGACCTGACGCTCGTCGTCCGCCGGGAAGCAGCTTCGCACCGGCCAACCGCCCTTGCGAACGGCGTGACAGTGACCGAGAACCTTGGTCCCGCCGTGGTCGACGGCGAGCCATCCATGATCCAGGTCATGGTGCGCAACCTCCTCGACAACGCCATACGGCACAACCACCGCGGCGGCCAGGTCGAACTGCACCTGCGCGACGAAGGCCCTGGAATCCTGCTCCGCGTCGCCAACACCGGTGCCGCCATGACTCCCCAGGAGGCCATGAGGATCACCGAACCCTTTTACCGCGGCGCCGGACGCCTGGGAAGTAGCGGCAGCGGACTGGGCGCCGCTCTGGTGGCCGCCGTCGTCACCCGGCACGGGTGGCGACTTCACCTGTTCCCCCGGCCGGACGGTGGTCTGATCGCCGAGATCCGGATGCCGGCATGACCAAACTCGTCCACCGGAAAAGCGGAAAGGGGTTGTGACACAGCTTCTCCAACTTGACTCTCAAGCTTCTATAGATCGTCAACCCCTAGTACTGCAACGGTGCTTGCGCGGAATGCTGGGCAGTTTTCAGGGACTGTGAACGCGCCGTTTGTAGTGACTGATGCGGGCTTGTTTCTGGCGTCGGCGACGCCATATCGACCGGTGCAGGATGTGGTCGACCGGGGTGGGACGGCAATCGGTGAGGCGGGTGATCAGACGTCTGATCTCGGCGAAGCTGAGGTGGATGAGCGGGGAGGATCCGTTTCCGCTTTGTCCGCATCCAGCTGGCGGGCCCGCAGGACGGTCAGGCAGGCGTGGGCCGCCATGGCCAGGGTCATGTGGCGGTGTCAGCCGGGGTAGCGGCGGACCTGGTAGTCGTCCAGGCCGCACTCCTGCTTCGCGGTCGGGAAGCATTCCTCCACCGCCCAGCGGCTGCCCGCGATACGGATATCAGCTCGTCCAGCGTGGCGTCGGCCGGACAGTAGGCGATGTAGTAGGAAATCTCCTCGGGCCTGCTGACGCTGCGGCGGGCCAGAACCCAGCGCCGGCGGTCATCGCGGTGCCAGGGCCGCACCTCGACGCGGGCCCAGTCATAGATCCGCCGACCATGGCTCCCTCACCGCACGATCGGCGCTTCCACTCTGCCGTGGCAAGCCGGAGAACAGGTCGTGGCCCCTCGCCCCACACCGAGATCATCGCAAGGTCGAACTTGATCACTCGGTTCGGTAACTACCGTACACGGAGGCGGCCTTCGGCTGAAGATGTGCTCCTGCCAAGGAACACACACGTCCAGCACGAAGGCCGTGAAGATGAGTCTGCTGCATCATGACGTCCGATCGGAAGCATTGGCACAACTGTCATGCTGTGGTGGTCAGGCACCGACGCCACTGCGGCAGACGCCGACCGGCTCTGGCAGGCATACCTGCGACGCTTCGACATCGAGCACACCTTCCGCCTCTTCAAACAGACCCTCGGCTGGACCTCCCCAAAGATCCGCACCCCCGAGGCAACCGATCGATGGACCTAGCTGATCCTCGCCGCCTACACCCAACTGCGGCTCGCCCGGCCATTGGCGGCCGACCGGCGTCGCCCCTGGGAAAGACCAACCCCGCCGGACAGGCTCACCCCCGCCCGAGTCCGTCGCGACTTCCGCCACATCCACCCAGAGGCCAGCTGCCCGGCCCAAGCTCCGAAACCCACCCACCCCGCCCCCGGACGACCTCCAGGCCGAAAGAACACCCGACCCACCCCACGCCACGACGTCCACACACCCCGCAAAACACCGGCGGCGAAACAACGAACGGAGAAGTCAACTACCCCACGGCACGCCGCACTGGTTAAAGATCAAGCTAAGCGGTGTCTCGTAACTCGATGTCGGCGTCGCCTCTGGCCGTTTCGGGGGTTCAGTGGGCCGGAGTGATGTTGTGCATGAGGACGATCGTAGTCGCGTACGATTTTGTAGGTTTTGAGCCAGGACGGGCAGTGTTCGCGAGCGCGGATTTCGTGGCGCCTGGCGTTGTAGTCCTGTTCGACCCGGCGCTCCTCACCCGTCTCGACGGGATCGGCATACTGTACAGGGATGTATCGCTGGAACGAGCATGGTCTGATACCGACGCCCAGGGCCTGGCAGGAAGCGTTCATCGACTTGCACGGCGAGAGCCGGGTCACCCTCACCGATGCCGGCCCGTGGGCGGGTCGGCTGGAGTGGCAGCGGTCACGGTCGTACGGCATCGCGCTCTGCGGTAACGTCCGCGAGGAGTTCGTGCGGGAGCGGCGGCACATCCGGACAGACCCGCGCGGAGTGTTCGAGCTACTGGTGCCGACCGCCGGGAGCGCCCAGGTGGAGCAGGCCGCGGCCGCGGGCGAGATCCGGCCGGGCACTCTCGCGCTGTGCGACGTGGACCGCCCGTTGACCTTCACCCACGGCGAGGAATTTCAGTCGGTCGCGCTGATCGTCCCTGGTGAGGCGATATACCGCCGAAATCCCGCCGCGGCCCAGGATCCGCAGGTCTTCGACGGCACCGTGGGGCTCGGCCGGCTGATCCGGCAGACGGTGCTCACCCTCCAACAGGAGCGGGAACACTTGTCCGAGGCAACTTTCGACATCGCATGCGACCAGTTGCTCGACCTGCTCTGCCTGGCCGCTGAAGGCGCCAGCGACTCGGCGCCGGCCGCCCAGCGAAGAGAGGTCGAGGCGCAGGTGAGGCAGTACATCCGCCGTCACGCTGCCGACCCCGACCTCTCCATCACCGGCATCGCCCGGGCCCTGGGTTGGTCGGCGCGATATCTGCAAGACGTGCTACAGGCCGCCGGCACCACCTCTCGCGAGCTGATCCGCTCGGAGCGGCTGCGGCTGGCCCGGACCCGATTGGCCAGTTCAGCCTGGGCCTCCCGGTCGATCGCGCAGGTCGCGCACGCGTCCGGGTTCGCCAGCCACGCGTCGTTCGCCACCGCCTACCGCCGCGAGTTCGGCGTCACGCCCCGCGAGACCCGCGGCGACGGCCGCAGTGAGTCCTGAGCCCGGCCTCAGGCGAGGGCGCCGCCGTCGACACGAAGGGTGCTGCCGGTGATGTACGCGGCGTCCGGGCCGGCCAGGAACGCCACCACACCGGCGACCTCGTCGGCCTCGGCGTACCGGTGCATAGGGATGACCGCCTGAAGCATGAACTGGCCGCCCTCGGAATCCTTCGGCATGGCCATGTCAGTGTCGATTATGCCGCACTCGATCACGTTCACGTTGATCCCGCGCGCGGCGAAATCCTGGGCCCACCCGCGGGTGTATGCCGTAACTGCAGCCTTGGTCGCCGCGTAGTCGGACATGCCTGCTGCGAAGGTCTTGCTGGCAAGGCCGGACGACAGGTTCACGATCCGGCTGCCCTCACGCATGTGCCGCACGGCCCGGTAGGTCGTGTCGGCGACACCCGTCAGGTTGATCGCGAGCTGCTGATCGCGTACGGCGTCGGTGATCTCCCCGGGCCAGAAGACACCGGCGCTGTTGACCAGGATGTCGATCCGGCCGAACTTCTCAGCGACCGCGTCCACCATGGCCGTCACCTGGGCGCGGTCGGCCTGGTCGGCCCGGATGCCCTCAGCGCGCACGCCCTGCGACCGCAGTTCCTCGACCACCGTCTTCGCTCTCTCCGCCTGCGTGACATAGGTGATGACCACGTCCGCGCCCAGCGTAGCCAGCCGCCGGGCCGTCGCCGCGCCGATCCCCCGGCTGCCCCCGGTCACCAGCGCCACCTTGCCCGACAGAATCTTCTCGATCACGAACCAATCACTCCTTGCGAAATCCGCGCCTACCCGTGCCCGGTCAACGATCGCGGTCGGGACGCGCGCGGTCTTTCGCTGCGGCGCACAGTGCTTGCGCCAGGGCGCATAGAGATCCGCGGCTGGTTATATGGTGACCACACCCTGTCTACTTCAGCCATGCCGATCTCATCACCCACCGATGGTGGGTCGGCGGATCCGGATCGAAGATGATGTTCGCGGGCAGCTTGGCCCCGGCCCAGTCGTAGATCCGCGGGCCCTTGGCCCCGTCACCGCAGGACAGCCGCTGCCAGGCATCACGATGAGCTGGTCGATGCACCAGATGCCGGCCAGGGACATGGCAGGTCTGCACCCGCCGCTCCATGACCGAGTTCATGCGCGGCATTCGGACGCCGCCGAAGCATCACCTCGATACCCGTGTCCTTGAGCACCTCGTCGAATGGCCGTGAGAACTTCCCGTCCCGACCCCTGATCCGACAGCGAGCCCGGCAGCCGGCGTCCTCGATGTCCATGACGAGATTCTGCGCAGCCTGGACCACCCAAGACGCGGTCGGGTGCGCGGTCGCGCCCAGGATCCGGATCCGGCGGCTCACGTGCTTGATCGCGGTGAACACGGACAGGCGGACCCCGGACAGAGTGACGGCCTCGAAGAAATCGCACGCCAGGAGCGCGCCGGCCCGGGAGCGCAGGAAGTCCGCCCAAGTGCTCAAGGCCCGCTCGGGCGCCGGGTCGACGTCGGCCCTCCTCCAAGATTTCCCAGCGCGAGTACGAGCAGCTCACCGTGCAGGCGCCGATAGCCCCAGCCTGGATTTTCCCTGGCCAGGCGCAACGAAGCATGTC
The DNA here is from genome assembly GCF_042889045.1 of Streptomyces sp. NPDC002701. NCBI lineage: Bacteria > Bacillati > Actinomycetota > Actinomycetes > Kitasatosporales > Streptomycetaceae > Streptomyces > Streptomyces sp. NPDC002701. The sequence goes on from NZ_JBIAQL010000030.1 coordinate 52,409, forward strand.
GGCGGGCGACATCGGCTCACATTGGCGCAGCATCCGGAGGTGGAGCTGAGTCAGTGCTGGGTCCCCGACCAGGGCGGGCTCGTCGCGGTCGATAGCGGCTCGTGCGATCGCATGATGGTCCACGAGGAAGGCCACACGAGCGCGGCCACAAGCGGCAAGGCGTTCCACAGGATCGGTTCCGGGCCCCAACGGCGGCGGTCCGGACAGCACCCGTTCCCGGAACTGTTCCTGGACAGCGCCGAAGTCCTCGTAATCTATTCACGCGCGGATGGCGCGGCGCGGATCCGTAGGCGCAAGCCTTCGCTCTGGACGCCGAAGACGGCGAGTATCTCCGCGGGGTCCGGGCCGGCCGCGCCGTACCAGTGCGGTGCTCGCGCGTCGTACTCGGCCACCTCACCGGCGGTCAGGACCAGTTCGTGCGTGCCGAGCACGAGCCGTAGGCGTCCAGAGAGCACACACAACCAGTTTCGGCCCTCGTGTACATGCAAGCGGGGCACCTCCGCCGCACTGCCGTGCCCGCGCTGGCGCTCCACGGGCATGTCGTCGCCGGGTTCCGAGACAGGGACGAGTATCCGGTATGCCTGCAGACCACCGGGGCGGTCGCTCAGGCGTACGAGAGTCATCCCCCGGCGGGTGATGACGGGCAGGCGCATCGTCGGCTCTCCGTCGCCCGCGCCGATGAGGTCGTCGAGGCTGATCTGGTGGGCACGGGCGAGCGACAGCAGATGCCTCAGCGTGGGAAGGCGGCCGCCTGACTCCAGCCGGGAGAGCACGCTGCTTGAGATCCCGGTCAGCCCGGACAGAGCGGCCAGGGACAGCCCTCCGCGGTGGCGCAGCTCCCGCAGACGTGAGCCGAGAGCGGACTCGACCGGGTTGACATCACGCAGTGGTGGGTCTGCGGCACTCATGCCGACCCATGTTGCCAGATTGACAATCTTGTGGCGGATGGCAGGGGGCGACACCATAGCCTCCCGCCATGAGCTTGAGCATGATCGCGCCGAGGTTCGGCCCGCCTGATGTGCTGGAACCCCTCGACGTGACGGTACCCCCGCCCGGTCCCGGTGAAGTGACCATCGACGTTCGCGCCGTCGGCGTGAACATGAGTGACGTCTTGGCCATCGGTGGCGTCCTCGCCAACCCCACGCTGCTTCCGCGCCATCCTGTCGGCTACGAAGTGGCCGGGATCATCGCGGCGATCGGGCCGGACACCCAGATCGCCTCGGGCGGCGGCGAGACCGGGGATCCGGTCCTCGCCTTCCGTGTGGTCGGCGGCTACGCTGAGCGCCTCAACGTGCCGGCCGTGGACGTGTACCACAAGCCCGACGTGTTGAGTTTTCCGGAGGCCGCGAACCTGCTCCTGCCGGCGACGACCGCCTCCAAGCTCCTGCGCGTCACCGAGGTGAAGGCAAGGGACGTCGTCCTGGTCCACGGAGCGTCCGGGGCCACTGGAGTGAGCGTGCTCCAACAGGCCGCGGTGCTGGGCGCCCGTGTCATTGGCACGTGCAGCAGGGAGAATTTCGCGCTGGTGAAGCGCTTCGGCGGCGAGCCGGTCACGTACGGGGAAGGCTTGGAGGAACGAGTACGCGAACTCGCTCCGGACGGCGTCCATGTCGCTCTCGACTGCGTCGGCACCGACGAGGCGCTGGATGTGTCCTTCGCACTCGTGGCGAATCGCCGACGGGTCATGACGACCGCCGCCTACCCCCGTGCCCTCGCCGAGGACATGGAACTCATGATCGGAACCTACCCCGCCGAGAGCGAGCGGGCAGCGCGCGGACGACTGATCGACATGGCTGCGCAGGGCAGGCTCGTGGTGCCCATCGTACAGACCTACCCACTCGCCCGGGCGGCCGAGGCATTGAACTTCCTGGCACAAGGACATCCCGGTGGCGGCAAGTTGGCGCTGATACCTTGAGACCGCGCCGATCGTGCCGTCGGGCGCAGTCCCGCAGCAGGCGAGCACGGCCTGGCCGCCGCCGTCCGTCTCCCACCGTCCCCAGTACTGCAACGGTGTCTACCGTGACTGCTGACCAAGTTCGTCGTGGTGTGGTTATGGGTGGGGACCTTGCTGATGCGCGCGTGTGAGCAAGTGAACTGGAGGCTGCGCGTGGGCGGTTCGTGCACCGGTTCAGCCGGTCCGAGCCGCGGGACTCGACACTGGCCTACATGTGCAGGGCCTGATCGCTCCGCTGCAGCGCAAGAACGGCTGGACGCTGGCCGAGGAGGCCGGCCATGAAGGGCCGGACCGTATCCACCGGATGCTGAACCGGATCGAGTGGGATGCCGACGAGGTCCTCGACGGTGTGCGCCGCTACGTGGTCGACAACCTCGGTGACCGCGAAGCGGTGCTCATCGTCGACGACACCGGCTTCCTGAAGAAAGGCACCCGATCGGCAGGTGTTCAACGGCATTATTCCGGTACCGCGGGCCGCACGGAGAACTCCCAGATCGGCGTCTTCCTCGCCTACGCGACCGGATGCGGACGCACGCTGATCGACCGGCGGCTGTATCTGCCCACCACATGGACGGACGACAGCGAGCGATGCCGGTGGGCAGGCATCGACGACAGCGTCGCTTTCGAGACGAAGGTGTCGATGGCCAAGGCGATGGTCCGCAAAGCGATCGCCGAGAAGATCCCGTACGGCTGGGTGACGGCGGACGCCGCCTACGGCTTCAGCAAGGGCTGGCGCTACGAACTGGAACAGGCCGACGTCATCCACCTGATGGCCACAACGAGACACGACACCGTCGTCACCCACTGGGCACTCGACCACCCCGTCCACGACCTCTTTCCCCGCTCTGCCCCGGCAGGAGTGGAAACGCCGTTCCTGCGGTGAGGGAGCCCACGGCAGACGCCTCTACGACTGGGCCCGCGTCAGGTCCGCCCCTGGCACCGCGAGGACCGCCGGCACTGGGTCATCGCCCGCCGCAGCATCCGCAGACCCGAGGAGATCCCGTACAACATCGCCTACTGCCCCGCCGGCACCACCCTGGATGAGCTCATCCGTATCGCCGACAGCAGGTGGGCGGTGGAGGAATGCTTCCAGACGGCGAAGCAGGAATGCGGCCTGGACGACTACCAGGTCCGCCGCTACCCAGGCTGGCACCGCCACATGACCGCTCGCCACGGCCGCCCGTGCCTGTCTGACCGTCCTGCGCTCCCGCCAGTTGGACATGGAGAAAGCAGAAACGGATCCTCCCAGCTCATCCACCTCAGCCTCGCCGAAATCCGACGCCTGATCACCCGGCTCACCGACCGCCGCCCCATCTCCATCTCCATCGACCACATCCTGCACTGGTCGCCATGGCACCGCAGACGCCAGCACCAAGCCCGACTCAGTCACGACAAACGACGCGGCCACAGCCCCTGAATACTGCCCAGCACTCAGAGCAGACACCGTTGCCGTACTACTGATCTATTCGGGGTGTTGTCGGAGGGGCTGACGGGTGGTGATCCCTGCGGTAGGCCGGTGGTATGAGGTATGCGCAGGGCGGTGGACTGA
>NZ_JBIAQL010000031.1:0-55738 GCF_042889045.1 Streptomyces sp. NPDC002701
CCACCTGTTCTCCGTCGGCCGCGACGGCCGCACCGTCACCCTCGTCCGCTGGGGCCAGATGGGCGACCTCGAGGACGCCCCGCTGACCGCCTTCCACACCACGACGAAGACCGCCGTCAACAAGCTCCACTGACCCGGGGGCTCCTCCGAGGACTGACCACAGCTCGACAGCGGCGCGGCCGGAACCCGGGCGCGCCGCTGTCGAGCCCACCTGCTCCGCCGGCGGCGACCACTTCCTGGCCTTCACCAGCACCGCCTGCACCCTCATCTGCTACCGCAGACTCGCCAAATGAGATGGTCTAACGAGTTGGTGCCTGATAGCGGATGGGCCATGTTTGTTCTCTTCACGGCGCCCGTCAGGCGGTGATGCTGCGGTCTGATACCAGGGTGGCGATGGCCTGGTAGGTGTCGGAGAGACGGTCGCGGCGGTGGGTCCAGCGTGTCACTGCCTGTTCTCTATCCGCCCGTGTGGTCGGACAGGTTCGAACGCGGTCCTGGTTCGGGTGAGTTGTCCGGGGCGGGTGCATGAAGGAAGGGCCTCTTGGTAGCTCGCGGATGTCGAGTCCAGCGAGAACCAAGAGGCCCTGTTGTCGAAGTGTCGCGGGGTCGTGGTCACCGAGTCCAGTTCGTCCACTCGTGGGTGTGACTGCCTCGCCCACAGGTTCGGGAACGCCGTCGAGTGGCCGCAGCGCCGGCCTCGATACGGCTCGGACATGAGCGATGCCGAGTGGGCCGTGGTGAGGGACCCGCTACCGGTTCCGGGCTCGCTTTCGGGCCGCGGCGGGCGTCCGGAGGGCTACCGCCTCCGGCAAATGATCGACGCGGTGCGCTATCTCGTCGACCACGGCATCAAGTGGCGGGCGATGCCCGCGGACTTCCCACCCTGGCCGCGCGTCTATGCCTTCTTCGCCCGCTGGCAAGACACGGGACTGGTCACCGAGCTGCACGAACGACTGCGGGAGGCTGTCCGCACCGGCGAGGGCCGCAGCACCGAGCCGAGCGCGGGGGTCGTGGACTCGCAGTCGGTGAAGGCGGACGCCACCGTCGCCCACGCCTCGCGCGGCTTCGACGCAGGCAAGAAGATCAACGGCCGCAAGCGGCACCTGCTCACCGACACCCTCGGGCTCCTCCTGGACGTGCAGGTCACCCCTGCATCCACGACCGACCGGGACACCGCCCGGACCCTTCTGCCCGCGGCAAAGAAGGACTTCCGGCACCTGGCACGGGTCTGGGCCGACGGCGGCTACACCGGCCACCTCACCGACTGGACCGCCCAGCACCTGGGAATCGTCCTCGACATCGTCCGCCGCCCGGACGGCGTCCACGGCTTCCAGCCACTGCCCCGCCGCTGGGCCGTGGAACGGTCCTTCGCCTGGCTTCTGCGCAGCCGGCGCCTGGTCCGGGACTACGAACGACGCACCGACACCAGCGAAGCCGTCATCCGCTGGTCGATGATCGCCCTCATGAACCGCCGCCTGGCCGCCCGGCATCATCATCGGGCTGTTCCCGCTCGGGCAGAGTGAACCTGCCCGGCTTCTCCTCGATCAGCCAGCCCCGTTCCACCAGCCGCTTCAGACGAGCCCTCGCGCCCTCGACGCGGGAGGCGGACGCACTGTCCCAGCCCAGCACCACTGCCGCCCGCCGGGCACCCAACCCGTCGGCTCCGGCCTCCGCAGCGGCGGCCATCACCGCCTGATAATCCACCGAGAGATCCTCGAGTCCGGCCGCGTTCTCCCGATGCGGCACCGCACGGCGCGGTCCCACCTGCTTCCTCCGTGACGGACCGACGGCCGTATCGGCAGGTGCTTCCTCTTCGGCCAGCGCCTCCAAATACTGCTCGAGACCGATCGCCCGGCGCCTGAAGACTTCTTCGGCGTCCGCCAAGTCCTCCCTCACCCTCTCGAGTTCAGCTTCAAGCTCCTGCACTCGCACGGCCGCAGCCTTCCGTCGCGCTTCCAGAACCGCCCGCATCGACGGCATCCGACACCCCCACGGCAACTCGATCAGCAACGAGTCGAGGCTTCCGTGACAGTCGCAATCCCATGCTTGACCAGCCGAATCCGCACACGAGGTTCGGAAAGAGAACGACCTCTCAGTTGCTTCCAGCTTTTGTGGTCGGCGAGGGCATGTTCGACCGTGATCCGTTGTGAGGAGTGCTCGTGCCGCTGGTGTTCGTTGTGCTCGAGGAAGGGCAGTGTCGCGCCTGGTCGTAGTTTGCGGGGCTGGGTCAGAGCCTTGCCTCGATGGTCTCTGCTCAGGCCGAGGTAGCCGTCGTCGAGGAGGACCTGGACCCGTTCGAAGGCATGGAAGCATCTGCTGATACCGGCCAGGCGGGCGGCCGTGGCGTCGTGCATGCGCCCAGGCCGTAGGGCATTGGTCCACAGGGTGCGGCCCTGATGGTCGGCGATGACGGTGGCCTTCATCGTGTTCTGCTTCCTCTTGCCCGACACGAACGCCCGCCTGCCGCTGCGGCCTGCAGTCGGGCGGCGGACCTGGACCTCAGTGGCGTCCAGCCGCAGCCGCACCCCCTCGTTCTGGGCGTAGGCGAACACGTCCTCCAGGGTCCGCAGCCGAACACCGGGCCGGTCCGGAACGGCGAACCCCCGCCGCGCCAGGAGCCGACGCACCTCACCGACCGCGCGAGTCACAGTGGAGCGGTCTACTTCATACAGAAGGGCCAGCGCCACGTGCGGGAGGTCGTGACGCAGATGGATGAGCGTGGCTACCAGCTGGTCCACGAAGACCAGCTGATGGCGGGCACCGGCCCCAAGCGCCCGCCTTCTGGCCCCGCCACGTGCCTGATGCGGGCGACTCTCGACCCTCAGCCACCCACGGCCTGGCCAACTCCGCGATCAAAGACGACAGATGAGCCCTCGAGACACCCGTGAACAACGGATGCGTGAGAACCGAGCGGTCCACCATGCCTTTCACCGGCAGAGCATGCCCACCGGCTATCACGCACCAACTCGTTAGAGGGCCTGTATGAGACCACGTTATGGGACAGCCGCGCATCGCATACTTCGGCCGTACTCTCGTATCACAACAAAGAATTCTTTCACTCCGGCCGACGCTGGCGTATCAATTCACGGACACTTTCATTCTGAACAGTTTCTCTGCATTTCGGAACGCAATCTTTTCCTTGTCTTCGCGTGGCAAATCAACTCCGCGGAACCAGTCGGTCTGCTCTTTTATGTCCGCGAACGGGTAGTCGGTTGCGAACATCACGCGATCCACGCTTATGTACTTCAGTAGGAGATTGAGCAGTTCGGTCTGGGGGAATGCGCTGGTTGTGATCCAGAAGTTGTCCTGGAAGTATTGCCCGATGGGCTTCTCGAGCGAGTCTTTGGTCGGCTCGCCCATGTCATTGGCGATCCGCTCGTAGTAGAAGGGAAGACCTTCGCCCATGTGGCCGATGATGATTTTCAGTTTGGGGAATCTGTCGAAAACCCCGTACGCGATCATCCGAATGCATTGGGTCAGCACCTCCTGGTGCCAGCCATATCCAGACCCACTGAAAATGTAGTCTTGGTACTCTTCAGTTTATTTGGACCGTGTGGTGCTGTAGTAGATCTCGAAGACCTCGTCAGCTGGATAGCCGGGATGCAGGTAGATCGGCACATCGAGAGCAACGGCACGTGCCAGCACAGGCTCGAAATCGGGATGATCGAGATACTTCTTCGATATGTGTCCGTTGGTCAGTGCGCCCAAGAAGCCGTCTTCCCGAACCGAGCGTTCCAGTTCGTCCGCCGCCGCCTCCGGGCTCCGCAAGGGCAAGGTTGCGAAAGCCTTGAAGCGGCCCGGATATTTGGCGATCGGCCCGTCTGCAAGTTGCCGGTTAAGACGATAGGCAAGGTCGATGCCCCTCTGCCCAGGGACATTCTGTACGGAGGGTGTATGGGCCGAGAGGATTTGAACATTGAGTCCTCCCGCATCCATATCGCCGATGCGACGTTGGCCTACATCGGAAAGGCCAATTTCCTCAAGGAACGCTATGTGATCCTGATTGATGGAGTTCAGCTTCAACAACGTGGGAGTCGAAAAGGTCTCCTCCGTGCCGATGAATGGCAGGTCCTGGTCCCGCCGTGAAATGTCCGAGGTCTTGTCCGAAGTCTTGTTCTCGCTCACTTCCGAGAGAATGGCGTGCGTGGACAAGCCGGCACCAATGCCTAGTGCGGTGCTGGCGGTGAGAAAGCCGCGGCGTCCCATGGGCTTCATGTCAGTCCCTCTCTTCAGGAATTTGTGGGGTGAGGTATCCGTACGGCATCCGTCTGCGAGATGCTTCAGGGGTCTTCGCGTCCTGCTCGCGCACCACGGCAGCGCTCAGGCCAAGGAATCGCTCGCCGGTGCGCAGCTGCTGTGGTGGGCCCCGCAATGTTGTCGGCGTGTGACCCCGCATGCGGCGACAGGGAACGCCGTCGCCAGCGCCCTGCTGGCCGCCTCGAACCGCAACCGGCCGGGCTGCGTTTTCCCCGATGATGCTGCGTCGACTGCCATCACTAGCCTCCTGCATACGGATTGCATCGCTTATCCGCATGTCTACTTCCTACCGAGCGAACCTGAGACGAACGTTAAAGAGCTGCTCACGCGCTCTGCCATATGATCAGTTGTGGGAGCTTCTCGAGCCGTTGCTTCCGCCGTGGCCCGATGCAGACGCCCGGTCCGCGGTCGATGCCGGATCGGCAGTGCGTGCAGCGCATCTATTGCCCAGGTCCGCGACGAGGGGATCCTCGCGACATGCAGCACGTGGATGTTCACGCAGGCGAGCGGAGTAGAGCCCGGCCGCCTCAACCGGGCGCTGGAGAGGGCAGGGTTCTTCCGGAGGACGAGACCGAGGGCGACTTCGATGACGCGCTCGCAGCGCTGAACGCGGTGGAGAGCGAGTTCGGCCTGGCGGTGGAGCCGGGGCCGTCGTGGGGCCGCTGCCGATCGTGATTGTGCCGGTTCGGCCGGACTGAACGGTCGGCAGCGGCAGTCACGACTGGGTCAGGAGGTGCCCCTCAGCCAGAAGCCGTCGTTGTCGGCCAGCCGTGCCGCCTTGACGAAGACGCCATAGCTACTGCCCGTCGGAGTTGAGAGGGCCGCGAATGTGACCCCGTACGCATTTCTCGGTCTCGGCCACGGTCCCAATGGGTGTCACTGTCTGCCAGTCAGACGCCAGACCGCCGGTGGTGTTCTTCCGGACGGAAGTCACCTGAGCACAGTTCCGGCCGTCCGCGACACCGTTGAGCGCTCCGCCTTCATAGGTGCCGGTGAAGGGGAACTCGTCGCAGGTGTCCTCGGTGATTGCGGGGTCTGCGGTGAACCTGGTTGCTCCGCAGATGGGTTGACGGTTGGCTGCGCTGTCCCTGGTGTTGTGAAGCCGGTGAAGCGGCTGGCCTGAGTTCCTCAGACCCCAGCGCCCGGAGAGGTCCGTCTGCGCCCAGTCGATCATGTCTGCAGATGACCCGTACTGAGCACGCGAGACGTTGAAGGTCGGCATGACCCAGTTGGCGGCGCAGTCGGACGTGTTAGCCACGGACAGTTCATCATCGCAGCAAATCCTGGAGGCCCACGTCGCCGGAGGCGTGATCTCGGGGGAGCCGGCTGCGTCGAGATCCAGTGTGTAGTCCAGGTCGAGGTAGTCGTACGCAGCCGCGGGCACATCGGACCACCCGGAAGGACTGGCCCGGCATCCTCCGTGAGTTCATCACCGACCCGCACCCGTGAGCGGTGCAGTATCGCGTAGGTTATGCAGGACTGACCGTTGGCCGGGCGGAGCTGGAGCACACGAGAAAGCCGCTGAAAGTGAGATCATGCGAACCGATATCAAGCTGTGCCTCCTCAACCAGCATCTGCTCGCGGAACTGCTGCATGCAGCCGTCACAGACGCCGACCCGTTAGAGGTGATGCCACCCGTAAAGGGACCGGACGGCTGGACGCCAAAGCGTCAGGCAGCATTCGTGCAGTTCCACGAGTCGCGTTCCCTCTCGGCAGACCCGGTGGAGACCACCTTCGCCATCACCGTCGCAGGCAAGGTCGCCGGGGCTGCGCGCCTATGTCCTATGGGCGGGCAGCCCGGTACGGCGGAAGCCGGCGTGTGGATCGGCCGGTCCCATCGAGGCGCAGGCGTGGGAACAGCTGTACTCGAACTCCTCCTGAGCAGAGCCAGAGCGGAGGATTTCACCACCGTATACGTCAGTACTACGCCGGACAACACGGCAGTGCGGTCTCTGTTGTCTGCAAGGGGCGTCGATCTCGTGCCTGACGGTGAGGCGCTCACGGCGCACATGAACCTCACTACTGGTCCGCAGGGTACATAGTGTGTGAGCTTTCGGTTTTGCCACCCGCGACCTCGCTGCAGGGCGAGCGTTGCGGCGGCCCGGCAGCAGTCGGCGACCACGACACCAAGGGGTGCTGTCGGTGTCGGAAACCGCCTTGGGCCCTCCAAACCGACCCCGACAGTGCCGCACCAGCCACACGAAACGTCACCGGCAGCTCGCGAATGGTTTTGGCCGGCGCCCAGGCGCAGAGCTGTCCAAGTTTGTAGCCTCGGCTTATGCAACTAGTGCGCAACGTGATCGTGTTCGATGCAGCCGACCTGACTACTGAGAGCGCGTTCTGGGCTGGAATCTTCGGTGGCCATGTCCTGGAGGACGAGGCGTGGCACAGTGTTATCGACGCCGAGGGGGAGTGGCGGGTCGGTGTACAACTTGCACCGGACCACGTTCCTCCTGAATGGCCACATGGAGTCCCCCAGCAAGTGCATCTCGACCTCCATGTCAATGACCCACGAGCTGCGCACGATGAGGTAATCGCCCTTGGCGCCCGCCTGCTCCAGCCAGCTCCTGACCTGGACAGTAAGGAGGGACACCAGGTCTACGCCGACCCGGCCGGCCACCCATTCTGCATCGGCTGGGGACACCCTTCCCGGAAGACGCTAGCCGTGTTCGTTGCCAACCAGCTGCGACTAAAGGATCATGTCGGAGCAGACGGATAACACCGAAACGGCATCTGATCAGCCGGTGTAAGGGCCTGGCCAGAGCAGGAGCGGGTTGGCTCCAGCACGGACAACGCTCTTTCAGAGGTCCTTCAATGCGACTGCGAAACGCTGCAAGGGCCGAAATGAACTGGCCCAACGAGCAGGCCGGACTGGACGTCTTCCGGCGGTCGCAACACCCGATGCCGCCACTCTCGCCTCGGACAGGAGTCACAGCTCGCCTTGGAGAGCACCTTCCAGGAGCCCTTGATCTTCTGTGTCAGGAATCCTGTTCAGTTGTAGGGTTGCCTGATGACGCGTATTGGCTGGGCGAGGGGCCTGGTTGATCTCGTCGGATGCGTGACGAGCTGCGCTGGAGGGTCGGGTGCGGCGCCGTTCGACCCCACAGGCATGGGCTTTGTGGTGCCGGATCATCCTGGCCTGCGCGAGCGGTGCGTCGAATAAGGATGTGGCCGCTCAGCTCGGTTCGACACCGCATGCGGTGGGCCGCTGGAGGAAGCGATTCGTCGAGCACCACATCGCCGGCTTAGACGTCCCGTGACGTCAGGCACTGACAGAGTGACGGTGACTCGCCCGGACCGCGGTTCGAAAGGGCCGCCAGCATCGGCCTCTCGGGCGGGTGTAACGCCTCGTGGTCAGGTAAGAAGGGAAAGAAGGACGAGGCAGTGGTCCTCCAATGGGCTGCGACGGAGGGATCCCCATGTTCGAGGCGGAAGACATCAGGAAGTGGCGCGGCCACGACGTGGTCGACCCGGAAGGACACAAGATCGGTGTCCTGGAGGCGATCTACGTCGACACGGTCACGGACCAGCCCTCCTTCGCGACGGTCACGGTGGGCCTGCCGACCCGACACCGGCTCGTGTTCGTCCCGCTGGGCGACGCGACGGTCGGTCCCGGCTATGTGAAGGTCGTCCACGACAAGAAGCAGGTCAAGGACGCGCCGTCGATCGACACGGACGGCGAGCTGCCGGCCGAGGACGAGAAATCGGTCTTCGCCCACTACGGGCTGGCCTATCGGGCGGGCGCGAACGGTGAACGGTGCCTCGCCCGTCGCTGAGGTGCTGTGCGCCTGTGCTCCTGTGTCCTGGCATTCCACGGACCTGAGGCGCAGCGACCCTGACGCACTGTGGCGCCGACAGCACGGGTCCCCACCGCTACTGCCGTGTGACGTCACCCACGGCGCGTCCCGAGGACCACCCGGTGCGGCCGAGTCGGCCCGTCCGGTCCGAGCCGATCCCCTCCGCCACATCTCGACAGCCCCAGTGCGTCCCGACCCTGCCCCCCGACCTGGCCGACCGATCCGGCCGACCCAGGTGCTTCCCACCAGCGACTTCTACCACGAGGTGACACGAATGGCTCTCTTTCTCCTGCTGGTCATTGTGGCCATCGTGCTCGGCATCGTCGGGGTGGTGGCGAAGGGCCTGTTCTACCTGCTGGTCATCGGCGTGGTGGTTCTGGTAGTCGACCTCGTCCTGCTCGGCGTAATCATGGGCCGTCGCCGCAGGCGGCTCCCCCGCTGACACGAAGTGCCCGGTCGCGCCTTCGGTTCGTTCAGCCGCCGGGACGGGTCGGACCGGTGCGGGACGCCGCGGAGGCATCGGCGAGGTCGGCGCCCGTGTCGGCGTCCCGCCGGGAGGCGCCTACGCCGTGCCAGTCCAGGCACATGACGGTCGCGTCGTCCTGCAGGTGGCCCTCGTTGACGTCCACGATTGCCCCGATGAGGGTACGGGCGGCCTCGCGGGGATGCAACGCGCGGGTGCGCACGATCAGCTCCGCCAGATCCAGGCTGTTGGCGTTGCGCTCCAACATGCCGTCGGTCAGCATCACCAGCCGGTCGCCCGGCCGCAGATCCAGCGACTGGACCTGGTAGGTGTGCGGGGTGTGGAAGCCGAACGGCATGTCCACCTTCGGAGTGAGCTCCCGCACCTGTCCGTCCCGCATGCGCAGCGGCCAGGGGTGCCCGGCGTTGATGAACTCGGTCCTGCCGTCGATCAGGCTGATGCGCAGGAGCTGTCCGGTGACGTAGCCCTGGCGGCCGTGCTCACGCATCGCCCGGTCGGCCTCGATGGCCTGATCGGCGAGGCCGGCACCGGCCCGCCGTGACCGGCGCAGGGCACCCACCAGCAAGGTGGCCAGCAGCGCGGCCTCGACGTCGTGGCCCATGGCGTCGGTGACGGAGAGCTGGACCGTGTCCCGGTCGATCACGTAGTCGAAGGTGTCACCCCCCACGTGGTCGGCCGGCTCCAGTGCGCCGGCCACCGCGAACTGTGCCGCCTCGCACGTCAGGGATGCCGGGAGCAGCCGGTGCTGGATCTCCGCGGCCAGGCTCAGCGGGATGGTGCGGCGGCCCCACTGGTAGACGTCGGTGTAGGACCGGTTCGCGATGACGATGTACGCCAGGGCGTGCGCGGTCTCGCCGATCTCCCGCATCACCTCCGCGTCCGGCGCCGCGGGCAGGAACAGTTCGAGGAGCCCGATGGCCTCCCCACGGTTGGTTACCGGGGCGACGATCCTTACCAGCGCGCCCTCGCCCTTGTCCTCCGTGCTCGGCCGCTGGGTGCGGATCACGTTGTCGTACAGGGAACCCCGCAGCGCGATGCGCTGGGCGGGCTCATCGGTGTCCACGCTGCCGGCCGATCCCAGCCGTACGACCGAACCGCCGGTGAAGTCGGTGATGAGGAATGAGACCGCCGCGGCTCCGAGCCGGTCCTTGAGCATGCGCGCGACGACGTCGAGCGACTCCACGGGAGCCGCGGCCTCCGCCGCCGCCAATGTCCCCGCCAAGGTCATCTTTCCGCCCTGTCCGCCCCCGGGAGTACGGGCAGTCGGCTCACCGTTCCCGTCGGGCTCGCCTACGGTCACGGTGACTCCTCGCTGCTCGCTGGTGATCGAGGCTCCGGCCCGGATGAGCGAGAGGGTGGTGCCGAGCCCGGTATGGGCCGATGTCATTGGACCACAGAGCCGCTGAACGGATGTGCCTGTCGACCGATCGCCCTGTCGGACGGTCCGCAGCCTTGCGGAGATCGGTCGGCGTCCCAGCCATCCGTCCCACCCGGGGTTCATGTCCGGCCGGCATTGCAGATGTCCCCGTGGTGCCGGGCTGTCGGCCGGTGCCGCACTCCAGGCACTGCCCGGCGCGGCCGGATCGCCGCGGTGACGCGGGGTCGGCCGACGACGGGGACGTCACGTCGGTCGTGGGGCCGTCAACGGGTGGAAGATGCTTGCTGAGGCGGCACGAATGCCGGCTCGGCGCCCGCACGAACCCGCCACCTCGTCGGCGTGAGCCGTCGGCCGATGCGTCGCGACACCTGTCCCAGGTGCCGGTAGAAGCGGTCCGGCAGGAACACCGCGTCCGCCACGATCATCGCGCCGGAGAAGAGCGGAAGTCCCATGAGCACCGCGATACCGAGGTGCATGCCGAACAACAGGGCCAGAACCGGGTACTTGAGCCGCCCGAACAGGACGAACGGGAACGCGACCTGCAACAGCACGGTCAGGCAGCAGACGACGGCAATCAATACGTCGTGCTCGTCCGCCAGGAGCGAGAGCTCGGGCCAGGGCCGGAACAGGTCGAGGTTCAACACGTAATGGAGTGCGGTCCCGTTGCCCCAGGTGTCGCCCTGCACCTTGTAGAGCCCTGCGGAACCGTAGAGGAAGCAGACCTGGGCCGCGATGACGAACATGCCGCAGTTGTGCAGGACCGCTACCAACGTCCGTCGGGACTGACCCAATTGCCGCTGGAAGTGTTCTGGGGCGGGGCTCGTCGCGTCCTTCTCCGTCCTCCCCGCGCAGGCTCGCGTCCGGTACCGGCGCGCGTCCAGGGACCAGCGTCGGCCGCATGCGGTGAGGACGAGGTACACGGCCATGAGGAGGATGAGGTTGTCTCCTCCGTCGGTCATGAAGATGGCCCTCGCGTGGAAGGACGCGACCATGACGGCGAAGAGCACGGACATCACCCTGGTTCGCCAGCCCAGCAGGAACAGCGCCGACGTGACGAGGGCTGCCGCGTAACAGATCTCGAAGTACACGCGGCTGTCGGACAGGGTGAGGATGCTGGCCCACCCCGTCTGGTCGAACAGCTGCCTGGCCAGCTCGGGTGTCCACGGTGATCCGGGACCCCAGATCTCGTTGCGGTGCGGAAACTCGCGCAGCAGGAAGACAAAGTAGAGAAGCCCGTAGCCGATTCGCAGCGCCGCCGCGCCACAGAGGGCGACCGGCCGCTCGGTCAGGTCGCCGAGAAGCGCGCCGACCCGCTCCGCCGCGCTCTGCGGCACGTCGGCGTCCGCCCTTTCGGGAACACGCCGGTGCGGCGCAACCGACTGTTCAGTTTCCATCGGAGTTCACCTTCCACCAGGGCAGGTACCGTGTTTCGGCGGCTGTCGCCGCGGCGGCGGCCGAGCCGGGGCTGTCGGCCGCGGCGATCGGCCGTGTGATCACCCGTAGCTGGACGGACTCGAAGACGCCGTCACGCTGCGTGGCGACGCGCTGGACCGCGATGTTGGTCAGGTATCGCCGCATCATGAGCGCCCGCTCCGAGCGTGGCCGGTCGTCGTCTCCATGGGTCTCCAGGTACGAACTCCAGGCCCGCCGCAGCGTGTTCTGTGCCGAGTGGCTCGGGAAGACGTTGTGTCTCACCGCGGAGTTGTCGACGGCGGTCAGATCGAACCAGCCGCTCACCCGCACAGTCCCGTCCGGATCGGTGTGCGCGGTCCTCGCCATGATCTGTCGGTTGACCGACTCGGGGTTCGGCGCGAAGAGCCGCCAGTTCTGTTCGAAGAGGGGGAAGACCCACGCGTTGATCTGCCGGCTGTACTGCTGGGAGAGCGGGTTCGGGGGTGCCACGTGCAAGAACACGAGGAACACGTGGGCCAGGGCCGTCGCCATGCACAGGACCACAGCGGCTCCCGTGCCCGTCCTCAGAACCCGCATGGGGCGGGTCGGACGGCTTGGATCCGCCGGCAACCCGGCAGGCCCGCCGTCCCCGAACGAGGCCGCCTCCGCGCCGCGCCGGTCCGGCTTCTCGACCTCCGCCGTTCCCGCGCCCCCTCGCATGGCCTCACCCGGCTTTTCCATCACTGCTCCTTCGTCTCCCGGAACTTCAAGGACGGCGCGCGACGGAGTCGATGTCGATCCGTCGCGCGCCGTCCGCACCGCCCGCGCACAAGGAGCTAGGCGGACTTCTCCTTGTGGTGGTCCCTGCGCTTGTCGGCATGCTCGTCGTGGTGGCCGGGCTTGCCGTGCTCGTCGGGCCGGTCGCCGTAGCCGCCGTGGTCGTGGTGACCCGGCTTGCCGGGCTTCCCGCCGCCGTGGTCGTGACCGTGTCCGCCGCTGGTGCCGCCGTGACCGTGTCCGCCGCCGGTGCCCCCGTGACCGTTCCCGCCGGTGGTGCCGCCGTGGCCGCCGCCGGTGGAGCCACCTGCGGTACCGCCGGTGGTGGCGCCCGTGGTTCCGCCTGTGGTGACACCCGCGATGAGACCGCCCAGGGCCCCGCCGGTTCCGCCGCCCGTCGGCACGCCGCCGATGATGCCGACGGTGGTGCTGCCCGTGGTGCCCGCCGTGGTGGCACCACCGGTCGTGACACCGGCGATCACACCACCCGAGATGAGACCACCGGTGGTCGTGCCCGCCGTCGTGCCGGTGGTCGTGCCGCCGGTGGTGCCACCGGTCCCGCACGGCCCCTGGAAGATCCTGTTGGAGTCCAGCGTCACGGCGCCGTCACCTCGTCCGCCGGCATCGGCCAGCAGCCGGCCGTTGATGGTCGCTCCCGTGGTGGCGGTGATGGAGGTGTCGGCCAGGATGGTGCCCACGAACGTGGAGTCGGTACCCAGCGTGGCCGAGCTGCCCACCTGCCAGTACACGTTGCACGGCGAGGCGCCGTTGACGAGGCTCACCGAGCTGGCGGATGCCGTCGTCAGCGACGAACCGATCTGGAACACCCAGACGGCGCTGGGGTCGCCCTGGGCGTCCAGGGTGAGGGTGCCGGTGATCTGCGCGGAGCTGTTGGCCCGGTAGAGGCCCGGCGTCAGCGTCTGCCCGCCGAACTCGTGGGGAGCATCGTTGTACACCGCATCCGTCAGGGCCTGCGAGGCGGCCTGGTTGTACGCCGTGGTCAGATCGCTCTTGGCCTGGCCCGCGACGGCGTCCGCGGAGTGCAGCGTCCCGGGCGGGGTCACGATGCCGGGCCCTCCGTCGGAGGTGGCGAACCCGGTGATGGCCGTACCGGGGCTCACTCCGACACTGAGGCCGTTGACCACGGTGGGACCGGTGTTGGTGACTGTCGCACCGGCCAGTACTCCGAAACTGGCCGCCGTACCCAGTGGCACAGGGGTCGCAACGGCGTTCGCGCGTGTCGGTGTCACCGCCAGCACGGCAGCAGCAATCACCACGGCCATTGCCGCGGCGATCCAGAGCGACATGGCGCGCCGTACTGGCGCGTCGGGGATGTTCAGCGTCATCGGTGGGCCAACTCCTGTGAGGGGATGGTTCCTGCCTGGCGGTTCTGATCGCGGAATCGCCTGCTTCTGGCGTTGAAATATAATGCGGATGGCGAATCCGTACGCGGGTCCATTCGACCGGAATCCCCGCAATCGGTGGGCAGGTCGAGAAATACATAGAAATACTTAAAGGGCTGGATGGAGTCGCATTCCGGTCGGCGGTCGCGGCGGGCCGGGGGAGTGTTTGTGCTCCCGTGGGCGGCGCGCGGTCGAGTCGTTCCCGGATGTGCCCCGTCGTGGTTCTACGGCTGCGCCGGGGTCATGCCCCGCAGGTTCGGGGAGGCGCGATCCGAAGTACTGTGCGATCTTCCGCAGCTGCCGGAAGGCCCGCGACCGATCCCTCGGAATCCAGCGACGGACGGGCCGCGGCGACAGTATGAATATCGAATTCGGACCGGTTCACTCTCACGTGCGAGCCCCCATAGGAGTGAATCCGGCGTGTTCAGGTCGGACGTGCCGGTATCGATGACTCTCCGGACGGGGAATGCGTCCATGCGTACGCGTGCAGGATCTTTTCTCGTCAACTCTTGCCGTTGTCGAATTCTTCTGCGTCCTGTGCTGCCGGTGGCGCGGGCTGCTGGTGCGGGCCGGGCGGCACGGTCTGGAGGTTGTCGTGGTCGTCGCGCAGGGTTGCAAAGGTCATCCTGAGGCGGTCGGCGAGCGCATCAACCGCCCGTATCGCTCTGCTGAACGGCCCGGGTGGACAGGCCAGCGGACGCCCCCTCAAGGCCCTGTTCTCGTATAGCTACCGCCAGGTGGTGTGTAGCGCTGAGTAACTACTTGGGGCTGTGGTCGCGCTGCTGGAGGGCGGCGAAGTCGGCGTGTGCCGTTTCGACGGCCTCCGGGTACGCCTGGGTCTTCTCGTGCTCGGCCAGCGCCCGGTAGATGCTGGAGACGCTGGGACTCTGTCCCTTGCGGCGGCCAGTGGGGATGAGGAAGAACCCGAACAGCAGGCGCCCCGGTCCACTGGGGTCGTACATCCCCTGGCGAGGGCCGGCGAGCATCTCCAGGACCAGGCCGTGGGCGGTGAGGTGATCGGCGAGCGCTGTCAGCTCAGCGGCGTCGCGTCCCAGACACTTCATCTCGTTCACCGTGAAGATGACGCGGCAGTGCGGGGCGTGGGCCTTGATCTCCCTCGCGGCGGCGAGCGCGGCTTCGAACTGCGGGCGGACCCGCTTTCGTCGACTGTTCTTGATCTTGCTCCGAGAAAGGGTCGTTTCTGGGAAGACCTGTCCCGCGTGCCTGAGCGCCGGGTGGCGGGTCCGGACGCGTCGGACCCCCGGCTCAGTCGTGGGGGGTGTCGGCCGGATGTGTAGTCGGGGCGGGGGCGGTCTGCCAGGAGCTGAGGATCCGCAGTGCGTGGTCCTCAGGGGTGCCAGGTTCGGCGGTGAGGATCATGAACATAACGTCGGGGTCGTTCGGACTGGTCCAGGTGTCGCAGTCGAGGGTGAGGGGGCCGACGAGGGGGTGCCGGAAGCGTTTGGGGCCGTAGGTGGTGTGGGAGACGATCCGTCCGTTCCACCACTCGCGGAATTCGGGGCTGCGTACCGACAGCTCGCCGACCAGTGTGGCCAGGCGCGGGTCGTCGGGGTTGCTGGCCGTCTCCATCCGCAGCAGTGCCGCGCTGAGCCGGCCCGTGTCCTCCCAGTCGGTGAAGAGGCTGCGCATGGCCCGGTCGAGGAACAGCAGTCTGGTGTAGTTGCGCTCGGATGGCGTCAGCTTGCCGAAGTCCTGGTAGAGGGCCGCTGCGGCCGTGTTCCAGGCGAGGATGTCGTTGTAGCGGCCCAGCACCGTCGCCGGCAAGTGGCCGAGGGCGTCGTTCCGATCCGGACATCACGCGACGCCGTACAGGCGCGGCCGTCCGATCGTCTCGGTCATGTCCGTGGCCTTGTCGAGCATCTGCTGGACCCGCTTGCGGCTGAAGGAGACGAGGAGCAGAGCGAGGGTGTAGACGGCCTGTGGATGCGGTCGCGGACCTCCAGCGACCCGCCGCCGATCAACTCGCGCATCGTCACCTCGCCCCGGGCCAACCGGCGGGCGGCTGTGCGGAGCGCCCCAGGATCAGCCCGATGGCCTTGCCGGCACGCACTGCGGGCTCGGCGACGGCGGCTGTTTCCGTGACGTTGTCAGGTGGTGTGGCTCAGCCGCACGGGGCGGTTTCTGCGTCGATGACGCTGTCGTAGAGCCGCAGGACCTGATCCGTACCGGTCCTGCGGAAGGTCTGCTGCAGTTGTTCGGGTACGCCCGCCAGCCTCAGCACAGCTCCGAGGGCGTGCGCCTGCCGCCGGGCGGCAAGTAGCACGTTCAGTCCGGCTGAGTCGCAGAACGAGACCCCGGCCAGGTCCAGCACGATGACGCGGGCAGGCGGCACGATCAGTTGCCGGAACCGGGCCCGAAAGAGAGGCACGGTGCTCTGGGCCATTTCACCGCTGACCCTGGCTACCAGGCAGTGCAGGGAGGGAACCACCTCGACCGAGGAATCAGCCACAGCGCTCCTCCTGATCTGCCGTGAGGAACAGCCTAACCTCGACGCGGTGGGTGCAGGGTGGACCGAGGCGGCGTTGTCGTCATCGCTGAAGGGGACAGGGATGACGAGCGGAGGCTTGTGGTGTGTCATCGGCCGTCTCCTCCACCCGCTGCCGCGTCCCGCGGCCACCTGGCCGGCTGTCGCACCTGTGCGACAGCCGCCCGTCCGGTCCAGGCGTCGTCGGGGTGTGTGAACCACGGGAATCTAGTGGTCAGCTCGTTGAGCGCGAGAAGCCTGCCGATGGAGGGCTGGTCATGGACCAGGCGCAGCCCGCAGCCCACCTGCTCACACCGCTTTTGAGCGGTGCACAGTTCGTACAGCGGGCGTAGTCCATAAAGGTCACACTGCTGAAGCCGACGATGAGCCAGGCATCCAGCGTGCTGCGACAGGTTCCCCGCAACAGGAGTGCGAGGGCACCACGGGAGGCGCCGTCGAACTTTCCGCGCGGTCGGACCAGGCGGCGTTCGCCCTTTGTGACGGGCCAGGGGGCGGCGAAACAGGTACGACTCGCTCGTGTTGCCGCCGCAGGGGCGGTAAATGATCCCGGCGTGTGAGGGTGGCGTGGTGGCGATGGCCTCTTCAGGTTGCGGCGGTCGCAGGGCCCTGCGCTGATCCCTGACAGTGATGATGAGCACTGGCTCCAATGAGCCGGCGGACCCGGCGGTCCAGTGCTCCAAGGGACGCACAGGGTCCCGCTCCATCCACGGAAGGAATACCGACGCCCGGCGTTTGTGCGCCACAGACTCGCTCTGCTGCAGGAAAGCCTCAGGCAGTCAACGCCTGACTGATACGGAGAGGCTACCTTCGAACATAGAGTACTCAGTCACCTACCGCACAGGTATCGCATCGACTGGTACGAAACACGACCAGGCAGACGCCGCTCAAGGATGCTCCCGCCGGGTCCGTAAAACGTTCAGTCTGACTTCCGATCACGGAGGATGCACCGATGACCAGTGAGAACGTGTTCGAATTCGAAGCCGTCGAGCCCACGAAGGCGGTCCAGCGAAGGCCGTGGACGATCAACTGATCGAAGAGCTGGTGGACCGCGCCCAGGTCGAGGGCCTGCAAACAGCCGGTGACGGTCAGCTGCAGCAGCTGACCAACCGGCTGCTGGAGTCCGCTCCGGAATTCGATATCCCCCTCCGGCGCGGGCATCGCGCTACGAACAACGGCCTTAACGGGGCCGGATCAAAGCGGTCGGCTGCGGTCGCTGCTGGCCGACCTGCCGCTCCCATGCGTGCCTACGTCCGCCCATGCCATCTGCGTCTGACCGGACTTGCCAAGAGCAGTGGGTTATGGCGGCTGCTCTCCGGCGGCGGCCTCGTTGAGGGCTTGGCGCCGAACGGCCAGGGTGGTCAGGTCCGCGTCCCGTACGAATCTCTCCATCAAAACGCCCGCCCGCCAGTAGTCCACATTCCGGACCGCCGCGACGATCTCCACGATCGCCGCGCTTTGTTCTGTTGACGAGGCATGCACTGAGGCGTCCTTTCCCGTGTGGTTCATTGCCGTGCACGGCTCCGGGTGCAACGTCTTCAGCCGCACGACGATGGTCTGCCGTCAGGCCCGCGATGTGCTCGGACGTTATACCCGCCCGGGCTTCACAACGGATGCAGCAGTCGTCCCACATCAGCTGGACGAGGCGCTTTGGGGGCATAACCCGAACCCGGGTGCCTCACGTAGCCGGATCGACCGGATCCGGCGGCACGCTCGGCAGAATGCCAGCAGGCACCGGTCGTTGAGCGTGGCCGATCTCGCGCCAGCAGGCAAGCAGTGCGGCCCTGTCCGCCCGGGCAACCCGAACCGCTCGGATGCCCGACAAAGGTCCTCGTCGTCGGACTCGGTGCGGGGCATGCCGTACTCAGGGCGGCGATACTGGTCTATACGCCGGGCCCTGCATGCCCTTTCAGTGGATGTGGTGGAGGACCGGTCAGTCCCTTGGAGCAGTGGACTGCCGGGCCGCCCATGTCCCCGGTCGCTTGGAGGGAGCGCTCAGCAGTGGTGTCCGGGGGGCGTCGCTGCGCAGGGCACGCGGCCATCGCAGGTGAAGCGTGCGAAGCGCCGGCCGCCGCCATGGCACCGGCCTCAACACATTTCACCTGCCACACCGCACTTCGCGCGCTTGCACGTCGAGTTCGTTCGAGCTTCCGGCCGGAGCGCGAACGACACCATCGCGTCGAACCGGGCAGCGAGCAGGGCGGCGCCGCGGACCGAGATCCGCGTACGCGCGCAGTGTGAGCGTAGCCAAAACCTGCCGTCACAACGTCACCGCCCGCCCCTCTTCCTGGACGTGGGCACCGCGGTCGCCTCTCCACGGCATCCAAGGCATCTAGGGTGATGGCGCCGTGCTCGGCCGGTGTTCGCCGACGGTCGAATGGATCATCCCACTTGATTCGGTGATCTTGGTCCTTCCGGCCGGGGTCCACCTGTTGTCTGTCAAGCGGCGTTTCCCGCCGAGGCCGGGGCGACGTCGAGGGCCGGGACAGCACCTGTGTCCACGGCGACCAAGGTCTTCGCCGGTGTCCCGATTCCGAGCTTCTCGAGGATCTTCTTCTCGATCTCGTTGGCCAGGTCGGGGTTGTCCTTCAGGAAGTTGCGCGCGTTCTCCTTGCCCTGGCCGAGCTGGTCGCCCTCGTACGTGTACCAGGCACCGGCCTTGCGGACGAAGCCGTTCTCCACGCCCATGTCGATCAGGCCGCCCTCGCGGCTGATGCCCTGCCCGTAGAGGATGTCGAACTCAGCCTGCTTGAAGGGCGGCGCGACCTTGTTCTTGACGACCTTGACGCGGGTGCGGTTGCCGACCGCGTCGGTGCCGTCCTTCAGGGTCTCGATACGGCGGATGTCGAGGCGCACCGAGGCGTAGAACTTCAGCGCGCGGCCACCGGTCGTGGTCTCCGGGGAGCCGAACATCACGCCGATCTTCTCGCGGAGCTGGTTGATGAAGATCGCGGTGGTCTGGGACTGGTGCAGTGCGCCGGCGATCTTGCGGAGTGCCTGGCTCATCAGACGGGCCTGCAGACCCATGTGGGAATCGCCCATCTCGCCCTCGATCTCCGCGCGCGGCACCAGGGCGGCGACGGAGTCGATGACGATGAGGTCGAGGGCGCCGGAGCGGATCAGGATGTCTACGATCTCCAGAGCCTGTTCACCGTTGTCCGGCTGCGACAGGATGAGGTTGTCGATGTCGACGCCGAGCTTCTTCGCGTACTCGGGGTCGAGAGCGTGCTCGGCGTCGATGAAGGCCACCGAGCCGCCAGCTCTCTGTGCGTTCGCTACTGCATGCAACGTCAGGGTCGTCTTGCCGGAGGACTCCGGCCCGTATACCTCCACCACGCGGCCGCGGGGCAGGCCGCCCACGCCGAGGGCGACGTCCAGGGCGGTCGATCCTGTAGGGATCACCTCGATGGGCTCATTGGGCCGCTCGCCGAGGCGCATGACCGCGCCCCTGCCAAATTTCCGCTCGATCTGGGCGAGCGCGGTGTCCAGCGCCTTTTCCTGGTCGGTTCCTGCCATGAGCTTTCACCCGGTCCGATTGAGTGGCACGCCGCACGTCGGAGGACGTGAGCGTCTACTGCCGACAACGGACGTCTCGGAGATCCCGTAGGCGAACATCCGATCGATTTGCGTGTCCGGTGAAAGGTACCAAACTGAGGAGGACGGGCCGGGCTGCGAACTGGCGTGTTTCCGACAACTTCGCATGTGGTACGCGTGGCGATCTCGGAGCCCGTCGCAAACCGTGTCCGGCCTGCCGTTCTGCTGCTCTGGTGGTGTGCTCGACCTGATTTCCTCCGCCGAACGGGTCGAGTGGAAAGGCTGTGTGCCGTTGGGTTTCCGACCTGCAAGCCGATGAGAAGAGGCAGTTGTGCCTACCACGGTGCCGGGGCACAACGTGGGAAGTCTGAGGCTTGTCCCGCTGATCACCAGGGTCGGCTCCGCGCGGTAGGCGTGCTGGCGAGAGTGGGCTGCAGAGGTCTGATCCTCCTGAACACTGTCGGCGAATTCGACTGGTTGAGAGCGTGCGCGGACGGCTCCCACAAGGTGATCTCCTCGGTGAGTACGCCGAGCTGGACCTGGCTAAGCTGCGGGCGTGAAGTACAGCGAACTTGAGGCGGACGTTCTCCGGTTGATCGTCGCGGCCACCGAGGGTGGCGTTCGTGCGTTCGGAGAGGAGACGGTCACTCGTCTGGTGCGGCCGGAGCTGTTCCGTGGCGCGAACGAGGACGAACTCACCGATGAGGCCCGGTCCGCGCTGACCGCTGCCTGCGTGAACGTCCTGACGATCAGCTCCGCCGAGCTGCACGATGCGCTTGCGACAATTTATGACGGCGTCCTGGTCGAGGACGATCTGGACCCCGGAGTCCTTACCGCCATCCGTGCGTTGGCGCATTGGCAGAGCTACTTGGAGCAGAACCGGCGCGGTGAGCTCTACGAACTCGCCATCCGTTCCCTCGAGGACATCGATCACGAGGTCTCCGCCGACCTCGACGACATCCTCGCCAGCCCGGAGATGGCCGCTGAGTACGAGCGCATCCGCCGGTTGCTGACCCCGGCGTGGGGCGGGAACGCGGGACCCACTGAGACCTATGCATCGTGAAACGTGCACGTGAGGTCGCTGGTGTATGGGCGAGTTGCCGTGCTCGCGCTGTTCGGCGGCGGGTGTCCAGGGTGCAAGTCGTCTGCCCTGTCGGCTGCCTGCGGGACGAACACTCGGCGCAACTTTGCACTTGCTGATCCATTCCGAGCCACCTACTGGTGATCCCGGCTAACGAACTGTGTGGAACAGCCGGGCTACGCAGCCGCTCGTTGCATGGTCCGCAGACTGTGGGGACGTGGGTCCAGGTGGTCGGCACGGCTGTTGCGGCGGCATGGAGTCCCCTTTGGGGGACAGCATTCATCCGGTGCGTCCGGTGCGTCCGGTGCGTTCGGTGGTCACCTTCAGTGGACTCACTGTCCTATGTACCCCTGCGGACCAAGCCGCCGGAGACCGGTGCGGTGCCGAGGTCGCTGTCGCCATCCTCATGGCGCAGCACCCAGTCGTCGAGGTCGAGGGCCGTTTCCAGTGGCTCTCTGACCATGTGGGCTCGCAGGCTGCTCACCTCAGCGGCTCGGTCAGATCGCGCCCCCTCTGGGGAGAGCAGACCTTCCCGGAAAACGGCCTCGGGCATCGCGAAGCGCACGCGAGCGGTGGGCGGAGACACGTGCAGGACGTCGCCGATAAGCTGCCAGTCGGCGCCGCCGACGCGCTCGAACACGACGGCGGCTTGGAAGAATCGCTGCGCGGCGGCGAGTACACAGGCGGCGTCGGCCAGCACAGTGCCTGGCGCTCGGATGGTGCCGTCGGGGTTGAGTTCGTGCTCGCCAATGGGCACGGCGGCACGTGCGAGGTCGGCCAGTTCGCACGCTTCGTAAGCCATCACCAGTCTCGCTCGCGCCGCGTCTGCGTAGGGTGCGCTGGATCCCGCTCCCGTGCCGCTTTCGGTCATGTCAGTCAACCTCCGCTTTCGACGACGGCAGTGATCGCTGGGGGTTTCCACGTGGTCAGCCGCGTAGGAAATACAGGACGGTCGTGATCACGGCAGTCGCCAGGAGGACGCTCCGCAGCAGCCAGGCGGGAAGACGGCGGGCCAGGTAGGCGCCGGCGAAGCCCCCGGCCACAGCGCCGGTCAGCATGGCGGTGAGGGGCAGCGGAGCGCCTAGCGCGTCCGAGGCGATGAGGAACAGCACCGTTGCGCTCAGGTAGATGGCCGCGAGTTGGGTGATTCGCATCGGATTGCTGATCGCGGCGTCCAGGTCCAGGCCGATGGTCCACAAGGCCATCATCAGGATGCCTACGGCTCCGCCGAAGTATCCGCCGTACACGGCCAGGGCGAACTGTCCGATCAGGACGCCTCGTGAACGCATGCCCACCAAGCGGCCCAGCGCCCTGCTCAACGCCCGGGAGAGATGGCGGCCGGAGGCGAGGATCACGGTGGCGAAAGTGAGCAGCCACGGCGCCGCGGCATCGAAAGACGAGGCGGGCAGGACCAGCAGCAGACCGGCACCGAGGCCACCGCCGATCACACTGATTGCTGTCAGCGCCTTCGTGGATGTGGGCCCGACAGGGATGACATCACGCCGGTACACCCACGCGCTGGCCACGGCGCCGGGTACGAGGGCGACCCGCGACACAGCGTTCGCCGTCACCGGTGGCAGTCCGAAGGCGACGAGAGCGGGCAGCGCCACGAACGTTCCGCCACCCCCCATGGCGTTCAGGACTCCGGCGGCGAGACCGGTCAGCAGGACAAGCGAGAACTCGAGCACCTGCCGAGCATCGCCCTGTGACGAGCGGGCGCACAATGCGGAATCGGTGTACTCAGCCTAAGGGTGAGCCTTAGGCTGAGGCGGTGCGCTATGACCTGGACGACCTGCGGCTGTTTCTCCACATCGTCACGGAGGGGTCGATCACAGCCGGCGCTCACCGCATGCATCTGAGCCTGCCCTCGGCCAGCGCCAGAGTGCGCTCGCTGGAACACCACGCCGGCGTGGCACTGCTGATCCGCGGCCGGCGGGGCGTGCGGACCACGCCGGCGGGAACGACCCTGGCGCGCCACGCACGCGACGTACTCGACCGGACCGCGCGGCTCGAAAGCGCTGTCGCGAGCTACACCCGGTCCCCGACCGCTCCCGTGGCCCTGCTGGGCGGCGGCTCCGCGATGCACCGGCTCGTGCCGCAGGCACTGACCTCGTTTCTCCGCGCCCACCCGGACGTCGACGTCACGGTGTCGGAGAGCCGCACCCCGCAGACTGTGCGCATGCTCGCCGACGGCGAGGCAGATCTGGGGGTCGTCCTCGACGACGAGGCCGGCGACTGCGGCTTGCACATGGAGCCCCTCGGCGACGACTCCCTCGTCGTGATCGGCCAGAACGGAGGAATTCTCGCCGGGCGGACCGCGCTGACCTACAACGAGGTCGCCGAACATCCTCTCGTCGGGCTCGACGCCGACTCCTCGCTGCGCCGCTGGATCGAGAAGCATCTCGGGCCCCACGCCCCGGCCGTGCGCTATCGCACCACCGTCGCCGACCTGAACGTCGTCGTCTCCCTGGCCGCCGCCGGCGTCGGCCTCGCCGTCGTACCGCGCCGCACCATCGACTCCCACCAGCCGCTCGACGTGTGCGAACTGCAGGAGCCCTGGGCTCGCCGTCACCATCTACTGGCCTGGGGCGTCAAGGACCGCGCCTCGTCCACGGCTACCACGGCGCTCGCCGAACACCTGCGTCATGCGGCCCGGTCCGAGCCTTCCTTCCGTGGTGCACACGAGATCCCCCTCGGTTGGCAGTCATTCCCCGAGGGCTGACCGAATACGAGCCGAGACTTCTCTTCCTCGGCTGGCCTCGTACGTAATGCGGGGCGGATATCGAGATCAGGGATGGCCAGCGCGCGGGTTGCGAACCAGGACGGCCTTTTCCCGGGTCCTTTACTGGTAACCCGGCTGTGAGCCCTTGCGAAGTGCCCTGCGGGCGACCTCCGTCGCGTAGCCTTCCCGCATTGAGGGACCACGAGCAGGTCGCGCACGCCGACATCCTGTGCCGCCTGGAATCGTACGGGCCCGCCTCGATGGCCGTCTCCACACGGGACTCGGCGATCAGTACCTCGGAGCGAGTGACACGCGTCGTGGTCGGCGTCGGTCCAGTGCCTGAAGGCGCTGCGCTGTTAGCCGTCGCGGGACTCGGTTGCGGACGGCAGGAGGTACACGGCGTCGGCCGGCGGCAGGTGCTTCGCGGCGTCTGTTGCGCGGCGGGTGCGGCGGTGAGAGGAAAGGTCGAGAGGGCACCAGTGGTGACCGCGATCTTCGAGAATGAACTCTTGCTGCCCACCTGCCACGCAGCGGGCCGGCGCGGTGTGGGGGAGGAGACCCGGCTGGACGGGGGAGACCAGCCGGGGCCGTGGGGGGCGTGCGGCGGGCGGTCGCCTCGCGGCGGAAGGCACCGTGGGGCTTCAGCCGGACGATCGTCCCCATGGGCTGGAGGTGAGGCCCGGCTCTCAGCAGGACCTGCGGGAACGAGACATACACGCGGCGGTAACTGGATCACCGTCCTTGCTAATCGTGTCCGGCTGGTGATCGAGGACATCGCCGTGCCCGTGTGACGCCGGGCGGCAGGGATTGGTGGTGACGCCCGTGTTCAGGTCTCTTGTCGCTGTCTGCAAACTGCGTCCTGCACCGTGGCTGCGGGTTGGAAGACTTCGCCGAGTCGGACGGCTTCGAGGATGTGCAGGTGCCAGGGCTGGACGCAGACCAGTGTCAGTTGGCCGCTTCGTTCGGCAGTACGGCGTTGTGCCCTGCAGAGCAGGCCCAGGAGGGAACAGTCGAGGAATTCCACGTGCCGCAGGTCGACGATCACCCGAGGGCTGTGGTGGGTGGTGACGGTGTCGATGTGGTCCCTGATCTCGGTCACGGTGCTCAGGTCCGTGATGCCGTGGATCTCGGTCACGGTGATCCCGTGTTCGAGGTGGCTGCGCACGTGCGGGCTGGGGCCCGGGATCTCGTGCGGTGCCTGAGGGCGCTGGGGTGAGGCTGACATCGCGTCCTGGATGTCCATGGCGGTTCCTGTGGTGAGATCCCCGGCAGGAGCCAGGGATGGGCGGTCGTGGGACCGTCACCGGGGACAAGGGCAACGCACCAGTAACCATATGAAAGCAGCAGATGCGTAAACGTTCACGCAGGTGGTGTTCTACCCGTATGAGTGACATGCGCGGCGTGGCGGTGGGGGTTTGAGCGCCGTGGCAGCTACATGGGCAGGTCGTGAAGGGGAGGCGTCCGGACGGTGAGGAGCGTGACCGTGCACGTTCCTGCGCCGGGTACGGGGCATGTTCCTACGTCGTCTTCGGTAGTTGGCGGAGGACACCCGGATCGAGCATCCTGGTTGGAAAGGTCTGGAACGCGTGGTCCGCCCTGAGGCACAGTGCCCTACTGTGGGGGTATGAGCTGGCGCGGCGTGGTTATTGGCCGTGGCGCTTCGATGGCCCCTTGTTCCTGGGTCGTGTGGTGGCCGACCGAGAGCGGGCTGGAGCCGTATTACTGACACAACGGCTTCAGCCGACGTCCTCTCCGCAGATGCGCCAGGGAGTGTCCTGCTTACTTCCTGGCGCCCGGTTGGGACAGCCCGTGCGAGGACACCGTTCAGTGATCCGGGGGGAGTCTGTACGGTGTCCTCGCGCTCAGGCCCAGTGCGCGCGGTCCGAATAAATATTCTGTCCGTGCGTAGGGTGAATCGGGCGGCTGCTCACCTCGGGTGGCGCGTGTGTGTGGGTGTGGAGTTGGTGGCGTGATGGACGTAAGCGCGACCCTGGCCCGCATCTTGCGTGATCTTCCTGACGGGAGCGGATCCGGTCTGCTGGGTGGTGATCCGATGCGGTGTGCAGATGTGCTCGGCGTGGACGGGATCGCCGTGTCGCTGGGAACTCTTGACGTGTTGACTGAGCTGGTGTGGTCCACTCCCGGCCGCAGTGCCGCGCTGGACGACGTGCAGTGCACTGTGGGTGAAGGGCCGGCCTTCGACGCCTACCGCCACTGCACGCTGGTCGCGGTGCCGGATCTGGAGCACGCCGATACGCACCGGTGGCCGGCCTTCCTGCCTGAAGCGCAACGGACTGGCGTGCAGGCGCTGTTCTGCTTTCCCCTGCACCTGGGGGCTGTCTGCCTCGGGACGTTCACGGCGCAGCGCACCGTCCCCGGTCCTCTGAGCCCTGCCCAGATGAACGATGCGCTGATCTTGGCGGCCGCCGTCACCTCGGCGCTGATCCGCGACAGCGGGCAGCGGGCGTCCTTCGCCCGGGCTGAGCCTCACACTGAGCTGCATCGTGCCGCTGTCCACCAGGCCACCGGCATGATCAGTGTCCAGGCCGGCGTCCCCCTGCCCGAGGCCCTGGTCATCCTGCGTGCGCACGCCTACCGCACCGACATACCACTGCTCGCAACGGCCGAGGACGTCGTCGCCCGGCGACTGCATTTCCGGGACAATCGCGACGGGACATCCACTCCGTCCGGGAACAGGGACTGATCGATGATGACGAATCAGCAACGCGTGCTGGAAATCCTGGTGGAGGCCGTGGACACGCTCACCGAGGAATTCGATGTCATCGAGTTCCTGCACCGTCTGTCCATCCGCTGTGTGGAACTCCTCGACGTGGAGGCGGTCGGCGTGATGATTGTCGATCAGCACGACGAACTCCAGCTCATCGCCGCCTCCGACGAGAAGACCCATCTGCTGGAGCTCTTTGCTCTCCAGCACGCCCAGGGCCCGTGCGTGCGCTGTTACCACAGCGGCCAGGCCCAGTTGAACATCAGCCTCACCTCAAGCGCCGCCACCGTGGGTTTTGGTCCGTTCGCCGCCCATGCCCGGGCGGCGGGCTTCACGATCACGCACGCACTGCCGATGAAACTGCGTAACCAGACCATCGGCGCCGTCAACCTGTTCGGTACCCGACTCAAGCGTCTCAGCGACTCCGATGTCCAGATCGGCCAAGCCCTTGCCGACGTCGCGACCATCGCGATCCTCCAGCAGCGCACCATCGAGCAGGTCCACGTCGAAAAGGCACAACTCCAGGGTGCCCTGTCCAGCCGAGTGGTCATCGAGCAGGCCAAAGGCATCCTCGCCGAACGCCAGAGCCTGAGCCTCGACGACACCTTCGACGTCATGCGCACCTACGCCCGCCCCCGCCACCTGCGCCTGACCGAACTCGCCAAACAGATCATCGACAACACCTTCGACGGCGACTTCACCGCCGAAAGCCCCGACCAGCCATAGCAGAAGCCGACACGGACCAGAGCTGCACATGGACGCCCGCCCGCATCCCCCGGGGCCCGCACCCCTTCCGTCCAGCGTCCGGCCGGCCAGTCGACCGAGGAAAACGAATGCCGACCCCACGACAACCGTCCAAGCCGATCGGGTCCCTGCTGAAACGGGCCGTTGGACTTCCCGGGCCCGGTGAAAGGGCTCGGTTGCGCCTGGCCGCAAATTTGACGCAGGCGGAAGTAGCTGAGGCTGTCGGTGTCAACCGTGTCCAGGTGGCCAGGTGGGAGACAGGGCGGGCCGAACCTCGCCAGCCACACCGATGGTTGTATGCGCAGCTCCTGCACGATCTCGCTGGAAGATTTCCTCAGCGATCCTGAGGTGACGCCCCCGTAGTGGCGGAGGCCGTCGTGGTCACCGGTACAAAGGACACCCCGCTCACTTATCGAAGCCGTCAGAGGGATCCGAGGCGAGGTCGCATCCGGACTGTCTGTGCCACTCATCTGTGCAACCTGCTTGGTGACGCTGTGCAGCACCGGAGGGTGTGGTGCGGCACTTGTTGCAGATCAGAAGCGGAGCGCCGGAATTCCCAGCTTTGGTACGGTCCGTTCCCGGGTGCCGAGGAGTAGCCTTCAAGGTATCGAGGACATTTCGCACCCCGGCCTCTCCGCCGGAGTCGTTCTCGGTGAGCGACGACACTGGGCCGCGGCTGACGTGCGACGGCTCGGAGACAGGTTCGCGCGATGTCCGCGATCACTGACCACGCCCCGCTGAACACGGCGCCGTTCAGGGCTCCGACCGCTCGCCTCGCCCTGAAGCCTGCGGGCGGGCCTCGTGCGCTTTTGGACGGCGCATGGTGGCCCAGCTCCCGGGATCTGACGCAGGAACTTCCTGCTCTCGCAGACATGCTGGATCCTCTGTGGGGCCGGATCACCCGAATTGCCGTCAACCCCCGGCACTGGCCAACCGTCCCGCGGAGAGTTCCTGTCAACGGACATGTGGTGCGGGTGGGCTGGTTCTCGGAGCTGGACCCTCACAAGATCGTCCTGCTGTCCTACACCACGGGCCGTTGGGATCTGCTGGTGATCCCGCCGCAGACCAGCGCCCCGGCAGGCGCCCGCCTGATGGTCGCCGCGAGTGAGGTCGCCGCTCTCACGGTGACCGCCGACTCGCTCATGGCGGCGGAACAGACCTCCCTCTCGGCATCGGACAGTTCATGGCGACGTACCACGACACCATGATTCGCCAGGAAATCATTTGCAGACTCTGCCTAAATGTCGGCGATGCTTGAAAAGTGGTTCTGGCTCACTTTCTGTGCCAGCACCACGGACGGTCACTGAAACCGTGATCATGAACGGCCATGGGTGACACGCTTTTCCGCGACCCCTGGTTCCACCAGGTCGACGGCGTTGAGGTGGAATTGGTCGTGCCCGATGCCGGGTTGGTGATGGTGAAGGCTCGGAGTACGGCGTCAGCCTGCATGTCCGGCTTGTGGTGTGGTCTCGGTCCGTGTCCACAGCCACTACGTGCGGCGCCTCACGGATTCTGCGGTCGGGGGCAGGCGGACGGTGGTCGAGTTACGCGTCCGCCGGTTCCGCTGCCAGGAGAGAGGTTGCGCAAAAACGACGTTCGCCGGGCAGGTCGACGGACTTCCTTCCGCTACGGCCGCCGCAGCAGTGGTTTACACCACGTGCTGCAGCGCTTGGCGGTGATGCTGGCCGGGCCGGGGCCCAGCCGGCCAAGACTCTGCAGGTGGCGGTCAGCCGCTCAACCCTGCTGCGGCTGATGCGCGCGCTGCCCGACCCGGAAGCCCGGCCCCGCGTGTCCTGGGGGTCGACGAGTTCGCCCTGCGGAAGGGACGCGTCTATGGCACGATCCTGGTCGACGTCGAGTCCCGCAGGCCGCTCGACCTGCTGCCGGACCGCACCGTGGCCACGGTCTCCGCCTGGCTCGCCGCCCGCTCCGGCATCGCCTTCATCTGCCGGGACCGCTCCAGCGCCTACGCCGAAGCCGGACGCACCGGCGTCCCGGACGCCGTCCACGTCGGCGACCGCTGGCACATCTGGAAGAACCTCGCAGAAGCCGTCGAGAAGACCGGTGCCCGACACCGCGCCTTCCTGCGGCAACCCCAGGACGACGTCCCGGCCCCGGCTGTGACGGCACTGCTCCCGGACGGCAGCAGCCTTGCATGGCCCCCGCACTTCGGGACGCCTGTCGGACCGGGTGCGCCGGCAGCACTCGGCCGTCCACGAACTGATCGACAGGGGCGTGAGTCTGTGGGCTGTCGCCCGCCAACTGCAGATCAGCCGCGGCACCGTCTTGCGCCTGGCCCGAGCCTCAACGGCGGACGAACTGCTGGTCGACCGGTGGACCGGTCTCCTGCCGACGAGGTCGGGCAGCAGGTTGATGCACCCCAGGGCGGCGGTGACCAGGCCCGTGTTGTTGCCGACGGTCATGCTGGCGACGTCGGTGTCGCTGGTGAGGGCGTTGAGGTGCGGTTTGGTTCCCAGGTGCTGGGAGGTGGTGAGGTGCTCGGCGGTCGCGCCCGAGCAGCTGACGTCGGTAATTCTGGCACCGAGCGCCTTGGTGGCGATGTGCGGGTAGTCGGTCAGGTGTCGCAGGCGGAGCAGGTTCGAGGGGTCGATCGGCAGCACGAGCGGGGCAGCGACGAACGAGTCGCCCAGCGCCACGTGATCGAGGGGTTCGGTGGTCTCCCGCAGGGCCAGAACAAGTTCCTGACTACTCCCGGACAGCAGTTGCGCGACATCCTCTCGGCTCACGGGCCGGTGCACCGAAACCAATTCGTCCCGGTCCTGGCAGGCCACCGGTTCGGAAAACCGCCGCCCCGCCACCCGTCACGACGTGGGCAGAGTCCTCGCTACCGGCGAGGCATTCAGCCGCCCAGCCCACCACGAGGTGGGCACAAAACCGCGCCGAACTCGTGAAAGGACAAACCAACGAGCCCACCCGCAGCGGCAGCCGTCCATAGACGCCCTCCCCTGACGGCCGGGACATGACACCGGTGAGCGGCCACAGAGGGCCAATGCCTGCCGACAGGTTCCAGATGTGGTGGTCAGCTGGCAGCCTGTGCCCTGATGCCGGCAAGACCATGGCGGCAAGAGGATCGGTTGGAGGGGCGCATGCTGCGCGGCATATGGGCGTTCGTCTTGGTGATGGTGGCATTGTTGGCGACTCTGGCGATCTTGGACCTGAAGAACGACCCCGAACCGCGCGCGTCTTCAGTGCCCTTACCGGATCGGCCCGCTGAGGACCCTTGTCCCTCCGAGCTCGGCGACAAGCCACGTCGGTCGAAGTTCACCGACCAGGCAGCACCCTACGAGGGACCGGCCCCACATCCCGTCAAGATTGTGAACGAGTCAGGGTTTTCCGAGGCGAATGCTCCGCATCGGGACCTTCCCCATGGGTGGGAGGCGAACTACAACACCCTCGATACCCAACTGGTCGTCTGCGAGTACCTCGTGTCGACCGGGGCGGTGGTGGACTCATGTGAGTACGTCGGCAATAAATTCTTGCCGCTCGTCAGCGCCACGTGGACCTACCGGGTGCTGGCTGCCAGAACGGCCGAGCAGGTCACCCAGTTCACCCTGAAAGGGGCCGAAACCTGCCCGTTCGACATCACATACCCGGAAGGAGACTACCCGTCAGAGACTCCACAGTCTGTCCGCACCGAGGACCTGGAGAAGGCGCTTCAGCCGTTCGTCGCACCGTAGGTCAGGCCCGGCTTGCGTCGAGGCCGGTCGGCCGACCCAAGGACACCTCCGGTTTCACCGCCCCGTCCCACCGCATCGAACGGGGGGTTCGCGTGGAAGGTGTGCACCCGCCGCCACGCAAGGGACAGTGAACACAGCAAACGGACGAAGGTTGCAAAGCAAGTTGCGAGGTCGTTTTCATTTATTTTACGCCGTCACAACTGCCTCACTGGAGTCGTTGCGCCTCTAGGCTGCCGGATCGGCGGAGGCGACCACGGGGTCGATCGCTCATGCGGGCAACCTTCGGGATGCGACAGCGGAGCCGACGCCGGTGTGACGCGCGGTGCGGGTGCCGGAGAGCGGGAGGGTGTACCGCCGTGTCAGCGCGGCACCTCCACCTTGATGCCGCCGAGACTGTAGCTCCAGCGCGGGTCGGACCGGGAGCCGCTCTTCTGGGCGCCCTTCAGGTTCTTCACGAAGGCCCTGCGCTGGGCCGGGGTCGCCGAGCGCCAACGCAGTTCGAGGACCGGGTGCACCGGAGGAATGAGTTCACGCATCGGCTGGTCGAACCTGGCGAGACTCGCCTCGTAGTCGAACGGCCGGTAGACCAGATCGAGGTCGATCGACGGTGCCGTGCCGCCCGCCTCGTGATGACAGGAACCCAGCCAGTTGGCGAGGTGGTCCAGCCCGATCCGCACGTCGGAGGAGATCTGGTCCTGCCACTTGCCGAGGTAGGGCGCGTTCACCGCCTCCGCGGTCACCTCTTCCGGCATCACGATCAGACCGCTGACAGATGTGCCCGACAGGGCGACGTGGATACGCGGCCAGTGTCCGCCGGCCTCGATCCGGAAGGAGGGGAAGTGGCCCGCCATGCCCATCCCCGTCCGCAGTTGGGCCCAGCCCATCGCGTCGGACGGGGGACGCCCCGGTGAGTAGGGCCCGCTGGTGCGATGCCCGAGGTCGCCCTCCCGCATCATGAACACGGCTTCGAACACATCACCGCGCAAGGCCATGCTGACTGGGAAGTACGCCCCGACCTCCGCCATGAACGCCTTGCCGGTGATCAGGGTGCCGATGCTGGACGGGTCCGCAATCATCGTCTCCTCCATCCCCTCCGTGTCGGCTCGGGCGGTACCGGCCCGGGCAGACCGTCCAGTTCGGCCTGGACGGCGAGGGTGTCCGTGTGGTGCTCGCCCAGACGCAGCCGCCGTTTCGCCAGCACTTCGCGCAGGGCCTGCGCCGCGTCACGGTGCCGTCCGAGCCGGCGGTGCACACGGGCCAGCCCCACCCGGACCTCCAGGGTCTGGAGGTCGTCGGGGCCGAGGCGCCTCACGAGCTGGGGCACCAGCATGTCGTACAGCCGCTCGGCCTCGTCCAGTTCGCCCTTGTCGGTGAGCAGGGACGCGAGTGCCGTGATCGCCTCCAGGGTGGCCGGATGGTCCGGTCCCAGGTTCCGTTCGCGTTCCGCGGTCACCGCCCGGATCAGGGCGAGGGCTTCCGTCTGGCGGCGCAGATCGATCAGTACCGCGGCCCAGCCGAGCATCGCGCGCTGGGTCTCGACGTGCCCGGCGTCCCACAGGTGGGAGCGCACGTCGACGACGAGCTGCCAGGTCCGCTCGGCCGCGACCGGATCGCCCTCGCGGTGCAGGAGGGGGGCGGCCTCGGCGAGCGTGACGAGGTCGTCCTGGAGCTGGTGGGCGAAGTGGTTGGCCCAGAAGGACTCGGAGCGGTTGAGTTCCTCCTCCGGTCTCAGCAGCAGCGTGAGCGCCTCGGCCGTGCCCGGTGTCTCGTCGGGTTCCCGGCTCGCCAGGTCCTCGGCCACGAAGCGCATGTAGAGGCGGTAGCCCGTGTCGTTGCGGGAGGGGACCTTGTCCAGTTCGGCGGCGAGTTCCAGGGTGCGGGTGACAGCGCGCCGCTGCCGCTCGCCGATGCGGGCCATCGCTTCGATGAGCGCCGGGCGGCTGTCGTCACGGGACGGCAGCTCGACGGCGACCTCGGCTCGCAGTTCCTCGATCACGGGCTCGGACTCCGCGCGCAGCACCCCGGTCGCCGAGCCGAAGTCGTACTCCCAGTCCAGGGCCCAGGTCAGCAGGCGGCCGCGTTCGTCGCCGGCCAGGAGCAGGGCGCCGTCGGGGGCCAGTGCGACATCGGTGACCGCGTCCGAGAAGCCGGTGAAGGCCCGTAGTTCCCGGCCGCTCGTCAGGTCCCACAGCCGTGCCTGGCGGTCCTCGCCGCCTGACGCCGCGAGCCGGAAGTCCGGCGTCACGGCGAGGCTGCGCACGGCGGCAGTGTGCCCGGTGAGCACATGGACGCAGCGGGCGGCGACGACGTCCCACAACCGGACGGTGCCGTCGGCGGAACAGGACAGCAGGTGCCGGCCGTCCGCGCCGGGCAGGACGTCGACCACGGCATCGGTGTGTCCGGTGAGCACCGCCTCGCACTGTCCGTCGGCGGTCCGCCAGACGCGTACGGTCGCGTCGGAGCCGCCGGTGACGACGTGGCGGCCGTCCTCGCTCAGCCGTGCGGCGCCGATCCATTCCTCGTGCCCGCCCAGCACCCACCGCAGTTCGCCTGTGCGCAGGTCCCAGATCTTCACGGTGACGTCCTGGCCACGGGAGAGCCCGTAACGGTGGTCGGCGCTGACGGCCACGTCCAGCACGGCTCCGGGGTGGGCCTCCCAGCGTCCCAGGGACCGGCCGCTGGGGATGTCCCAGGCGGCGACGACGCCGTCGGCGGTCCCGGAGAGGGCCACCTGGCCGTCCTCGCTGAGCGCGACGTAGTACACGTGGTCGCGGGGGCTGGTGAACAGCTGGACGATGCGTCTGCCGCGGGGCTGCCAGGCGACGACCCGGCCGTCCTCGCCCCCGGACACCGCGAGCCGGCCGTCGGCGGTCATCGCCAGGGCACCGAGGCGGCCGGTGTGCAGGCTCAGCGTGTGCAGCAGCTGCCCGGTCTCCACGTCGAAGACCCAGGCTTCGGAGTTCCCTGCGCGGGCGAGCGCGGTGGGGCTGCGCCCGCTGAGTTCCAGCGCCCAGGACCGGTCGTCGTCGGGGGCGATCCGGCCCGCGGACCAGGCGTCGACGAGTGCGGTACGGCGGCCGAGGGCACCGAGTCGGCGCCACAGGCGTACGGGCTCGGTGTGGCGCCGGTGGCCGGGCAGTGCGCGGGCGGCGCGGATCAGTTCGGCCGCCTCCTGCAGCCGTCCGGCGGCGCCGTGCGTGGCCGCGTGGTCCAGCAGTTCGGCTGCTCGGGTGGCGGCGGCGGTGACGTCCCTGGCCTGGTGGGGGCGGACGTAGCTCCAGGGGGCCGGTGGTCCGGCGGGTGGCAGGTGCCATACGCGCACGGTCCTGCCCTCCGCGGTGAGGGCGCGGTGCCCGGTCGCGCTCAGCGCGACTTCCTTGGTGTCGGGTGTGGCCTCCAGGGAGAGGCGGCAGCGGCCCGTGGTGAGGTCCCACACCCGTGACGGTTCGGCGCGTCCGCCGCTGGAGAATCCGACCGTGCCATCCGTGTTGAGGGCTGTCAGGCCGTATCCGGTCTTGAGTACCCGTGGGGCGTCACCGGAGCCGAGGTCGGCCAGTCGGACGTGGGCGCTCCCGCTGGTGACCGCGGCGAGTCGGCCGTCGTCGGTGAACCGCACGCTCAGGCAGGCGAGGTCGAACCGGTGGACCAGTGCGCCCGTGCGTACGTCGTACACCGAGCTCGTCCGGCGGGTGTGGTCGACGACGCAGCACAGGGTGCCCCGGGCGCCCAGGAAGTCGGCCTGCATCTCGAACTGCCGGACCTCCACGGCTTCGCCGGTCGCCAGGTCCCAGGTGACGATCTCTCCCTCGTACCCGCTGGTGACCGCGTGCCGCTGATCCTGCGTCAGCGCGACCGCGAGCACCCAGCCGGGGTGGCCGGGGAGGTCGAACCCGGTGGCGGCCTCGAGGTCGAGCACCAGCGCGCGCCCGGTGCCCCCGCCGACGACCAGGACGCGTCCGTCGTCGCTGACCGCGAGTGTCGAGGCGCGGTAGTTCTCCAACCGCGATTCCTGACGGCATTCCCCCGTGGCCAGGTCCCAGATCCGCAGCCCGCCAGAACGGTCCACCGAGATTCCGGTCGTGCCGTCCGGGGTCAGGGCGAGGGCGGTGATCCAGCCGTCGTGTTCCCCGGGCAGCACGCACTGGGCCGGGGCGGGCGCGTCCCGCACCGAGGCGAGGGCGGCGGCGATCTGCGGGTGGTCGGGTATCCGTGCGGCCGCGTCCCGCAGCAGTTCGGCCGCGACAGGGGCGTCGCCCCGCTCGCGGTGTACCAGCGCGAGCAGGTACGTGCCGTCGTCGGGGTCGCCGAACCGCACGGACTCCAGCTCGTCCACCAGTTCGGCGTCGGTGATCACACCCGTCCGCCAGCGGTGCAGTCCGCGGTTGTAGCGGGCGTGCGGGTGATGGGGATCCGCTCGCAGGGCGCGGGTCCACAGCTCCTCGGCGCTGTCGCGGCGGCCGAGGTCCAGCATCGACAGCGCGTGGTTGGAGAGGCTGTCGGCGAGCAGGGTGGCCGCGGACGGGGCACGGCGGGGATAGGGGCCGATCTCGCGCCGGTGCACCTCGACCAGCCGCTCGGCGACCGGGCCGAGTCGTGAGGGGCGTGCGGCGGGGTCCTCCGCGAAGCACTCGCGCAGTACGTCCAGCATCTCGACCGGCACCCGCTGGATC
The DNA here is from genome assembly GCF_042889045.1 of Streptomyces sp. NPDC002701. Classification (NCBI taxonomy): domain Bacteria; kingdom Bacillati; phylum Actinomycetota; class Actinomycetes; order Kitasatosporales; family Streptomycetaceae; genus Streptomyces; species Streptomyces sp. NPDC002701. The sequence continues at coordinate 35,166 of NZ_JBIAQL010000031.1, forward strand.
GCGCCCGGCGTCCGGGACCGGGTGTAGTCCTCGAACGCGTCGCCCGCGGTGGTCCCGTCCCGCACCGGCGGCCTGCCCAGGAGCATCTCGAACACGGTGACCGCCCAGGACCAGACGTCCGTGGCCAGGGTGAGCCCGGACGGTGACCGTGCCTGCTCGGGCGAGCAGTACGCGGGGTCCAGGCCGCCCCGGCTGACGAACGGATCCGCGTCCCCGGCCGTGCGGGCCCGTGCCAGACCGAAGTCGGTGACTTTGACCGTGCCGTCCCGGGTCAGCATCACGTTGGCAGGCTTGACGTCCTGGTGCACGACGTCGTTCTCGTGCGCGTGGTCCAGGCCCCAGGCGGACTGGATCGCGACGTCCAGCAGCGTCGCGAGGGGATCGTCGCCGTACAGGGTCCGGTTACGGACGGCTTCCGCGAGGCTGCCGCCGTCGGCCCACTCGGCGAAGACCCTGGGCACGTCCTCCAGGGTGCGCACGTAGGCGCAGTTGGCGATGTGCGGATGCAGGCCCAGCCCCACCCACACCTCCGCCTCCCGCTCGAAGTCCCCGATTCCGTCCGGCGAGCGGACGACGGCCGGGCGCGGGGTCTTCACCGCCAGGTCGATGTCCCAGCCGCGGTGGTGGACCCGGTGCACCAGCCCGAGGCCGCCGGTGCGCACCACATCCAGGACCTCGTACAGGTCCAGGATGACGTCGCCGTGGCGCCAGGTGGCCATCGGCGTCAGTCCACCACGGCGGCGTACAGAGGTGTTCCGAGCAGCACCGACGTGCCGGTGCCGTCCGGGCTTTCGCCGTGCAGCAGCCGCTTCGCAACGAACTCGACGTTCTGCGCCGGCCAGCGCAGTCGCGCAACGGCCCGCTCGACGCGGCCCAGCGCCGCGCGATCGACGCGGTCGAGGTCGCCGTCCACCGCGTCGGCGACGTACTCGTCCTCCAGGTCGGAGGTGATCCCGAGGCCGTCGAGCATGGAGGACATCATCGAGCGCCCCACGCCGTGGGCCTCTGCGTCCGGCACGTAGTCGTACACGTGCCGGTACGAGCCGCCCAGGGCGACGACAGTGTCCTCGCTGCGCCCGCCGAAGAACACCAGGGAGGATGTGGGGTCATCGCGGAACGAACCCCAGCGCATCCGCAGCGAACCCCAGAAGTACTGGCCCGGTGCGTCCACTGTGCCGAGGTCACCGTGGTCGCGGAGGTACCGGACGACCGCCTCGCAACGGGTGATCCGGTCGTTCGGCGGGCCTTCGGTGGTGCGCTTCGCCGACAGCACGGAGAGGTTCACGCCTACCTCCGTCTGACGCTTGGCCCCGAACCCGGGGTCGATCTGCGGCAACAGCATGTCGACCTTGCTGTCGGAGATGTACACGTAGTAGCTCAACGACACTGCCGGATCCTCCCGAGCTTCGACCTTCCCAGCCTCCCGAGCTTCGACCTTCCCAGCCTATCGATCACGGCCCGTTGTGAGCCATGGGATGCGCGGTCGAAGGGAGTTGAGCCAAGCGGCGACGGCGATCCACACCACCCAGGCGGTTGCAGTGCGGCGGGGTCCGGATCCGAGACCGGAAGTGGGGACACGCCCGGCACGGCAGAACCTGCGCGAACGCGGGGAGCAGATCGCAGCCGCCGGTGGAGTCGAGTTGAAGGAGGCCAGCTGTCCGGCCCGGGACGGCCCGCCGACCCGCGGCTCGTGCTCACCGAGGCCGCCCGTGAGCGCTACGGCCTGCCCGTCGTGCTCACGGAGGAGGAGAAGTACACCGGGCGGATCCCGGAGGGCCACAAGGTCATCAAGCAGCTGGTGCGCGCAGTGGAAGCCGACCAAGCGGGGGTTCGGTCCGTGGGTACGGATTCACCGTCCGGCCAAGGGCTCGGACCGCCAGCGCGTGCAGCTGTGCATCCCGTCGTGGAACGCGCTGGACCCCCGGGTTGCGGGGCGCCGCCGCGCAGCTTCCGCCGGCGGAGCGCGCCCGCGTCCTGGGCGTGTACGCATCCTGGGCCATGACCCGCGCGGCTCCACCGCCGTCACCGGCCTGGGGCTGATGACGGCGCTGCCCCCGCCGACCCACGCCATACGCGATGAGGAGACCGGCGCCCTGCGGCGGCAGGTCGAGACCAAGACGCCCGGGTCGCTGGGCAGCGACCCGGTGGACTGCGCACCGTGCCAGGCCCCGGACGGGCACCCGGTGCTCAACAAGCTGGATCTGCCGCGCTTCCACTAGCGTCGACTCGGCCCGCATCGGGCGGTGTGTCGTACGGCGCAGGGCAAGGGGCATGGACGACGAGCGGCAGCCCTCGGTCCAGGAATCCCGTCAGCGTCTGGTCGGCGCCGTCGTGGGGGCCTTCGAGGACGCGCGGTTCGAGGCGCGGCAGGCTTCCCGGCACGAGGACCTGGCCGATGACGCCCGCGGCCCGGCGGAGCTCGCGAAGTGGGAGCGCATCGACCAACTGTTCGCCGCCGCGCCTGCGGGCACCGTCTACGCCCCGGACGCCGACGACGTCGTCCAGGCCGAGCCCGGCCCCGACACCGCGGCCGCCGCCGATTGGGAAGCCGAGCTGCGCGAAGCGCTGCCCGCGCCGACGAGCTCCATGCGCTGCGCGGCACCCTGGAGCAGACCGAGCCCCGCGACGGTGACGAAGTCGTCCGGGAGGAACTCACCCGTCGAGCTGGCGGCTACGTCCAGGCCGACGTCGGCGGCTGGCTCGTGCACACCCTGGCTGCGCACCGCGGGCACTATCGCGCCTTCGCCGCCCGAGAGGAAGCCGCCGGCCTTCTGGACGCCTCCGGTCCTTGCGCACGCCGCGCGCTCGCCCAACTTGCTGGCCTGGTCCCCGGCGCCGACGTCGACGAGCTGGCGTTCTCGGCCCGGATCGCCACCACCGAGCCCGAAGCCGCCAGCGCGCTCGCCGCGTTCCTCCGCTGTCCTCAGGCGTTGACGTTGGATCGTCTGCTATCGAAGTTGGACCGATTGAGCACCCACGAGCAAGCCCGACGGTTGGTACTTCGGCCTGCGGTGCCGGGCGGTTATCGGGAGGGTAGTTCAACGTGCCTGGGCAGATGCCTTGCCCCTCGACCTTGAAACGGGTGATCAGCTTGGAGGTCTTCGCTTCGAGCAACAGAAAGGTGGCCCGAGCCTGGATCAGCCGTACCTCGCCATGTCCCCGGTAGTCGCACTTGAAGTCCGTGAGAGTGAGCCTTTTCCCTCACCGGTCTGAGCCGGCAGGGTCATGACGGCTCGGGGGAGGCTTGTGACGCGAGTGGTCGAGCAGCGTAGCTTGCGGGGGAGTCTCCACGACTTGAGGGTGGCGACGGCTTGCTCGACCAGGGCCCGGATCTTGGCGTGAGACTGGGGAGTCTGGTGAGGGAGCCCTCCGAGGGGCCGGACACTGTCGTCTTGAGCACGCCGATCAGCTTCTCCGTTCCCCTCAGGCTGCCCCTGCCCGAACCGGCGTAACAGGGAGCACCGCATGGAGGAGCTGAGAGAAGACCACGGCGACGGAACGGTCGCCAGGGTCGCGGCGATCGACAGCGCCGAGGTAACCGCAATGACCTGTCTGCGCGTCACGCACGACACCATCGACGGCCGGCGGATCCAGCAGGTCTGGAACGTCGTCGCCTCGACCACCAACACGATCCTGGAACTCGGCGACCGGCTCATCTGCCAGGGCGTCGAGCGAGTCGTCCCGGAAACGCCCCGGCTCGTACTGGCGCCCGTTCTCCTACCTGCTCAAGGCCCGCGGTCTGGACCGTCGGCTCGTCAACACGCGCGATGTGAAGAACGTCTCCGGCCGCCCGAAGACCGACAAGCTGGACGCGGTCCGGCTGCCAAGCTCACCGAACACGGCATGATCCGCTCCTTGTTCGTCCCCCGTTATGTTTTCCGCGGTCCTGCAAGAGGGCCGCTGGCCTCCGGGCCCGGCATGACTGTGTCCCCCTGTCGAAGTCGATGACCTGGGGGGTGGTGTCACCGGGCCCGGGAGGTGCCGTCGGAGACGCTGATGAGAGGTCTGGCCGCCACCCGGTCCGGCGCAATGCCGGACAGCTCGCGGGATGGCAGGTCTGCATAACGTGGATGCGCGAGTACGACACCACTGCCGAGGCCGGCACCGCCAACACCCTTGGAAGGGCGCGATGTTCGACACTGAAGACGTGGGCGTGTTCCTCGGCCTGGACGTCGGCAAGAGTGCCCATCACGGCCACGGACTCACCCCGGCCGGCAAGAAGGTCTTCGACAAGCAGCTGCCCAACAGCGAGCCGAAGCTGCGGGCCGTGTTCGACAAGCTGGCCGCGAAGTTCGGCACCGTCCTGGTGATCGTGGACCAGCCCGCCTCGATCGGCGCTCTGCCCCTGACCGTCGCCCGCGATGCGGGCTGCCAGGTCGCCTACCTGCCCGGACTCGCGATGCGCCGGATCGCCGACCTCTACCCGGGCGAGGCCAAGACCGACGCGAAGGACGCCGCGGTCATCGCCGACGCCGCCCGGACGATGTCCCACACCCTGCGCTCGCTGGAACTGACCGACGAGATCACCGCCGAGCTCACTGTCCTGGTCGGCTTCGACCAGGACCTCGCCGCCGAGGCCACCCGCACCTCCAACCGGATACGCGGCCTGCTCACCCAGTTCCACCCGTCGCTGGAACGTGTCCTGGGCCCCCGCCTGGACCACCAGGCCGTCACCTGGCTGCTGGAGCGTCACGGCTCCCCGGCCGCCCTGCGCAAAGCCGGCCGCCGCAGACTCGGCGAACTGATCCGGCCCAAGGCCCCACGCATGGCCCAGCGGCTGATCGACGATGTCTTCGAGGCGTTGGACGAGCAGACCGTCGTGGTCCCGGGGACCGGCACCCTCGACATCGTCATCCCCACCCTGGCCGCCTCCCTGGCCACCGTCCACACCCAGCGCCGGGCCCTGGAAGCCCAGATCAACACCCTGCTGGAGGCCCACCCTCTTTCCCCGGTCCTGACGTCGATGCCCGGCGTCGGCGTCAGGACCGCCGCCGTCCTGCTGGTCACCGTCGGCGACGGCACCGGCTTCCCGAGCGCCGCCCACCTGGCCTCCTACGCCGGACTCGCCCCGACAACGAAGTCGTCGGGGACCTCGATCCACGGCGAACATGCACCCCGAGGCGGAAACCGGCAGCTCAAACGCGCCATGTTCCTCTCCGCCTTCGCCTGCATGAACGCCGACCCGGCCTCCCGCACCTACTACGACCGCCAGCGGGCCCGCGGCAAAACCCACACCCAGGCCCTCCTCCGCCTCGCCCGCCAACGCATCAGCGTCCTGTTCGCCATGCTCCGCGACGGCACCTTCTACGAACCCCGCGTCCCCAAGGACGTCGAACTCGCCGCATAACCCCACCAAGTCAAACCACCCCAAACCAAACCTGGGCGCCTTGACGAAGGACATAGAGGCACCCCCCCAAGCCGGTCCGGGGACTGCGGGACATTACCCGCACCGTGTTCGTCCAGGAACGCACCCGACACAAGCAGCAGGTGGACAAGATCCTGCAGGATGCCCAGATCAAACTGTCCGGCGTTGTCTCCGGCCTGTTCGGACTGTCCGACCGTGCCATGATGAACAGCTGTTCGACCTCGTTGCAGCCCGCTCCCCGCTCCCCGCTGTCGGCGCTGGGGGACGAGCAGCAGCTCCAGGCGATGCTGGCCAAAGCACTACGCCGGGCCCGGTACCGCAGGCTCCCTCGGCGGGTTGATCAGTGCAGAACGACGTTCGTTCAGAGCCGCCGCAAGCGATGATGCGGCCAACGAGTCAGCGAGCCGGACAGGCCGAGGCGGAGCGGCACGTCCCTCGTCGTGGGATCGCGCCCTTCATCCAGTGCCCACCGCACGTCGGAAAGGCCACTGGGACAGATGTCGCGTCCGGCCATGTCTCAGGTGCGCGCTGCGGTCCGGTCACCCTGGATAGTGGTCGAAAGGCGCTGCTCCGGGGCGTGTGCCTGTTTGCGCGGGTGCAGGGGAGATCCCCCTGTGGAGTTGTGTCGGTTCGGAATGGGTGTGACGCAGGCCACGGGAACCCCGGCCGGGCTGCGGAGAGTACATGATGTGAGAGACACAGATCGAGATGATGAGCTACGTGCACGCATAAGAGCCGGGGACCGCGAAGCGTTCGGCGCCCTGTACGACGCACACGCGCGTGCGGTGTACAACCATGGGCTGCGGCTGACCGGGGACTGGTCACTGGCGGAGGACATCATGTCCGAGACGTTCCTCGCCGCGTGGCGGACCCGTGCTTCCCTGCACCCCGAGGGCGGGTCGCTCAAACCGTGGCTCCTGGGGATCGCCACTCATAAGGCGCACAATGCCACACGCCGCCTGCGCCGACAGCGTCTGTTCCTCTCACGCCAACCGGCTCCACCTGCAGTGACGGACTTCGCCGAGGAGAGCGCGGGCCGGATCGACGACGCCCGCAGGCTGGCCGTGGTCCGCAGCGCCCTGAGCAGGCTGCGCAGTCAGGACCGTGAAGTTCTCGTCCTGTGCGTGTGGTCCGGCCTCAACTACCAGGAGTGCGCCGAGGCACTGGACATTCCCCTTGGCACCGTGCGCTCCCGACTCGCGCGCGCCCGCCGGCGGCTCGATCGGCTCAGTGCAAAGAGCATGGAACCGCACGGCCCCCGCGGAGAGGTAAAGAAGCAGGCCGCATTCGCGGCCACACGTTCACAGGAGGAAAACCGATGACTGCCTCAAACTGCCATGACGGTTTCGGCGACGACGCCGCACATCTGCGTGGGCTGTTGGCGGACGCACCCGAATGGGACCTCCCGCCCGCCCGCCACCTCCATCACCGGAACATACTGCTGCGCGAGATCGACCAGGAGCAGATGGCCGCCCCCACCCCGGCAACTCCTGCGCGCCAGCGTCAGCGGCTGCGTTCGGCCCTCCTGCTGCCCGCCACGGCCGTCGCCCTCACCGGCGCTCTGGTCTTCGCACTTCCTGGCACGGAGCAGGAACCTGGAGCCAAGGCAGAGGCGACCGAAGCGCAGCAGGCCGCAGCGAAGGACGTAGTGCTCATGCTTGACCGCATCGCTGCCGCGTCCATGCAAGTCGACGTCAAGCCGGTCCGCGACGACCAGTTCGTCTACGTCCGGAGCCTGGTCCGCAGCAACGAAGGCACCTTCGACGGCCCGGTGAGGCTCGGCGCTCCACACCGCCGCGAGATCTGGGTGTCGCAGGACTCCGCACCGGTCACCCGCACCGGGACGATCCGTGAGTCCGGAAAGGGCGTTCCTAAGTCCGGACAGCGGATTCCCATCGAGAATGCTTCTCAGCAGGGAGTCCCAGCCGGGATCGACCGTCCCACCTACCAGTGGTTGGCCAAGCTGCCCACCGACACGGATGCTCTGCGTAAACTGCTCTACGCCCAGACTCGACCCCTCGAAAACGAATCGAAGGACCAGGCCGTCTTCAGGAAGATCGGCGGCCTCCTGAACGAAACAGTCATGCCGCCGGCCACTGCCGCAGCCCTGTACAAGACTGTCGCCACGATCCCAGGCGTGAGCGTGACCACCGACGCCACCGACGCTGCCGGGCGCCACGGGATCGGAATCACCCGCGAGGAGACCGGCACCGCAGCTCGAGACGAGTGGATCTTCGACCGAAACAGTTTCACACTCCTCGGCTCGCGTTCCTACCTCACGCATACAGCCGGGACCAAGCCTTCCACTCTCTACAACAGCACCGCCATTATGGAAACCGGCGTCGTGGACCGGGACGACCGCGAACCTGCGGACAAGCAAAAGACGGCTTGAACAACGGGACAGCGCGGACTCTCGTCCCGATAGGGATCGAGGGCCCCTGCAAGATGCGATCCCAACTCGTCGCCCCTCGCTGGTGATTATCCCACCTGATGGCCCCGTCGGCCCGCGCCCCCTAGATTCGGACGGGTGCATCCATTGGCGCGTCAGGGTGGTTCTGCGGCGTCTTGCCCGTCGTTACCCGGCGCTCAGCCAGGAGATCGCGGCCGCGCGCAGCGACACCACTTGGAAGATCGACAATTCCAGGCAAGGACAACCCAAGTGCCGGTCAGCTGCCGGGTCAGACTTCCAAGCGGTGCCGCGGGCTGCATCATCACTGTCAGCTGCTGCAGCAGCCCGCCCTGCCCGGTCAGCTGCAGTCCTTCCGACCGGCCCCGCTCCACCAGCATCGCGACCAGCTGCTCGTCGGACACTGGCCCAGGCTGCCCAGACTGGGCACTCTAGACAGGTTTCACGGTCTCCAACTCCACCGCGGGCTCAGTCACTTGACGTCTCTCTCATGATCGTCGGATCCGCCGTTAGATTTACACTCCCGTAGTTGGCCGCCTGCGGACTGGGCGTTGAGGGGCGGGGCGCAAGCTGGGGGCGGTCTTTGCCGTTTCCGCAACTGATGTTGGTGTCGTGCCAAGTACCGGCCGAGGCTGCACGCGAAGACAATCCCCAGCCCGGAAGGAACCCGATGCGCATCTTCGTTACCGGCGCAAGCGGCTATATCGGCGGCAGTGTCGCCACTCGCCTGGTCCGGGCCGGTTACACCGTAACCGGACTGACCCGGGACCGGACCAAGGCCAAGGCACTCGCCCGCGTCGGCGTCCAGCCGGTGGTGGGCTTCCTGGACGACCCCAATGTCCTCACCGAGCAGGCGCGCCGCGCGGACGCGGTGGTCAACGCGGCCGACAGCGACCACCACGGTGCCGTCGAGACATTCGTTGCCGCGCTCGCGGGCACGGGCAAACCCTTGATCCACACCAGCGGCTCCAGCATCGTGGGGGTGGGCACAGACGGCGAGGCATCCGCCACGGTCTACGACGAGGACATCCTCGATGAGAGATCCGCCTGGGAACCGGACCATCCCGTACGCCGGGCCCGCGTCGCCGTCGACCGCCTGGTCCTGGCCGCTGCAGAGCAGAACGTGCGCTCCGCAGTTCTATGCAACAGCCTCATTTACGGCCACGGACGCGGCCAGGCCCGGGACAGCGTCCTGATCGCCGCGCTGGTGAACCAGGCTCGCGTCGGCGGCGTGGTCAGGCGCGTCGGCGCCGGCCGCAACGTCTGGTCCAACGTCCACATCGACGACGTCACCGACCTCTATCTCCTCGCCCTGGAGAAGACACCCGCCGGCACCTTCTACTTCGTGGAGAACGGCGAGGAGTCCCTCGCCGCGATGACCGACGCCATCGCCGCCACCCTTGGCCTGCCCGACCCCTGCCCCTGGGACCCCGACTCACCGGACAACCTCTGGCACCCCGAGTTCGCCCGCCACGCCCTGGGCTCCAACAGCCGCGTTCGTACCACCCGCACCCACAGCCTCCTCGGCTGGCGCCCCCGGCACCACTCGATCACGGACTGGCTCACCACTGACCTCGTCCCGGTTGCGGATACGGCAGATCAGTGAGCAGAACCGTAGCGCGGGGGGAACAGCCCATAAGCGCCCGCACAAGTCGCACAAAGGCGGTCCGCGAGTCCGTACCGTGGGCTGGTCCGTCGTGCGGGACCTCGAGCATCCAGACGCAGTCGAGACCGCAGTGGGACTGAGCAAAGTGGCCAACTGCGATTGGGTGAACGTCCATGACCTGCGGATCCGCCCGGTGGGGTCGGCCCAGGTGCGCGAGGCGTACGCCGACCGTCACCGCGCCTAGATGATCGATTCCAAGGGTCAGTGGTCATAGGCGGTCAGGGAGCGCAGGACGGGCTGTCCGGTGTGGTCGTTGTGCCGGATCGCGGCGGTCATCGCGAGAATTCGCCGCATGATGCGGGTGATGGCACCGCCGGGGGTGCGCCCTCGGCGCTGCTCCAGGTCGAGTTGGCCTTTGGATCACGCAGCCGGCTTGTGGATTCACCCACCGGATCCGACGCGATAAGTTCCCGGTGTCTGGCCCATGGTGCGGCTGAACGTGTCGATGAACGCACTGGTCGTGGCCCAACCGCACTGTCGTCCCGTTTCGCTGACGCTTGCTCCTTCCGCCAGCAGCACCATGGCGTGAAAGACCCGGACGTTGGTCCTCCATTGTGGATAGGTCATGCCGAACTCGGTCCTGAACAGCCGGGCCAGGGTGCGTTCGCTCACGCCAATGCTCCGTGCGAGCCAGGCGGCGGTCCGCGGCTGCCGCAGATCGTCGGTCACCAGTGCGCACGCCTGCCGCAGCAGGGAGGTGTTGGGGGTAGGCAGCGTCAATGGCTCCACGAGGGCTCGCCGCAGCCGGTCCCGCAGGACGGCGCGCAGGTGGCGTGCCTCCTGCTGCGGGAGGGACGGTTCACTACACGCGATGATCAGTTCGCGCACCAGGGCGTCCACGGCCACGACCACCGGCGCCTTGGACTTCAGCAGGGTGTCGTGGGCGGCGAAGCCGAGCGTGTGCACGGAGCTGTGCCCGTGTACCCGGTGCTGATGCCAGATGCCCGCCGGAATCCACACGGCGCGCGCTCTGGATGCCACCCAGGAAGCCTCACCCGTGTGCACCGCCAACACACCGGCGCTGACGTAGAGGAGCTGGTGATAGCCATGCTGGTGGCGACCGATGACCTCACCTGCGAGGTGGGCGTGGGTGGTGCCCCTGGGTTCCGCCGCCTTCTCCGCCTGGCTGTTTCCCGACATGCAACGGCAGAATAACGGAAGCGGTACCCCGTGCGGTCCTGCCAGCGTGGTGACCATGCCCACGACGTCTCACACCCCGCGTGATCTTCCTCCTGCCGCCCCGTCGGCGCTGAAGGCCCGGCTGGCCTCCGGTCTGCGCGGTGTTGCCCTCGACACCCGCCCGCTGGCGCACCCCGTCTTCCGTCGCCTGCTGATCGGGCAGGGCGCGGCATACGTCGGGACCATGGTCACCGGAGTCACCATCCCGGTACAGGTATACGCGCTGACGCGGTCGTCGCTGTCCGTGGGGCTGACGGGCCTGGCCGGCCTCGTGCCGCTCGTCTTCTTCGGCCTGTACGGCGGCGCCATCGCCGACCGGTTCGACCGCCGTACGCTCTACCTGTCGTCGGCATGCCTCACCTGGGTGATAACACTCGCCCTGCTTTTTCAGGCGGTTGCCGATCTGCGCTCGGTGCCCCTCATCCTCGCGCTCGTCGCCGTCCAGGCCGGCGCCTTCGCCGTGTCGTCCGCCGCCCGGGGCGCGATCATTCCCCGCATCGTTCCCACTCCCTTGATACCCGCCGCGAACACGCTGTACTTCACCGTCGGCAATGTCGGGCAGGTCGCCGGGCCCCTTGTGGCGGGCCTCCTGATCTCGCTGCCGAACGGCTACTGCTGGGCATACGGCGCCGACGCCGTGCTGTTCTCCGTCCTGCTGTACTCGGCTGTTCACCTGCCCCCGATCATGCCGACTGGCTCGGAGACCCGGACTGGTGGGCTGCGCTCGGTCTTCGACGGGCTGCGATTCATCGCTGCCGCCCCCGTGCTCTGGATGTCCTTCGCGGTCGACATCGTGGCGATGACGTTGGCCATGCCGACCGCTCTGTTCCCGGCAGCGGCACAGCTGCGCTTCGGCGGAGGAGTGGGGCTGCTGTACTCGGCCATCGCCATCGGGTCAGTCGTAGCAGGGCTGTTCAGCGGATGGATCGGCCGCGTGCGCCGTCAAGGCCGAGCGCTGGCCATCGCCGTCACCGCCTGGGCGGCGGCCATCGCTCTCGCGGGCACCGTCCACCACCTCCTCGCTGCCGCAGTCCTACTGGCTGCTGCCGGAGCGGCGGACCTCGTCAGCGCGGTCTACCGCGAGACGATTTTGCAAACCTACGCACCTGACGCCATGCGCGGCCGTCTGCAAGGCGTCTTCACCGTCGTGGTGGCCGGCGGTCCGCGCCTCGGAGACCTACGCGCCGGCGCCATGGCCTCCGCCACCGGTCTCGGCGTCGCGTGGACAGGCAGCTCACTGCTCTGCATGATCGTCGTCATCATCGGAGCACTGCTTGTACGACCGTTCTGGCGCTACACCGTCACCCCGGCACAGCCGCTCGCGCCGACGCGCCCCGAAGCCGCACACGAGCCATAGGACTGGCGCGTCACGGCCGTCTCCCCTCGTTTGTTCACCCGGAGATCCGAACGAAACCGCCTAGCTAGCTAAGCCGCGGTCAGTTGCCGACGCGACGGCCCGCTTCTTACATGGAGTTCTTGCATGGCTCCATTCTTGCTTTCCCTCCGAACCCACCGCTCGCCGTCGGATGGCCGAACTGCATGAGGAGGCAGGTCGCTGCGAGGCGGCGTCTCCAACTGATCGTTTCAGAATGAGTTTGGCTCCCAGGCTTGGCAGGTGGGCTGGTGGCGGCAGAGTTCTGCGGGTGTCGGATGATCTTGTGCGTGATCACCTGTGGGAGCGTGTCGCTGCGCTGCTCCCGCCTCGCCCGCCGCGGCGTCTGCGGTAGCGTCAAGCGCGGTGCCTGTTTCTGCCCCCGTGTCAGCGGCCAGTTCGGAATCCCCATGTACGGCCAGTTGTGATGTCACTCTTGGTTACGGGCCTGGGCTCGACGTCTGCCCCGACCGGTCACATGCGGATGAACGCGATCGGTTGTCGGGCCACGCCAGTGCCAGGCACGGGCGGTCAGCTGTCCGCGGAGTGGGCGTCGGCAAGGGCCTCACCGAAGAGCCGTCCGGCGAGTTCCATGCAGCGCATCCGGGCAGGAGAGAAGTCATAAGGCATCTTGGTGATCGCTGCGGCGGCACTCATCTCTGTGCCCTCCTCCCCTTTCAGATCGGCGTCGTGGATCTCGAAGATCTTCTCCTCGGCCGCGTCGAGACCAGCTGCCTCGATGGCCTGATTCAGGGCCATTTGGTGAGCGCATCGCTGTACGGCGAGCTCTTCGACACGCGGGTCGTCGGGTTCGACGCCGTCGTCGAGGGTGGCCTCGGCCGCCTCAAGACGGTCCTCCTCGGCCCGCAGAGCGGGGTGGGTGGCCAGCACGATGAACGTGCTGGCCTGGATGGCGGCGCCCAGTGGCCCGAAGATCCGTTCCGTGATGAGCAGGGCATCCAGATCGGAGGGGCACAACGCGCCCGAGGGCAGGTGGCTGAGACGGTCCGTGACCAGTTCGGAGAGCAGCCCCAGCGGGCTGCCCACCGCCTGCAGGTGCTGGACAGCCGCGCGCCGGCGTTTGACGGCGGCCTCCTGCGCCGCCAAGGTTTCCTCAAGCCTGCTCAGGACCGACTCGATATCCGGGGCTTGGTCCAGGGCATCGTCTCCAGCCTTGTCCCGGGCTTCGCCGAAGGCGGCCCGCATGTCGTCCAGGCTGATACCGGCATCAGCCATCTTGCGGATCCACAGCAGGCGGATCATGTCGTCATAGCCGTAGCGCCGGCGACCGTCCCCGCCGCGCTCGGGCTCCGGCAGCAGACCGATCTCGTGGTAGTAACGGATGGCGCGTGGGGTGATCCCGGCGAACGCAGCGGCATCACCGATCTTGACTTGCCGGGGAGGCGTGAGGGAGGGGTACATCGCAGTGAGAGCCTTTCGTGCTGTGGTGCCCCGACCCCATCACATGCCGCTACGGCATGTGCAACAACCTCATCCAGGTGCCACCGGAGCCAGCCCCTGGCTGCCGCCGGGACCGATCAAGAACGACGAACCACTCGGCAACTCAGAGTGACCACCGGCGGCCAGATAGCTCCCCGCCGAGTGGCCGCCGCTGGGGAATTCCCACCGACCGCCGACACCCCGGGGTGGGCGGCTTCGGTAGCCTGATTCCGAGGTGGGTTCTGGGTCAAGGTGGTCGCCACCACCTTGAGCACGATCAAGGCAGGTCGGTCCGCCGACCGCCTCGTCGGCTCCTGGGGCTCGTTCTCCATGGACAACACCCCGCCCGTCCCACTCGCTCCAGCAGTTCCGTTCGCCGAACGGTCACGGTGACCGCTCTGCGAACCCTTCGGCGAACTTCGCGTTTCGGACACTGGCGGGTTCGCCTGCGGCCTTTGGGTTCAGAAACACGCACGACGCCGGGAGCAGTGGTGCGGATTCGTCGGAGCAGCCGCTCGCACCCGCCGAATGATGCGGAGCAGTCAGAGCCGTTTGAGGCAGCTCTTCGGGACCTGGTCGCCGGGTACGACGCGCCACAGACTTCCCTTCCGTCCGCTTGGCGTCTGCGGCTGCCGAAGATCGGGTCGGTTATTGTCTGAGGTTTGTTCGGCACCAACGGTCCGAACACGAACAATGCTTGAGCCGCTATACCGGGAGTGGACGGTCGGTCAAAACCATGGTCAGCCCATCCTCACCTCCGGGAGGCACAGTGAGTTTCAGCAGGGAGCGCGTGAACACCAGAAGGACTCCGTGCCGCGGGGCAGGGTTCTTAGCGGCGATTGGGACTACCGCCGTGGCGCTCTCGCTGTCGGGTACCGGGGCAGCGGCAGCGGCGCCTTCGAACCCGGCCGGCGCCGGTGAGTGCTTGTACATCCTCAACACCAGCAACTACCCAACCACTCCGGATCGGCTCAAGTACTGCAACAGCGGTGAAAGCGGCACAGTCGGCTGGCTCGCCTGCTACGCGGGCCTCGCCAGCACTGGTGTCAACGCGACTGTCGCGGCACTGGCATGCAACGCTGCATCGGACTGATCACCGATCAGTGTGTTCGGATCGCCGTACCGCACGGTTCGCCTCGGTGAGTTTCGCTTGAGGCCGAAGTGTGATGCCGCTTCCCGGTCAGCTGCCTCACGATGAGGATCCGGTGGCGATGGTGGGGCGAAGAACCCACCTTTGTACGGTACTCGGGCCGGTGGGAGTCGCTCAGCCGTCCTGGAGTCGTTGCGGTCCTGGCCCGCCCTCGGTGACGGCAGTCTCGGGAGCAAACCCCCGGGCGGGGGCATGAGCACGAATGGAAAACGGAGGAAAATTGATCATGTATATCACGCGGCGAAGGGCAGTAACTGTCCTCATGACAGCGGCGATCACGTCCGTGTTCGCGCTGAACTCCGGCGTTGCTCTGGCAGACGGTCAGGGTGGTTATCACCCCGATACGTTTGCCGGCGGGCAGCTCGCGCAGCCCTGGGAGGCGTCGGTCACGCCCGCATCCGACCCCGGGCAACACACCGTTCTCTGTGCTGGAGGGGGCTGCGTTCATTCCTGACCCTGCTACAGAGAACCTCATGGCGTGTAGCTGGTCCGCCGCTACATCACATCACCAAGGAAGATCCGCCAACGTGACGCGGTCCACCAGCCCTTCACCGCGCAGCTTCATCAGCCGGCGCCGGGTCTGCTCGATCCGCACCTGCGTGGCTGTGAGCGGATAGAGCTGCTCGGTCGTCACCATCCGGTACTGCGCCGGCACCGCCAACGCCAGCCGGTCCGCGCCGCCCGCGTCCACGTTCACCATCGCTGCCTCCGTGACACGGCAGCACCCTCCGGTGGGTGCTGCGCCTCCTGTCACGGCAGCAGCCGACCCCGACCGGTTCTCTTACCACGAAGGGCCGACCACGGTCACGATCCGACAAGACCACCCTTGACCGGGCCCACAACCCCGCCACCGACCGGTCCGACAACTGTTTGCACCCCATCCGGCGGCAGACGGCGAAAGTGCGAGTGACCAGGCGGGGTGAACCGTGGTCGCCAGCCCGACATCCCCCTGGGTGCACCTCTCCGCCTCCGCCCGGACCAAGAGAAAGAAGACGGGAAGGGCGGGGCGGGACGGCGCATCCCGGGGGATCGGGCGCGGGCTCGCTCGTTGCGCGTCGGCTTCCGCCTCCGCGCCGTACCAGACCGACGTATACGGGAAAGCAAGGAAACGGGGCGAGGGCTGGCAGCGGAGCGCCGAGAGCGCAGGTTCACTTCTGTGCGGGGCGACAGCCGACCGCGCCGGCGAGACGCTGGGCAAAAAGCCCAGAGAGGGCCCGGTTGTTGAGCGCGATGCTGTTGACGAATCCGGGACCGCGTGTGTGGCGTGAACCTGTGAGGTCGGAAACCCCCAGAGGGTCGGGGGCTGGGAAACGGTGCATCCTTGCGGCCGTGGTTGGGGAAGGCTCATGCGCTGGTGTCGGCGGTTACCGAGTGCGGCCGGTGTGGCGAGGCCGTCGTGCGGTGGCAGGGGACGTTGGGTTTGGCCGATGGCAGAGGGCATAGTGAAGTGGTTCAGCGCGGAGAAGGGCTTCGGCTTCATCGAGCCGGACGGTGGCGGCCCGGAGATGTTCGTCCACTACTCCGCCATCACAAGCCCTGGCTACAGGTCTTTGGAGGAGAGGCAGAAGGTCGGCTTCGAGCTGACGCAGGGCGCTGAGGGCCCTCGGGCCAGGGCGTCTACCCTTTGTGACCGGATAAGCCCGGCCACGGCCGCGCCATGACGTCGGCCTTGTATGTCCAGCACGTGATCTTGTAGGCCGACGTCACGTCAGAACCGGATTCGCCAACAGTGTCACGGCATTGGGTTTAGACGCGTGCCCGGGTCTGGTCGATTTGCACCATGGGTCAGAGTTTAACGTCGAAGGCGGACGCCGGGCTCATCGGGTTCGTCGCCCGGCCGGGCGAGAGGGCGCTGCACAACGGCGAACGCTCGTTTTCTAGAAGGAGCGCTTGTCGGCGCGTGCCGAGCGGGTCGCGTGCAAAGACGCCAGAAGCTGGAGCCGGTCCGCGTCGGGGCTGCCCGGTTCGACGGTGAAGGCCAGCATGATCGGGCCGGGCCTGCCGGGCAGCGGATAGGTGTCCCAGTCCAGGACGATGTCGCCGACCTCGGGGACTCGGAAGGTCTTGGAGCCGCTGACCGACGCGCGTACGTCGTGCCGGGCCCACAGCCGCCGGAACTCGGCGCTGCGGATGCTCAGCTCACCCACGATGGCGGTGGCGCGCGGATGAGTGGGGTCAGCGGCGACGGCGGCGCGCATCATGCCGATGTAGTCCAGGGCCTGCCGCTCCCAGTCCGGGCAGCTCCGCTCGCCGGTCAGCGTGTCGTCGAACATCAGCAGGAGCATGTTGAGCCGGTCGGACGGGTGGGCGTCAGGGCTGCCGAGTAGCGCCTCCGCCATCGGGTTCCAGGCGAGCAGATCGAGGTGTCGGCCGAGTACGAGCGCCGGGGTGTCCAGCACCCGCAGCAGTCGCCGGGTGCTGTCCGGCACCCTTTCCGGACCGTGGTTCGCCCGGGCGGGTATGGGTCGGCGGGCGGCGTGGGCGAGCGTGAACAGGTGCCGGCGCTCCTCGTCGTCGAGTCCGAGTGCGTGGGCGAGCGCGTCCAGGACGTCGTCGGACGGGCGTACCTCCCGGCCCTGCTCCATCCGCTGGTAGTAGTCGGTGCTCAGCCCGGCCAGAAGTGCCAGCTCCTCGCGCCGTAGCCCGGTGACCTTGCGTCGGCCGCCGGGTTCCAGACCGACGTCGTGCGGACGCAGTCTGCCGCGCCGGGCGCGCAGGAAATCTCCCAGCTCACGAGCGTAGGGATGGCTCATGCCCCAAGTGTGCCGCGTCACCGGGCAGGCAAGGTAGGTCCCGCAGACCTAGGCAACCGAGAACGACCGATCCCGTGCGTACTGCTCCTAGCTTCGTCGGTGTACCGCAGGGATACCCTCAGGAGCAACGGATGACCGGATGGACCGCCGACCGCATTCCCGACCAGCACGGCCGGATCGCCGTCGTCACCGGCGCGAACTCGGGCCTCGGCCTGGTCACCGCCACCGAACTGGCCCGCCACGGCGCTCACGTCGTGCTCGCCGTCCGCAACACCGACGCCGGTGAGGAGGCCGCCCGCCGGATCGGCGGCGACGTCGAGGTACGGGAGCTGGACCTGGCCTCCCTCGGTTCGGTACGGGCGTTCGCCGCGGAGCTGGCCGCCGACCACCCGGCGATTGACCTGCTGATCAACAATGCCGGCGTGGTGTTGCTCGGCCCGCGCCGCACCTCCGTCGACGGCTTCGAGTTGCAGCTCGGCACCAACATGCTGGGCCACTTCGCGCTGACCGGCCTGCTGCTCGACAAGCTGGCCGTGGCGCGGGAACCCCGGGTGGTCAATCTTAGCTCGATCACCCACAAGAACGCGCACTTCGACTTCGACGACCTGATGTTCGAGCGGGACTACCGGGCCGCTATCGCCTACGGCCGGTCCAAGCTCGCAACGACGGTCTTCGGCGTTGAACTGGATCGCCGCCTGCGCGCCGCCGGATCACCGATCGTCAGCACGCTGGCGCACCCCGGTCTCACCCGCACCAACCTGACCCCGCGCGCCTGGGAGCACCGTGGCCGGTTCGGGCAGCTGATCGCGTGGGTCGGCCTCCTGGCCACCCAGTCCGTGGAGCAGGGCGCGCTGCCGCAGTTGCGCGCCGCGACCGAACCCGGCCTGCGGGGCGGTCAGTTCTTCGGACCGTCCGCGCTGTGGGAGACGAGGGGCCGGGTCACCGGCGCCCGGCTCAGTCGGGAGGCGGCAGACCCGGCTGTTGGCAAGCGTCTCTGGGCGGCGGCCGAAGAACTGACCGGCATCTGCTATCTCTGACCGGCGGCATCTTCCTTCGGCGTTAGAGTGTTTTGTCCCGGCGAGGTTGTCTGGTTCGAGGTTCAGGTGTCGCGCCACTTCGGAGTGGATTCGCTGGTGAGTCGTCGGCTCATGAGGTCGATGATTGCGACGTGGATTATGGCTTCGGATCGGTGGGGGTCTCTCGTAGTCGCGGGCGAGACGGCGGTGGTGCATCAGCCGGCCGAAGGTCCGCTCGACTATCCAACGTCGAGGGATCACCCTGAACCCTTTGACGCTGGGGTCGCGTTGGACGACTTCGACATCGATAGGGGATCCCCTATCGATACCTGCCACACGACTTCGCGCCCTGGGCGACGGTGTACGGCTACTTCGCCACCTGGCAGACTCGCCGCTCTTCAGCGCAGCCCGCTGCCCGGACGTCGTCAGGTGGTAGACGTTGTGCCGGCCGGCCTTGCCGTGACCCGACGAACCCGAGGGTCCCCAGGTCGCGATGCGACCGGCGGACGCAGCCGTCGCCGACCCGGTTCTCCGTCGTCACGGTGGCGATCTGCGACGCGGTGGCGCTCCGCATGCGGGCCAGCATTCCGATCGTCAGGCCACGCTGCTGGGGGGTGGAGGTCGGGGACCTCTTCCCTTCCTCTGCCGGGTCGGAGTCAGGAATAAAGGTGCCCTGCTCTCCGGAATCCCCGCGACCAGTCGTGTGACCTGCCGATCCGGCGTATCCGAGCAAGAGCTCCCACGTGAGCCGAGCTCCCCTCACGCCCCGCCTTGCAGTAGAAGGAGACGGGACGAACGAGACGGGTCGGCGCGCCTCGCGGTACTGGGCGTCCCCCTCTCGCTCTGCTGTGACCCTGCGGCTCCCGGTAGTGACCGGTGTCACATTTCCTGCGAGCGGGATCTGCAGGCTCCAGAGAGGTATGACGGACAACAGCCCGCGGCTTCCTGGACTTCCTGATTCCGCTGCCGGACGGGTGGCCGGATCTGCTGAAGAGGAAGAGGTACCCGGGGGGCAGGTGGGGCAGGGGCGGAAGAGGGCAGCCTGTGGCGGAGTGGGATGGCGGGCCTGGTGCTGCTCGTCAACTCTGTTCTCGGGGGCCTGGGAACCTTCTACGTAACCACCAAGTCGGCTACTGTCACGCTCGGTTCGGCCGTACTGATTCTGCTGATCATCGTCGTGGTCCTCGCTGTGGGGCTCAGGAACGGACGCGAGGCCCGCCCGGGCCGGAAGGACGATCGGAGTGGACAGTGAGTCCGACGAGTACACGGCGTTCTTCCAGCATCAGTACCCCCGGGTGGTCTCCATGCTGATCGCCTACCGCGGTTTCACACCGGAGATCGCAGAAGATGCTGCGGCCGAAGCCATGACGCGCCTTCTTCTTCACTGGCGCAAGGTGGCCATGCCGCAAGCCTGGGTGAGAACCGTCGCCTTACGCCATGCCTACCTCCTGAAAAAGAAGCAGCAGGCCCTGCTGCCCGACCCGGCAGTCGTCGATCACGGGGCGGTGGACGACCTGGCGGCGGTGGAACTGGCGCTGATCACCGGTTCCGCGATCGCGGTCCTGCCCCCGCGGCAGCGGGAAGTCATGACGCTGACGCTCGTCGACATGACGCCCTCGGAGATCGCCGAAGTTCTGGGATGCACCCCGGGACAAGCGCGAGACAATCTCGCCCACGCACAGCGGGCAGTCAGCAGCGCGATCCAGAAGGAGGCCGGCGGTGGACCCGACACGCAGCACCCTTGATGAGCCCGAGTCGGCTGACACCGACACCACCTACACGCAGCTCGTCGCCCGGTACTCCAGGCCGCAGACCGTCGCTGCCGCGCTCGAACGCGTCACGGCGCAGGCCCGCCAGCGGAAGGCCGCGGAACGTGTGTATGCCAGCCGGGCCGCCACGCTTTCCGACCTGTATGCGGCGAGTGGGTCAGCCGGGCGACACCCCAACCTCGCAGTGGAAGCGCTGGTGCGCAGCGTGGCAGACCGCTCCCAGGTACAGGGACAACTACCCGAGCACGTGCGCATCTGGGAATTGTGCCGGAAGATCAAGTCGGTTGCTGAGGTCTCAGCACTTCTCCGCGTGTCTCTTGGCGTCGCACGCATGCTCATCGCCGACATGACAGCGGAAGGGCTAGGGTCTGTTGCGAAAGTGGATCTTGTTCGTTGATGATCACATCCTGTGGGACGTGGGGATCTGACGAACGACCAGTGGGCCCGTCTTGAGCC
>NZ_JBIAQL010000032.1:0-52119 GCF_042889045.1 Streptomyces sp. NPDC002701
GGTACGACAAACTCGCCGTCCGCTACGAAGCGACCGTGCTGGTCGCAGCCATCAACGAGTGGCTATGACCAGCACTTTCGCAACAGGCCCTAGTGCCCCCGCTCTTTCAGCAGGCGTAAGACCACCAACCCCTTGGTGCGGCGACGGTGTTGACCGTGCGGTCCGTTGTTAGCGTCGGCTCATATGGCGGCCGCCGCCGTCCCGTGCTACCTGCATCCTCAAGGAGACGCTGGCCATGTTGCCCACCACCGGACCCGAGGCATCCTTCACGGTCGCGCTCGCCGCCATGCCCGTGATCAGTGCCTTGCATCTGCTGATCCCGAGGTGCTTCGGCGCGCGATTCGAACCGGAGGTCTGGGACCGCCACATGCGCGTGCTCGCCACCATCTGGTCGCGCCCGCCCCGGGCCGAGGGCGACATGTTCGATAATGCCAAATACGCGCGCGCAGTTCAGGCGGCTGGTGACCAAGGCGCGGGCAGAGTCATCACAGAGCGGTCCACGGGCGAGGCTTGCCCCCAATTAGCGGCACCCACACTGACCCACTGGGACCGTGTTGCTCGATGTCTTCCAGGACCGCGGCTCCCAGCTGCACCTCGCGGGCGAGGGCCGCGACGAGCTGGTGCTGAGCGACCATCGCCTGCAGATCACTGATCCTGTCTCCCAGCCTGGCCCGGGAGGCGCCGGTGAGCACGAAATGTACGCGGGGGAAAACCGGATACCAGCGCAGCCAGGCTGGGTCCGTGGAGATCGGCCTGCGGCGGCCGATGGGCTGGACTTCGTACTGGAACAGCCGGGCGTACTCGATCAGTTTCACGGCCAGGCGCTCGCTGCTCATGGTGGTGCGGTCGATCTCCACGAACGCGCGGAGCTTCCGCCGTTGCTCGCCGTCGGCGACGGTGTAGTGCATGACAGCGTCGGCAACGAGCCGTTCCCCTTCACCCAGGGGATGAGATACCTCAGGGGTCCAGTCCCACGGGCCGTGCTCGTGCCCCAGCCGACGGGCGTCTGCCGCAAAGGCCAGGTGGGCACGCACGACAGTGAGCGTGTGCGGCGTCTTCAGCGAGGCGGCCGTTGCGGAGTTGATCGGATACGGAGGGCGGCCCCGCAGCACTGGGAAGTCCCGCGCCAGGCGGGCACCTTCGCCCGTGAGGTACCAGGCGCGGGTGCGATTGGACTGGGGCAGCACCGTGCAGTCGACGAGCCCCTGCTGCCGCAGCTTATTCAGCGGGGTGGAAACGGTCTGGCGGGCGACGTTCGGCCGAAGCAGGTCGTGGAGTTGGCTGGTCGTGGCCATCCGGTGCTGGGCGAGCGCGGACAGAAGCTGATGGGGCAGCGGCTCGTCGGGCCTGGGAGTGTACGAGGCAGCGGTAGCGGTCACCGGTGTCCCTTCTTGGCGGAAGACGTGGTCGAACTCCCACGTCAGAATGAGGTGTTGCTGCCTCTGAGGAAACCTGTTGCCCCCGACCCGGCCACCGACCACGACGCCCCAACCATGGTCACGATGGGGACACAAAGGCGGTGGTCGGGCCTGTGGTCGGTCCGACCACCGCCTGAACGCTGCTGCGCGTTGCGCCCTTCACAGCGCTGGTCAGTTGCCCCGTCTAGGGGCGGGAGGGACTGTCCGATCCCGTAGGACCACGAGACGCCGCTGTACTGAGTCAGGATTTGCCGGATAGGGACGGATCGGGGGAGCCCCGCCAAAGTGACGGCAGGTCGGTGCAAGGTCTGGCACCTAGAACACCTTGGGTGCACCGCTGCCAGCTCTTAGTCGGTCGGGTGTGGCTGGCATCGTGTATGCCGCGTACGCCGAGGACCTTGACTCGCTTGAGTCGGCAGTGGTGCCGGTTGACGCTGGCGATGGGAGGCGATCCCTGCATCGCTGCGTCAGCGCCCTCGGGGGGTGCAACAGGCGAAAGGGCCTCAAAACCTGCCGGCAAGGGCTGCCGGTCGAAGAGAGCGATGGCCGGCCCGGGATCCGAGGATCCCGGTGGGAGGTTGACAGCCTCCCCCGGCCATCGGCCGACACACCCGGCCCGCCGGGGTCACACGAAGGAAACCCACAGCCGGGTGCCGTGCATGGTCAGGATAGCGGCCGCTTTTCGCTACCTGCTTCTTGTGTGTCAGCCCGCCTGCAGGGTGCCGCGCGCCTCATCGATCGTCTTCTTCCACGCGACGGCGCTGCCGTGGCCGGGATGGGACTCGGCCAGGACCTCGACGGTGACCGCGCCCGGGTCCGCGGCCGCACGCAGGGCATGCACGGCTGCTTTCATACGGCGCTCGGCGAGTTCGGAACTGGTGGGGACCTGCTGGCGGGCATGTGCGAGAGCGATGACCCGCCGGCGCTTGTAGCGGTTGCTGGTCAGTCCCCGGTCGCTGCGGAGGACGTCGTCCGGCCTGGCGAGCTCGGGCAGGATGCCGCGGGCGATGGCCCGGTTGAGCTCCAGGTGACTGCTGTAGCCGAGCATCGGCGCGGCCTGCTTAGTGTCGAGCAACTCCTCCGGGTCTCCGTCCTCGGCCGGAGCGGCCGCCTGCGTGCGGGATTTGCTCTGGGTGTTGCCCGGGCCCGGGCGCTGGTCGATCCAGTCGGCGACGGTGCCCAAGTACCAGGAGCGGCGCAGACGGCCGCCTTCGGTGGTCTCCGCGACATCGGGCTCGGGGAAATACCCGGGCCGGTCCGCGAGCCAGCCGAGCAGGGTCACGGTCCGCTTGTGGCCGAGCACCTTGGCCACCTCTGACGTCGACATCAACCGGTCGCGGGGGCCGGTGAGCAGGCTGTGGGAGACGGGGGACCGTGACGCCTTTGCCGTGCGGTAGGCCGTCAGGAAGGGGCCGATGGTGCCGCGCTTCCACCGGCGGCGCCGGCCCTCGATCTCGTCCGGCTCCGGGCATCCGGTGGTGGCGCGGTCCCGGTACAGCTCGCTCAGGCGCGAGGGGCTGAGGCCGAACTCGTCGTGGATCTGCTTGGAGTCTAGGAGTTCGTTCTCGTCGGTGCCGGTCATCGTCTTCCTCCAGGAAGGCGTGTTGAGGGGCGAAGGGCCGCGTGAGCTGGATGCGCGGAGGGCGGGGAGGAGGGCGCCGTCGGCGGCAGCGGTGGATGTGTGTATCTGGCGGATGCTGTGAGCCTGCATGATGGTGACCTCCCTTCGGTCGGTGTCCGATCTCGGTGGGCCGCTGTGAACTGCGCCGGCGCCGATAGTTCGATACTAGATATAGCGTGTCGTGGTTGGCAAGCTGCGGACCCGAGATTTTCTCCAGTTGGGAGCGCGGAACGTGGGTGTGAGTGCTGCCCGCCCCGCCGGACACTTCTGCTCCGAGCAGATCGTACGAGGTCAGGACAGGTGTACTGGGCGAGTAGTGGGTAGTGCGAGCCAACACGGCTTCTCCGGGGGAAGTAGTACAGGGCGGTGGGCCTGGGGCCCCGTCGACGGGCAAGGTTCCCTCGTGCAGGGGTGGTGAGACCCTCAGGACGCCGTCGGTTCGGGGTCGGGATGTTTGGGATACGGAATTCGAGTAGGAAGGCCGAGTTTGATCTGCTCTCGCTCGCGGCGGGTGCGGCCGAGCCGGAACACGTAACGGTGAGCGCCGCGGTGGCGAACGCTGCGAGCACCGACCGCGACCAGGGCCTCCCGGAGCCAGACGGCCCGGTTGCAGCCAGCCCGCGGCACCGGCGCCCCGAGCGCGATGAGCTGGGCTTCTGCATACTCGTGGCCCTACTCCTGGCAGCGGACCTTCTGTGCCGCCCGGTCGGAAGCGCGTGGGTTCGCGGATTCTTGGACGGGGCAGCTGCTGAACCCGCGCGTCGGCGCCCGGTTGGAGACGGGAACGAGGGTGGGTTCATGTGAGTCTGCCGGGGATGCGGCGGCGGTCAGAGCCGCGGGAGTCCGCGGCGTTCGGCGGCGGTGGTTGTCCATGGTGCGATGCGCGCGGCGGCCACGGAGGCGGTGGCCAGGAGAGGTGCCCGGTGGGGCACGGGCAGAGCACCACCAACGCGGCGGGCCGCTTCACCGGCTGGGTCGACGCTGCGCTGACGGCCCACGGGGAGAAGCAGGCCGCCGCGGCGGCGGAGCCGCTGGCCCGCGAGCACCGCGACGACGGCAGTCAGGGCTGGCAGCGCCATCAGCACGCGCGCGCCGTGGCGGTCGAACAGCCAGCCGGTCGCCAGTGCGGCGACGGCGTCGACGGCCATGGTGGCGTAGAGCACCGGCACCCACGCCGCCGCCATGAGGTGCCGCTCGACCAGGTGGTACGACAGCACGCCGAAGGTGGCGAACCCGGCGGTGATGGCGGCGGTGAACACCGCGTACGTCCAGAACGCGGCCGGAAGGCGGCCATCGGTGTGCGCCGCGTCGCCGGTGCTCGGTGTGGCCTCCCGTTCATACGCCTCCGGGTCGGGCACCCGGGCCCGGAGCCACACCAGCAGCCCCAACGCCGCGACGCCCGGGATAGCGAGTACGCCGAGCGCAGGCCCGTAGTCGTCGCCGGTGATCGCCAGCATGCCCGCCACGACGAGCGGCCCGACCAGAGCCCGACCTGGTCCATCGCCTCGTGCACGGCGAAGCCGCGTCCGCGCCCGGTGGCGGCGGTGGCGTGCGACAGCATCGTGTCCTTCGCCGGCGAGCGCACCGCCTTGCCCACCCGTTCGGCGACCACCAGCGCACATGCCGCCCACAGCACCCCGACCATGCCGCAGCAGCGGTACGGAGACGACCGTCAGCGCGTATCCGGCGATCGCCAGCCCCCAGAAGCGGCGAGTGCGGTCCGCCAGCGGGCCCGAACCAGCCGCAACCCCAGGGCCGCCGCCTCGCCCGCGCGGGTCACCACGCCCACCACCAAGGCCGACGCGCCCAGCGAGGCCAGCAGCGGGCCGGTGATCGAGCGGGCGCCCTCGTACACGAAGTCCGCGCGCAGGCTGACTGTGCCGAACCAGACCACGAACCGCCACGGCCGCATCCCGCCCGGCTGCCGGGCGGACGCCGTGGTCACGCCCACAGCGCCTCGGCGAAGGCGACCCCGACGAACGCCGCGCCCAGTCCGGCCACGACGCTCGCGATCACGTTGGCGGCGGCGAAGAACCGTGCTCCGTCCTCGGCGAGGCGCAGCGTCTCGTAGGAGAACGTCGAGTACGTCGTCAGCGCCCCGCACAGCCCGGTGCCCAGCAGCAGCTGCACGTGTGAGGAGGCGGCCCCGGCCACCATCGCCCCGCTCAGCAGGCCGAGGACGAAGCTGCCCACGACGTTTACGGTGAAGGTGCCCCACGGGAAGACGGTGTCGTGCCGTTTCTGCACAGCCCGGTCGGTCAGGTAGCGCAGGGGCGCGCCTATCGCCCCGCCGACGATCACCAGCAGCCAGTTCACGCGTTGCTCTCCCTGCCCACGTACCGGATGACCTCGCAGTCGTCGAGGATCACCAGTCCCTCGCCGACAAGTTCGTCGAGCTGCGGCAGAAAGGCACGTACCAGTTCCTCGGTATCCACGATCACGATCGCCACCGGCAGGTCCTCGCTCAGCGACAGCAGCCGCGAGGTGTGGATCAGTGACGAGGCCCCGAAACCCTCGATGCCCCGGAAGACGCTTGCTCCCGCCAGCCCGGCCTTGTGGGCGCGGTGCACGATCTCGGAGTACAGCGGCTTGTGGTGCCAGGTGTCGTTCTCCCCGATGAAGACCGTCACCCGCAGAGCCCTGCCTGTCAGCCTCGTCATCCCTGCCTCCATGCCAGAACGCGGCGCGTCGCCGTCACCGCGAGCCATACGGCGGCGAGCGCCGCCAGCACCGTCGCCGCGAGATAGGCCAGACCGGTACGGGCATGACCTGCGTCCACGAGCTTCTGGATGTCGACGGCGTACGTCGAGAAGGTCGTGAAGCCGCCCAGGACGCCGGTGCCGAAGAACGGCCGCACCAGCCTGTGCGCCGCCCACACATCGCTGATGATCACCATGAAGACGCCGATCACCGCACAGCCGACGGCATTGATCCACAAGGTGGTCCACGGAAATGCCCCGGCCGCGGCTGGCCACAGAAGCGAGGCTCCGTACCGGGCGCAGGCCCCGATGGCTCCGCCGATCGCCACCACCGCCACGATCGGCCCTTGTGCCCGCCAGGACTGCTGCCGCTGGGCGGGCATGTGCAGATCGACGTCGGGGTCTGTGGGTTCGCCCACCGCCTGGGGCTTCGGGGCTGTCATGAACGTACGTCTCCTACTCGCCGGGGCCCGCACGCACGCGGGCACACACCATCGCAAGTAGGGACTGTTGGCGGCACCAGTGCCGCGGTTCGGGTACGGCGAGCCCCACCGCCGCGCCGCGATCGCAGATCACGGCCGAAGGCCAGAGTATCTCGGTGCCTGCTGCGGTGCCTTTGTGGTCCACCTTCCGGACCGCATCGCCGGCGTTCCAGGACGAACCCCGCCTTTGTTGGCAAAAGTCGCTGATGTTGCTCTGCAGTTACTCTGCGGAGCGATCAGTAACGATTGCGGGCCGCCGTCCGGATCCGCGGCGTACGGCGCCGGTGGCTGTCCACGGTGCGATGAGCGCGGCGCCTAGGGAGACGGCGGCCAGGAGGAGGAAGAGGGGCCGGTATCCGCCGAGGGGCACGGCCAGGGCGGCGCCGGCGAACGGCGCGAGTGCTGCTGCTGTGTGGGCAGGTGCGGCGAGGAGTCCGGAGAGGTGTCCGTAGTGGGTGGTGCCCCAGCGGTCGGTGATGGCGGTGGCCTGGAGGAGGGTGAGGTTGCCGCGGACCATGCCGGCTACGACTGACACGGCGATGATCAGGGCGTACGGGCCGAGGGCGGTGGCGAAGGCGGCGGTGGTGAGGGCACCGAGCGCGATCAAGATTGTGGTGCGGGCGGTGGCGGTGGTGCGGCGGGCGAGTGCGGCGTACAGGGTGCGGCCGAGGGTCTGTCCGGCGCCGCCGATGCCGAGGGCCCAGGCGGCCTGGCTGGTGGTGTAGCCGCGTTCCAGGAGGAGCGGGACGAGGGCGATGACGACGGCGTACATCGCGAAGCTGGACAGGGTGAAGGCGGCGGCGAGCAGGAGGAACGGTCGGCTGCGTCCGACGCCCGCAGCGCCTGCGGCCGCGTGTGCACGGCTCGTTGGGGCGTCGGGCCAGGGTGCGCGCAGTGCCAGGGCGTGAGTGGGGATGGTGACGGTGGCGAGGATAGCGGCGAGGACGAGGTAGGTGTGGCGCCAGGACAGCTGGTCGGCGAGGGCTGCGGTCAGCGGTGCGAAGACGGTGGAGGCGAGCCCGCCGGCGAGGGTAACGATGGTCAGGGCGCGCACGTGGTCGGGGGCCCACCAGCGGGTGAGGGCGGCGAACGCGGGCTGGTAGAAGGTGGCCGCCATTGCCAGCCCGGCGAGCATCCAACCGGCGATGAAGACCGGGAGGTTGGGGGCTGCGGCCACGATCAGCAGGCTGATGACGCCGAGCACAGACCCTGCGGTCATGACGGTACGGGGGCCGCGCCGGTCGAGGATGCGGCCGACGCGGATTCCGGCAAGGGCGGAGACGACGAGAGCGAGGGAGAACGCCGCGGTGGTCGCTCCGGTCGGCCACCCGGTTGCGGAGGTGATCTGGGGGTTGAGGACGGGGAAGGCGTAGTAGGCGATGCCCCAGCTCACGATCTGCGTCAGGCAGAGGGCGGGCAGGGCGGCGCGGGGCCGCGTCCGGTCCCCTGTTCCGGTCGCGGCCCCGCTCGCTGGGGTACCCAGGCTTGTCACGAGCCGCAGCAGCCGCCCGCCGGGGCCTGCTCAGCAGCCGCGCCGACCGCGGCGGGGGTGCCGAGCTGGACGAGCTGCGGTGCGGGCGCGCAGCAGCCGCCGCCGTCGGCCTCAGCGGTGTCGGGCGCGTCGAACAGGCCGGCGCCGCCGCAGACTCCGGTCTCGGGGAGGGTGAGTTCGACGCGGTCGGCGGACTCGAGGTCGCCGGCGATCGCGGCGGCGACGGAGCGGACCTGCTCGTAGCCGGTCATGGCGAGGAAGGTCGGGGCGCGGCCGTAGGACTTCATGCCGACCAGGTACATGCCTTGCTCGGGGTGGGAGAGCTCGCGGTGGCCGTGCGGGTAGACGGTGCCGCAGGAGTGCTGGTTGGGGTCGATCAGCGGAGCCAGCGCGGTGGGCGCCTGGAGGCGTTCGTCGAGGCCCAGGCGCAGTTCGTCGAGGAAGGACAGGTCGGGGCGGAAGCCGGTCAGGATGATGACCTCGTCGACCGCGTCGAGACGCCGTCCGTCCTCGCCGACCAGGATCAGCCGGTCGTCGGGGCCGCGCTCGATCGCCTCGGTGCGGAAGCCGGTGACCGCGTCCGCGTGTCCCTCGTCGACGGCGGCCTTCGCCGCCAATCCCAGGGCCCCGCGCGCCGGGAGCTGGTCGGCTTCGCCGCCGCCGAAGGTGGAGCCGGAGATGCCCCGGCGCAGGATCCATACGCCCTTCGTGCCCGCGCCGGCGTCGGACTTGGCGAGGTCAGCGAGATAGACGAGGGCCGTGAAGGCGGAGGCGCCGGAACCGATCACGGCGGTGCGCTTGCCCGCGTACCGGGCGCGCACGGCCGGGTCCTTCAGGTCCGGGACGCGGTAGGTGATCCGGTCCGCAGCGGCCTTCTCGCCGAGCGCGGGCAGCCCACTGCCGCCGGCCGGGGACGGCGTAGTCCAGGTGCCGGAGGCGTCGATGACCGCGCGGGCGAAGAGGCGCTCCTCACGGCCGTCGGCGTAGGCGACGTGCACGACGAACGGCTGGGCCTCGCGGTCGGCATCCACGATCCGGTCCCGGTCGGCCCGGGAGACGCCGGTGACCGTGGCGCCGGTGCGGACACGGTCACCGAGGACGTCGGCGAGCGGCTGCAGGTACTGCTCGGCCCAGTCGCCGCCGGAGGGGTAGGTGGCCGGATCCGGCCTCGTCCAGCCGGTGGGAGCGAGGAGCTTCTCGGCCGCCGGGTCGACGACCTCACCCCAAGTGGAGAACAGCCGCACGTGCGACCACTCGCGCACCGCGGCACCGGCCCTCTGGCCGGCTTCCAGGACTAGGGGCTCGATGCCCTGGTCGATCAGATGAGCGGCGGCGGCCAGACCGGCGGGTCCGGCCCCGATCACGATGACGGGCAGCTCGGTGGTGGCGGGCGCGATCACGGCGACTCCTTGCGTGTTTCGACATCTGTCGATGGCTTGCGCGGCCCAGCATGACACCTGTATTGATGAGCGTCAACATAGACATCTATCGAACCCAGGGGGATTCGCTGATGGAGCGCATCGACGTCGCCGTCATCGGCGGTGGCCAGTCCGGACTCGCCACCGTCCACGCCCTGCTGCGGCGCGGGCTGCGGCCGGTGGTGCTGGAGGCATCAGACCGTGCGGCCGGGTCGTGGCCGCACTACTACGACAGCCTCACGCTGTTCTCACCCGCCCGGTACAGCTCCCTGCCCGGGATGCCGTTCCCCGGCTCGGACCCGGACCGCTACCCGCACCGCGACGAGGTCGTCGCCTACCTCACCGCCTACGCCGACCGCCTGGATGCCGATATCCGCACCGGCTGCCGCGTCAGCGCGATACGCCGCGCCGGCGGCGGCTTCGAGGTGGAGCTGGAGGGCGGCGGCCGGCTGTCCGCGCGGGCCGTCGTGGCGGCCTCCGGGACGTTCGGCCGACCGCACCGGCCCGCGCTGCCGGGCCTGGAGGAGTTCGCCGGGCAGGTGCTGCACGCCGCTGACTACCGCAGTCCGGCCCCCTTCTCCGGCCGCCGGGTGGTCGTGGTCGGGGCCGGGAACTCCGCAGTGCAGATCGCCGCCGAGCTCGCCGAGACGGCACGGGTCACGCTCGCCACCCGCGCCCCGGTGAAGTTCGCAGCCCAGCGCATCCTCGGCCGCGACCTGCACTTCTGGACGACCCGTACCGGCCTGGACACCACGCCTCTCGGCCGGCTCCTTGGGCGCCCGCCGGCGCAGCCGACCCTCGACGACGGCCGCTACCGGGCCGCCCTGGCCGCCGGACGGCCGGAGCGACGGCCGCTGTTCGTCGGCGCCGACGGGACCGAGCTCACCTGGCAGGACGGGAAGCGGGAGGACATCGACGCGATCGTGCTCGCCACCGGCTACCGCCCCGACCTGCCTTACCTCGCCGGCCTCGACGGCGCGCTCGACGCCGCCGGGAACCCCCGCCACCGCGAGGGCGTGGCGACGGACGTTCCGGGGCTGGCGTTCGTCGGGCTGGAGTGGCAGCGCAGTCTGTCGTCGAACTCGCTGCGCGGCGTGGGCCGGGACGCGGACCGCATCGCCCGGCGCCTGGCCGCCCGCCTCGCGTGCCGGTGACCGCCCTCGACCCACTGGTTCGACGTGTGTCAACATAGACGCATGTCGAATGCGAAGGTGCTGCCGCTGCTCGAGCCCGCCGACGGTCAGGGTGTGGCGCCGTGCTGCCCGCCGCTGACCGAGCGCCCGATGACCGCCGAGGAGGCCGAGACGGCCGCGCGGATGTTCAAGGCGCTGGGCGACCCGGTCCGCCTGCGGCTGTTCTCCGCCGTGGCCTCCCACGAGGGCGGGGAGGCGTGCGTGTGCGACATCTCCGACGTCGGCGTTTCCCAGCCCACCGTCTCCCACCACCTGAAGAAGCTGAAAGAGGCCGGGCTGCTGACCTCCGAGCGGCGTGGCACCTGGGTCTACTACCGGGTCGAGCCGTCCGTGCTTGCCGCGATGGGCAAGCTGCTGACCCTGCCGGCCGCGGCCTGACGATCGAACGGAATCGGACAGAGGGGGAAGCGGTGAGCGGGGCGCTGAGCGCGGTGGTGGTGCCGCTGGCGGCGGAGCATGCCGAGCAGGTGCTGGCGATCTACCAGGCGGGCATTGACGAGGGCAACGCGACCTTCGAGACCAGCCCACCATCGTGGGAGGCGTTCGAGGCCGCGAAGCTGCCCGAGCACCGCTTCGCCGCTCTCGACGCGGACGGGTCGGTGCTGGGCTGGGTCGCGGCGAGCAGGGTGTCGGACCGGTGCGCGTACGCGGGGGTGGTTGAGCACTCCGTCTACGTCCGCCCCGACGCCCGTGGCCGCGGCATCGCCTCCGCCCTGCTCAAGGCGCTGATCGACTCCACCGAGCGGGCCGGGATCTGGACCATTCAGTCCGGGATCTTCCCCGAGAACAGCGCCAGCCTCGCCGCCCACCGGCGTGCCGGCTTTCGTGTCATCGGCACTCGGGAGCGGATCGGGCGCCACCGCGGCGTCTGGCGCGACGTGGTGCTGGTCGAGCGCCGCAGTCCCGCCGTCATCTGACGTCCTCACTCCTCGATCACGGCGACCGCATCGAGCCCGGCGTGGCGCAGCATTCGCTGGACGGCGCGCCGGGCCCCGTGGATTGTGAGTGTCGCGGGCTTTGGCCGCAGCGTGGCCGCCCGCAGCAGCGCGTAGGCGCACGCCAGGTCGAAGCGGGTGACCCCGCTCATGTCCACGAACCACTCGGTGGCCTCCCGCAGCGACGGGGCATCGAGGCGTTGTTCCAGCTCTCGCAGCGACTCGGTCCCGATCTGACCGACCAGGACCAGCTCGGCCGGGCGGTTCTCGGGCGCGGAGACCGCCATAACCGGCCCGGCCGGCGGCGTGGACGGGTGGTCGGCTGCCACGGTGACCTCCTTCAGGGGCCCGGTGCGTCTACTTTGTTCCTCTATGGTCACCCCAGGCCCCGTGCCTGGGAGGGGTCCTCGGGAGTCGCAGCCACAGCATCTGATGCGCTGCCGCAGAGGCAGAGCACGCCGGAGCCGGAAACGGTCAGGGGCGCACCGGCTCGCGCTCGGGCAGCCGTGCCCGCAGGGTGGCGGCGAAGTCCTCGGCGCGGGCCAGCTGCACGCGCAGCTTCTCCACCTGCTGCGCCGCGCTCTGTTCGTACTCGCGCACGCGCTGAAGGAGTACCTCGCGCTCATCCGGGCCGAGTTCGTCACCGGCGTCGAGGCGGTCGGTGGCGTCCAGCAGGTCGCGCATCTGCTCCAGCGTGAAGCCGAGCGGCTTCATCCGCCGGATGACTATGAGACGGGCGACGTCGGTCTCGGTGTAGAGCCGGAACCCGCCCTGGGAGCGGGCGGAGGGGACGACGAGACCGGTCTCCTCGTAGTGCCGGATGGTACGCAGGGACAACTCCGTTCGCGCGGCGACCTCGCCGATCTGCATGTGCTTGCCGTCCACGCCCGTGTTCCTGGCCCTTCCCGTCATGGCGGGCCGCGTCCCGTGCGACCCCACCTACCTCTACTCTAACGTTAGGGTAGAGTTGATGAAGGTGAGGGCGGCACGGCTGCCCCGCTGCTGCCGTTTCCGGGGCCGATGGCGCCCCCGGCGAAGATTCTTGCAGGAGAGACGCGTGCGCGAGCCCATGACGCCGACCGCCGCTGCCTGCCCGCCGTGACCCTTCGCCCTCGGACGTGACCCGCCCGGCCGGACACCATCCCGGCCTCCGGCTCGCGTCCTCCATGACTTCCCGGCCCGCCTCGGGCCGCCCGCGGGAAACCGGCCGGTCTCCCGCGCTCCTTCCCGCACGCCCCGGCCTGCCCGGCGGTGTGCCCGAGCACGACAGGTACGCATTTTCCTTGTCTTCTGCTGCTGTGACTCCGACCGCGCGGCTGCGCGGCCTCAAGCCCGACTGGCTGAACAACCCCAAGGTCTGGCGCACCGAGGTCCTGGCGGGCCTGGTCGTCGCCCTTGCGCTGATCCCCGAGGCGATCTCGTTCTCGATCATCGCCGGGGTCGACCCGGCGATCGGCCTGTTCGCCTCGTTCACCATGGCGGTGGTCATCTCGGTCGTAGGCGGCCGACGCGCGATGATCTCTGCCGCCACCGGTGCCATCGCCCTCGTGATCGCCCCGCTCAACCGTGAGCACGGCCTGGGCTACCTGATCGCCGCCGTCATCCTGGCCGGCGTCTTCCAGATCACCCTGGGCGCGCTTGGGGTGGCGAAGCTGATGCGGTTCATCCCGCGCTCGGTGATGGTCGGCTTCGTCAACTCCCTCGCCATCCTGATCTTCATGGCCCAGGTCCCCGGGATGCGCGACGTGCCGTGGGCGGTGTACCCGCTGATCATCGGCGGGCTGGCGCTCATGGTGTTCTTCCCGAAGATCACCACCGTGGTTCCCGCCCCGCTCGTCTCCATCGCCGTCCTGACCGTGATCACGATCGCGGCCGGCATCGCCGTGCCGACCGTGGGCGACAAGGGCGAACTGCCGTCCTCCCTGCCCGTGCCGGGCCTGCCGGACGTGCCGTTCACGATGGACACGCTGACGACGATCGCCCCGTACGCGTTCGCGATGGCGCTGGTCGGCCTGATGGAGTCGCTGATGACGGCCAAGCTGGTCGACGACATCACCGACACCCACTCCAACAAGACCCGCGAGTCCATCGGCCAGGGCGTCGCCAACATCGTCACCGGCTTCTTCGGCGGCATGGGCGGCTGCGCCATGATCGGCCAGACGATGATCAACGTGAAGGTCTCCGGCGCCCGCACCCGCGTCTCCACCTTCCTCGCCGGCGTGTTCCTGATGGTGCTGTGCATCGCCTTCGGCCCGCTCGTCTCCGACATCCCCATGGCCGCTCTGGTCGCCGTCATGATCATGGTGTCGTTCGCGACCTTCGACTGGCACTCCATCGCCCCCAAGACCCTTAGGCGGATGCCCGCCGGCGAGATCGCCGTCATGGTCATCACCGTCGCCGCGGTCGTCGCCACCCACAACCTCGCCATCGGCGTCGTCGTCGGCTCCGTCACCGCCATGGTCATCTTCGCCAAGCGCGTCGCCCACCTCGCCGAGGTCACCCGGCTCGTCGCCTCGAACGGCACGAGCGTCCTGTACACCGTGACTGGCGAGCTGTTCTTCGCCTCCTCCAACGACCTCGTCGGACAGTTCGACTACGCCGCCGACCCCGACAAGGTCGTCATCGACCTGTCCGCCGCGCACATCTGGGACGCCTCCTCCGTCGCCGCCCTGGACGCCATCGAGACCAAGTACGCCCAGCGCGGCAAGACCGTCGAGATCATCGGCCTCAACGACCCCAGCGCCGACCTCCACTCCAAGCTCACCGGCGAACTCGCCGGCAGCCACTGACCCGGTCCCGAACGGCGAGGGGACCCCGGCCAGGTGCCGGGGCCCCCTCGTCGTTCGCGCTACATGTCCGTACGCCGTAGCCATACGGGCAGGACAGCGCGGATGCGGAAGCCGGGGAGGGAGGGGAGGGCGGGCCCCGGGTCAGGTGGTCGCCTTGCGCCGGGGCGGGTTACGGGCGAGGGTGTCGCCGGCCTGCCGCTGGGTCAGCGCGGCCAGGTGCGTCGTGACGGTCGCGTTCCGGCGGAGCCGGGTGTGGGTGGCATAAACGGTCTCGGCGACGACCTGTTCGCCGTGGTGCGGAAAGCGGGCGGCAAGGTGCTCGATGACGCGGTCGAGGGAGTGCTCGCTGTCCATGACGGGACTCGCCTTCAGATATCGGTATCCGATGTCGATTCACGATATCTGCTCGGGCGGGGCTGTTGCAGGCCCTGACTCAGATCGACGGCGGCGGGCGAGGTGCCCGTCCGGGCGGCGTCCTCGTGCGGCCGGGCGGCGTGCCAGGTCGCGGCGGCGCCTGTGGCCAGCGCGGCACCGAGGAGGGTTCCGGCGAGGGTGTCGGTGAGCCAGTGCACGCCGAGGAAGACCCGGGTGAAGCAGGCGGCGGCGACGGCGACAGCGGCGGTGACCGCGCCGAGGCGCACCAGGCCGGCGGGCAGGTGGGTGATACGGGCGAGCCACAGCAGCAGCACGCAGGTGGCGGCCGTGGTCATGGCGTGGCCCGAGGGCATGGCGGCGAATTCGGCGGAGTCGACGGGGCGTTCCCATTCGGGACGGTCGCGGCCGATGGCCCGGCGCAGCACGGAGCGCAGCGCCCATTCCACGGCGGAGGTGCAGGCCACCCACCAGGCGAGGAGCCGCCGGCGGCGGTGCCACAGCCACGCCACGGCTGCGGTGAGCAGCAGGCGCATGGTCCACGGGTCGACGACCCAGTCGGTGACGATGCGGCTGGCGTGGGTGAGGCCGGGGTGCTGGAGCGCCACCGCGTGCAGACGCGCGGCCACCGCCTGGTCCAGGCGCAGAACGGGCTGCGCGCCGGCGACGACCAGGGCGATGGTCAGCGCCGCGGCGGCGGTGAGCAGCAGGGCGGCTTTGCCGGCCGGTGCGGCGAGCCATGCGGTCACCGCAGCTCTGGCCGGTCCTGGCCACCTGCCGGGCCTGTCGGTGTCCGTCATCGCGGTTGCCTCCAAGGATCAGGGTCCTGGTCTTGTGCCCCGTGCCTGGCTCACCGACCACAGGGGGGCACACGCAGAGAGCCGGAGCGAACGGTGCGCCACGTCGTAGACTCGATACCCGATATCGGTTTCGTCACTGCCCGGTGGGCGGCGAGGTGGGTAAAGGTGCGGGAGTTCCAGCGGGGCGCGGTGCGGCTGCACATCCTGCATCACGCGGCCGAGGGAGAGATCCACGGCGCGTGGATGACCGAGGAGCTGGCCTCGCACGGCTACCAGATCAGCCCCGGCACGCTGTATCCGACGCTGCACCGGCTGGAAGTGGACGGACTGCTGACCTCGGAGCAGCGCGTTGTCGAGGGCCGTACCCGGCGCGTCTACAAGGCGACCGAGGCCGGGAAGAAGGCCCTGGCCGAAGACCGCAAGGCACTGGCGGAGCTGGCTCGCGAAGTCCTCGGCGACGACGCCCCATAGAACCGGCGCGTCACCTGCTCGCGACCTCGGCATCCGCAGTCGGGCTGGCGGCTCGGCGGGTGAGGCGGGCGTCGAGTGAGTAGGCGCCGGCGCCGACGAGGAGCAGGAAGAGGCTGCCGCACAGCTGGGCGAGGTCGGTGCGTGATTCGTGGGCGAAGTCCCACCAGCCGGATTTGCCGGCGAACAGCGGGGCGTCGCCCCACAGGATCGGCAGCTTGGTGATCGCCAGTGCGCCGAGCATGTTCACGATCATCGGGATCACGGCGAGGCGGGTGGCGAGGCCGGCCAGGATCAGCAGGCCGCAGGCGATCTCGAAGAAGCCGTCGAGCGGCGCGAAGAAGCCGGGGGCGGGGATGCCGGCCTTGTCGAAGCGGCCGGTGCCCTGGGCGTCGGGGCGCAGGAACTTCAAGATCCCCTCAGACAGGAAGACCGCCCCGACGTAGAGGCGGATGAGGATGGTCGCGGCGGGCGCGTCGGTGGCGGTGAGCCTCGCCTGCCAGGTGCTGCTGAGCGGTGTCATGCGGGTGCCCCTCTGCCATGCGGAGACGTATCGGGTGTCGATATCGTCCCGCGAGGCAAAGGGGCACCGGCGGTTTCCCGCCTCCGCGGAGCGGGCGTGTCGTACGGGTTGGCGGGTGGTCAGCTTCGGGCGGCGAACCGGCGGCGGACGCCGTACCAGGCGGCACCGGCGGCCAGGACCGCGGCACCGGAGATCACCGATGACACGGGCAGCGCGAAGGCCAGCACCAGACAGCCCACCAGCCCGACGACCGGAATAACCCGGGCGGGGCGGCCCTCCTCGGGGGTGAGGGTGAATGCGGAGGCGTTGGCGACGGCGTAGTAGACCAGGACGCCGAAGGAGGAGAACCCGATCGCCCCGCGCAGGTCCCCGGTCGCGGCGGCCACGGCCACGACGGCGCCGACGACCAGCTCGGCGCGGTGCGGCACCTTGAACTTCGGGTGCACCGCGGCCAGGGCGTGCGGCAGGTGCCGATCGCGGGCCATGGCGAGGGTGGTGCGCGAGACGCCGAGGACGAGGGCGAGCAGGGAGCCGAGCGCGGCGACGGCAGCGCCGACGCGGACGACGGGGACCAGCGAGTCGGCGCCCGCGGCCCGCGCGGCATCCGACAGCGGCGCGGTCGCCTCGGCCAGATTTTCCGGGCCCAGCACCATCAGGACGGAGACGGCGACGACCGTGTAGACGACGAGGGTGATCCCCAGGGCGATCGGGATCGCCCTGGGGATGGTGCGCGCCGGGTCACGGACCTCCTCGCCCAGGGTGGCGATGCGCGCGTAGCCGGCGAAGGCGAAGAACAGCAGCCCCGCCGCCTGGAGCACCCCGCCGAAGGTCGCGTCCGAGCCGACGTCCAGCCGCGCCGCGTCCGCCCCGTCGGAGGTGAGGGCGGCGACCACCACGGCGGCGAGCACCGCCAGGACCACGGCCACGATGACCCGGGTGAGCAGTGCGGACTTCTGGACCCCGGTGTAGTTCACCGCGGTGAGCGCCACCACCGCCGCGACCGCGACGGCGTGCGCATGGCCCGGCCAGATGTATGAGCCGACGGTGAGCGCCATCGCCGCGCAGGAGGCCGTCTTGCCGACCACGAACGCCCAGCCTGCCAGGTAGCCCCAGAAGTCGCCGAGCCGCTCGCGGCCGTAGACGTAGGTGCCGCCCGAGGCCGGGTAGCGGGCGGCGAGCCGGGCGGAGGAGGTGGCGTTGCAGTACGCCACCACGGCGGCCAGCGCCAGGCCGATCAGCAGCCCCGACCCGGCGGCCCGCGCGGCAGGGGCGAGCGCGGCGAAAATCCCGGCGCCGATCATCGATCCGAGGCCGATCAGCACAGCGTCGGACACCCCGAGCCGGCGGTGCAGCTCGTCCGGCATTCCGGCAGCGGTCGGTTGCTTGCTCATCGCTCACTCCTCGGCGACACAGACATCCATGACGGAGATCGATATCGGAAGACGATACGGGAGTCGGGCCGCCCTCCATCCCCTGGCCCCGGGGCAGCGGCCGGGTCTCGTTGAGGTCCGACGGGAGGTCAGCGCAACAGGGCCGTGAGGGCGCGCGCCGCGTCGCGGGCCGGGCGGCCGACGCCGATGAGTGTGGCGGAGGCCGGGCCGGTCCAGTCGCCGTAGCCGAGCAGGTGCAGCCGTGGCTCGCCCAGAGCTTGGGTGCCGTCAGTGGGGATGCGGCCGCGTGGCCCGCGCAGGTTCAGCGGGGCGAGGTGGGACAGGGCCGGCCGGAATCCGGTGCACCAGATGACCGTGTCCACGTCGGCCTCGCTGCCGTCCGCCCACCGGACTCCGTCGGCGGTGAGCTGGGAGAACATCGGCTTCGCGGTCAGGAGACCGGCGTCGCGGGCGGTGCGGACAGGCGGCACGGCGACGATGTCGCCGAGCGAGGCCACCCCGCCGGTGTCGCTACGGCCCGCTTCGAGGGCGCGGCGGCGTGCGGTAGCGACGTCGAACAGGGCACGGCCGTCGATGTCGTCGGCCAGGAAATGGGGTGGGCGCTGGGTCGCCCACGTGACGTCGACGCGGCCGTGCAGGGCAAGGTCGGCGGCGATCTGGGCGCCGGAGTTGCCGCCGCCGACCACGAGGACGCGCTGACCGGCGAAGTCGGCCGGGGAGCGGTAGTTCACGGTGTGCAGCTGCCGGCCGGTGAAGGTGCTGCGGCCGGGGGTGGCGGGGGGGAAGGGTCGCGACCAGGTGTCGGTGGCGCTGATGACCGCGCGGGCCCGCCAGGTGCCGGTGTCCGCCTCGACCAGGAGGTGGTCGCCCGCGGAGCGTACGGCGTCCACGCGGGTGCCGTGCTGGACAGGCAGGTCGTAGCGCTTCTCGTAGTCGGTGAGGTAGTCCACCACGTGCCCGGCGTCCGGATACGTCTCACCTGCCTGGGCGGGCATGAGCCGTCCGGGCAGTGAGGAGTGCTCCGCCGGGGAGAACAGGTGCAGGGAGTCCCACATGTGCTGCCAGGACCCGCCCGGCGCCGGATCAGCGTCCAGGACGATGAAGTCCAGGCCCTGGCGGCGCAGGTGGTAGCCGGCGGCGAGCCCTGCCTGGCCGCCGCCGACCACCACCACCTGCGTGTGCTGCGTCACGGGGCCGTCGTCACCGCGTCGGCGGCGAACTTCCGTCGCCAGGCGAGCGCGACGTAGACCAGGCCGATCAGGACCGGGACCTCGATGAGCGGTCCGACAACGCCCGAGAGGGCCTGGCCGGAGGTGACACCGAAGGTGGCGATGGCGACCGCGATGGCCAGCTCGAAGTTGTTGCCCGCCGCAGTGAACGCCAGCGTCGTCGTGCGGTCGTAGGCCAGGCCCAACCCCTTGCCGAGCAGGAAGGTGCCGAAGAACATGACCGCGAAGTACACCAGCAGCGGCAGCGCGATCCGGGCGACGTCCAGCGGCTGCGAGGTGATCGTCTTCCCCTGGAGGGCAAAGAGGATGACGATCGTGAACAGCAGCCCGTACAGCGCCCAGGGGCCGATCTTCGGCAGGAAGCGCTGCTCGTAGCCCTCGCGGCCCATCTTCTTCTCACCGATGCGGCGGGTCAGGAAGCCGGCCAGCAGCGGGACGCCGAGGAAGATGACCACGTTCGCCGCGATCTCCCACATGGAGATGTCCAGGTGCTCGCCGTCGCCGAGGCCGAGCCAGCCGGGCAGCAGGTCGAGGTAGAACCAGCCGAGCAGACCGAACGCGATGACCTGGAAGACGCTGTTGAGCGCCACCAGGACGGCGGCCGCCTCGCGGTCACCGCAGGCGAGGTCGTTCCAGATGATGACCATGGCGATGCAACGGGCCAGGCCGACGATGATCAGGCCGGTGCGGTACTCGGGCAGGTCCGGCAGGAAGATCCACGCCAGCGCGAACATCACCGCCGGGCCGACGATCCAGTTGATGACGAGGGAGGAGACCATCAGCTTCCGGTCGCCGGTCACGGCGTCCAGCTTGTCGTAGCGGACCTTGGCCAGGACCGGATACATCATGATCAGCAGGCCCAGCGCGATCGGTAGGGAGATCCCGCCGATCTCCACCTTCGCCAGCGCGTCGTTCAGTCCGGGGATCAAGCGTCCGAGACCGAGCCCGACGGCCATGGCGATGAGGATCCACACGGCGAGGTAGCGGTCGAGCGTGGAGAGCTTCTTGACGATCGAGTCGTCCCCGGCCGGGCCGGCGCCTTCGGTGGAGGCGGTGGTTGGCTCGGTGGAGGTCACGGGCAGGCCCTCTTGTTCTCGGAAGCGGTACGGGCGGAGGCGGCCAGCTCGGCGAACTGCTCGGACAGGCCGGCGAGGACCTCGGGCTTGAGCTTGTAGTAGGTGAAGCGTCCGCACGGCTCGGTCTCCACCAGTCCGGCCTCGCGCAGGACCTTCAGGTGGTTGGAGAGGTTGGTCTGCTTGGCTCCGGTCTCCTCGACCAGGTGTGTCGTGCAGAGCGTCTCGCGCGCCAGCAGGGTCACGATCTGAAGGCGGAGCGGATCGCCCAGCACCCGGATCACGTCAGGATCGACTGAAGTCAGCATGCACTGATACTCTCACATCATCACTCGCTGATACCAGCGGGGGCTGAAGTCATTGGCGGCTGGGTTCCGCCATGCGACGAGAGAGAACGATCACCATGGCCGACAAGCCGTCCGTCCTGTTCGTCTGCGTCCACAACGCCGGCCGCTCCCAGATGGCCGCCGCGTGGCTGACCCACCTGGCCGGAGACCGCGTCGAGGTCCGCTCCGCCGGCTCCAACCCCGGCGAGCAGGTCAACCCGGCCGCCGTCGAGGCCATGGCCGAGGTCGGCATCGACATCTCCGAGGAGACGCCGAAGATCCTCACCGTCGACGCGGTCCGCGAGTCGGACGTCTGCATCACCATGGGCTGCGGCGACAGCTGCCCCGTCTTCCCCGGCAAGCGCTACCTGGACTGGAAGCTCGAGGACCCGGCCGGCCAGGGCGTCGAGGCCGTCCGCTCGATCCGCGACGAGATCAAGACCCTCGTCGAGGGCCTGATCGCCGAGATCGCCCCGGAGAAGCCGGAGGAGACGGCGTGAGCGAGATACGCGAGGTCGTCATCATCGGCTCCGGCCCTGCCGGATACACCGCCGCCCTCTACACCGCCCGCGCCCAGCTGCGCCCCCTGCTGTTCGGCAGCTCCATCTTCGTCGGCGGATCGCTGACCACCACGACCGAGGTGGAGAACTTCCCCGGCTTCCCCGACGGCGTCGACGGCCCGGTCCTCATGGAGAACATGCGGGCCCAGGCCGAGAAGTTCGGCGCTGAGATGATCGACGACGACATCGTCTCCGTCGACCTGACCGGCGACGTCAAGCTCCTCACCGACTCGGCCGGCACCGTGCACCGCGCGAAGACGGTGGTCATCGCGACCGGCTCTGGTTACCGCAAGCTCGGCCTCCCGAACGAGGACGAGCTGTCCGGCCGCGGCGTCTCATGGTGTGCGACCTGCGACGGGTTCTTCTTCCGTGACCGGGACATCGTCGTGGTCGGCGGCGGCGACACCGCCATGGAGGAAGCCACCTTCCTCACCCGCTTCGCCCGCTCGGTCACTGTCGTCCACCGACGCTCCACCCTGCGCGCCTCCAAGGTCATGCAGGACCGCGCCTTCTCCGACGACAAGATCTCCTTCGCCTTCGACAGCGAGATCGCCGAGATCAAGGAGACGAACGGCATGCTCGGCGGCGTCGTCCTGCGCGACGTCTTCACCGGCGTCACCCGCGACCTGGACGCCACGGGGCTGTTCATCGCCATCGGCCACGACCCGCGCACCGAACTCTTCAAGGACCAGCTCGACCTCGACACCGAGGGCTACATCACCGTCGCCGCCCCGACGACGCGGACCAGCCTGCCGGGGGTGTTCGCCGCCGGTGACGTCGTCGACCACACCTACCGCCAGGCCATCACCGCCGCCGGCACCGGCGCGGCCGCGGCCCTGGACGCCGAGCGCTACCTCGCCGCCCGCGGCGCGGCAGAGGCCGAGCCGGTGACCGCTGCCGTCCCGGCCTGAGCAGCACTCGCAGGAGGGGCCGTCCGGATGCTCCGGGCGGCCCCGTTGCTGTCGCTCTCGCACCAGCGGTCACCGGGGAAGCTGGGAGGTTTTCTCCGGATGGGCCACGCCGACGTAGTGCATGGCGGTCTTCTCCGTGATGCCGAACAGGCGCATCAGCTTCAGCGGATCGCTGCACTCGAGCGCCTCGTTCAGGATCCGGTCCTGGCGCAGGCCGTCCAAGGTCACGCCTTTGGGCAGCACCCCTCGGAGCGTGCCGATGTTGACGGCTGGCTGATCGGGGTCGAGCGCGGTCTTCTGGCTGACCAGCAGATGCGGGTTCATCGAGGCCGGCCATCGGCGGTGGCGGTAGGTCAGCCACTCGGCGGCCCAGCGGTGTGTGAACTGCTCAAGGTAGAGGGTGTGCCGCAGCAGACCGCGTCGAATCTCGACGGTGCCGCGGGCGAGGTCCACATCGGCTGTCCGGATCGTGCGCATGTCGTGGCCGGTGACCGCGTGCACGGCGGCCAGGGCGACGGTCAGGCGCCCGAGCGGAGTGGCAGCGTGGTCCAGCAGCCCGGCCAGCAGGTCGCTGGGCACGGACCGCGGCATCCCCTTCAGGTCGCCGACGGGCAGGTTTCGCGCTGGATCACGGAAGACGACGCGTTGCCGCCTCAGGGAACGGAACAGGCTGCGCAGGACGATGGCGAGCTGCCGACGGGCGTGGCCGGACCGGTCGTTCACGGCGTCCTCGACCTGCTGCTTAGTGATCTCCCGCAGCGTGGCCACCCCGCTCGCCGTCCAGTCGCTGAGCACCGGCTGGACGTAGGTGAGGTAGCGGCGGATTCCGTCCCAGCTGCGGAACTCGCCCTCTCGGCGCCCCTGGCTGCGCAGCACGTCTACCCAGGCGCGGACCTCGCTCGCGACGGGCTGCGGCAGTGCGTCGAGGGTGGTCTCGATCCAGACCAGATCGGCGTCCTGGTGGAGGTCCGGGTCGTCGACGAGTAGGCCGCGGGCGCGTAGGAACTGGCACACAGGCTTGGCGGCGAGGTTCGGATCGAGCTGGGCCAGGTCGTGGACGTCGCGCTCGAGGACGGCCGTCTCGGCACCGAGCCAGTACATGAGGATGGTGAGGGTGTGGATGTTCTTGCGGTAGTCCGGGGCCTGTTGGTCCGCGCGCAGCTGAAGGTACTCCTCCACCACGAGCCGTGCCCGCTCGGTGAGAGGCAGCTCGGCCCGCGGTCGGCGCCGGAGCCGGGTGAGCACCGGTGACCAGTCGCGCCGCATGGCGAATAGCGCTTCCTGGCCGCGGGCCGTCCGGCTTGCGGGTGTCTCGTCTGTGCCGGCGGCGGGTGGGGCATCGACCGGCACGGGCAGGACCGGCCCACCCACGCCGGCGGGGAGAGTGACCTCCAGTTGGGTGGCTCGGGACGTCGCGGGCCTGGCTTCGTCCAGGAGGCGGTACGGATGACAGGTGCGGCAGCGGTCGGCACGCAACGGCAAGTCCTCGCGGCGGCATCGCACACACCGGCCGCGCGGATGTCGCTCGCGCCAATGCCGGCACGGAGAGCAGCGGAACCCGGCCCGGCGGCCCACGGGCATCCAGCCGTGGCAGTCCCGGCACTGCCGCGGCGCGCGCGGCGGAACTGGCACCGGATCAGTCATGTACGGGGTGCGGGCGGGCTGGTTCATACGGGAAAACCGCATCGGCTCCGGTGCCGCCTCCAGCAGGTCGGCCCGCAGCAGAACCAGCCGCACCGCATCGCGGTGGGTGGGCAGGTCCCGCAGCATCGGCTCGGGGAGCCGGTCAGCTCCCTCGGCCTCGCGGACCGCCAGGGCGAGGCGGACCATCTCGGCAACCACGTAGTGCCAGCCCTGGCTCATGCCGTGTTCGGCCGCCATCTCCACCAGGACGGGACGGGCACGGTCCCAGCCGGACAGAGGCCGGCCGATGATCGCCCGCACCGTGGCATCGGTCAGTGTGCGCGGCACGGTGAACAGGGCGAGCTGGCGGGGGAGTCCCGGCTCCAGTACGGCCGCCGCTCCGGTGGTGGGCACCTGCTCCTGCTTGAGCTTGAGCCGCCACGCCTGGCTCACACGGCGTCCGCCGTCGGTCCTTCGGACCAGCTTGCGGGACTGCGTCGCGTAGTCGCGCCACGTACCGACGATGAGCTGCACGTCGCGCGGCCGGGCTCCTGCACCGCCCAGGGCCCACTCGGCGTCATCGACGGCCCGGATCGCCTGCAGGCACGGCTTGCACAGGCCATCGGTATTCAGGTGGGCCTCGTGCCGGCACCGCGGGCATACTCCCCGCTCGGGGTACGTCCGCTTCCAGGCCCGGCAGCCGTGGCACGTCCGGGTCCACCGCAGCACCGACCAG
Organism: Streptomyces sp. NPDC002701; assembly: GCF_042889045.1. Classification (NCBI taxonomy): domain Bacteria; kingdom Bacillati; phylum Actinomycetota; class Actinomycetes; order Kitasatosporales; family Streptomycetaceae; genus Streptomyces; species Streptomyces sp. NPDC002701. The sequence continues at coordinate 24,060 of NZ_JBIAQL010000032.1, forward strand.
CTCAGACACATCTCGCAGCTGCGGGCGCTGCCCTCGTTCGCCATCTCCCATCCCCTCAGCTCGGAGGCAGCGAGCGCGGCCCGCCTCGGCGAGGACCGCGCGGCACCGGCCGCACCGGCCCCGGCGGCTGGACCTCGGCACCCACGGCCACGTCGCCGGCCTCCCCTGCCGGCTGGGCGCCGGCGAGCGGTTCGGCCTGGAGCAGATCCGCGACGGTGCAGTCCAATGCCGCACACATCAGGTCCAGGTCGTCCAGCCGCACCGTGACCGGAGTCCCGCCCCACAGTGCGGCGACCTTGCTCAGCGAAGGGTTGAACCCCACCTGCTGGAAAGCAGCCAGCACCTCGGTCGGCCGCCACAGGTCCCGCTGGGCGGCCACCATCCGCAGATTCCACTTCACCGGAGGTTCCCCTTGTCCATCACCAGTCGTTGGGCCGCCCGGGAACTCGCGGCCAGGTTCGCGTGCTCCGGGTCGGCGTGCGCGGTCGCCATGTACCGCAGGGTCGTGGTCGCCCAGTCGTGTCCGAGGACCTTCTGCACTTCCCACAACGTCATCCCACGCTCGTAGTTGTGGGTCGCGCATGCATGCCGCAGCAGGTGCGGGAACAGGTCGCTTACCGGTCCGCTCAGATAGGCGCCGGCCGCTTGGTGCAGGGCCCGGCGGAACGTCGAGGGGACGATCGCCGGCGCGATCGGAAGGTTCAACGCGGCCACCGCCGTGGGCTTGCGCTCCGACGGCCACAGCGGCGCCCTGGGATGCTCCACATCGTCGCCGAACTCGCCGCGGATCTCCTCGATGTACCACCACAGCAGCGCGCGGCCCTCCTGGAACATGTACGCCTCGCGCGGCCGGGGCCCCGACCCGTGGGCGCCCTTGCCGAGCACGACGAAGCGGCCCCACTGGCCATGCTCCCAGTGCAGGTCGCCCATGCACACCCCACACAGCTCGGCCGCCCGGACACCGGACAGGTACGCGACCTTCGTCATCACGTAGTCACGGCAGGCGACCAGGTACTTCCGGGCGTTCGGCAGATCCTCACGCCAGCGGCCGAAGAAGTCCCGCAACGCCGCCTGCGAGGGCGGGATCCGCAGACCGAAATCGCCGCGATGGCGCGGCCGGTTGAACACGTCGATGGGCGACTCGACGGCCTGGCCGAAGCGGCGCATGATCTCGCCGGCGTAGCGCTGTTCGAGGAACGCGAAGTACGCGTCGATCTTGTTGATCTTTCCGCGCAGAGTCGACGGGGCACGCTTCCCGGGGCCGGCGAAATACCGGTCGACCTCGCGGGACGTGAGCTGCCACGGCACCGTGCCGTAGAACTCACAAACCTCCACCACCGGCTTGATCAGCCCGTCCAGCGTCGTCGGCGCCAGACCGGCGGCATCCCTCGCCCACTGGTACTCCGACAGCGTGTCGAGGAAGAAGCTCTCCTCGTCCTGCGCCGAGATGCGGGCCTGACGGCGCCGCTGGAGCGTGACGACGTCCGCGAGCCCGCTCTCGACGGAGACCGCTGCGGGGTCCACCGGCCCAGCAGGTTCCGGTACGGGGCGCACGAGCATCAGCACGCGAGTTTCGGAATCTGACACGAAACCGCAGATTACGGCGATCACACGCAGAATCTGCGAGTTACTGCGCAGATCTCACACCATCGGGTGACGGGCCAGCACCGTACGATCTACCTGCTGAAATGCAGGTTCACCGCCGCCGAGCAGCCTCCGGGAACCCGCGCGTACTCCACTATGGAAGACGGTGCCGTCGGGCAGTAGTTTGATGATCCGCGCGGTCGCCCTGCCGGCGTAGACACCGTTCGTCGCCTGGTAGATCCAGCCACAGTGCCCGGTCATGATCAGGGCACCGGAAGCGGTGGGTCGGGGACTGGATCGGCGAAGGGCACCACACCGCGCACGCCTGCCAGCAGGCCGGCGTGGCAGCGCGCGAGGAACCAACTCTCAGAATTTGCCGGGCACTCCTCCAGGAGCACAAAACGCGAGCACCCCAACGACTCCGTGTACGGTCGGTTCTGCGCACCAGAAACAGCCATCAGTCCAGCATGAGGCCCAGTTTTCCTGCAGGTCTATGGGTGACCCACTGAGGCGGGGCTCTTTCGTCCGTGTCAGCCGGTCTTGCCGCCAGTGAGGGCGATGTCCAGGTGCGCGAGCAGCGTGTCGAGTGTGGCCAGTTGTTGTGGTTCGAGACGGCCGAAGCGCTGGCGAAGTACGTGCGTGCCCGCTTCTTCCGCGGCCCTTAGTGCCGTGCGGCCGGTGTCGGTGATGGAGACGGTCTTGCGGCGGCGGTCCTCGGGGTCGCCGGTCCGGGCGACCATGCCGAGGCGCTCCAGGCCCTCCACGATCTGGGTGACGGAGCGCGGTGCTTGGCCGAGGGAGGCGGCCAGCTGCGCTTGGTGGAGCGCGCCGCAGTCGGCCAGTGCCTGAAGGACCTTGGTGCGGGACAGGGACAGGCCGGCGGTCGCCAGCATGTGCTGGTCGACCTGTTCGCGCAGGCTGTACGCGAGGGTGAGGAAGGACAGTCCCACCTGCTCAGGGAGGCTGCCCGCGGTTGTTGATTCGTGCTGCTCCATGGTTCGGGTATCCTCGCACAACATAATCATGAGGTACCTCACGAAAGGGGTTGTGGGATGGATCGTCCCGTCGCCGTGATCACCGGAGCTACCTCCGGACTGGGCCGCATCGCCGCGTTCGAGCTGGCCCGCCGGGGCTACCGCATCGGCACCGTGGCCCGTTCCCGCAGCAAGGCGCAGGCTCTCGTCACCGACCTGAAGGCGGTGACCGACGAGCCCGTGGATGTCTTCCACGCCGACCTGGGCTTGCTCTCCGAGGCATGCCGTGCGGGCGAGGAGATCGCCGCGCGCTACCCGCGCCTGGACGTCCTGGTCAACAACGCCGGCCTCCATGCCTTCGCGCAGCGCATCACCACCGAGGGCTTCGCGGAGATGACGGCGGTGAACTACCTCGGCCCGTTCGTCCTGACCGAGGCGCTGACGTCGAAGCTCAGCGTCTCGGCGCCGGCCCGGATCGTCAACGTCGCCTCCGAAGCGGCCCAGCAGGCGAAAACGATCGACCCGGCCGAGGACCTGCGGCGTACCGAGCCCTACACCCGCCGGGAGTCGATGCCCCTATACGGGCGCACAAAGCTGATGAACATCATGTGGACGCAGGAGCTGGCCCGTCGCCTGGACGCGGACAAGGTCACGGTGAACTGCTGCGACCCCGGCTTCAACGCCACCGGCCTGGGCCGGGACCTGCCCGGCTCCGCCGTCCTGCAGCGGGTGCTGAACACGCTGAAGATCGGCGATCCCCGCAAGGGCGCCGGCATCATCGTGAGGCTCGCCACCGATGCGGCGCTCGCGGGTACCACCGGCGGCTACTTCTCCGCCCGCGGCGCCCGCCCCCTGCAGTGCCCCGAGCCCGGCCGGGACCCGCGCGTGCAGCGGGAGCTGTGGGACGCGACCACGGCACTTCTCGCCGCTCACCCGGCCGGCTGAGACCCGGCACGCCCGCCTCAGGGAGGACACCGCCCGGTACCGGGGTACCGCCCCGGGCGCGGATTCGTCCTCCAGTAGCTCTTTTCGGCCGCAGCCGGCTCCTACGTTCATGGGCGGAGCCTGTCGGGCTCGCCTTCATACATCCGTTTTCTCTCCTGGTGGGAGTAATTTTCGTGGCCACCTTTCTCTACCGGCTCGGTCGGCTCGCCTTCCGGCGGCGCTGGCTGGTGCTGCTGGCGTGGATCGCGGTGCTCGTCGCCGCGGTCGTCGGTGTCAGCAGCGTGTCGGGCAGTACGACGGACGATTTCACGCTTCCCGGTACCCAGTCGCAGCAGGCCATCGACCTGCTGGAGAAGGAGTTCCCGCAGGCTTCGGCCGGCGGCGCCACGGCCCGTGTGGTCATGGAGGCTCCGGACGGGCAGAAGCTGACGTCCGCCGCCCACAAGCAGGAGGTGGAGTCACTGGTCGCCGACTTGCGTAAGGCACCGCAGGTGGCGAACGTCACCGACCCCTTCACCGCCGGCCTGGTGAACTCCTCGGGCAGCATCGCTTATGCCCAGGTGACCTACGCCGTCCCGCAGGCCGATATCACTACCGCCGCGTCAAACGCCCTGCACCAGGTGGCGGACAAGGGCGAGAAGGCGGGCCTGGACGTCAGCCTGGGCGGCAACGCGGTGCTGGAGGAGGAGCAGAGTAACGCGGCCGAACTGATCGGCCTGCTGGTCGCCGCCTTCGTCCTGGTCATCACCTTCGGTTCGCTGGTCGCGGCCGGACTGCCCCTGGTGTCCGCGATCGTCGGCGTGGGCATCGCCCTGTGCGCCATCACCGTTGCCTCGTCGTTCGTCGACATGGCCTCCAACGCGCAGACTCTGGCGCTCATGCTGGGTCTGGCGGTGGCCATCGACTACGCCCTGTTCATCGTCTCGCGCTACCGGACAGAGCTGCGTGAGGGGCACGCGCCTGAGGAAGCCGCCGGGCGTGCTCTGGGGACCGCGGGCTCGGCGGTGGTCTTCGCCGGTCTGACCGTCGTCATCGCGCTCGCCGGTTTGAGCGTCATCGGTATCGCGATGCTCACCACCATGGGGCTGGCTGCGGCCTTCGCCATCACCGTTGCCGTGCTGGTCGCGCTCACCCTCCTGCCGGCCATGCTGGGCTTCACCGGCACCCGTGTGGCACACGGTCGCCTCACCACGCGCCGGGTGTGTGCCGAGCAGCGTGGCCGGCGCGTCACGATGGGCGTTCGCTGGGGTCGCTTCGTTACCCGCCATCCCTGGAAGATGCTGCTGGCGTCGGTGGTCGGCCTGGGTGTGCTGGCCATCCCGGCGCTGTCGCTGCGGCTGACGCTGCCCGATGACAGCATGGCCGCTCCCGGCAGCACCCAGCGCGTGGCCTACGACACGCTCAGCAAGGGTTTCGGGCCGGGCTTCAGTGGCCCGCTGACCATCGTCGTCGACGCTCGGGGCAGCGACGACGCCAAGACTGCGGCCGCGGACACCTCCGCCCTGTTGGAGGGCCTCGGCGACGTCGCTGCCGTACGGCCCCCGGTCTTCAACGAGGCCGGTGACGTGGCCCTGCTCACCGCGGTGCCGGGCAGCCCTCCCACCAGCCAGGAGACCGTCGACCTGGTCGGCGACATCCGCGAGCGCAGCGGCGCGGTGGAGGAGGACAGCGGCGCGCAGGTGATGGTGACCGGCACGACCGCGCTCAACATCGACGTCTCCGCCAAGCTCGGTGAGGCGATGGTGCCCTACCTGGCCATCGTCGTCGGCCTCGCGCTGGTCCTGCTGCTTCTCGTGTTCCGTTCGGTCCTGGTCCCGATCAAGGCCGCGGCCGGCTTCCTGCTCAGCGTCGTCGCCACCCTCGGCGTGCTGGTCGCCGTGTTCCAGTGGGGCTGGCTCAAGGACGTCTTCGGCGTCGAGGAGACCGCGCCCATCGTCAGCCTGCTGCCCATTCTGCTGATCGGCGTGGTCTTCGGCCTGGCCATGGACTACGAGGTGTTCCTCGTCTCCGGGATGCGCGAGGCATACGTCCACGGCGCCGGCCCCACCGAGGCGATCGTCACCGGGTTCCGCCACGGCGCCCGCGTGGTCACCGCCGCCGCCATCATCATGATCTCGGTGTTCGCCGGATTCCTTCTCGACGACATCGCCCTGGTGAAATCCATCGGCATGGGCCTCGCCGCCGCGGTCCTCTTCGACGCCCTTGTCATCCGCATGACCCTCGTCCCCGCGGTGATGACCCTGCTCGGCGCACGGGCCTGGGCACTTCCCCGCTGGCTCGACCGCCTCCTGCCCAACGTCGACGTGGAGGGCGAGAAGCTGCGCCGGGTGCTGGCCGAACGCGACTGCCAGACCCGCATTCCCGCGCAGAACGACCAGGAGCCGACGGCGCCTGCGCCCTTTGGGTAGGCACAGCCCCGGCATACCCCGACCCCGTCTGCCGGCCCTCACCCCCCGAGGGGCGGCAGGCGGTCCCCGGGGGCCCGGACAGCACACCGTGCACCGCACATCAGCTGTCCGGGCCCCTCTGCCCCGCCCGCCGGTTCACGCTCCCCGAGGAGTGGCGGGCGGCCTGCCCGGACAGCGAAAAGGCCCCCACCTGCCATGAGCGAGCCGACCACCCGAGAACCCGTACGCGGCACCTCGCCCCATGCTTCCCGGCTTCCGCAGTCACTGACCAGCGACCCCGACCACCGCGTCACGGTGTCGATCATCAGCGGGCTGGCCGCCTGGCGGACGCTCGACCGCGACCACCCCCGGCTGCGGCTGTGGACCGTGCCCGCTTTCTGCGCCGTCCTCGCACTGCCCTCCCTCCTCAACCCGACCAACCGCGCCCACCTGCCCAGCGAGATCGTCCTCACCCTCGCCTACACCGTCCCGCTGCTGTGGCGCGAACGGCGTCCCGGCCTGGTGTTCGCGATCACCACAGCCGCCTCCGTCCTCGCGCTGCCGCTGAACGTCCTCAACGGCGCCGACGCGGCCCGGATCGTCGCGCTCTACAACGTCGGCCGCTACGGTAGCCACCGCCAGCTGGTCATCGCCTGCACGGTCACCGCCGCCCAGCTCGTTCTCTGGATCGCGGCGTTCTGGGGAAGCGGCCAACTGCAACACGCCAAGCGCCCAGAAATCGTCACGCCGCTGGCCATGCTCGCCGTCACCGCCTGCGCCGGACTGGCCCTCACCGGACGCCTGGCGAAGGCATACATCGTGGCATTGGAGACCGAGCGGGACCAGCACACCCGCCTGGCCGCAGCCTCGGAACGCACCCGCATCTCCCACGAGATGCACGACATCCTCGGCCATACCCTCGCCGTCATCATCGGCCTCGCCGACGGAGCTGCCGCCCTGGCCAGATCCCGCTCGGAGAAATCCGCCGGCACCCTCGACCTCATCGGCGACAGCAGCCGCGAGGCCCTCGCGGAACTGCGCCGCCTGCTCATCGTGGTCGACAACCCTGCGACACAGCGGGACACCACTCCGCTCGCACCACAGCCGACCCTTCAGGACCTGCCAGCGCTACTCCACCGCGTCCGCGCCGCAGGCCCCACCGCCGACCTGCACACCAACGGGGACCTCACACCGCTCAGTCCCGGCCTTCAGCTCACCGTCTACCGCATCGTGCAGGAAGCCCTCACCAACACTCTCAAACACGCCGCGGCCCACACCACCGTGTCCGTCGACTTGTACAGAGACGAGGAATCGGTGCACATCACGGTGGAGGACACAGGCCCCACCCGTACGGCGGACAGCGAACGGCACGGCAGGCACGGCGGACAAGGACTGGTCGGCATGCGCCACCGCGCCGCCCTCTACCAGGGGCGCATCAGCGCAGGCCCGACTCCCGCCGGCGGCTGGCGCGTCCACACCGTCCTGAGCACATCCCGCACCCTGCCCAGCGCCGCCCAGGAGAAGCACCGCATATGACCACCGTCCTCATCGTCGACGACCAGACCCTGCAACGACTGGGCTTTCGCATGCTCCTCGAAGCACAGCCGGACATCTCAGTCGTCGGCGAAGCCTCCCAGGGCCAGGAGGCCGTCCGCCTGACCGCGCAACTGCGTCCCGACGTCGTCCTGATGGACGTCCGGATGCCCGGCGTCAACGGCATCGAGGCCACCCGCCGCATCGTCGAGTCCGGCGGCCGCTCGCGGGTCCTGGTCCTGACCACCTTCGACCTCGACGAGTACGCCTACGAGGCCCTGCGCGCCGGCGCGGCCGGCTTCTTCCTCAAAGACGCCCGCCCCGAGGAACTCGTCGTCGGCATCCGGACCGTGGCGGCTGGCGACAGCGTCATCTCCCCGAGCCTGACCCGCAGACTCATCGACGCCTTCACCACCACGCACCCCCAACGGACCTCCGCCGCTCCTGTCCTCAGCCCCGCACAGCGACGACACCTGGCCGCTCTGACCGAACGCGAACGCGAAGTCCTCACCGCCATCGCCACGGGATGGTCCAACACCGAGATAGCCGCCCACCTCCACCTGGCCGAGTCGACGGTCAAATCACACGTCAGCCGCATCCTGGCAAAGATCGATGCCCGCGACCGCGTACAGGCCGTCATCTTCGCCTACGACGTGGGCCTGGCCCGCCCTCAGTGAACCCGCCCGGGCAGGCAGACGGACCCCGGATGCCGCCGTCCGACGCGGCCGTCCCTCCAGCCGGGCGCCGCCGAACCCCGGACCAATCAACTCCAACTATTCGACAACTCTCCCGGAGCACCCCGCCGCCATGCACCGACACCCCGGCTCCAGCACCCACGACGGGCGACCCGTCTCCAGCCCGTTCCCACCGGCTGAGGCGGCGGCGTGAGCACCCTCGCGCAGGAAGCCACCGTCGCCGCGGTGAGCATTATCGCCTCAGCCGCCGCACACCGCTACCTCTACCTGCGGCTCGTCAAGGACGTCACAGCGTCCGCCCGGCTGCGCCGCGCGGGCGGTGCCACGGCACTCGCCCTCACGGTCCTGGTCCCCACCGGTGTCCTCGCCGCCCAGTACGCGAACCCCACACGCATCGCATGGCTGGCCTGGCCGGCCTTCGTGTGGGCCGCCCTAGCCGCCTACCTGCTGATGACGCTCGTCGCCCTGGAGATCCCAGCTCGCCTCACGGCGCGTGCACTGCGGCGCCGAACCGTAACCGGCCCCGTGATTCCTGAGCAGGCCCTACGGGCATCGGTCGAGCAGGAGAGCCACCCCGTTACGGCTCCGGTTATGGGAGCCCCGAATCCCGGACCGGCCCAGGACGCACCGCGGATGGCGGATCGCCGTCTCGTCCTGGCCCGTTCGGTCGCCCTGCTCGCCACCGGAACCGCCGTGGCCACCACCGGCTACGGCTTTCACCGCGGCCTGGGAGCACCCGATGTGAAAGTCGTGCCCGTGGCCCTGCGCCGACTGCACCCCTCACTCGACGGCATGCGCATCACCATGGCCAGCGACCTTCACCTCGGCCCGTTCTTCGGCCGCGCCCACACCGCACGCACGGTCCGCATGATCAACGACACCTCGCCCGACATCGTCGCCATCGTGGGCGATCTCTCCGACGGCACCGCAGACGACCTGGTCGCTCACGCCGCGCCGCTCACCCGGCTGTCCTCGACCCACGGCACCTTCTTCGTCACGGGCAACCACGACTACCGCCACGATGTCGACGCCTGGATCGCCACACTCGCCGACTTCCGCGTCACCACCCTGCGCAACACCCGAACACTGATCAAACATCGGGGCGGAGCCATCGACCTCGCAGGCGTCACCGACGTCACAGGCGAGCAGAACCACGACACACCCGACTACGACAAGGCCCTCGGCGACCGCGACGCCTCCCACCCCGTCGTCCTGCTCGCCCACCAACCCGTGCAGGTGCGCGAAGCCGCCCGGCACAAAGTCGATCTCCAACTGTCCGGGCATACCCACGGCGGGGCCTTCTTCCCCGGCAACCTGCTCGTGCCACTGACCCAACCCCTCACAGCGGGACTGGCCACCATCGACCACACACAGCTCTACGTCTCCCGCGGAGTCGGAGCATCCCTGCCACCCACCAGAGTCGGAGCACCACCCGACATCACAGTCATCGAACTGCGCAGGCAATAACGCACGCGTGGCGTCGGCAATCAGGACCAGCACAGCCCGGCATCGGCACCGTGCCTCCAGCGCCGGCCAGAAGCGCGCTCCCGGTAACGGGCCAGCCGACGCCTGGCGCGTCGTCACCACCGATCGGATGATCTCTGCCTGAGCCGGTACAACGTGCCGCTCGTCGCCTACTGCTGGTGCTCGCTCCCGAGCAGCCGGGTGTTCTCCACCATAAGGCGTTGCACAACGTTACGCAGTGCCACCAGCTCTGTGTCTGCGCGTCGCACTGCGGCCAGGTCCTGGTCGCGTTCCCCGCGCAACGCCTCGACCTCGGCATTGCGGCCCGGTGCCGGAGCGAGGCCGCCCGACACACTGGTAGCGAGGTCGAGTACGCGGACGGCCCGGAGCTCGCCTCTGGCTGTTTCGAGGTCCCGGCGCAGTGCCGTGTTCTGTTCGAGCAGCATGCGGTTCTCCACTTCCAGCGCCGTGTCCTGGCGGGCCGCGGCGGCGGCCGCGGCCCGGGTCCGGTCGCCGCCGAGGTGCGCGCGGACGGCCTCGGCCTTAAGGGTCCCGGTGCCGTGGAGGTACTGGGGATTGACCGCGGCGCGCCGGGTGATCTCCGCGTCGGAGACCGGCCTGCGCGACGTGCGCATACCGGCGATTACGGCCAGCACGCGCTGCCGGCACGCTTCGCTGTCTGCCCGGCGCAGGGCCGCGGCGGCTTGTCGGCCCGCGTCCAGGGCGGCCGCACGCCCGGCGGCCAGGTCCTTCGCTGCCGGTGCCTGCGGGATGCGGCCGCCGGTCACCTGGCCTCGACGGCCAGGAGGATCGGGTCGATGGTCGGCTGGGCCAGCTGCTGGCGGCCGGCCAGTACCGCGGCGACGGGGATCACGGTGAGGAACCGGTCCCGGCTGTGGAGCCATGCCTCGACGGTGGCCTTGTCCTTCTCGGTCAGCGAGCCGAGGTCTGTCTCGCACTTGCTGATGAGCTCGTCGATCTGCACGAGTTCCTGGCGCAGCAGCTCCGTGTTCGCCCGGCCCTGCGGCCCCGGCACGAGCACGCTGCCGTAGGTGGCCTCCAGCCGGACGAGCTGCTCGGCCTTGGTGGCGCGCAGCTGGCGGACTTCAGGGAGCTGGGTGAAGTCGGTGGTGAAGAACTTGCAGGAGAAGCACCGGTAGTACACCGGGCAGCCGTGCCCGTCGGCGCGGACGTTGTTCATCGCGTGGCACGTCCCGCCGGGGACCGGTACCTGGCCCACGCCCGCGGGGGCACGGTCGGCGAGGTCGTCGGCCGGGGTGCGGGCGCGAAGCCGGCCGCCGGAGATGTCGAACTGGTACTTGGCGGCGATGGCCCGCACGGCATCCACCCTGCGCGGGTGGCAGACCCGGTAGTAGATCTGCGTCGTGGAAGACTCCTGGTGAGCCATCAGGACCTGAAGGATCTCCAGTGGTACCCCGGCGTCGGCGTGCAGCTGGGCGTAGGTGTGCCGGAAGGCGTAAGGGAAGACACTGGAGCGGTCGAGGTCTTGGCCGTCCTCGTCGACGAGCTGAGAAACACTGTCCACCCACACCTCCAGCCAGTACCGGCTCGTGCTGGAGCCGTAGGGGCGCTCACCGAACTTGTTCGCGCGCGACAGCCTTGGTGTGGGGAACAGCAGCATCCGCTGTGAGAGCGGTCGCCCCTCGGGGTCGAAGCACTGCGGGAACTCCCGTCGCAGGTGGTCCTGCTGCCGGGTGATCACCTCGACGTCGGTGAGGTGCAGTGGCAGTTTGTGGCGTCGGCGGACCTTCTGCATCCAGTAGACGAGGAAGGGGTAGCGGCGGCGCTGGACGCTGCCGTCTGCTGCCTCGATGTCGATGTTGTGCCACTGGACGCAGTCGAACTCCAGGTGCCGGGCCTCCCACGGGCGCCGGCCCACTCGCAGGGACAGTTCGACGAAGCCGCGGGGAGTGTCGTCGGGGAGCAGGGCGAGGTTGTCCTCGGCCATCAGATGGAGGAACACCGTCTCCGGCAGAGCGTCCTGGGAGCGGCTCTCCAGTTCGCTGTCGGTGTCATCGCGTTCCGGGAACGGCGGTACCTCTTGTGCCAGCAGGTACACCCCGGCGGCGCCGGCTTCCGCCAGCCACGCTCGGCCCTGGTCCAGGACGGCGCGCAATGTGTGCACCAGGTCCCAGTGGCGCTGCGGGGTCACCAGCAGCGGGCCGGCACCCGCCAGTGACGGCAGCAAACGCTCCCTGATCACCGCACGCCGCGAGTCGTCGACGGCCAGGGCCTCGTAGTCGCTGGAGTAGAGGGCTCGTTGGGCCAGCCAACGTAGGTACAGCGGTGCGGGCGGCGGACGGGTCGGGGACGTAACCGCCGTCGTCGCGTGCGCAGTGGTCGGCCGCCGGATCCCCCAGTACCTCGGTGACATCGGCGTGGTCGGGGCAGAAAGGGAGGGCCGACGCGAGAAAGCCGGCAGGGTGTTCCATAGGGATCTTCTCCAAGGGCCGTGCCCGGGCGGTGGCCACGGGAACGGCGGCGTGTAGCGGTGGGACCTGTGGTTGGGATGGAGACGCGACCGATAGGGAACTGAGGGCCCGCGCCGCGACTCAGATGGCGATGAGGCGCACGGTGTAGGCCAGGAGTGTGGTCGCGGTGGTCTCGTCGAACGGCATGGCCCAGCTGAGCTGGACGGTCGACGAGCCGTACTCGCGGGAGCGGTTGCGGTGGATCAGGCTGCTGTCGGCGTTGTGCGCGAGTCTGATGAGGGGAACACCTGGTAGCTGCTGGGGGATCTTGGCATCCGGTCCGAGCGCGCTGTCGCGGTCAGGTCGGGGCGGTCGATCACGATGGTGCTCCGTAAGGCAGTCGAGAGAAGCGACCACGCAGAGTCGATCCGAGATAACGATGCTGTGGTGGGGAACCGTGATGTCCGGCGCACTGCAGGCAGTGTGGCGGGTCAGGTCAGAGGCTGTCCTGGGATGCCGGTTCGCCGAAGGCCAACTGTTCGACTGGACGGGCGTCTCCTGGCCGGGGTTGGTAGGCGTCCTGCTGGGGGTGGAGCCCGAGGCGCTGGCGAACGCGCCCGTAGCTCTCGTCGAGGACATCCCAGGCCAGCGCCAGCGGGGGACGGTTGAACGTGAGCACTTCGGTGCCGTCACCGGAGTCCGCCACGCCCAACTGTGGGTGCCGCGTCGCGGCGGCCTGCAGCGCGCGCCGAAGGCTGCGCGGTTGGAGCCGCAGCACGCGCCCCGGACCTGCGTCGTCGTGCAGGAGACGGCCGAACGAGATACTGCCCGGGCCGGGCGTGGACCGAGAGGCGTACTCCAGGCAGGCATACGCCACCACCGCGGTCGGCGCACTGATGCCGGCCGAAGGGCTCAGGTGGACCGCGCCGTCGGGGGCGACGCTCATCATGCCCAGGGCACTGAACGGGCGGTCGACCAGGTCCTCCAGCGTGGTGCGCGGCTGCTCATGGGCGCTGCCTGTGGTGTACATGCGGATCATGCAGCTGATGTCGCGGTGGAGCGTGGCGGCCGTCGGAAGCCGTCTCCAGTTGGCCGCGGAGGCCGCGCGCAGCATCCCCTCCCGCAGGGAGCCTGGCTCCAGCCGGGCGAACGGCGACAGGCAGAAGGTGTAGAACCAGGCGGGAACCCGGCAGGGAGGAGCCAGCAGCCACCAGTGCAGTAGGAATAGGCTGCCGTCCTGCTCCAGGTAGGGGTCGGCCCCGTCTTCGTCGAGCAGCCACCGGCCCCTTGCGGTAGGAGTCACGTCGCTGGCCGTTCCGGGCCCGTGGCGGATCTCGTCGGTGAGTTTGAACGCCGATGACCAGAACCGCATGGAGGCCACCGCGCTCTTGTCGGCGCCTAGTTCGACGGTCGCGCGGGCCGTTGCGAACACGCGTGGGTTGTCCTGTACGGCGAGGTGCGTCTTGAGGAGCCAGCCGTAGCGGGGGGAGTAGGAGCCGTGACGGGCGTGGACCGGTGCGACGTAGGACGGGAAAGCGCGCGTAGGCATCGAAGTCTCCTGGGGGAAGGGGGGAGTGGCAGTCAGGGGGCGCTGCGCGGGTTCGGGGGCCGACGGCTGGCACGCCTCGGGTCTTTGCCGGCGAGCGCGCGTTCGAGGAGACGCCAGTTTTCGGCGCGGCGCTGGGGTGTGAGCGGTTCACGTCACGGCTCGTAAGGCCGCGGCCGGGTAGGGATGAGCTCCAGCTCCTGGCGGGCGAGCATCTGCTCCCGGATCGTGGGCGGCGCGGTAGGCGTCGCCTGCTGCTGCTCACGTCTGCGATCCTGGTCGGCCACTACCCCGACCCAGTCGTCACCGAGGCGCTGCACGAGCCCGTTGCGCAGCGCGCCGCGCTCGCCGGGGGTGGTTGCCGCTCACACACCTCTGGGAGTCAGTGACGGGTTGGCCAGGACCCACTTCAGACAGCCCTGGACGACGGGACAGCCGGAGCAGGCGAGCTTGGCCCTGGCGAGGGTCTTCGTCCGCTGAAGTCGGTCGGCGACCTCTTCGAAGGCGAACAGCGCCGGATCGTCCTGGCAGGGCGTGGGGTGCTCGGTGGGGAAAGGGAATGCGCTCGTCCGCGAGTGTGGAGACAGCATCCCGTGTACGGACACGGCTTCTCATAAGATGCCCTCCAACAGGGCCGTGAGGGTGGTTCGTTGTGGGGCGGCGACCAGGTGACGCCGGGAGGGTGCGGGGGAACGGTGCACGAGGGGTCAGCTACACCACTCGTCTCGGGCGAGGCGCCTCATCAGGTCGGTTTAGGTGTCGCCCTCGTAGCCCGGGGGAAGTCCGCGTTTGCGCCGCTCGACGTTCGCGGCCCTGACACCGAAGTGGCAGGCAGGCACTCGCGCCGCGTGATGACGTCGGCCGGGCTCGGGATACCAGCCGGTCGCGGTGAGGATCAGGACCGACACCACACGCTCCGGGTCGTACATGAGCGGTCGCCCGCAGTTGATGCAGGGACTCATCACGACGGAGTGCTCGTGGGCCACGGCGTCAGGTCCCTTCGAGGCCCGGGTGCCAGCGGAATGCGTCGGCCGAGAGCGCCGCGGGGTCGTTCGGGTCCCGGTAGTGGCGGTCCTGGGGTTCGCTGTCGGCCACGGAGTGGGCGTCGATCCATTCGTCGGCGGCCTGTTCGGCGCCGAGCGAGCGCAGCAGGCTGGCGAGTACGTCTACCTCCTCGCAGTTCAGGAGGTGGGCGATGTCGGCGGTGAGGGTGCCGCACCAGGTGTCGGCGAAGTCGTGGCCGAGGCTGCCGGGGATGGTGGTCGGCTGCTCGACGGTGGTGGGGGAGCCGTTCATGTCGTATTCCGGGGTGTTGAGGTGGCAGGGCCGGCGGATCCGGCTGGGGTGCGGAGTCGAAGGCGCGCAGCTGCTTGCCGCGGTTCGAGACGAGCTCGGCGAGTGTGATGGGCTGGTCGTGGAGGTCGAGTGCGGCCATGCCCGCGGCGCGGGCGGTGACGATCTCCGACCAGAGCTCGCGCAGGCTGTCGACCGTGGCGTCCGGGTCGCGGGCGCGCTCGATGAAGGACTGCTGGGGCCAGTTGGGGACACCGCCGTCGGCCCACGTGAGGATGGTGCGGCCGGGGTTCTCGTCGGGCTGTTCGATGACCTCTCCGGACAGTGCGGGGATATGGCTATTGCCGAGGCATACGGTGGCGACCGGGCAGAGGGAGCCCAACGCGTCGAAGTCGTACTCGATGTCGGCTCGTTGCTCGGGCCGGACGCTGATCCGGCGGGCGTACTCGCGGCCGCGGGTGTCGGTTTCGATGACGGTGTTGGTCCGGGCCTTGAGGGGGTGACGATGACGTGCCCGGGGTAGGCGGCCAGGGCTTCGGTGACGGCGCGGTCCTCCGGCCGGTACTTCGACCATCCGGCGCTGTCGCCGCCATATCCGGCCCGGGCTTCGCTGTTGACCTTGTCGAGCATGCCGCCCTCGCCGCTCCAGAAGGCGCTGTAGGCGTCGACGATCAGCACGGGGTAGCCGCGCATGGCGGCGCGGGCGAGGGCCGCGAACAGTGACCTGGGGTCGTAGCGGGTGAATTCCTGGGTGTGGAAGGGCACGCGGTCGGCGTACTTGGCTGCCATCCCGTGTTCGGTGTCGATGAGCGCGATCGGCTCGCCGAGCTCGGCGGCGACCAGCAGGGAGGTCAGGGTGCGGCCGGACCCTGACGGGCCTTCGAAGGCCAGGCGGACCGGTCTGGATTCCTTGACCTCAGGCCGGAATTCCGGCATCGGGGTCAGGGAGCTGCCACTGGACACAGGGGATCTCCAGGGACGTCAGCGGATGCGGGCCCAGCCGCCGTGGCGCTTGGGGCGGGATTGTCGCTCGTGTTCTGGCGCACCCTGGCCTGCGGCAGTGCCTGCTTGGGGCGCTGAGGGTGCGGTGGGTCGGGCCAGCGTGGAGGGGAGGGTGTTGTCGGTGTAGGCGATGCGGTGACGCAGGCTCAGCCCGACGTCGTCGGCGTCGAGATCGAACACGGTGCGCTTGATGCCTTCGCGGTCGGTGTAGGTGCGCTGGCGCAGGCGGCCTTGGACGATGACGTGCATGCCGCGCTGCAGGCACTCGCAGACGTGCTCTGCAACGTGCCGCCACACCGTGCAGGTGATGAACAGTGATTCGCCGTCGGTCCACTGGCTGGTCTTGCGGTCGTAGACCCGTGGCGTTGATGCGACCCGGAAGCGGGCGACGGGCGTGCCCATTTCGGTGAACCGAATTTCGGGGTCGGCGACCAGGTTTCCGGTGACAGTGACGATGGTCTCGCCGGTCATAGCGGCGCTTAGTTCCGGGAGCGGCGGGAGCCGTCCTGCGTGGACCCGCTGGCGGAGGGGACGGGATCGGGCGTGGGCACGGGGCGCTCCTGTCTCGTGTGGTTCGGCGCAGGGAGGGTGTCAACTTCCCTGTATTCGATACTAGATACTGTACGGGTATGGTGCAAGCGGATCACCGCCCGCCCAGTGGGTATTTCTACAGGTCAGAGCGAGGCGCCCGGTCGTGCTGGCCGGATGCCGCTCGGTGCGCACCGGCGCCGGCTGCTGGCCTGCGTCGTCGGCCCGGGGGCGGCCCTTGAAGGACCGCGCATCCCGCACCGGCAGACGGGTCTGTCCTCTCAGCAGCTGAGCCGCTGTTTCTCCGCATTCAGGAGGTCGATCACCGGGCGGAGCCAAGAACCTTCCGCGTCGTAGGGCGTACGCCCTTGAGACATCGCCGCGATGGCATCGGCCTGCGCCGCGTAGGGCCCGCCGAGAGCCCGCAGGTCGGAAATGACTTTCGGCATGTGGGTACTCAGAGGTTTCCTCCACGGGCGGTTGGCGGGGCTGGTGCCCTTCCGGACGTTGTAGAGGGGGCCTTCGACGGCGATGTGCCCGAGGTAGAGCACCGGTGCATGGATGCCGAGAAGTTCGGCCAGCGCGACGGCCCTGCGGTAGTCGGGAATGCAGGTGAATCCCCCGCTACGGCGGTACCCGGCAGGATTGGGGTTCACGATCAACCGCCACTGCGGCATGGTCCAGGCGACGGTGGACACGGCCCTTTCAGCGCTGCGCAGCCCCAGTTCCCCGAGGGTGACATCCATCCGCCGCTCAGCGAGTTCGGCCAGCAGGCGCCGTGGTTCGGGGGCTCTCTCCAGCCGCTGTGCCCGGCGGAGCTGGGTGATGGTCGGCTGCGCTTGGCGAAGATCGTGTAGGTGCGAGGCGTCGGCCAAGTAGGCGCCGGTTGGCAGCGGCACGTCCTGCCACGCCTCGACGTCAAGGAGAGGGAAGCTTTTCGCTTCAGGAATCATGAGGAGGTGCAGGAGGCTGCCTCCCATGGCGTCCATGGCGTGCTCGAAGGACTCGCTGCGGTCGGACGAACTGAGGTTGTCCTCCCTGGCCGCCCGCCGGTGCCCGCCTTCGTGGAACACCACACGCAACGTTTCATTGAGGTCGTCCAGGGTGCTCTCCTTGACCCCCGTCACGTCGGAGGCAGTCAGGTAGATGCCGTCGGTGCAATAGCGCGTCCGTGCCTCGTCCTCCCGGTAGATCCTGACTTTTCCGAGGGACTCCAGGCCGAAGACGCTGCGGAAGACCGCGCAGGCGAGGTCCAGCGTGCGCCGTCGCTCGACCGAGACGCCACCCGTCCTGACCCACTGTGTCCTTGGGCGCAGGCGCTCGTGGTATTCCACGGCCACAGGTACGGGCCTGATGCCGAGTAGCTGCATCAGGACGTTGTGCATGTGGCGGCTCAGTCTGCTGGTGACACACGTGACGCCACGGCTTTGCAGGTGGAGCTCGTCCTCGACCGCAGTGCCCGAAGCGTTGTGGTAGACCTCGTCGTCGTTCCACAGGGTTCGGGCGTGGTCGCGGAAGGCGCGGCGCACGGCAAAGTCGGTGACGGAGTCGAAGTAGGTCTCGGCGGTCGACAGCCGTGGCCCGTTCAGCGCGCGCTCGACGAACCGTGCGATCACGGCGGGATCGGTGCTGGCTGCAAGCGCGCTGCGGATGTGGGTCTCCAGCGCGGCACCGTCGACGATCGATCGGTCACGGTTCTGCTCCCCCTTGGCCGTTGCCAGGGGGAGGTCGTAGCTGGCCGCCAGCCGGGCGTCGGTGGAGACGAGGATGCCGCCGACGAAGATGCGTCCAGGGGGACCCTCCAGAAGGATCTGGGCGTGATCCTGCGGGGGCCGGTAGGAGGGGGTGCTGAGGTAGCGGACCCGGCCGATGGCGTCTTCGGCCACTTCGCGCGGGCAGGGGACGCTGACGAGCGTGCCGAGTTGCCGGTCGGTCGACCAGTACTGGTAGTGCAGAACCAGGCTCTGATGGCTTTCGGCCGGGCCGGGGACGTCGGTGAGGTACGTGCTCGGTTTCAGGACGGGCGTGAAGCTGTAGCCGACCGTGTCGAACTGGACCGTGCCGATCTGTGGGTCGCGGGCGAGGACGAGCGCTGCGAGTTTCTTGCCTTCCCCGAACTGGCCGATCTGCTGGCTGCTCTTCCGGGAGGCTCCCAGGAGGAGCCCGGTGCGGGGGATGCCGGGCCCCTGGTCGTGGATGGTCAGAACACCGTCGTTCCACGCCACTTCCGTGTGCGGGTCTTCGTCCAGCGCATTGGCGATCAGTTCCACGAGGGCCCGCTCGGATGTCCAGTCCTTCACATAGTCCTCGGCGATGGGGTAGGGCAGTTCTCTGACCTGCTCAGGACGGGGTTGAACAGTGGCCTGCCGCCGGTCGGCGGCGGGCGCGCATGCAGGGGTGGTCATGACGAATTCCTCAGGCTGAGCGAGTGATCCCGGGGCGCCCGATGGCGCGGCCCTCCCCGCAGAGAGGTGGTTGAGGGCCGCGTCTGTTGAGGGCGCTGCCGGACGGGATGCGTGCTTGCGTAGCGGCTCGGCGGTGGGCTGCCGGTATGCGGCCGTCGGTCGGCACGTCGGCGCTGCCCCGCGGGAGGGGCACACCCCACCGAGTGGTTAATTCGATACCAGATAAAATCTGCTGGGATTGCAAGCGGATTCGGGGCCGCATCCCCTACCGCGGTTGCGATCCGGTGCAGGTCAGGGCCTTGGTGGCGGCGGGTATCGACACGGCAGGGCCCCTCTCGGGATGCCTGTGAACTGCTGTACCACTCAGTGGACTTGCGGGCCCGCCGGCGGGTGGAGTTTCTAGCCGGGCTGCGGGTGCCGCACCTGATCTGCACTGCCGTCGACGTCGATATGCAGTTCGGAAAACCACTGGGACAGCACGGCGATAACCTCGCCGCCGTTCCAGTCGCCGCTGCTCTCTTCGATGTCCTTGATCCGGCTGAACAGATCGGCGATCGCGGCCCCTTCTTGTGTGGCCTGATCGAATGAGGGCGAGGGCATGGTCAGGATGCCTTTGCTGGGCCGGGGCCGCGCGAGATCAGATCCTCCACCTCGGCGATGGCCTCGTAGGTGGCGGCGATCGTCTGGGCGCGTCCGATGAGCTCGTTGCGGCGGGCGAAGATGGCGGTGCGCTCCGCGAGGGCCCGTTCGGTGCCGTCGCCTTCATGCAGGGTGTCGGTACAGGAGATCAGGACACGACGACCGAGATCCCACACCACCGCATTGACGGCGCAGCAGGCCGAGGAGATGGGGTCGAGATCGTTCATGGCCCACACGTAGGCGCGCGGATCGCGGCCGGTCTCACGCAGGTACTGGGCGGCAGCTCGAACGAGGCCACCGGTGCCGGCCGTCGGTTCACCCAGCCACGCTCCCTCGGGGAGATCCTCCACGGACAACGTCATGCGGACCATCAGGTCACACATGTCCGGCGGAGTATGGACCTGGCCGAGCGCCTCCCGCGCGCCACGGGAGCGCAGTTCGGTGACGAGGAAGCCGAGCACGTCGGCCTCCGATCGCCAAGACGGGTCCGCATCTGCGGTCAGCTCCAGCAATCCGGTCTCCAGCGCGGCACAGGTGACCGCGTGGACGGCAGCGAGCCGCTTCGCGCTCTGCTCCTCCTCGTCGAGCCACCCTCGCAGCGGATGCGCCCACTCGACCAGCTCCGGACGACTGATCCACAAGAGACCCCACACGCGCCGGTAAAGGTCGAGCAACTCCTGCGGGCCGAAGGTCAGGAGGTGTCCCGTGAGATCCGGACCGTCGTCAGTCTGGCGCAGCAGGGAAAGGACGGCGACGACGCCGACCGGTACCTCCATGCGGGAGTCGATGCGGTTGCGGTGCCAGGTGCGGGCCACCTTCTCCGCCACGTCCAGGGCGAGATGCGCCGGCGACAGGCCGCGCGTCCGGGTGCGCTTACGGCGGGCCGCAGTGAGCGCCGGAGTAGCTGCCGCACGTTCCGGGCGCGGGGGATCGGTGTCGGCTGAGCTCAGGTGGATCCGCGGCTGGCTGGGATCAGGCTCGGGCGGCTCATCGGGGGCGAACAGGTCGAGTTGCATGGATTACTCCTCGGGCATACAGGCAGGAGGTCACGACGGCGCGGGGGCGGGTGAGCAGCGCCGGTTCGCAGGGGAGGCAGCGACAACAGGACGCGGGACCAGGCGGGCAGTAGCAGGAGGGGGAAGCCGGCCTGGTCCTCGTCAGCGGTCCGGGGCAGGTACGTGGCGACGGTGAGTTCCCCCACGCGACAGGCGGAGGACTACCGCTTGCCGGGCCAGGCCGCGGCGCGGTCCTGTGTCGGCTGGAGGCGGGGCGGGCTCAACCGCCGCCCTCCAGGTCGAGCGCACTGCGCAGCACCTCAAGCAGCTGCGCCGCGTCCTCAGGCAGGGCGGCCTCGCGCAGCAGGCGCTTGCGCCGGATCGGGCCACCGAGACTGATGCCCGCTGGCACACCAGGAGCGTCCGGTTGCGCGACGAGGCGGTAGTCGGCGGTGGAGATCATCCATGCCTCGTACCGGTCGGCGGTACTGCCGCTGCGGGAGGCATGGCCTTGGTCAGGGTCGCGTGACGGGCAGGGGCACGATGGATCGGTGCAGGGTCTTCCAGCGGGGTGGCTGGCCAGTACCGGAGCTCGGCGGTAGTGCGTTGCAGTGCCGTTCAGCATCGGGCAGTGCGCGGCCGCGTAGGGCAGGCACTCCGGGTGCAGGGCGGGTTCGGGCGAGTGGCCGCGGGCGTGGTCGGCCGGACGGACGATGAGGAAACACCGCTCGTCCAGCTCCTGGCCGCAGATCTGGCAGAGGCGGTCGAGTTAGGCCCGGAACGCGCGTTCAGCGTCGAGGCTACCGAAAGCCGCATGGCCGTTGTGGAGCAGGGAGACCCAGGGCACTACGAGCCCGCCGGCCAGCGGGCGGTGTGCACACCGCTGGGGTATCGCGGAATTCATGGAGAGGCCGATCTTTCACAGACTGATCGGACCCGGCCGGGCTCGGGGCGTGCCCGGCCGGATCACAGGGTGAGGTGTTGGGAGCCGGTCAGACGTTGGGTGCGCCTGTGACCGGCAATCAGGGCGGGCGCTGTCTTCCAAATCGCGCTGCAGCGGCCGTCCTTGCGTCCGCGCACGTCTGCGGCGGCGTGGGCGGTGGTTGCGCTCAGGCGTGAGATGCCAGCCGTCGCAGATCCCGCACTTGCGGTAGCCGCGCGTCGACCTGCCGCGGGCACGGGTGGCTCCGAAGGCTGCGCGAGCGGCCGCGCGGTCGGGGTAGCGACGTCGTCCCGTCGGGCAGATGTCGTCGGACACGACGTACTCCTTGGCTGTGGGGGAGGGGAGCGGGCCGGGCGCAGCACCGCTGCTGGGGAGTGCTGCGCCCGGCAGGGCTCAGGCGGCCTGGTCGGCGACCTGGTCCTCGTCATCGGGCTGGGGCAGGTACTTCGTGACGGCGAGTTCCTCCACGTCGGACAGCCGGTAGCCCTCCGCCTTCAGGCACAGCAGGTAAGCGGCCTGGTGGCGGCTGAGGCCCTGCCACGCCTTCGGCTCGCGCATGCTGTACTCGAACGCGGCGGCAGCCTGCGCGAACACCTGGTGCCATCCCTTGGTCTTGCCCTGACGGCTGACCAAATCGTCGAACGGATCTCCCTCACGGCTGTACCGGGATCGGTCGGCGTTGGGATCCGGGACTCCGAGGAACAGGGCAACGGCCTCGGTCTCGCCCTTCTCGCACCACTTCGCGTACAGGTAGGGCGGGCTCATCACCGTGCGCAGGGCGAACTGCCGCACGGGCTCGGGCAGGGACTTTCCCTTGCACAGCCGCCTCACGAAGTCCTCTCGGACCGTCCGCGCGGTCTTCCACGCCTTGTTGCCCGCGATGGTCCGCGCCCGTGCCGCCTTCTCCTCCTCGCTCATGGACTGCTTGGCCTGCTTGGCCCCGGGGCGAAGCTTGTGGCCGTACTTGGCCGGGTCGGAGCAGTACCAGACAGGCTGGAACTCCTCATCCAGGCGGGCAGCATGGCCGGAGCAGTACGCGTGCTTGTCCGGCGTGAGCGGCGCGCCCAGGGGCGTGCGCAGCTCGCTCAGCGGCCGGGAGGTGTCCTTCGTCCCCCAAGGGAAGTAGTCGGGCAGCAGCGGAACATCGGCCTTCTGAAGTCCGTCCAGCGCCGTCTGCCGGGCTTCGGCGTCGGCCTTGGCCTGCCGGAGCCGGGCCAGGGCCTGGTCCCAGTGACCGCGCCCGCCGCCTTCCTCGGCAGCGTCCTTGGCATGAGCGTCCTCCAGCACCTCAAAGGCCCGGGAGACGTCGCTGACTTCGGCCATTTCAGCCATCTGCATCAGGTCGAACCCCTGGACACTTGCCCGGCGGAGCTGGGCGTCGTCCAGGCGGGCCGCCTCGCGCGCCGCGCGCAGCTCGGCCCGCTTGATCTTCAGGGCGCGGGCCATCGTCTCGCGCTGCTCCTCGCTCACATCAATGAGCGCCAGCGTCTCGATGGCCTTGACCCGGTCGCGATCGTGCATCTGCTCGCGGTGATCGTTCTCGATCAGCGACAGCAGGTGCGTCATCGCGTCGTTGCCCACCAGGTCGGCCCGGACGATCGTGGGGATCTTGCGTGCGGGCCTGCCCTCGGCCTCGGCCGTGGCATTGGCGGCCTGCTGGGCCTGGGCGCGCCGCCATCCCTTGAACGCGCCGTACGTTCCGTTCTCCAGCGGCCGGACGTGGATGGGGTCCTGTACGCCGAGTTCGGCCACCGACGCCTTGAGGTCGTCGTCCGGCTCCGTGTTGGTGGTGCGCGCGTTGTAGTCGTCGCGCACGATCAGGGACGGGTCGAGGCGGATGATCTGGTCATGGGCCTCTTCGACGGCCGACGGCTCGGGCTGCGCGGGCTTCGGGGTCGCAGCAGAGGCGGCTTTGGTGGGGGTCGTCGTGGTCTTCTTCGCCTGGGAGGCGGTGGACATGGGTACTCCTGTGCTGGTGGTGCATGGCGGGCCGGGCATGTCCCGGCCCGTCCGGTCGGCCGGTCAGGCCGTGAGGCGGTCGTCGACTGTGACGACCATGCGGATGACGCGTCCGCTGGCGTCGCCCTCGGTCGGGGCGACGGTGACTGACGGGGAGAGCAGCAGCCCCAGGACTGCGCGTACGAGCGAGCAGGTGGTCTGGGACGGCTAGTGGTGACCGGTCTGCTCGGCAGCGGTGCGGATCAACTCGTCGGTGGTGTCGTCGGGCGTGTAGGCGAGCCCACGGCGCAACAGGTGATCGGCGAGCCGGAGCGCCTTCATCGCGCGGCGGGTGGCGCGATAGCGGGCCTTAGGCCAGCCGGTGGGAAAGGGAGCGGGATCTTCAGCACGCGACATGGCGGTGCGTTCCTCTCGGGCAGTGAGATCACGGCGCGCAGGCTGTGTGCCGATGACACCGTATTATCATCGATACTAGATAATAACTGCCGGAAAGGTAAGTGGTCACCTCCTTCTTGTGGCGGTGCTGAACGGCCTGGGCGCGGGTGGCGCACCCCAATCCAGGGCCTGGTGGCGTCGGCGGCGCGGGGCGTGCTCGTGGCACTCAGCAGCTGCTGTCGCCGAAAGCGGTCGACAGCGGGGGGACCGCCTGGTAGTCCGTGCGCGGCTCGGGAGGGATCGGGTCGCCCGTGGCGAGGTCGGTGCAGTACGCCGCGAACACGTCGGCCGCTGCCATGGGTTGGGGCCGCACCTCGATGACGAACCAGCCGCGCAGTACGGATGTGCTGTCGGTGGTGTACGTGCGCGCGAAGATGGCCGCGTCCCGGAAGGCGATGGAGGTCTGCGCCAGCAGGTGACAGAACATCAGCCAGCCTTCGTAGCCGGCGCTCACCTGGTCCTGGTCGCCGGGAGTGCATTCGACGCTCGCCGAGGCGCTGGCATAGCTCCCGAGGGCGGTATGGGCGCTGCACACGAGGCGATGGCGTCCCGGTTCGAGGGCATCCAGCAGCGCCTCGAACGCCTGGGCTGCGGTGTCGAACGGGTCGGGCATGGCAGGTACTCCAGAGGCCGAGTGGCCGGGGGTGAGGGCCGGGACTGCTCGGCAGTCCGCCGGCGGTGGGACGCGGCGCCGAGCCGGGCCCCACGCTGAGTCGGTCGGTGGAAGGCCCGGCTCGCAGGAGCCGTACGCGCATGAGCGGGAGAGAACTGTGCGGGTGTCGGTGCCTGCAGATCCCGGGGAGGCCGGTGCCGTTACAGGTCTTGCAAGGTGAACAGTAGGCCGACGAGCTGCTGCCTCAGCAGCGGGAGGGTGTTGCCTTCCGCGTCGGGCCCTCCGGTGAGCAGGACGGGGCCGTAGTAGCGCTGGTGGGTGAAACCGAACCGCTGGGCCAGAGCCGTTGCGGCGGGATTCACCGGGTGGTTGTAGAGACCTTCGTCGTCGATCCACATGTCCCACTGGCGGGTCAGAGAGACGACGTCGAATCGGTCGCAGCGCAGGGCTGCGCGCAGCCCTGCACGGCGCTCGGCGCTGGACTCGCTGTCGTGGCCGAACGGCAGCTCAATTTCGACGAGTTGTGCGTCGCAGGTCAGGAGCAGGGCGGAAGGGGTTCTGGTCATGGGTGTTTCTCGTGCTCGCTGCGTAGGAGGTGGTCGGCCCGGCGCGCGGGAGCTCGGGTGCGGTTCGCGCGGCGACCGCACGAGGCTTGACCGCGGGCCGGGCCGTGGGCGGCCGGGCCCCAAACGAAGGGAACGGGCCCGGCCGGTCTGTGGCCCGCGCCGTGTCGCGGTGACCGGCGAGGGGCGCGTCAGGTCACAGGGGGCCCGTAGGTGCGGAACCCGCCGTGCCTGGCGGCGTGCTTGAGGTAGTCGATCCACTCGGGCCACCAGTCGGCGTCTTCGATGACCTCCGAAAGGAGCGCGGGGTTCGCGGCCCTGTTGGTCTCATACGCCGCGAGGGCTGCATGGATCTCACCGGGGGTGACGGTCCAGCCCTCGTCACCGCCGAGCTTGTGGGCCGCGACGCCCTCGGGCTGTGGCGGTGCCCACGACAACCGTTCTGCAAGAGCCTTGCGGTACCGCTGGACCTGCACCGGAGCCGCGTCCCCCGTGTAGTCGACGGGGAAGCCGAGCATGTCCAATGCCGGGGCGAGAGCGGCTTCCCTGGGGGTGGCCCCGTACGTCTCAGGCGCGGGGCGGTCCGGTGGCTGCGTGGCAATCAGCATGCCGAAGTGGTCCATGAGTGCCCGGCACTCGCTCATCGCCCAGGTCGTCAGGTAGAAGTGCGTGGTGCGGACCGCTTCCATCGCGTCGTAGGCCCTGTTGACCTTCGCCTGGACGGCGCGGTACTCCGGATGGTCATACGGGAGGTCGAGACCGTCGCGGTTCTCCACGGCCGCGTCGAACGACCTGCTGGCCGCTTCGTACGCTGCGTCCTCGCCCTCGGGGGAGCGTACGAGGTACATGTCGTAGCCCATGCCTGGGACTTCCCTTCGTGCGGATTCGGCGCCTGCTAGGACGTCACTCCGAATGGATTCGATACTAGATAAACAAGTGATGTGGGGCGGGTATTCCCTTGATGGCGGTGGCGAGTTGTTCGGAGGGCGGGGTGCCGGTCACCGATTCCCTCTGCGCCTTCTCGGCCTCGCGAAGTGCGTCGGCGGCGGTGTATCCGGTCGTGCACCAGGAACGGCAGAACTGGCCAGGCGGCGCGTCGCAGGTCTCGCACGTGTCGTCGAAGTCCTTAGCTCGCCACGGCCGCAATGAGTCGCTCATGCCGGGTAGTCGACAGCGGGGCGGCGGGTTCGCCGGCGCGGCCGCTGCTGGGCGCGCAGGGACGAGATCTCAGTGCGGATGCGACTGACGCGATCACGCTCCTCGCGGGCCGCGCGCTCGGCGTACTCGGCGTATCCGGGCAGGTAGTCGGCGCGGCGCGCGAGCGACCCTCGGTAGTTCATCAGCACCAGGGCCAGGACCGGGTGCGGACGGACGGCGAGCCACCGGGCGGCCGTCCACCAGCTGGAGACGGCGCTGCGGGCGTCGCGACGGTGGGTCTGGGCCTTGGACTCGAAGCATGCCGCCTCAGCCTCGCCCTTACGCATCGACCATTCGAGGAAGCGCAGCAGGCCGGGGGTCTCACGCTCGCGGGAGGCGTCCAGCAGGCGGTGAAGGTCGGGCCGGTGAGCAACGTCCTCGGCGCAGGCATGCATGACCAGGGCGAGGGTCTCGTCCGTTGTGGGGGAAGGGGCCTTCCCGGCCGCTGACTCGACGGGGGTCGTCGCGGCGTGTTGGTACGGGTAACCGACGTCTGTCCACCGCACCAGGCCACCGGTGTAGCCGGTCGCACTGCCGCGCCTGCGCGGCAGGGACTCGGCCGGCGCGGTTCCTTCCATGGCATTGGCGGAGCCGAGACTCACGCGCAGCGCGGTGAACTGGTTCCAGTGACGCGGATGGTGGGTGCCGGTCACGTGCACGCTGCCGCGCAGCGCGCCCGTGAGGGCGTACACGACGGCGTCTTTGCCCTGTGACCGGGCGGTGGCGCGCACTGTGCCGGACGGTGTGTCGATGGTGAGGATGTCGGCGGTCACGATCAGAACTCCCGTGCGGTCGGAGGGAACATGGGGCGGTGGGCGGGTCCGCCGCCCCGCGCAACGCGCGGGTTGGCGGGACGGCGGATCGTCGGCCAGTGACGAGCTGGCCGGGTTGGCCGTGATGGTTCGCGTGGTGCTGGTGGGACTCGAACCCACGACATCAACGGTTTATGAGGCCGGCGCTCTACACACCTGAGCTACAGCACCTCGGTGGTGAGGTGGGGGCCGCGCCCCGGTAGGGCGGGGCGCGCGGGGGAGGAAAGCCCCGGCCGCTGGTCAGCTGAAGAGGATTCGTCTCATCGTCTCGTCGATCAGGGCTGCGGCCTCGTCGTCGGGCATGTCATCGAGCCTGGCGAGCGCCTCGAAATCGATCTCGACGTCTAGGTCCGCGAGTTGCTTCTCAGCGATGACGAACTGGATCACTTCCTGCGCGCTGGCCCGCTCGCTGCCGTTCGGGGCGACGCTGGGGGCGGTGGGCTGGGATGCGGTGTTCTGGTGGTCGTCGGCGGTCATATCTCCTCCGCCACGGGGCGGTTGGTGCAGGGTGTGGGTGGACCCGACCGGATTCGAACCGGCGCGATATGCGCTTTTAAGGCGCTTGCTCTGCCACTGAGCTACGGGCCCTTTAGGGGTGGGCCGCCGCCCCGGTACCGGGAGATCCCGGGGCGGCGGCCCTGGGAGCGGCCATGCGCGGGGGAGACGCCTGGCCGCTGGTCTGGTCAGTCCCGGCACGTGACCGCCGGGCTGTGTCGGCCGGTCACCGCGGGGGCGGTCAGAGGTTGTGCTGGAAGCGGTATTGCCGGACGAGTTCGATTGCTGCGTCGCGGACGGCTCCACGTTCGGTCTTGCCGGTCTTGCGGGCGTTGCTGTAAGCAACCGAGGCGCGGACGACCGATCCGGCCCGGATCAGCCTCTGCTTGACGATCTCGTGGATGGCGGCAGCGATGGCGTGCGCGGCGGCGTTCTCGTCGGTGATCGGTACCGGGTCAGCGTCAGCCATGGGCAAGTTCCTTTGAGGTCCCTGACGGGGTCTTGGGCGGGGGGGGGCCCCCCCCCCCCCCCCGCCCCCGCCGGGGGGGGGGGGCGCGCGCCGGGGGGGGGGGGGGCCCCCCCCCCCCCCGCGGGGGCCTGCACGAACCCGCCCGGCCATCA
>NZ_JBIAQL010000033.1:0-50934 GCF_042889045.1 Streptomyces sp. NPDC002701
GCGCCGCCCTCGACCTCTCCCAGATGCACATCTCCCGCCTGCTCACCCGCACCCTCAACCGCCTCCGCGCCGGACTCCTCGCCGCCTGACGCGGGTGCCGCACCGGCGCCCCCCTCGTTCACCGTCCACCGTTCAGCGTTCACCGGATCGAAAGGACCAGCCAGGCCGTGAGTGAAGAGCAGGATCCCCTCCGCGAGTCGGCCGCGCCGATCGTGACCGAGCCCGTGCCGGACCTCCAGCTGCAGATGCTGGTACGGCTGGTCGGCCAGGACCCGCAGGCCGCTCTTCCGGTCACCCTGGTCATCGGGGGCGGCCTCCTCTACGGCGACCTGATCTCGCACAAGGCGTGGACCACCGACTGGGCGCACAGCCTGCGCGGTGTCGACGGACCCGGCGCCCAACTGCTGGAGCGGTTTCCCGAGCAGGTGGACCAGGCGGTCGCGGAGAAGCAGGGACGCCCCGGCCCGCAGCGGCTGCCGCAGTGGATCCACCTGCGCGACGCCACCAGCGTCGTCGGGCCGGGCGGGCCCGTCGTCATGCCCCTGTGGCGGGGGCGGCTCACGGACGTCTCCGGATGGTCCCTCGGCAAGCCCGACAGCTCCCTGGGAGAGACCGGCGACGACCACCGCTGACAGGGCCCGGCCATGGCCGGTGGCCCCGCTCACCGCGTACGGGGCGCCGCCCGGCCCGCGCCCTGGACCGTACCGGCGGAGGTGCGCAGCGCGCCGACCGCCTTCAGCAGCCGGTCGGCCGGTTCCCTGAGGGCGGGATGGGCCAGGACCGTGTTCCGCAGGCCGCGTACCGGTCTGCGCCACAGCCGGTGCGCCGTCGCCACCGGGTGCGGGCGGACGGCGAACCCTTCCCCGACCCGCAGCTCGCGGGTCTTCAGCCAGTCCTTGTACTCCTTGTCGCCACGCCCCAGGTCCATGACCCGCACACCCTCCCGGGCCGCGGCCTCCGCCATCCGGAGGTGCATGACCAACCCCGGTGAGTAGTAGCGTAGTTCGGGGTCGTACGTGGTGAACCAGGCGGCGAACACCGTGCGGGATCGCGGGCCGAAGTGCGCGGCCACCGGCCGGTCCCCGGCATACAGCACGGAGAGGACGCCGGTGAAATGCTCCTCGCGGACGCGGAAGAGATCGTCCACCACGTTCACGATCCAGGGCCGCGCGAACCGGTCCATCCGCGAAGTCCTGCGGTACTGGGCGGACTTCCACTCCATGAGGGTGCGCAGCATCGCGGGGTCGCGCTCGTCGAAGACGAAGCGCATCTCGCCCAGATCACGCCCCAGGCGCCGTTCCTTCTTCAGCGTCGTCTTGGCCAGCCCGGGGTACGCGCCCCGCAGCCACTGCGCGTAACTGCCGTCACCGGCCTTCAGGTCGACCACCGGTGACGCGAACGTCCCGGTGACGAAGCGGGTGAACGGCCGCTGTTCCCCGACGAGATGGTCGAACTCGAAGACCGACAGCCCACAGGCCCGCAGCAGCCGCCCGGTGTCCCAGGTGACTCCGGGCCGGTGCACGAGGGCCTGGCAGTCGGACAGTCCCAGACCGATCGCCCGGCCCACCCCGAAGGAGTTGCGCTCGTACGGGAGGAAGCCCACGGCCTCGCCGTCCTCGTGCAGGACCGCCACCCGCGCCCCGCCGCGGTGTCTGCCGATGCCGGCCGCGAACTCCGGTGACAGGAAGGGGTTGGCGTACTCGGGTGACTCGTCCGCCGCCCGGTGCCAGGCCCGGCGCAGCGCCTCACTGAGCGACTCGGGCCTGTGGATGCTGATCTCCACCTCGGATCGACCGTCCTCCCCCGTCCCGGCCGTGGCCGGGACCCGTAGCATGCGGCGAGGCTCAAACTTCGCGAAACAGCACGCACACTGTCAAGGGTGCCGGTCGTATCGAATGAGGTGACGTGACGGAAAAATCGGTCGAGGCATCCGTTCCGTCACCTTGAAGGTGGAAAACGAGACATGACTTCGCGCCCGGGACATGACCGCGCACGGCGGGTCCGGTGACTGTCCCGCGCGTCCCCGCCTGCGCCTTCGCGGACCGCGTGGGCGTGTACGGGGTCTGCTCGCCGGTGAGTTGGCCCGCGCAGGTCGGGGATCATGGCCTGGATGATGCGAGTAGCATCCGGCCCCAGCACCACACGATGACGAGGAAGGGTAACCGCCATGTCCGAAGTCGAATCGGCCGCCACGAAGCTCAAGACCCAGTACGCCGCACAGGTGGCTGGGGACCTCGAACGCAACACCAAGGAGCAGGAACGTATCGGCGCCGAAGTGGCGGCGCTGGAGGAGCAGTTGCGCGCCCTGCGGCACGACCAGACCCTGCTGGCGGAACTGCAGCGGGCCCTGGGCGGTGACGACTCCG
Source organism: Streptomyces sp. NPDC002701 (assembly GCF_042889045.1). Classification (NCBI taxonomy): domain Bacteria; kingdom Bacillati; phylum Actinomycetota; class Actinomycetes; order Kitasatosporales; family Streptomycetaceae; genus Streptomyces; species Streptomyces sp. NPDC002701. The sequence continues at coordinate 2,367 of NZ_JBIAQL010000033.1, forward strand.
CGCAGTCCGGTACCGCGGACGGCGCCGCGCCCAAGCCTTCCGTACCGCGTCAGGCGTCGGCAGCCACAGGCACCAGGCGCAAGAAGGCCACCACCGCGAAGCCCGCCACGAAGTCCGCTGCGAAGCCGGCTGCCACCAAGCCGGCCGCCGCGTCAGGTGCCCCGAAGCCTGCCGCGAAGTCCGCCACGAAGTCCGCGGCGGTCAAGCCCGCCGGGGAGCAGCCGGCGGCCGGCAAGCCCACTCTCGTGGAGCTCATCCGCGACCACCTCGGCCGGCAGTCCGAGCCGCGCTCGTCGGCGGAGGTCGCCACCGCGCTGGCCGAGGCCCATCCCGACCGGGACATCAAGCCCAAGGTCGTACGCACCACGGTGGAGGGGCTCGTCGCCAGGGGGCAGGTCCAGCGCACCAAGCAGGGGTCGTCCGTCTTCTACACGACGGCGAAGGCCGCGCCCGCCCCGGCCGCGACCGCGGACACGGGCGCAGCTCCCACCGGGACCGCCGAACAGTCTGCGAACACGGACACCGCCTGACCTGCGCGGCCCAGCCGACGGGGCGCGGTGGCCCCGCCGGCCCGATGGGCGCCGGGTCAGGCGGCGGCGCAGGTGGTGCCGTTGAGGGCGAACGCGGCCGGGGCCGTGTTGGCGGCACCCCTGGCGGCGGTGAAGCCGACACTGACCGAGCCGCCCGCGGGGATGTCGGACGTGTACGAGGCGGGCGCGACGCTCACCGTCGCGCCGCTCTGGGTCGGTGTCCCTCCCCACATGTTCGAGACCGTCTGACCGTTGGCGAAGGCGAAGACCAGCTTCCAGCCGCTGATGGCGGCGGGGCCGGTGTTGCGGATGGTGATCTCACCCTGGAAGCCCCCCGGCCACTCGTTGGCGACGCGGTAGCCCACGGAGCAACTCGCCCCGGGTGTGCCGCCGCCCTCGTCCGTGGTGACGTTCACCGTGGCCGAGCGGGCCGAACGGTTCCCGGCCGCGTCACGTGCGTAGACGGCGAAGGCGTAGGCCGTGTCCGCGGTGAGGCCGGTCACGGTGGCGGTGGTGGTGGCGGACGCGGCGACCGTGCTCTCGGCGCCACCACCGACCCGGACGACGTCGTAACCGGTGACACCGACGTTGTCGGTGGCGGCGCCCCAGGTGAGGGTCACCGAGGTGGCCCCCACGGCGGAGGCGGCGGGGGTGCCCGGAGCGGTCGGGGCCTGGGTGTCGCCCGGGTCGCCGCCGCCGAAGACCGTGGCCTCCTTCGAGGTCTGGACGATGCCGTTGGCGCCGTTGAAGATGCGTTGCCCCCAGGAACTCAGCCGGCTGGGGTCGAAGCCGATCGCCAGGTCGAGGACGGGGTCGGTGTTGCCGCTCCAGGACCAGGCGAGGTAGCCGAGCCGGAGCTGCTGCGCCGCGGCCATCATGGTGTCCTCGTCCGGGTCGCCGTACTGGTCGGCCGGTCCGCCGAACTCACCGATGAGGATGGGCAGTCCGGCGTTCACGAAGGCGTTCAGGTAGTCCGTGATCTCCTGCGCGGTGTCGTAGACGCTGTACATGTGGATCGAGAAGATCAGGTTGCCCGTGGGGTCGGCGTCGTAGACCGACCGGGCGTTGGCGCGCATGACCCCCTGCCAGTCCTGACCCCAGTTGGGCGCGTCGACCATGATGATGTGCTCGAACCCCGCGGTGCGCAGCTTCTTGATCGCGGCGGTCGTGGGGGCGGTCCAGCCGGCGGGGTCGGTGTTGCCCCAGGGCTCGTTGCCGATGTTGACGATGACGTAGTTCTCCTGGCCGGCGAGCACGTTCTTGAGGCTGATCCAGTAGTCGGCCGCGTGGTCGAGCGTGCCGGCCGCCGCCTCCTCGCCGTAGCCGGTGGTGTCGTGCACCTCCAGCACACAGATCAGCCGGTTGGCCTTGCACTGGGTGATGACGGCGGCGACGTCCTCGGGGCTGTTCCTGGTCCATCGGTGGCCGTCGGAGAGGACGACACGGACCGTGTTGGCGCCGAGTGCCTTGATGTCGGCCAGCGACTGCGTCTCACCCGGATACCAGGTGTGGGCGTGGTTGACGCCCCGCATGACGAAGTCGTTCCCGTTGCCCTCCAGCAGGCGGCCGTCGTCGACATGGAGGCCGGTCGCGCGAGCGCCTGAGGGCTCGGCGTGTGCCGTGGCCGGGACCAGGGCGCCCGCGACGGTGAGCCCGAGGAAGGCGGCCAGTCCGGCCAGCAGGGCGCTGACATGACTCTTCCGTGTGGTGCGTGTGGTGCTTCTTGTTCTTCTCACTGCGACTCCAGGAGTGAGCGTCAAGAGGCGTTGGCTTCGGATGGTGGGAGCGCTCCCACAGCGTTCCCATGAAGTCATCTTGCCAGGGGCACGTCAAGACTTGGCGCACGCTCCGACGCGTAACAGATGGTCAGGAGCCACCCGTGCGCCCCTGGGGGGCCGCTTGTCACCACCCCGGTACGCGCACTACTGTCACCACGCCTTGGTGCTCGGGAAATCGGTGTGATGCCGGTGCGGCCCTCGCCACTGTGATCGGGAAGTCCGGCTCCGGCCCTCACGGGCAGCCACTGGGTCCTCGGACCCGGGAAGGCGGAGCGCGGGTGGTTTTGACCCGTAAGCCAGGAGACCGGCCAAGGCGCGTCAACCATCCACGAGGTGCTGGAGAGGGTCTGCTGAGCCATGCACATAGCCGAGGGTTTCCTTCCTCCGGCGCACGCGGTCGCCTGGGGCGTCGCGTCGGCGCCGTTCGTCGTCCACGGAGTCCGGTCGCTCACCCGTGAGGTCAGAGAGCACCCCGAGAGCACGCTGCTCATCGGGGCGTCCGGGGCCTTCACGTTCGTCCTCTCCGCCCTGAAACTGCCGTCGGTGACGGGGAGTTGCTCGCATCCCACGGGCACGGGCCTCGGCGCCATCCTGTTCCGGCCGCCGGTCATGGCGGTCCTCGGCACCATCACCCTGCTCTTCCAGGCGCTGCTGCTCGCGCACGGCGGGCTCACCACGCTGGGTGCCAACGTCTTCTCGATGGCGATCGTCGGGCCGTGGGCCGGCTACGGGATCTACCGGCTGCTCCGGCGGTTCGGCGTGCCGCTGATGGTCGCGGTGTTCTTCGGCGCTTTCGTCGCCGACCTGTCCACCTACTGCGTGACCAGTGTGCAACTGGCGCTGGCGTTCCCCGACCCCAGCAGCGGATTCCTGGGCGCACTCGGCAAGTTCGGCTCGATCTTCGCCGTCACCCAGATCCCGCTCGCGGTGAGCGAGGGGCTGCTGACCGTCCTCGTGATGCGGCTGCTGGTGCAGTCGAGCAAGGGGGAACTGACCCGGCTCGGCGTGCTCCTCACCAGGAAGCAGTCCCCGGCCGAGCAGGCCGGGACGACCGGGGCGGTGGCCCGATGAGCCGCAACGCGAAGATCAACTCCCTGCTGCTGTTCGTGGTGGCCGCCCTCGCCGTACTGCCGCTGGCTCTCGGTCTCGGCGACCACAAGGAGGAGCCGTTCGCGGGCGCCGACGCGGAGGCGGAGACCGCGATCACCGAGATCGAGCCGGACTACGAGCCGTGGTTCTCCCCCCTGTACGAGCCGCCGTCCGGGGAGATCGAGTCGGCCCTGTTCGCCCTCCAGGCAGCCCTCGGCGCGGGCGTCCTCGCCTACTACTTCGGCGTGCGCCGGGGCCGGCGGCAGGGCGAACTGCGCGCGCTGGCCCAACTGGACGCGCGGGACGGGCAAGACGCGCAGGATGCGGGGCCCGGGCCCGGCACGGCGCCGGACGGCGGCACGAGGGGCCCGGACGGGGAGACGGCCCCGGACGGCCCGGCGGCCTCGGTGGGCGCGCCCGGCGCCGTCGCCGACGGTGGCGGGTCCGCGGCCGGCCGGACCTGAGTCCTCGTGCTGCCCATCGACGCGGCGGCGCACAGCAGTCGCTGGCGCCGCCGCCATCCCGTGGACAAGGCCGTGCTCGGGCTCGGTCTGACCGTGCTGGCGATCTCGCTCCCGCCCTGGCCGGGCGCCGCACTGGTGCTGGTCACGGCCCTGGTCGCGCTGCTCGGCCCGGCCGCCGTGCCCGCCCGCCGGCTCTGGCGCGCCTACCGGGTGCCGCTGGGTTTCTGCGTGACCGGGGCGCTCCCGCTGCTCGTCCAGGTGGGCGGCCCGGACGGGTTCCTGACCCTGGCCGCGGGCGGGCCGGTACGCGCCGGGGAACTGGTGCTGCGTACCTCCGCGGCCTCCCTCGGTGTCCTGCTGTTCGCGTTCACCACTCCGATGTCCGACCTGCTGCCGCGGCTGGTGAACGCCGGGGTGCCCGCACCGGTCGTCGACGTGGCCATGGTGACGTACCGGATGAGCTTCCTGCTCCTCGACTCCGTGCGCCGGATCAGGGAGGCGCAGGCCGCCCGGCTGGGTCACACCACGCGGGCCGCGACCTGGCGTTCGCTGGCCGGGCTCGGCGCCACCGCCTTCGTCCGGGCCTTCGACCGGGCGGCCCGGCTGCAGACCGGGCTCGCCGGGCGCGGTTACGACGGCACCCTGCGCGTCCTGGTGCCGGAGGCCCGGATCTCCCCCCGCTTCACCCTCGCCGGTGCCGCGCTGCTCGTGGCCGTGGCCGCACTCACCTTCGTACTGGAAAGGCCGCTGCGATGAGCGAGCCCGTGCTGGTCGCCCTGCGGGGCGCGTCCTACGCGTACGAGGACGGGCCGACCGTGCTCAGCGGTCTCGACTTCGCCGTGCGCGCGGGGCGCGCGCTCGCGCTGCTCGGCCGCAACGGCAGCGGCAAGACCACGCTGATGCGGCTGCTCAGCGGCGGACTGCGCCCGCACACCGGGCAGTTGACCGTCGGGGACGACCCGGTCCGCTACGACCGCAAGGGCCTGACCCGGCTGCGTACGACCGTCCAGCTGGTGGTGCAGGACCCGGACGACCAGTTGTTCGCCGCGTCCGTCGCCCAGGACGTGTCGTTCGGACCGCTGAACCTCGGCCTGCCCGACACGGCGGTCCGGGCCCGGGTGGCCGAGGCGCTCGCCGCGCTGGACATCACCGCCCTGGCCGACCGGCCCACCCACCTGCTCTCCTACGGACAGCGCAAGCGGGCCGCGATCGCGGGAGCCCTGGCGATGCGGCCGCGTGTCCTGATCCTCGACGAACCGACGGCTGGGCTCGACCCGGACGGCCAGGAGCGGCTGCTCGCAACCCTCGGCGGGCTGCGCAGGAGCGGCACCACCGTGGTGATGGCGACGCACGACGTGGACCTGGCCCTGCGCTGGGCCGACGACACGGCGCTGCTCACCCCGTCCGGGGTGGTCACCGGCCCCGCGGCCACCACCCTGGCCCGCACCGACCTCCTGGAACAGGCGGGACTGCGCCTGCCGTGGGGCATCGCGGTGACCGGACTCCTGCGCGCCCAGGGCCTCCTGCCCGCCCTGTCCCCCGGTCCGCGCACCGCGGACGAACTGGCCGCGATGGTCCCGGGGCTCGGCCCGGTCACCCTGCCGCGGCCGTAGACCTGCCGAGGTAGGTGAGGGGGCCCGGGTCGGGCACCGGGATCTCGTGGAAGCCGAGGCGGTCGTAGAACGCTCTCGCGGCGGTGTTCGCGGTGACCATGCCCAGGTGCACCGCCGGAACGCCGCGGTCGGCCAGGGCCGCCAGGAAGGTCTCCATCAACTTCCGGCCGAAGCCCCGGCGTTGATAGTCCGGCAGGAGGTCGATGTGCAGGTGGGCCGGATAGGCGTCCAGTTCGGGCAGGATCATCCGCTCGGGAGTGTGCAGGAGGCGGATCATCTCCTCACCGGGGTCACGCGGTTCGGTGACGGGTTCGGGATAGCGCCGGGCGACGCGTGGGATCCATGTCTCGCGGAAGTCCTTGACGAACCGCCGGGTGTCCGCGGTGCCGACGACATAGCCGACGGCCCGGCCCGAACCGTCGTCCAGGACGAACGCCAGCTCCGGCTCCAGGTGGCAGTACGGCGCGGCGAAGAGGGACGGCATCAGCTCCTCGTCGGGGTACCGCTCCCGCGAGTCCCCTCCGTCGAGAGCGGTCAGTACGCAGACGGCCGCGACCCCGGCACGGTCGGTGGGTCGGTAGGGACGGATTCTCGGCTCCGGGCGCATGAGGAGCATCCTGGCCGTCGCGGGAGCGCTCCCACAAGGGTGTGCCCCGAAGCGAGTCGTGCCACATTTCTAACCCGCCGTCATTTATCACCTTTCAGCGAAGGAAGAGGGGGTTTCCCACTCTCCGACATGGATGTTTCACGACATGGTTAGGCTCCGGGTTCTTGCAGGCATCCGGAGGGGGAATTTCTCATGCGCAATCACCCGGTCATAGCCGTGACCGTCGCCGCCGTCACCACCGGCGCGCTGGCCGTCGCCGCCGTACCGGCCCAGGCGGCCGAGTACCACTCGGCGCTGAAGATCCGCGGCGTGCAGTACGACGCACCCGGCAGAGACTCGAACAGCTGCGCCACCGGCAACACGGACGAGGAATACCTGACGATCAAGAACTACTCGTCGTCGGCGACGGTCAATCTCAGGAACTACCTCGTGAAGGACGCGACCGGCAATCGCTTCCTCTTCACCGCGAACCACTACCTCCAGCCCGGTGACCACGTGAAACTGCGCGGCGGCAACGGCACCGACTCCGACAGCGGGAACGTCGTCCACCGCGACAACTGCAACTTCATGTGGAACAACCCGGGCGACACGATCTACCTCTACAAGCCCGCCGGCGGCCGCTCGGACGTGCACGCCTACACCAAGAGCGGTTCGGACTCCGACGGCAACGGCTACATCCGCTTCCACAACTGATCCCGAACCGATCGGCGCCCCGTCACCGGCCGACCGGTGACGGGGCGTGGCACGTACGGCACGGATTGCACGGGGGCGACGTCACCTGTCAGGATGGTGACGTGAATGCGGATCATGTCTTCGTGTGCGGGAACCCGGCCCTGGACTTCGCCGCGACGCTCCGCGCCCGCCGCACCCTTCGCTTCGAGACGCTCCTGTCGCCGGAGCGGCTGGACGCCTGGTACCTGCGAGCGGGGATGGTCGACACCCTCTCCCCCAGCCGGGAATCCGACGTCGCCCGGGCGATCGCCGTACGGGAGGCCGTCTACGGGCTGGTCACCGCCAGGCGGCTCGAAGAGCCCTACGACGACGAGGCACTCGCCACGGTGAACGGCGCGGCGCGCAAGCCTCCCGTGACACCGCAGCTCACCGCGGCGGGCCGGCGGACGGACGCGACACCGGAGGAGGCACTGTCCACGGTGGCGCGGCACGCCGTCGAGGTGCTCAGCGGCCCGGACGTACCGCTCCTCAAGGAGTGCGGCAATCCTGAGTGCACCCGCGTCTACATCGACCGCTCGCGCGGCATGCGCCGGCAGTGGTGCGGGATGGAGTCCTGCGGGAACAGGCTGAAGGCCGCGGCCTACCGCGCCCGCAGGAAGCGGGCACAGGAGCCTGCCGGCCACTGATCACCTGATCCGCCGGCTGCGGTGGCACGAGGGCCACCGGCTCTCAGACGACGTTGCGGACGAGCCACTCGTCGTCGTTGTAGTCGTTGCGCGCGGGGTCCTGGACCGTCGCCGGCTTCTCCTCGACGGTGTCCGCGAGGCGGACCCTCTCCGGCAGCGTGCCGAACCGCGCGCGGCGTGCCGCCTCGGCGACATCCGTGACCGTCTCTTCGTGCACCATCCCGGCCTCCCGTGCTGTCGGAGCGGTGACGGTGCATGACGTCACCTGCTTGACTGGTGACGATCCTCTCAGGAGGGCCGTCACCGGTCAAGGGCGGCCCCGCGCTCACGGGCCGTCAGCGGCGGGCCCGCGAGCGGCGGCTTCTTGCGGCCGAAGCAGACCAGGGCGAGCATGTCGGGCATGAGCAGCCGGGCCGGCGGCTTCTCCATGCTCATCACGTCCAGCAGGATGCGCAGGGCGTGGGGGTTGCGCGACCCGGCGTCGACGGCCCTGTCCACGAAGGCGGCCAGCAGCCTTTCGAGCGGGGTGGGCGGCTCGTCACTGGCGCCCGGGTAGAACACGTCCTGCCCCACCGCCAGACTCCACGCGTTCTCGACCGGGCGGGCCGCGCTCCGCTGGATGCGCCGTGCCGTGCCGGGCGCGCGGAGATCCTGCCGCTCCAGGATGCGGCGCAGTGCGACGACGCTCTGCGCCGCGGCGCTCAGCCCGTGCCCGTAGACGGGGTTGTAGCCGGCGACGGCCTCGCCGAGGACGGCGAAACCGTCGGGCCAGCGCGCGGCCTTCTCGTAGTAGCGCCGTCTGTTGGCCGTGCTGCGGGTGGTGACGACGTCCGTCTCGGGCTCGGCGTGGGCGAGGAGTTCACCGATGACGGGGTGCGGCAGTCCGAGGGCGAAGGGCACGAACTCCTCGTTGTCGGCGCTCGGCCGGCCTCCCCGGGTCCCGGCGAGCGTGACGAGCCAGCGGCCGCCCTCGATGGGCGTGATGATGCCGCCCCTGCCGGGGTTCTGCCGCGGGTCGGCCTGGACGTTGACGATCGGGAAGCCGTCGGCGGTCGTGCCGGGGGCGCGGTAGATCCGGCTGGCGTAGCCGAACCCGGCGTCCACCGTGCGCTCCGTCACGGGTGGCAGCCCCAGCTCCCGCAGCCACACGGGGGCGCGGCTGCCCCGCCCACTGGCGTCGAGCACCAGGTCGGCCGGGAGGGTGCTGTCGGTGTCCGCCGACCGGACGCGGACTCCGGACACCCGGCGGGCGCTGCCGCGCAGGGACAGCAGTTCGGTCTCCTGGCGCAGGGTGATGCGGTGGTCCCGCAGCACCCGGGCGCGGATCACCGCGTCGAGCAGGTCGCGGCTGCACAGCAGGTTGACGTGACCGGTGTGGGTGAAGCGCCGGAACCACTGTCCTGAGGGAGCCTTGGACACCAGGTCGGCCATGACCGGTGTCCTGCGGGCGCCGCGTCCGACGAGTTCGTCGACGATGCCCGGCAGGAGGTCGTCGAGGGCCTTGACGCCACCGGACCACAGGACATGGGCGTGCCGGGCCTGCGGGAGGCCCTTGCGGGCCCGTGGGCCGTCCGGCAGGAGGTCCCGCTCGATGATCGTGACGTCCGCGTGGTCGGCGAGTACCGATGCGGCCAGCATGCCCGTCATGCCCCCTCCGACGACGATCGCGCTGCGCCTGTGGGTGGAGTTCGTGTCAGGCATGGGTGTGGGCCCTCTCTGTTGACCGCCGTCGGCGCGTGGCTGCGGCACGCGGGTCGCGCGCGTATCCGTGCTCGCCGAGCGAGGAAGCCGGATCCTCTTCGATCCGGCAGCCCCTTGATCGAACCATGGTCGGGGCGGGCGCCCGCCATGCGCCTCGCGTCGCCAACTCGGCCGCGGGGCATCATCGTGACAGGGCGTCAGTCGGTCAGTCGTGCACGACTCGCTGCCGGGCCGCCCGTCGCCGGGCCTCGGCGACGACGGGTGAGGACGACAGGGCCCTGGCGAGCTCCACCATCAGGTGGGGCTGTGTGACGGACCGCAACCGCCCCACCTCGGCCGGGGGTTCGGGGTTCGGGCCCGAGGACACCCGCACCCTGGCCGCGGCGAGCATCGCCGCCTCGGCCACGATCTCCGCGTGGTCCAGGGCTGCCCGGTCGCACGGCGCGGACGCGGGCGAACCCAGCGGGGAGAAGGCAGCGGGTGCGGGAGCGGCGCACCGGGGCGCCTGGGCGCGCACCGCCGAACAGGCGGCCCTGCGTACCTCGTTGTCGAGGTAGGGCGAGCACACCAGGACTCCGTCCAGGATCGTGATCTCCTGCTGGACCAGACGCACCACGGGGAAGTCCCACCAGTGGGTGTCGGCCAGCGGTGTCCGCAGGTCCCGCAGCTCCAGCCAGAGGGGCCGCAGGAGCCGGCAGCGCCGCCAGGCGCGGAAGTTGTTCGCGGTGGAGGGTCCGACGCGCGGCAGCGCGAAGCCGGCGGCGACGGTGACACCCGCGACCGCCACGAGGGGCGGCGAGAGACTCGTGGAGAGGAAGTCCCAGTCGCGGCCGCTCCACCGGGCGCCGATGGCGGCGTACTTGGCCAGCTGGTACGACAGGTCGAACAGCACGCCGACGACGATCAGGGTCAGGCCCGTGCGGGTGAGGTCCCGCACCTTCCGCAGCCAGCTCACGCACATCCCTGCCAGGGCGGCGGTGGCCGCGGTGTGGGACACCAGGTACAGCAGGATCATCTCCCTCATGTACGGCGTCCTGGCGTAGTACGTGTCCAGGTCACGGGTCCGTTCGACCGGCACGTGGGCCAGGGCGAAGAGGGTGACGATCCCGATGATGACCAGCCCGTAGACGCACACCACCAGGCGGGTCGCGCGCGCGACCCGCTCCAGCGCTCCGCCCCGCCAGGCGATCATCAGGACGAGATAGCAGGCACTGAGTGCGGACATCCCCGAATAGACCAGCGGCGCCGAGAAGTTGGCGATGCCGGTGAGGGCGTTGACGACGCTGATGGTGGGAGGCGCGGACAGGATGCACACGACGGCGCCGATGAGCAGGACCGAGATGCTCGCGGCCATCAGCGGGTCACGCCACGAGCCCTTCATGGCCGACAGGTTGAAGGCGGCGGTGACGAGAAGGAACACGCCGGGGATGTAGAAGACGACATCCATGGCCGTCACCGCCCTTTCGCACGGGGCGGGACGGGGCCGAGCGGCGGTGCGGGGGTGCGAAGGCGGTTCATGTGGGGGACTTCTCGCCGTCCTCGGCCGGGGAAGGGGCAGGTCTCCGGCGGGCCGCCGCGACGATCTCGGACGTGCGCAGTGCGGCCGACACACCCACCGGGGTGGTGCGCACCGCGGTGATCTCGGAGTGTTCGGGGCGGACGCGGGAACCGACGGGAACCCCCTGGCGGGCGGCCCGGACGGCGGCGGCGACCATCGCCGCGTGACCGATCCGGGCGGCCTCGTCGTCGGCGTGGCCGGCGGCCGCCGCCGCCCGCTGCGCGCGTGTGCGGACCCCGGCGTCGAACCACGGCGCCACGAGGCTCAGGCCGTCCTGGATGCCCGCCTCGCGCTGGGTCAGGCGGACCTGGGGCGACGAGTACCAGGCGATGGGCCCGGCGAGCGGCGTCCGGGGCGAGGCGAACCCGAGTTCACGCCACAGCGGCCCGAGCTTGCGGTAGGTCCTCGCCGCCCGCCAGTTCCAGACCACCCAGGGCCCCACCAGCGGCAGCAGGAAGCCCACGGTGGCGCAGGGGGCGGACAGCGCCGACAGGAGGGGCGCCAGGGTCGTGCTGAGGGGGCCCCAGTCCTGGCCGGCCCAGCGCGCCACCACCGCCGCCAGTTTGAGGCCGCTGAAGGCCAGGTTCAGGAGCCAGCCGACGACGAGGATCCACAGCCCGGCCCGCAGCCACCCGTCCACCTGGAGCGCCCAGCGCCAGCACAGCACCGTGGTGACGAGCGCGGCGGTCATGTGGGCGAGCAGGTACAGCACGATCATCTCGCGGATGAACGGGGTCGTCGCGTAGTAGGTGTCGAAGTCGGTGTGCCGCTCCACGGGGGCGTCACCGACGGCGAAGAGGACCACCAGCAGGACGATGACCAGGGCGTACGCGGCCTGCCAGCGCCGCGAGACGCGCTGCACGTGCGCGGGCGGACCCCCGCGCCAGTGGACGATGAGCAGCAGGCAGGCGGCGCTGAAGGCGCTGATGATGCCGTACACCAGCGCGCTGGAGAAGTTGGCCGTCCCGGTGACCTCGTTGACGGCCGTGATCGTGGGCGGAGCGGCGAAGAAGAAGCCGGCGCCGCCGAGAGCGATCACGACGCAGACGGACCGGACGAGCGGGTCGCGCCAGTCCTTCACCAGGCCCGGCAGCTTGACGGCCAGGCCGATCAGCATGGCGACGGCCGGTATGTAGTAGTCCGAGGAGTCCACGGCTCAGACCTGTGGCCTGCGCTGTCCCAGCGACGCACCGATACGCCCGGCGATCCGGCCCCGGTCCATGGCCGCGCTGCCGGGTTCCCCCTCCAGCCACACGCGGAAGCGGGTGACCGCCAGCAGGCCGAACCTCTCGGCGTCCGCCTCCTCGCGCCGGTCGAACTCGGTGCGGGCGGCCACCTTGCGTACCGGCTCCTGCAGTTCGGCCAGTTCGGCGCCGGTGGAGAGCATCCGGGCCGCCACCGCCTTGCCGACGACGTGGTTGCCGCAGTCTCCCCTGAGCATGTGCCAGACCTCGTGGAAGAAGATCGCCAGCTGGTGCAGGGGCGTCGCCCGCTTGTCCACCACGATCAGGTCGTAGGCGGGGAGGTCGAGCCAGAGTCCGCTGGCGGTCTGCTGCGGGAACTCCTCCTTCACGAGCCGCACCTCGCGGCCTCTCAGCTCGCTCACGGTGGTGACCAGCGCGGCGAACAGCGCGTCGGGGTCCGTCGGCACGGGCAGACTGAGCCCGTCGACCAGCTGACCGATCAGGTTCCGCATCTCTCTGGCTCTGCCTGTGCGCACCGCTCTCCCCGTGAACCTCCGCACGGGCACCGTCGCACGGCGTCCGCGGAATCCTCGACACTGACCACCGGCACGGGCTCCAGCGCGCCCAACTCGGTAGGCAAATATGTCAAACAAGAGCCGTGGCGGCCACACCGGCCGCCGAGAAGTACCTCCGGGACGACGGACAGAAGTCCCGAACACGCCTAACATGTACGGTTTCGTCCCTGGCGCATCCGTTGCGTTCACGGGACGCTTCTGCCGACGCCGGTGCGTGCCCGGGGAGCCGCGCCCGCCGGGCCGCCCGGTACGTCCTACCCGTCGGCGGTGACATCGTGCCTGCGTACGGCGGGCGTGGCGCGGCTCGGAGCGGGTCCGGACGCGCGCGGTCCGTTCCCCGGCCCCGCGAAGGCCACGGTTGCGACCCGTCGGTAAGGGCGTGATCCAGTCACTCGTCGCTCTCCGTGCCGCTCACGCACGGAGGGCGGCCGGACCCGCCTGCGCGGGTCCGGCCGCCCTCCGTGAGGTGCGTGGAGCGGTACTACCTCGACCTGTTGGCCATCCGGCGCAGGAGCACGAAGCCGGCGAGCACCAGCAGTCCTCCGGCCGCGGCCGGCCACAGCTGTGTCCCGGTGTCCGCGAGTCCGCCGGAGACCGCCTGCGGTTCGGTCACTCCGCCCGCGTCCTCGGGTTCGGGGCCGGGCACGGCGTTGCCGGAGTCCGAGCCGCCCGTCGAGCCGGCCGCGTCACTCCCGGCCGCCGACGGGGACGTGGCCGCCTTGGGCGCCGGGTCGTTCTTGCCGGCACCGTCCTGGCCCGCGCCGTCCGCCGGCTCGGTCCCCTGCGTGTTGCCGGCGGAGGGCTCCGGCGCGTTCTCGTCGCCGTCGTCCTCCGGGGCGTCGGTCTGGCCGTCGTCCCCGGGCTGGTCGTTCCCACCGGGCTGCTCGTTGCCGGGCTGCTCGTCGCCGCCGCCGGGCTGCTCGTTCCCGGGCTGCTCGTCGCCGTCACCCGGCTGCTCGTTCCCGGGCTCGTCGCCGCCCGGCTGCTCGTTGCCCTCGGTCGGGTCCGGCGTGGGCGCCGGCGGGTCGGTCGGCTCCTCGCCGCCACCGCCGCCGTCACCGCCACCGCCGTTGCCGCCGTCCGCGGCGTCGCACTCGCGGCCCTCGTTGATGCAGTCCACCATCTCCTTCATCAGCGCCTCGTCGAAGACGTTGATGAAGTCGCCGTGGTCGGTGACCGGCTTGTGGAGCTGCTCGGGGAAGGAGTCGACCGCGAACAGCGGCTTCGTCTTGCCGCCGTCGGCCACGCTGGGCGCGTCGATGTCGTAGACGATGCGCTGCACCAGCTGCGGGATGGCCTTGAAGTCGTTCGCGCAGGTGCCGTCGGCGGCGGCGAACGCCACATGGGTGCGGTGGTTGGCGCTGTCGATGTTCCGGCCGTCCCAGCAGCTCTGGAACTTGAAGGTGCGGACCACGTCACTGCCCTGGGGGCAGAGGGGGTACTTGTCCTTCAGCTGGCGGTCCTCGAAGCCCGTGCAGCTCCACGACGCGTTGGCGTTGGCGGGGCCGTTGACGAACGCCTTGGCGTCGCCGGTGATGATGCGCAGCAGCTTCGGCATGGCCGTGACCTCGCCGCGCGGGTTGCCCTCGAACGACATCGTGACCTGCTTGGGCGTGACGATCTCACCCGCGTTGCCCTCGATGCCGCCGCCGGGAGAGGCGGCGTCCTTCTCCTCGGTGCCGTTCTGCAGCCGCACCACGGGCCAGAAGTACGAGGACTTGTCGCCCTCGTTCTCGCAGGTCGTCTCGGCGTTCGCCAGGTCCTCGTCGCTCGCGAAGGCGTCGTTGGACTGGTTGCCGACGTAGTCGTGGAAGTGGTGGGCGCCGTTGGTGACACCGGGAGCCACGATCACGTTGTCGGAGTTGAAGAGGCCGTTCTCGTTCACACCGCAGCTGGTGGTGAAGGAGCCCTTCGAGGCGCCGCCCCGGGCACCCGGCTTCTGCACGTTGGGCTGGACGGTGGAGATGTCCACGAAGTCCGCCGCCACGGGGCCGTTCCCTGCCTGGCCGCCGTTGCCGGGCGGCTGCTCCTCCTGGCCCTGGTCGCCGCCCTGGTCCTGGCCCTGACCCTGGTCCTGGCCGTCCTGGTTCTCGCCGCCGGCCCCGTCGCCGTCCTGGCCGTCGCCGTTCTGCTCGCCGTTCCCCTCGCCGTCCTGCCCGTTCTCCGGCGCGTCCTGGTTGCCGGAGGCGCGCAGGATGCAGGGAGCGAAGGCGTCCAGCCCTTCCGGGCGGTCCCCCACGGCGTCGATGGCTGCCGCGATGCGCTCGATCGTCGCCGCTCGCTTGTCCTTGAGCGGATTCATGATCGAGTTCTCGGCGAAGCTGCCGTCCTGCTTGATCGCCTCCGCGGAACTCTGCAGCCGCTGGTATGCCTCGGCGATCTGCTTGTCCAGGAGGGCGAGTTCCTTGTCGACCTCCGTCTTGGCCCCGTCCGGCACCGCTGCCAGCTCGCTGCCGACATCCGGGCAGTCGATCGTGGCGGCACCCGAGGCAAGGACCTGGCCGGCCTCGCCCGAGGTGCTCTCGGAGGCCGTGGCGTAGACGTTCGCCGCCGCCAGCCCACCTCCTCCCAGCATCAGCGCGACCGCCCCGATGGTCGCGCGTCGTGCGCCTGTTGGGCGTCTGCGCGTGTTGCGTACCAAGGATCTACTCCTACGCTTCGTTGCCGACCGGCATGGCAATCCCCCGCTTCATACGGAGATGAAGCTCCGAGTGTTCAGCCGCATCTCGGATTCTTGGAAACCTCTCATGAACCAGACGTTTACGGGACCGGTGTCCGGGCAATCACGTTTTCCTGCGGTCTGGTTGGGGAAGGGCGTTCCGACGGGCCTCCACGGGAAGCGAGTTGGCCTGTTCCTGCCGGTTTCGCACCGCCGGGCCCCGGGCGCGTATGAGTTTTCCCACGCCCGGACGGCCAGTAGGTCATCCCGGTAGGTCATCTCCGTGCGCGACACACACTCCTGTCGCGCCGCGAACCCGGGCCCTCGTCCTCAGGGCAGGGGTTCGGCCGAGGGCGGGCCGGGGGACTGGTAGCCGCCGCTGGCGAGCATCCGGACCTCTCCCGCCGGGCTGATCTCGGCGCGGAGGATGCCGGTGGGGTCGCAGTAGACCGGGTTGCCGCCCGGCCCGAGGGACGCGGTGCGTTCGACGATCACCTCGTCCCGGTCGGGGCCCGCGCCCGGTAGCCCATGGGTGAAGGTCAGCCGGTAGCGGTCCGGGAGCTGCATGACGGCCTCCGTTCGGGCTGCGGCCGCAGGACGGGCAGACGCGTCCGCTTCCACCGCGTCCACTTCCATAGCGTCCACTTCCATGATGCGGCCGGATCGCGCCGACGGCAGAGCGTCCCCGGCGCGGGCGGGGCGTCCCCGGTGTGGCCGGGGCGTGCGCGCCGGGCATCGGCCGTGATGGCGCACGCCCCGCACACGCCTCGTGCACGTCTCGCGCGCGCCCCGCGCGGCTCCGCGCAGGTGTGAGCGGGCGGACCGCCCGCCCGGCCGGCTTCGCGGCGATTGCGCCCGTGGTCCGGGCCACGCGGGCCGGACTCGCGTCCGGCGCACCACTGGCGCCCCTCGCCTCCTGGCTCCCGGCAGTGTAGACATGGGCATATGGTCCGACTCTTGGGTCGATCCTGGGCCCGGTCGACCTCCCGCTCCAGCGGTCTGCGCGCACGGCGCGGAGATGACCGCTCGCACGGTACCCACGGGCGGCGGACACCGCGAGGACCGCTCGGCCGGCCGGAGGCGCCGAAGGACGGGCCCCGTCGCCGCGTCACGATACTGCGGTCGGCACTGGGCGGACGGAGCGTCGCGGGCCAGGTCTTCGTCCTCCAGGTGGCGATCGTGCTGCTGCTGGTCGTGGCCGCGGTCGTGGCACTGGTCCTCCAGGTGCGCCACGACAGCACCGAGGAGGCGCGCAACCGCTCGCTGGCCGTCGCCGAGTCGTTCGCCAACGCCCCGGGCACCCGTGAGGCGCTGACCGCCCCCGACCCCACGGCGGTGCTGCAGCCGCGCGCCGAGGCGGCCCGCGTGCGGTCCAGGGTGGACTTCCTCGTGGTGATGAACACCGACGGCATCCGCTACACCCACCCCAAGCCGGACCGGATCGGCAAGAAGTTCGTCGGGACCCTCGGCCCGGCGCTGGCGGGCAGGTCCTTCACCGAGGAGATCACGGGGACCATCGGACCGCTGGTGCAGGCCGTGGTGCCCATCGAGGCGGACGACGGCTCGGTCGTCGGTCTGGTGTCGGCCGGCATCACGACCGAGAACGTGGGAGGCGTCGGGGACCGGCAGCTCCCGCTCCTGCTGACCGCCGCGGCCGCCGCCCTGGTGCTGGCCCTGGGAGGGACGGCGCTGGTGAGCAGACGGCTGCTGCGCCAGACGCACGGCCTGGGTCCGTTCGAGATGACCCGGATGTACGAGCACCACGACGCGGTGCTGCACGCGGTCCGCGAGGGCGTGCTCATCGTCGGCGGCGAGGGACGGCTGCTGCTCGCCAACGACGAGGCCCACCGCCTGCTGGATCTCCCCCGGGACGCCGAGGGCCGCCACGTCCAGGAACTCGGCCTGGACACCGACACCGCCGCCCTGCTGGCCTCGGGACGGGTCGCCACGGACGAGGTCCACCTGGTCGGTGACCGCCTGCTGGCGGTCAACCAGCGGCCCACCGACCTCAAGGGCGGCCCCGCGGGCAGTGTCGCCACGCTCCGCGACTCGACCGAGCTGCGGGCGCTGTCCGGCCGGGCCGAGGTGGCCCGCGAGCACCTCAAGCTCCTGTACGACGCCGGAGTGGGCATCGGCACGACCCTGGACGTGACCCGTACCGCCCAGGAGCTGGCGGAGGTGGCCGTCCCGCGCTTCGCGGACTTCGCCACGGTGGACCTGGCCGAGGCCGTGCTGAACGGGGAGGAACCCGACGCGGGCACCTCGCTGCGCCGTACCGCGTTCAGCGGGATCCGCAAGGACGCCCCGCTGTACCCGGTGGGCGAGCGGATCGGGTTCATCGCGTCCACGCCGCAGGCGCAGAGCCTCGGCACCGGCGAGGCGGTGGTCGCGCCCGACCTGAGGGAGGCGCACGGCTGGCTCGCCCAGGACCTCGGGCGTACCGCGCAGGTCGTGGAGTACGGGATCCACTCGCTGATCACGGTCCCGCTGCGGGCGGGGCACCTGGTGATGGGCGTGGCGAACTTCTGGCGCTCGGAGAAGCCCGAGCCGTTCGACACGGAGGAGCTGGCCCTCGCCGAGGAGCTGGTCGCCCGGGCCGCGGTCTCCATCGACAACGCGCGCCGCTACACGCGCGAGCACACCATGGCCGTGACCCTCCAGCGCAGTCTGCTGCCCCGCAACCTGCCCGAGCAGAGCGCCTTGGAGATCGCCTACCGCTATCTGCCCGCCCAGGCGGGGGTCGGCGGCGACTGGTTCGACGTGCTGCCGCTGTCCGGTGCCCGGGTCGCGCTGGTCGTGGGTGACGTCGTGGGCCACGGACTGCACGCGGCGGCCACGATGGGCCGGCTGCGGACCGCGGTCCACAACTTCTCCGCGCTGGACCTGCCGCCCGACGAGCTGCTGGGGCTCCTCGACGAGCTGGTCGGCCGGATCGACCAGGACGAGGTGACGGACGACGGCAGCGCCGCCGTCACCGGCGCCACCTGTCTGTACGCGGTCTACGACCCGACCTCGCGGCAGTGCACCGTGGCCCGTGCGGGCCACCCGCCGCCCGCGGTGATCCGCCCGGACGGCAGTGTGGAGTTCCCCGAGGTGCCCGCCGGGCCGCCGCTGGGTCTGGGCGGCCTGCCCTTCGAGACGGCCGAGCTGACGCTGGCGGAGGGCAGCAGGATGGTCCTCTACACGGACGGGCTCGTCGAGGACCGGGAGCGGGACATCGACGACGGTCTCGAACTGCTGCGGACCGCGCTCGTCGGAGCCGACCGGTCGCCCGAGGACACCTGCCGGGCGGTCCTCGACGCCCTGCTCCCGCCCAAGCCGGCCGACGACATCGCCCTGATCGTCGCGGGCACACGGGCGCTGGACCCCGACCGCGTCGCCGAGTGGCAGGTGCCCTCCGAACCGTCGGCCGTCGGCGAGGTGCGTGCCGCGGTCACCCGGCAGCTGACGGATTGGGGCCTGGAGGACATGGCGTTCACGACGGAGCTGATCCTCAGCGAGCTGGTCACCAACGCGATCAGGTACGGCAACGGCCCCATCCGGGTCCGTATGCTGTTCGACCGCAGTCTGATCTGCGAGGTCTTCGACGGCAGCAGCACCTCGCCGCACCTGCGGTACGCGGCGACGACGGACGAGGGCGGACGCGGCCTGTTCCTCGTCGCCCAGCTCACCGAACGCTGGGGCACCCGCTACACCCCGGCGGGCAAGGTCATCTGGGCGGACCAGCCGCTCCCCTGACCGGTCCCCGGCACCGGACCGGAGCGCACCGGCGGCTACGAGGTGCCGTTGCCCTGGAGGCGTTCGAGATCGTCGGGGCGTACCTGGATGACGAACAGGGCGACCAGGGCCGCCGCCACGGCGAAGAGGGCGGCGACGACGAAGGAGTTCGAGATGCCCGACGTCAGCACCTGGTCGCTCCAGGGCGGCGGGAGTTCCCTGGTCCTGCGGAAGTCCAGGCGCTGGGCGGGAGTCGCCTCGGCCATGAACCGGCGTACCTGCTCGGTGGCCTCGTTGCGGCTGGCCGTGCCGAAGACGGTGACGAGTACCGACAGACCGAGTGAACCGCCCACCTGCTGGGTGGCGTTGAGGATCCCGGAGGCCGCGCCCGCCTCCCGCGCCGCCACGCCCGACACCGCCATCAGTGTGAGCGACACGAAGTTCAGTCCCATGCCGAAGCCGAAGACCAGCATGGGCCCGAGGATGCTGCCCGCGTAGGTGCTGTCGACCTCGGTCAGGGTCAGCCAGCCGAGTCCGATCGCCGACAGGATCGCGCCCACCGTCATGAACGGCTTGGGTCCGTACTTCGGCAGCAGCTGTGAGGCGA
The DNA here is from genome assembly GCF_042889045.1 of Streptomyces sp. NPDC002701. Classification (NCBI taxonomy): domain Bacteria; kingdom Bacillati; phylum Actinomycetota; class Actinomycetes; order Kitasatosporales; family Streptomycetaceae; genus Streptomyces; species Streptomyces sp. NPDC002701. Next base: position 21,807 of record NZ_JBIAQL010000033.1, read on the forward strand.
CCGCCGCGCCCACCGCGATGATGGCGCTGACCGGCAGGAAGGCGAGGCCGGCCCGCAGCGGGCTGAAGCCGAGGACGTTCTGCACGAAGAGCGTCAGGAAGAAGAACATGCCGAACATCGCCGCGGCCAGGCTCAGCATGATCGCGTAGACGCCGGCGCGGTTGCGGTCGCGGAACATCCACAGGGGCGTGATGGGCTGCTTCGACCGGCTCTCGACGAAGACGAACGCGCCGAGAAACACGACGGCCGCCACGAAGGCACCGACGGTCGGTCCGTCGCTCCAGCCCTCTTCCGAGGCGCGGATGAAGCCGTACACGAGCAGCACCATGCCCGCGGTGGAGGTGAGTGCGCCGAGGAGGTCGAAGTGGCCCGGTGTGCGTTCGGACTCCCGGATCCAGCGGGGGGTCGCGAGCGCGATCAGCAGGCCGATGGGGATGTTGACGTACAGGACCCAGCGCCAGTCGAGCCACTCCACCAGCAGGCCGCCCGCGAGCAGGCCGATCGCGCTGCCGCCGGCCGAGACCGCGGCGAACACGCCGAACGCCCTGTTCCGCTCGGGTCCTTCGCGGAAGGTCGTGGTGATCAGTGACAGGGCCGTCGGGGAGGCGATGGCTCCGCCGACACCCTGCAGCGAGCGTGCCGCGAGCAACTGCCAGGACTCCTGCGAGAGTCCGCCGAGCAGTGAGGCCAGCACGAAGAGCAGCACACCGAAGACGAAGATCCTGCGGCGGCCGAGGATGTCGCCCAGCCGGCCGCCGAGCAGGAGCAGCCCGCCGAAGGTCAGCGTGTAGGCGTTGACCACCCACGACAGGTTCTCCGTGGAGAAACCGAGCGAGCTCTGGATGTGCGGGAGTGCGATGTTGACGATGGTGATGTCGAGGACCACCATCAGCTGGCACGACGCGATGACGAGGAGTGCGATTCCGCTGCCTCGGCCCCGCTCCGGGGAGTCGGCAGTGCCGGAAGGTGTCGCGTGTGCGCCCGTCATGGGATCGGCTCGTGTCCTGGCGGTGTCCGGTCTCGGACGTCCGCTACCTCGACGTTAGCCCCGGGCTCCCGGCCTCACCAGTCGATCACGCGGTGGGGGCGCCGGTCAGTCCTCGCCCCTGACGATGTTCGCCTCGGGCCCGGCGGCCGTGCGGCGCGTCTGCCCGTCGGCTGTCGCCGGGAGGCAGAGGCGCACGCCGCCGTCGGGGCTGCGCCGGGCCTGCGCCCAGCCTGTCTCGGGACGGCGGGTGGTGTCCTGGGTGCTGCCGTACGCGGTCACGGCTCTCACATTCCTTCTGCGCCCGGTCCCGCACGGGGCCGGGGCTGCGTCGATGTCGCTGCCTGGGTCGGATACCGGTACCGGGTCCCCCGCGGCGGCTGCGGGAAACCCGGTGCCGGCCGGGGCCGCGCCTCAGGAGCCGTCCGCGGGCGCGTCCGTCGCGGTGTCCGGGCCGGGTACGGCGCGCTTCTCCAGCGGCCGGGTCGCGGGACCCTGGAGGATCTGTCCGTCCGGGTCGAACCGGGAGCCGTGGCAGGGGCATTCCCAGGCCCGTTCGGCGCGGTTGAAGGCGACCAGGCAGCCCAGGTGCGTACAGCGTGCCGAGACGGCGTGCACCTCTCCGGCGTCGTCGCGGTAGGCGGCGCAGCGGTGTCCGTCGATGCGGACGAGCGCGCCCTCGCCCGGGGCGAGGTCGTCCACCGAGCCCGAGGTGGGGGGCAGCCGGTCGCCGACGAAGTGCCGGGCGACCTTGGCCTGGTTCTTGAGGAAGGCCGGTGCCTCGCGCACGGCCGTACGCACCCGCCGGGGGTCGTACAGCTCGCTCCACGGCGAGCCCTGACCGGTGATCAGGTCCGACAGGAGGCGGCCGGCCATGATGCCGCCGCTCATCCCCCAGCCGCCGAAACCGGTCGCGACGTAGGTGTGCCGGCTGCCCGCGTGGAACGGGCCGACCAGCGGCACGGAGTCGGTGGTGCTGTTGTCCTGGGTCGCCCAGCGGTGGGTGAAGTCGAGCGGCCCGAAGTGTTCCGTGACCCAGGCGGTGAGCCGTCCGAACCGTTCCTCGGTGTCGGCCGTCCCCGGGGTGAAGCTCTCCCCGGTGACGATGAGCAGCCGCTGTCCGTCCGTGTACGGGGCGGTACGCACCGAGCGGGTGTTCTGTTCCGGGGTGATGTACATGCCCTGCGGGGCCGTGCCGGCCGGCATGGGGGCGGTCAGCACGAGTTCGCGGTGCGGGGAGAGCCGGGTGAACAGCAGCGCCCGGTCGAAGATCGGGTAGTGCGTGGCGACCACGACGTCCGTGGCGGTCACGGTCGGTCCCGCCTCGGTGGTGAGCCGGCAGGGCTCGCCCTCCTTCAGGCCGACGACCCTGGTGTGCTCGTACATCTGCGCGCCGTGCCCGAGGAGGTCCTCGGTGAGGGCCAGCAGGTACTTCCGCGGGTGGAACTGGGCCTGCCCGGCCACCCGGACGGCACCCGCGACGGGGAACGGCAGGTCCGTCCCGGTCACGTACTCCGCGGGCAGGCCGGCCGCGCGGGCGGCGTCCGCCTCCGCCTTCAGCTCCTCGGTCCGCCCGGACTCCAGGGTGTAGGCGAAGGAGTCGGTGTCCTCCCAGTCGCAGTCGATCCCCAGGTCGGCCACGATCGCGGCCGCGTGGCGGATCGCCTCGGACTGGGAGCGCCCGTACAGCTTCGCGGCCTCGACACCGCGGGTGCGCCGCAGCTGTTCGTAGACCAGGCTGTGCTGGGCGCTGAGTTTGGCGGTGGTGTGTCCCGTGACCCCCGTGGCGATCCGGTCGGCCTCCAGTACGGCCACGCTGCGACCGGCGCGGGCCAGCTCCCGGGCGGTGCTGAGCCCGGCGATGCCCGCGCCGATCACGGCGACGTCCACGGTGATGTCCGTGGCCAGGGGCGGGTGGAGGGCACCCGGGGGTGCCGTCTCGATCCAGTACGACGTCTGATCGCCTGCGTTACCAGTCATGGGCCCCGAGTTCCCCCTGCTCGTCGGGCGAAGCACCGGGGCGACGGGTCACCGGAGGATCGCCCTTCCGGCGGACACGGCACCCCCGCTCCTTACGGCAGGGGCGTGCCGCCGGTGGCGTTCACGATGTCCCCGGTGATGAAACTCGCCCGCTGGGAGGCCAGGAAGACGTAGGCGGGTGCCATCTCGGCGGGCTGGGCGGGCCGGCCCATCGGTGACTGCTTGCCGAACTCGGTGGTGTCCGGCATCGTCGCGGGGATCAGCGGCGTCCAGACGGGCCCGGGGGCGACGGCGTTGACGCGGATGCCGTCGGAGGCCAGCATCTGCGCCAGCCCGTGCGTGAACGTCACGATGGCGCCCTTGGTCATGGCGTAGTCCAGCAGGTGCGGGCTCGGCTGGTACGCCTGCACGGAGGTGGTGTTGATGATCGAGCCGCCCGCGGGCATGTGCTCCAGGGCCATCTTGCTCAGCCAGAACATCCCGTAGAGGTTCGTGCGCATCACCCGGTCGAACTGTTCCGTGGTGATGGATCCGATGCCGTCGGGCTGCGACATCTGGTACGCGGCGTTGTTGACGAGGACGTCGATGCGCCCGAACTCGGCGACCGCGCGTTCGACGAGCCGGCGGCACTGCTCCTCGTCGCGGATGTCGCAGGGCACCGCGACCGCCTTGCGGCCGGCCTCCTCGACGAGCCGGGCGGTCTCGCGGGCGTCGTCGGCCTCCTCGGGCAGGTACGTGAACAGGACGTCCGCGCCCTCGCGGGCGAAGGCGAGCGCCACGGCCCGGCCGATACCGGAGTCCCCGCCGGTCAGGACCGTCTTCCTGTCCGCGAGCTGACCGCTTCCCTCGTAGGACTCCTCACCGTGGTCGGGCGGCGGGTCCATCGGCCCGGTCCAGCCGGGGTGCTGCTGTTCCTGCTGCGCGAAGTCGGGCTGCGGGTGCTGGTCGACGGGGTTGCGCTGTTCGGAGTCCTTCATGGGGTGACGCCTTTCTGACCGGGTCCTGTCTTCGCCACACCTGCCAGTCCCCCGTACGGGTGGAACCACACATGTGCGTCGGCGTGCCGGGCGCCCGCCGGTGTCAGGTGTCGGCGGGCGGGGTCTGCCCGTGGGCGGGGGCCGTCCGGCGTTCCCGCAGGCGCACCTCGTGCTCGGCGTCGCGCTCGGCGTCGTGCCGGGCCAGCACCGAGAGCAGACCCGAGACGGTCAGACCCGCGTCGGCCGGGTGGCGCAGGATCGTCCCCGGCAGGATGCGGTACTCGTTGGTGCGCCCCTGCCGGGTGTGGGTGAGGTAGCCGTCCTGCTCAAGATCGGAAATGATCTTCTGCACCGCGCGCTCGGTCAGCCGGCAGCGCGCCGCGATGTCCCGGATGCGGATGTTCTGGTCGTCGGCGATCGCGGCCAGCACCCGGGCGTGATTGGTCAGGAACGTCCAGCCGGAATGTGTCTCAGGTACTCCACCCATACCAGGCAGCATACGACTTGTGATTCACGTAAACCAAAGGACGAATTACTTTTCATGTTTCTCTTGACGTGTGAAACCCTGGAGCCGAACCTGAAGGAGACAGTGACGGTGGATGCCCGGGGAGCGGCTGCCATGTCGGAACCAGTGCTTTCTGCCCGGCCCGTGGGCGGGCACGTCGCCCCCCCGTCCCGTGTCGCTCGGACCGCCGAGGGGGCGCCCGCCCACCCCCTTGCGACTGGAGGCACACCCCGCCGGTGAGCGGACGGTCGTCGTGGCGGTCGGCGAGATCGACATGGACACCTGTCCGGAGCTGCGGCGGTCCCTGCACGAAGCCCTTGCCGCGTCGGCCCGCGGCATCGATCTCGACCTGACCGGCGTCCGCTTCTGCGACTGCTCCGGCCTCAACCTCCTGCTCCTCGCCCATCGGGAGGCGTCGGCGGACGGCAGGACGGTCGTCGTCCGGTCCGCGAGCCCCGCCGTCGAACGGCTGCTCACCGTCACGGGCACAGCGACCGTGCTCACCCCCGCAGGTGACCCCGGCGCGACGCACGGCACCACGCACGACAGCACCATGCACGACAGCACCACGAAGGACAGCACCATGAAGGAGAGTCCGTCGTCCGAGGGCGCCCTCGACGGCGCCGACACCCTCGGCGCCGAGGACGATCTCCGCGCAGAGGACGATCTCCGCGTCGAGGTCGGGCAGCTGCGGCGCGCCATGCAGACCCGGCCGGTCATCGACCTGGCCCGCGGAGTCCTGATGGCGACCTTCGGACTGAGCCCCGAGGACGCCTGGACCGTTCTCGTGACGGTCTCCCAGAACGCCAACATCAAGCTGCACCACCTCGCCGAGGGCACGGTGGCCGCCGTCCGGGGCGAGCCGCTGCCCGAGTCCCTGCGTCAGCAGCTGTCCGCGGCCGTCGCCGAGCTCTCCTCGCCCCGCGGACCGGAGCCGTGAACGGTCCGGCCGTCACCGCGCACCGGCTCGCGTCACCTCACGAGGGCTGGAGCCGCCTGCGCAGAAGACAGAACTCGTTGCCCTCCGGGTCGACCAGCGGGTACCAGCTCTCGGTGCCGGTCTGACCGATGTCGGCGGGCCTCGCACCGAGCGCGAGCAACCGCTCCAGCTCGGCGTCCTGGTCGCGGTCGGTGGGGCTGACGTCGATGTGCAGCCGGAGCTTCTTCGGCCGGGGGTCGGTGCTCGGGCTGAGGACGAGGGTGGGCTGCGGTCCGCCGAAACCGGCGTCGGGCGGGCCGATCTCGATGCTTCCGTCGTCCTCCCGGCCGAGTTCGGCGTAGCCGAGGACGTCGCTCCAGAAGGCGGCCAGCCGGCCGGGGTCCACGGCGTCGATGACCAGTTCGCTGATGCGGCATGCCATGCCCGTCACCCTAGGGGGCGACGGGTCCGCCGGCCGCCGGTTCTCCGCTCGGGCCGTCGGAAGATCCCCTGTCCGGGTGCGAGGATCCCACGCGGGTCGTAGGTCTTCTTCGCCGCGGCCAGCCGGCGCCGGGCGGGACCGAGGTGGCGCCGCCAGTCGGCCTCGTCGAAGGGGACGGAGCCGACCGGGTACCGGGTGCCGCCGGCCGCGCGCACGAGGTCGTAGGCGGACCGGTTGGCGGCCAGCAGCCGCCGGACCGTGGCCGCGTCCCCGGGCGGCGCGGTCCGCAGGACGGCCAGCAGGTACGGCACGGGGTCGTCGGGCATCCGCAGCAGCGGGGCCCTGACGCGCGCGCGGACCAGCGGGTACAGCAGCACCACGCCACCCGGGCCCAGGTCCGCCTGGGTGAGCGCGTCGAGGAGCCGCCCGGCGAGATCGGCCGCCGCACGGCCGGGCAGCAGCAGGTTGAGCCAGGGATGCGCGTACGCCCACAGCCCGGCCTCCTTGAGCGCGGCGACGCCGGAGGCGAGCCGGTCGAGGAAGTCGTAGTACGCGAGGTCGGTGATCTCCACGCCCGACGGGTCGTGCCGCAGGCCGCGCAGCAGCGCCGTGTCGTCGGGTTCCTCACCCGCCGGAGGTCCGTAGGCCACGGCCTCGACGACGTACCGGCGGAAGGTTCCCGAGGGGTCCTCGGTGACCTGGCCCTCGACATAGGCGAAGCGCCGCTGCCGGACGAGCAGGCGCTGGTCGTCGAGGAAGGTCCGCAGATCGCCGTACGGCAGGACGTAGCGGCGTACGGACTCGGGGGCCCGGACCAGCCGCAGGGTCGCGCCGACGATCACGGCGCACTGGCCGAGTCCGGCGAGCGCGGCCAGGAACAGGTCACGGTGCCGGTGCGCGGAGCAGGTGAGCAGCTCCCCCGCGCCGGTGACGACGTCCAGCTCCAGGACGTTGTCGACCTGGGCGCCGGACCGGTGGGTCTGTCCGCCCAGGCCGCCGACGGACAGCGTGCCGCCGACGGAGAGTTCGAGGTAGTCGGTGAGGACGGGAGGCGTCAGGCCGTGTACGAGCGTGGCCTTGGCGACGTCGCTCCATCTGGCGCCGGCCCCGACCCGGACGCCGGTGCTGCCGGGCCCGAGGGGTCCGACGGCGTCGAGCGGAGCCGTCTCGACGACCAGTCCGCCCGCGGCCTGCGCCTGGCCGCCGGTGCCGTGCCCCTGCCCGCGAGGGGCGACCGGGATGCCGTGCTCGCCGCAGAACCGCACCATGGTCACGACGTCCGCCACCGAGCCCGGCCTCAGCACCGCGGCCGGCCGGCGGTGCACGATGTGCCCGAAGTCGTCGGCGGCGGCGCTCAGGGAGACCTCGTCGGTGTGCAGGCTTCCGTCCAGCTCGGGAAGTTCGGGAATGTCGTGCGGCCGGCCGTCGCCGGGCGTGGCCGCCGCCCGGCTCCGGGTGAAGGGGTCGAACCCGATCACGGCGCTCCCCACGGCCGCCAGGCCGCGCAGTGCGGAACGCCGGGGCGGTGTGCGGGACATGCGCTCCTCCAGGGGGAGGGATCCGATGAACCGTGCGACAGCCGTCCACTCTAGAGCTGTCGGCCGCCGCGGGGTTGCCGGAACGCGGATGTCACCGCCCGCCGCCGCGCGCTCTACCCCGCGGGCGGCGCGGTCGTGCCCCGCACTTCGAGGACGGGTGCGCTGAGGACGACCCGGCCGGGACGGGCGGGATCGTCGATCCGGTCGAGCAGGCACTGCGCGGCGCGGCGGCCGACGTCGTGGCCCGTGCCGTCGACGGTGGTGAGCCACAGGTGCCGCAGCCGGGCGAGAGAGGTGTTGTCGTATCCGACGAGGGAGAGGTCCCGCGGAACCCGCAGGCCGAGTTCCCCGGCGGCGGACAGCGCGCCGACGCAGGCGATGTCGTTGAACGCGAACACGGCGCTGGGCCGCCGGGGTCCGCTGAGCAGCCGGACCGTGGCCCGGTAGCCGCCCTCCTCGGTGAGGTCGCCCTGTTCCACGACGGCCGTGCCGGCCAGTCCGTGTTCGCGCATGACCGTCTCGAAGCCGCGGCGGCGCAGTTCACCGACCATCCCGGGACCGGCGATGTGGGCGACGCGCCGGTGGCCGAGCCCGATGAGGTGTTCGGTGGCGAGCCGGGCGCCGGCCTCGTCGTCGTTGGCGACGATGTCCGCCCGGGGCAGCGCCGGTTCGCGGGCTCCCGCGACGACGGTCGGCAGCCGCTCGGCGGCCGTACGGAGCATCTGGGGATCGGGCAGTGTCCCGACCGCGACGAGCCCGTCGACGCGCAGGTCGGTGAAGACGCGGGTGAGGTCCTCGCCGAGCCGCCGGTTCAGGTGTCCGTCGGCCAGCAGCACGTGCAGACCGCGGGCGTCCAGCAGGGAGTTGAGGCCGTCCAGCAGTTCCACGAACCAGGGGTTGCGCAGGTCGTTCAGCAGCACGCCCACCAGCGGGGTGCCCCCCGACCGGGCGTGGTCGAGGGCCTGCGGGCGGGCACGGCGCTCGCTGAGGCTGCGCGCGGCGGCGTTGGGCCGGTAGCCGAGTTCCTCGACGGCGGCCAGGACGGCCTGCCGTCTCTCGGGGCGCACCCGGTCGGAGCCGCGCAGCACGAGGGAGACCAGGGACTTCGACACTCCGGCCCGTTCGGCGACGTCACGGATGGTCGGTGGTCTCATGAAATGGACCGTTCCACAAGACCCATCGGAAAGTCAAAGGGGTTGACACCTGCTGTGACGGACTTCAGTGTGAGCCGCGAAGACTCTGGACCGATCCAAAGAGGGACATTCATGGGAAGCACGCTCGGCGTCGCCGTGGTGGGGTTCGGCTGGATGGGGCGGGTGCACACCCAGGCGTACGCGCGCGTGCCGCACCACTTCCCGGGGCTGTCCGTCCGGCCCGAACTGATCGCCGTCGCCGACGAGGTGCCGGGCCGGGCCGAGGAGGCCGCCGCGCGCTACGGGTTCGCCACGGCGGTCCGGGACTGGCGTGAGGTCGCCGCCGATCCGCGGGTCCGGGCCGTGAGCGTGGCCGCGCCGAACTTCCTGCACCGCGAGATCGGCGTCGCCATGGCCGAGGCGGGCAAACACCTCTGGATCGAGAAGCCGGTCGGCCTGGACGCGAAGGACGCGCGGGCCGTCGCCGGCGCCGTCGCCGAGGCGGGCGTCCAGGGCACGGTGGGCTTCAACTACCGCAACGCGCCCGCCGTGGCGGCCGCCCGCGAGCTGATCGCCGCCGGGGAGATCGGCAGCGTCACGCACCTGCGCATCCGCCTCTTCAGCGATTACGCGGCCCATCCCGAGGGCGCCCTGACCTGGCGGTACGAGCGGGAGCGCGGCGGCAGCGGAGTACTGGGCGACCTCGCCTCGCACGGCGTCGACCTGGCCCGCTTCCTGCTGGGCGAGATCGCGGCGCTGACCGCGGACACGGCCGTCTTCGTCCCCGAGCGGGCCCGGCCCACCGGCGCCACCGCCGGCCACGCGCGGTCCACGGACGGCGAGTTCGGCCCGGTGGAGAACGAGGACTACGTCTCCTGCCTGCTGCGCTTCGCCTCCGGTGCCCGCGGGGTGCTGGAGGCGTGCCGGGTCTCGGTCGGCGAGCAGAACAACTACGGCTTCGAGATCCACGGCACGAAGGGCGCGGTCTCCTGGGACTTCCGTCGTATGGGTGAACTGGGCGTCAGCCGCGGCACGTCGTTCCAGGACCAGCCGGTGAGCACCCTGTACGTCGGCCCGGGGCACGGCGAGTACGCCGCCTTCCAGCCGGGCGCGGCCAACAGCATGGGATACGACGACCTCAAGGTCATCGAGGCGTACAACTTCCTGCGCTCCATCAGCGAGGGCACCCCGTACGGAGCCACGCTGGAGGACGCCGTGCACAGCGCGGCCGCCCTGGACGCCATGGCCCGCTCGGCCGCGGACAGCACCTGGACGAGCCCAGCCGTTTGATCCTGGCATAACCGCGGGGTACGTGCCGTCACGGGCCGCCGGCCTACGAGATGGTCAGTAGGATTGCCTGCTCATGGACACACGCTCGGTGTACAAGATGATCGCCGTGCCGCCTGGGCAGGTCACGCTGTCGGACCGGCGGACGCGGCGCAGTTGGTCGGTCGACGTCGCGCCCTACCGGCTCGGGTCCTTCCCTGTCACGCAGGCGCTGTACGCGCGGGTCACGGAGGAGCGGCCGAGCAGCGCCGACGGTGACCAGCTGCCCGTCGAGGGCGTGTCCTGGTGGGACGCGGTGCGGTTCTGCAACGCCCTGTCGCGGCACGAGGGGCTCACGCCCGCCTACTCCTTCCATGCCGACGGGGAGGGCATCGACTGGGACACGGCCGCCGACGGCTACCGGCTGCCCACCGAGGCCGAGTGGGAGCACGGCTGCCGTGCCGGGACACCGGGACCGCGGTACGGGCCGCTCGACGAGATCGCCTGGTACCGGGACAACTCCCAGGAGCGCGTGCACGACGTGGGCGGCAAGCGCCCCAACCAGTGGGGTCTGCACGACATGCTGGGCAACGTCTGGGACTGGTGCTGGGACGTCTACGACGCCGAGGTGTACGGGACCTACCGGGTGCTGCGCGGTGGCGGCTGGTTCGACGAGCACTGGAGCTGCCGGGCCTCGGCGCGGCGCCGCAGCCACCCGAGTTATCAGGTCGACGACGTGGGGTTCCGGGTCGCGCGCTCGGTGACACGGTGACGCGGTGACGCCTGCGGCGGGCTGCGGGTTGCTTGCTGCGGGCCGGTGGGGGTTGCTCGCGCAGTTCCCCGCGCCCCTGACGGGGCGGGGACGGGGGCCGCTCAGAGACTCCCCCGCCCTCGCGAACACAAGCAGGGGCGCAGCCCCGCTTTCAGGGGCGCGGGGAACTGCGCGGCCAGCCCCCACCGCGCCGCAGAGACGATCAATCCGCGAACCGGCACAAGCCAGGGCGCAGCCCCGCTTTCAAGGGGCGCGGGGAACTGCGCGGCCAGCCCCCACCGCGCCGCGGCGGCGAGGGATGCGTGAGCCGCCCGCAGGGCAACCGTCACCTGTTCGCCCTTTCGGGCGACAGGCGCGGCTGGCAGACTTCGGTGGTGCGCGACTACGACTTGCTCGTCATCGGATCCGGACCGGGCGGCCAGAAGGCCGCCATCGCCGCGGCCAAGCTCGGCCGCCGGGTCGCCGTCGTCGACCGCCCCGACATGGTCGGAGGGGTCTCCATCCACACCGGGACCATCCCCTCCAAGACCCTGCGGGAAGCGGTCCTCTATCTCACCGGTCTCACCCAACGCGACCTCTACGGCCAGAGCTACCGGCTGAAGGAGGACATCACCGTCGCCGACCTGACCGCGCGCACCCAGCACGTGGTCGGCCGCGAGGTGGACGTCATCCGCAGCCAGCTGGCCCGCAACCACGTCTCCCTGTTCGCGGGCACCGGCCGCTTCGTGGACGACCACACCGTCGCCCTGCGCGAAGTGACCGGCAACGACCGGCTGTTGAGCGCGGACACCATCGTCATCGCGACCGGGACGAGGCCGGCCAGGCCCGCGACCGTCGAGTTCGACGAGATGACCGTCCTGGACTCCGACAACGTTCTCAACCTGGAGCGGGTGCCCCGCTCCATGGTCATCGTCGGGGCCGGCGTGATCGGCATGGAGTACGCCTCCATGTTCGCCGCCCTCGGCAGCAAGATCACCGTGGTCGAACAGCGTCCCGGGATGCTCGACTTCTGCGACGTCGAGGTGATCGAGTCGCTCAAGTACCACCTCAGGGACCTGGCGGTCACCTTCCGCTTCGGCGAGACGGTCGCCGCGGTCGAGCGCCACGCCCGGGGCACGCTCACCATACTGGAGAGCGGCAAGAAGATCCCGGCGGACGCCGTCATGTACTCGGCGGGCCGGCAGGGCCTCACCGACGACCTCGACCTCGACAAGGCCGGCCTGTCCGCCGACAGGCGCGGCCGGATCAAGGTCGACGAGCACTACCGCACCGAGGTGCCGCACATCTACGCCGTCGGCGACGTCATCGGCTTCCCGGCACTCGCGGCGACCTCGATGGAGCAGGGCCGGACGGCCGCGTACCACGCGTGCGGGGAGCCGGTGAACCGGATGCACGACCTCCAGCCGATCGGCATCTACACCATCCCGGAGATCAGCTTCATCGGCCGGACCGAGGACCAGCTCACCGAGGACCGCGTACCGTTCGAGGTCGGTGTCTCGCGCTATCGCGAGCTGGCCCGGGGCCAGATCATCGGCGACTCGCACGGCATGCTCAAGCTGCTCGTCTCCCCCGAGGACCGCAAGCTGCTCGGCGTGCACTGCTTCGGCACGGGCGCCACCGAGCTGATCCACATCGGGCAGTCGGTGATGGGCTGCGGCGGCACGGTCGACTATCTGGTCGACGCCGTCTTCAACTACCCGACGCTCGCGGAGTCCTACAAGGTCGCCGCGCTCGACGCCACCAACAAGATCCGGCAGATCGACCGGCTCCGGGACTGAGCGGGGGCCTCCGGCCGGGGGGGAACGGGTGGGGGGGAAGGTGCGGTTGTGTGGCCGGTGCGGGCCGGTGGGAGCTGGGCGCGCAGTTCCCCGCGCCCCTGACGGGGCGGGGCGGGGCTGCGCCCCGCTTCCGGCCGTAGGGGCGCGGGGGGCATAAGCTCGGCGGGTGGCCAAGTACTTCGATGTTCATCCCGACAATCCTCAGGCGCGGACCATCACCCAGGTCGCCGACTCCATCCGCGCGGGTGCGCTCGTCGTCTATCCCACGGACTCCTGTTTCGCGCTGGGATGCCAGCTGGGCAGCCGTGACGGTATCGACCGGATCCGCTCCATCCGCCGGCTCGACGACCGTCACCACTTCACCCTGGTGTGCCAGAACTTCGCGCAGCTCGGGCAGTTCGTGCAGGTCGACAACGACGTGTTCCGTGCCGTCAAGGCGTCCACGCCCGGCAGCTACACCTTCATCCTGCCCGCGACCAGGGAAGTCCCGCGCAAGCTGCTCCACCCGAAGAAGAAGACGGTCGGAGTCCGCATCCCCGACCACACGGTCGCCCAGGCCCTGCTCACCGAGCTGGGTGAGCCGCTCCTGTCCAGCACGCTCCTCCTCCCCGACGAGGACGAGCCGATGACCCAGGGCTGGGAGATCAAGGAGCGCCTCGACCACTCCGTCGACGCGGTGATCGACTCCGGGGACTGCGGCACCGAGCCGACCACGGTCATCGACTTCTCCAGCGGCGAGGCCGAGATCATCCGCAAGGGAGCCGGCGACATCTCCCGGTTCGAGTGACCCGCCGCCCGCGCCCCGCACGGCGGGGCGCCACGTGACGCCCATGGAGGGCGTCGCCGTGTTCGCCGCGGGCGTGGCGGCGGGCGGCGTCAACACCGTCGTCGGCTCCGGGACCCTGATCACCTTTCCCGTCCTGCTGGCCACCGGTCTGTCGCCCGTCACCGCGACGGTCTCCAACGCGCTCGGCCTGGTCCCCGGCGCCGTCAGCGGAGCGTTCGGCTACCGGGCGGAACTGCGCGGTCAGCGGCGGCGCATCCTCAGGCTGAGCGTCGGCGCGCTGCTCGGCGGCTTCACGGGCGCCGTGCTCCTGCTGGCCCTGCCCGCCTCGGCGTTCGAGCGGATCGTGCCGGTCGTGGTCGGCCTGGCCCTCGTCCTGGTCGCGTTCCAGCCGCTGATCACCAAGTCCCTGCGCCGCCGCCGCGCGAAGGCCACCAGCGACACACCCGCCGGTGCCACCGCCGGCGCCCCGGACCAGGCCCCCGGCCGCCGCGACGGCGGAGCGCCGCTGTTCGTCGGGCTGACGCTCGCCAGCGTGTACGGCGGCTACTTCGCGGCGGCCCAGGGGATCATCTACATGTCGTTGATGGGGGTGCTCCTGGACGAGACACTGCAACGCCTCACCGCCGTGAAGAACGTCCTCGTCGCCGTCGTCAACACCGTCGCCGCGACCTTCTTCCTCTTCGTCGCGGACTTCGACTGGACGGCCGTCGCGCTGATCGCCGTCGGTTCCGCGCTCGGCGGGCAGCTCGGAGCCTCGGTGGGCCGCCGGTTCAGCCCCGTGGTCCTGCGCGTCCTCATCGTGACGGTCGGCACCGTCGCCCTCGTCCAGCTGCTGCTCCGCTGAACCGGGCGGGGCGGTCTAGGCATCAGGGCGCACCGTGCTGAACGGTCCTTCCAGCGCCGCCCACTGCAACAGCATGATGGTCTTCGCGTCGGCGATCTCGCCGGTGCGGATCATGTCCAGGGCCCGGCGGAAGGGCAGCTCGACCGTCTCGATGTCCTCCCCCTCCTCCTCCAGCCCGCCGCCCTCGTGGGTCCGGGTGGCCGGCCCGTAGGAGGCGGCGTAGAAGGTCACGCGCTCGGTGACCGAGCCGGGGCTCATGTAGACCTCGAAGACCCGCTCGACCTCGCCGACCGTGTGCCCGGTCTCCTCGACGACCTCGCGCCGCACCGCGACCTCGGGGTGTTCGTCGTCCTCGTCGAGCAGACCGCCCGGTGTCTCGACGAGCATGCCGTCGGGGTGGCCGTTGACGTACACGGGATAGCGGAACTGGCGGGTCAGGAGGACCGTTTCGCGCGCGGTGTCGTACAGCAGGATCGTGGCGCCGTTGCCGCGGTCGTGCGTCTCGCGCTCCTGGGTCGACCAGGTGCCGTCGGCGAGCTGGAGGTCGAAGGTCGTGGTGCGCTCCACGTACCAGTGGCAGGACAGCAGTTGGACGTCCCGCACCTTGACGCGGGGGTTGCCCGTCAGGTCCAGGCCGACCTGGTCGAGTCCGGTACGGCCTCTGCGGTCGGGGGTGTCGATGCCCGCGGTCATCGTGTGCCGGCCGGGGAGGAGGTGCGGGCGGGGGCGGGCCAGGTGCTGGTGCGTGTCCTGGTGGAACAAGTGGTCATGGTCTGCTTCTACCATCCGGGTCCTGCCCGTGGGGGCCGTGCGCGCGGTTCCCCCCGTCCTGGCGGGGCCCGGACGGGGGCTGAGGGGGAATCAGGTCAGGTGTCCTGGACCCCTTGACTCTCCTCGGGGTTGTCGGGATTCTCGTGTGCGTACTTGCAGGAGTCATGACAAGTGCCGCAAGGCCGGGACCGTGCCGACCGCCGCCGACCGAAGACGTGGGTGATGACCATGACCCGACAGCCTCTCCACCGGCGCAGACCTCTCACGGTCCTGTCGCTGTTGCTCGTCGTGCTGGCCATGGCCCTCGGCCCGACGCCCAGTTCCGCAGCCGGGACGGACTGGTGGGACCCGACCGCGCGGCCCGCCCCGGACTCCCAGATCAACGTCACCGGGGAGCCCTTCAAGGGCACCGGACCCCAGGGCGAGGTGCGCGGGTTCGTCGACGCGCACAACCACATCATGGCCAACGAGGCGTTCGGCGGCCGGCTCATCTGCGGGAAGCCCTTCTCCGAAGCGGGGATCGCCGACGCCCTCAAGGACTGTCCCGAGCACTACCCCGACGGTTCGCTGGCGATCTTCGACTTCATCACCAACGGCGGTGACGGCAGGCACGACCCCGACGGCTGGCCCACGTTCGCGGACTGGCCCGCCCACGACTCGCTGACCCATCAGCAGAACTACTACGCCTGGGTCGAACGGGCCTGGCGCGGTGGCCAGCGCGTTCTCGTGAACGACCTCGTCACCAACGGCGTGATCTGCTCGGTCTACCCGTTCAAGGACCGCAGCTGCGACGAGATGACCTCGATCCGGCTGCAGGCGAAACTGACCTACGACATGCAGGACTACGTCGACGCCATGTACGGGGGGCCGGGCAAGGGCTGGTTCCGGATCGTCACCGACAGCGCGCAGGCCCGCGACGTGATCGAACAGGGCAAGCTCGCCGTCGTCCTCGGCGTCGAGACGTCCGAGCCGTTCGGCTGCAAGCAGGTCCTGGACATCGCGCAGTGCGACAAGGACGACATCGACGCCGGACTGGACGAGTTGTACGACCTCGGCGTACGCAGCATGTTCCTGTGCCACAAGTTCGACAACGCCCTGTGCGGGGTCCGCTTCGACGAGGGCACCCTCGGCACGGCGATCAACGTCGGCCAGTTCCTGTCGACGGGCACCTTCTGGCAGACCGAGAAGTGCACGGGCCCGCAGCACGACAACCCCATCGGGGGCGCGTCGGCGCCGAACGCGGAGAAGGAACTGCCGGCGGGCGTCGACGTACCGGAGTACGACGAGGACGCGCAGTGCAACAAGCGCGGGCTGACCGACCTCGGCGAGCACGCCGTGCGCGGGCTGATGGAGCGCGGGATGATGCTCGAGATCGACCACATGAGCGTCAAGGCCACCGGACGGGCCCTCGACCTCTTCGAGGCGGAGTCCTACCCCGGTGTCGTCTCCTCGCACAGCTGGATGGACCTGAACTGGACCGAGCGGGTCTACCGCCTCGGCGGCTTCATCGCCCAGTACATGCACGGCTCCGAGCAGTTCGGCGCGGAGGCGGAGCGCACGAAGGCCCTGCGCGACAAGTACGACGTGGGCTACGGCTACGGCACCGACATGAACGGAGTCGGCGGCTGGCCCGCCCCGCGCGGCGCGGACACGTCCGACCCGGTGCGGTACCCGTTCCGCAGCGCCGACGGCACCGCTGTGCTCGACCGGCAGACCACCGGGCAGCGCACCTGGGACATCAACACCGACGGGGCCGCCCACTACGGTCTCGTACCGGACTGGATCGAGGACATCCGGCTCGTCGCGGGCCAGGGGGTCGTGGACGACCTGTTCCGCGGCGCCGAGTCCTACCTCGGCACCTGGGGCGCGTCGGAGCGGCACGAGGCGGCGGTGAACCTCGCCAAGGACGCGCCCGCCACGGCCAGTTCGTCGGAGTCGAACCCCTTCACCAGCTACGCGCCCGGCCGGGCCGTGGACGGGAAGGGCGACACGCGCTGGGCCAGCGACTGGAGCGACGACCAGTGGCTCCGCGTCGACCTCGGCGCCACGCGCACGGTCGGGCGCGTCACCCTCGACTGGGAGCGCGCCTTCGCGAAGTCGTACCGCGTGGAGGTCTCCGCCGACGGCACGAACTGGCGGTCCGTGTGGTCCACCACCGCCGGGGACGGCGGCCTCGACACGGCCCTGTTCTCCGGCGTACCCGCCCGCTACGTACGCGTCCACGGGCTGGAACGCGGGACCGACTGGGGCTACTCCCTGTACGAGATGGGTGTCCACAGCCGCTGACGGCCACCGGGACGGGTCCCGCAGAGACGTGGCCGCCGGACGAGAGGGGCCCCATGGCACGGATGCCGTCGGCCGAGCGGCGCCGTCAGCTCACCGAGGCGGCCATCCGCGCGATGACCCGGGACGGCGTCCCCAGGACGACGACCCGGTCCATCGCGGCCGAGGCGGGCGTGTCACTGAGCGTCTTCCACTACTGCTTCGACTCCAAGCAGGCCCTGATCGAGTCCGTCATCGAGACGATCACGAGTCACTCCGTCACGGTGGTGCGCGAGGCGATCCGGCCGCGGGCCACCCTGAGGGAGACCGTCGCGGCCGGCTTCCGGGCCTACTGGGACCATGTGTCCGCCCACCCGGGCGAGCACATGCTCACCTACGAGCTGACCCAGTACGCCCTGCGCGAGCCGGGGTTCGAGCATCTCGCCCGGCGGCAGTACGAGCTGTACTCCGACACCTACGCCGAACTCGTCGAACAGCTCGGCCGTGACATGGACTTCGCACTCCGTGTACCCGTCCCGGTGCTGGCCCGCTATCTGGCCGCCATGACCGACGGGCTGACCCTCAACTTCCTCGTGCTCGGCGACGACGCGGCGTGGGCGGACATCCTCGACACCATCACCGACCACGTGGCGGGGCTCGTACGCGACACGGACGACGCCTCGGACCGGCTGTAGCGCCTGTGATGAACCCACGGGCCCGGTGAGGGCCGGGCGCGCGGCTCCCCGCGCCCCGCACGGGGCGGAACCGCTCAGCGACCGCGGGGCTTGCCCCGCCTGGCGCCCTTGGCACCCTTGGCGCCCTTGGACGGGCCCGAGCCCGTCCGGGGATTCCTGCCGCCGGTCCTGCCCGCGGCGGGCCCCCGTCGGGGGGCGGCCTTGTCCGCGGGGCGGGCGGCCTGCTGCTCGGCGGCGGGCTGTGTGCGGCCCCGGGAGCTGTTGACCGTCCGGCCCCGGACGACCCCGATGAAGTCCTCCACCAGGTCCGTGGTCCGCTCCTGCGGCCACGACAGGGCGACCCGGGACCCGGGGGCGTCCGTGACCGGCCGGTACGTGAGGTCCTTGCGGTGGTGGAGACGGGCGATCGACTGCGGGACGACGAGCAGGCCCACGCCCGCCGCCACCAGTTCGACCGCGTCGGCCGTCGTCGCGGGGCGCTCGATCGCGGGGCGGCCCGGCGGGTGCTCCCAGTCGAGGGTGTCGTCGAGCGGGTGCAGCACGACGTCGTCCGCCAGGTCCTCGGTGGTCACCTCGTCCACCGCGGTCACGACGTGGTCCCTGGGGACGACGACCACGGTGGTCTCGGCGTAGAGGGGGATCGCGCTGAGGTCCGTACCGTCGACCGGCAGCC
The DNA here is from genome assembly GCF_042889045.1 of Streptomyces sp. NPDC002701. Classification (NCBI taxonomy): domain Bacteria; kingdom Bacillati; phylum Actinomycetota; class Actinomycetes; order Kitasatosporales; family Streptomycetaceae; genus Streptomyces; species Streptomyces sp. NPDC002701. The sequence goes on from NZ_JBIAQL010000033.1 coordinate 40,134, forward strand.
GGACGAAACCCGCGTCGGCGCCGTGGCCCCGCAGCACGTCGAAGGCTTCGGCGGCGGAGACCGCGAGGAGCGCCAGCGGGACGTCGGGCCGCCGCTCGTTCCAGATCCGCACCCACTTGCCCGGGGTCACTCCCGGGACATACGCGAGCCGGAACGGGGAGGGGTCTTCCGAGCCTGTCACCTGGCCAGGTTACCCGGCGTGGTCGGCGGTGGTTCACCCGCTCGATACCCTTGGCCGTATGACGTCGCACCAGAACACCCAGACGATGAAGCCCGCGACCGCGGCGAAGAAACTGGGTGTGTACCTCGAGGCCACACCCGCCGAGTTCCAGGAAGGTGTCGTCTCGCGCTCCGAGCTCACCGCGCTCCAGGCCGACCCGCCCGAGTGGCTGCAGGAGCTGCGGCGCGACGGCCCGCACCCCCGGCCGGTGGTCGCGGCGAAGCTCGGCGTCTCCATCTCCGGGCTCGCGCGCGGCGGGGTGACCGACGCGCTCACCACGGAGCAGATCGAGGCGCTGAAGCAGGACTCTCCGGAGTGGCTCCAGAAGGAGCGCGCCACCCAGGCCGAGGTCCGCAGGGAAGCAGCCCGCCTCAAGGACAAGAAGGCCGACAGCTAGGGCGCTTCCTCCGGATCGGCCCGGGCCCGCTGTGGAACACTCGACGCGTGATCATCGAACGCGCGTACGCACACGTGGCTTCGTACGACGAAGGTGAGTGGCCCTGGTCCGTGCCCTGTGTGCGCGGACTGCTGGCGGACGGGATGCGGTTCACCGCGCCGGTGACCTTCGTCGTGGGGGAGAACGGTTCGGGCAAGTCGACGCTGGTCGAGGCGCTGGCGGAGGGCTTCGGGCTCGATCCGTACGGCGGCTCGCACGACTGGCGCTACGCGAGCCGGCGGTCCAAGTCGGTGCTGGGCGAGCGGATCCGCTTCGACGCCGCGGCACGCGGCCGGCGGATGCTCGGCAGCTGGTCGGCCCGCAAGGGCTTCTTCCTGCGGGCCGAGACGGCCATGGACGCGCTGGGCCGGGAGGGTTTCGCGCCGGAGTCCGTCAGCCACGGCGAGGGGTTCCTCGCGGCGTTCCGGGGCAAGTTCCACCAGCCGGGACTGTATGTGCTGGACGAGCCGGAGGCGGCGCTCTCGTTCGGTTCGTGCCTCGAACTGCTGGGCCACCTCGACCAGTTGGCGAAGGCGGGCGGGCAGGTCGTGTGTGCCACCCACTCCCCTCTGCTGACCGCGCTGCCGGGCGCGGACATCGTCGAGGTCGGCGACCACGGCATGCGCCGGGTGGCGTGGCAGGAGCTCGCGCTGGTCGACCACTGGCGCCGCTACCTCGCCGACCCCCGCGCCTACCTGCGGCACATCCTCGACTGACGTCACCTCGGCGCGGAAGGCGCGGGTGACCGGCTTGCTCCCGGTCCGCGCAGGAGGCGGCACGTGGGTCGATGACGTACACGGACGCGTGTGGGGGCGGGGCCGGATCGGGCCGGACGCGTGGCCGGCGCTCGCGGACCTGCCGGACCTCCTGGAGTCCTGAGCGGCGCACACCTCCGGGGGCCGGCGACGGCATGCCTCAGGAGCGGGACGGGCCCCGTACCCCGACGGCGTACGCCACGGGGGTACCCGCTGTGGGCGGGTCGGGAGAGAAAAGCCCTGGTCGGAGGCGTGACGGCGGTGTGCTGGGTCCTCGCCACAGGTGCGCGACCGGTTGCGGCGGGCCCGGGTGTTTTCCACGGTGAGCGCAACGACAGCCGTTCTGGAAAGGAACCCGTATGCGCGCCCTGGTATCTCGCGGCCTGCTCCTCCCGCCCCTCGTCTGCGCCGCGCTCGTCCTCGGTCCGGTGGGCGCCGCTGCCGCCGTCGACGCACATCCCGGTTCGCCGGACGCCCGCGCCACGGCACGGGAGCTCTCCGCGGCGGACCTGACACCCGAACGGCTGGGTCTGCCGGCCGGGGACGAGCGCGCCGCGGCGCTCGCTCCGCTCCTGACCGCGCTCGGTGACCTGGCGGAGAGAGGGAAGGGCCCTCTCGACGCCGCCGAGGCCGACGAGCACGCGCAGGCCGTGGAGGACGCGACCGCTTCCCTGCAGCAGCGGGTACGGGAGATGGTCGGCTCCGCGACGGCGAAGGGAACGGCGACGAAGGGAACGGCGGCGGAAGGTGCGGCGGTGGACGACTTCACGCCGGCGGACGCCGAGCTGGGGGAATCGGTCGAGACCCTCATCGGGTCGCTGCTCTCGCTCGACGTGCCGGGAGTGGTGGACGCGGTGCCGGACCTCCTGTCGTCCGTGCTCGGGCTGCTGACGGGGGGCTCGGGCAGCCGGTCGACGAACCTTTCGAGCTTGCCGACGACCTGACCTACGAGAGGGCCCGGCCCCGGTCCGGACCGCCGGGGTGTCGGGGTGTCGGACCGCCCAACCTCGGTCCGGACCGCCGCGGACCACCGGAGTGCCGGACCGCCGGAGTGCCGGACCGCCCGAGCGTCGACCGCCGGAGTGCCGGGCAGGTCCCGGTCGCACGGGGCGGGGCGAGAGGGCTGTCCGGCGTCCGCGAGGAGGACTGTCCGGCGTCCGCGGGGAGGGCGGGTGGCCCTCTCCGCGTCATGTCCGCATCGCGTTCACAGACGCGACACGGATCCCGACTCGTCCGAAGGGCGTGCGCGGGTACCCGTATCTCATGACTGATGTGGTGGATTCCGACGAACTCCTGCGCCGCATCCGGCGGGCCCGCTCCTGGGCCGGCCGGGAGGAGCAGACGTGGAAGGCACGGAGCGAAGAGCTCAAGACCGGCGATCCGCACGGCGCACACGAGGCCGAGCTGCGCGGACACACCTACGAGGCCGTGCGCAGGGCACTGGACGAGATCGTCAGCCCGGGTGTCCACGACGTGGACGACTGAGGCCCGGCGGCCGGACCCGGCGGGCGGACCCGCGGCCGGCCGCGGCTGCTGGACCCGCCCGGCCGGTTCGTGCATGAGCCGCGTGACGCAAGGAACCCGTCGTGGTCATGAGCACCACGCAGGCCGCCCCGTGCGCCGAACCCGTCACCACGGTCTTCACCTGGCAGGTACGCCCCGGCCGTGAGGCCGACTTCGAGGAGTGGACCCGGGGGGTCACCGGCTGTGTCTCCCGGTTCACCGGCAGCCAGGGGGTGTCCTGGCTGCGCCCGGAACCAGGACACCGGTTCCACGCGGTGCTGCGCTTCTCCGATCCGCAGCGGCTGACGGACTGGCTGGTCTCGCCGGAGCGGGCGCGGTGGCACGCGCGGATCGAGGGCATCGCCACCGAGGTCCGTGACGAACGCCAGTCGACCACCGGTCTGGAGAGCTGGTTCCGTCTCCCCGGCACCACGGTGAAGGCCCCGCCGCGCTGGAAGATGGTCCTGACGACCTTCGTGGGCGCCTATCCGCTGACCCTCCTGATCCAGTGGCTGGCGGCACCGGGTACGGCCTCGTGGCCGCTGCCCCTGCGGGCCGCCGTCTTCCCGGTGGTGCTGCTGCCCCTGCTCACCTACGTGATCATGCCGGGGCTGAGCCGGCTGCTGCGGCTGTGGCTGTACGGCACCCCCGACGACTGACGCGGCGGCCGGGTCCGGCCCCGCCCCGCGTCACACGTGTGCCTCATCCCGATGGCGGCGTTCGGCGCGGGCGCTTAGAAAGGTCGCACAGCAACTCGGGCCGCGCGTCCGGGCCACGACAGCGACTGCACCCTTCGTAAGGGAGCCGAGTATGACAACCCGTTCGCCTTTCGACTCCGATCGACCTGGCATATCCCCCGAGCGCGTGGTCGAGGCCCCCATGCCGCCGCCACCCGTCTCCGCGCCCTGGCACACACCGCCCGACGAGGCGCGGGACAGGGCGACGCGCAGGGCTGAGCCCCGGTACGCCGAGCGGGCCGACGCCGTCGAGCACCGGTACGCCGACCCCGCCGACGAGATGGAGCCCGCGTACCCCGACCCGGCCGACGAACTGGAGCACCGGTACGCGGCCCCGGCCGAGCGGGCGCGTCCTCGGCGCACCGACCCGGCCGACGAGCGCGACCGCCGGTACCGCGGCCCCGTGGACGACATCGACGGTCCCGACGGGACCGGCGAGGCCGACCCCGCGTACCGCCGTGGCCCGGTCGACCGGGCCGACGAGACACCCGACGAGGCACCCGCCGAGCCCGCCGAACCCCCGGTGGAGCCCGACCCCGCGTACGACAACCCGGTCGACGGGCTCGTCCACACCGCGGTGGCCGACCGCCCGTTGGACGAGGTGATCCAGCTCATCGAACTGCTGGAACAGTCACCGGAGTACGCGAGAGCCACGGTCGACGCGCTGCGGGCGGTCGGTACGGACCGGTCCGTGGAGGACGTGAGCCGGCTGGTGGCCCTGCTGACCCGGCCCCCGAGGAACGCCGACAGCGCCGACGAGACGATCCGCGCGGCGGCCGAGGGCCGGCCCGTGGAGGAGGTCACCAAGCTGATGGCACTGCTGCACCGGCCCCCGCTGGAAGCCCACTGCGGCGAGGCCGCGGTGCGGGCGGCCGCAACCAGCCGTCCGGTCGAGGAACTCGTGGAGCTCATCGGCCGCATGGCGCACGCACAGGGCGTACGCGAGGACCGGAACCGGGCGAAGCCGCCGACGTGGGACGCGGCGGAGCCGGCCGGTGGCACGGCGCGCGCCGCCTCGTCCGGGAACGGACCCGCCGCCGGGGACCGGCTCATCGCCGAGGGCGGCACCGTCGCCCTCGGCCGCACCGCCCGGGCACGCCGTGGCCGGACGGCGAGGAACGACGACTCTCCGGCGTGGCCGCGCCTGCTCGCCGCCCTGCTCCTCGTGGTGTGCGGTGTGGCCCACGTCCCACCGAGCCGGGACGGAGCCTCCGTCGCCGCCTACGGGTTCGCGATCGGCGCCGGTGTCCTGTGCGTCCTCGTGGGCCTGGCCCTGTCGCGCCGGAGCAGGATCCCGGTGCTCGCCCTCGGGATCGCGGTGCCGTCGGCGCTCGCCGTCGCACAGCTCCTCGAAGGCCGCATCACGTCGCCCGGTCTGTCCCGGGCACTGGACCTGACCCTCGCACCGCCGTGGCTCGCAGGGCTCATGGCCGTGCTCGCCGCGCTGGCGGCCCTTACGGCACTGGTCACGCTCCTGGCATCGATGCGGCCCCGGCCGCGGCCCGACGTACGGCAGTTGGCCGGATCGGACCGGACGGCGGACTGACCCGCCACGACGGTCCGGCTCCGCGACCGAGCACGACGGCGGCTGTCCGACACCCTGGGGTGTCGGACAGCCGCCGTCGTGTGCGCCACCGCGGAACCAGGCCGCGCCCGGCGCGCCGAGGGGCCCGGGGCCGGTCGTGGGCTCCGGGACTCAGTCACGGGGCGGGCGCCGGGCGCCCGTTCGCGCGGTCTGCTCCCGGCCGCGGGTGCACGCGCCGTCGTCGGCTGCCGGCACCGCCTGCGCGGTTGCCGCCCGACTGCCGCGCGGCACGTACGCGCCTCCGCTGAGGCGACGCAGGGGTGTCACGCGGATCCTGACCCCCGGCTGCTCCGGCTGCTTCGACTGCTGGGTGGTGTCCATGGGTCCACAGTGCGCCACGGACACCCGGGCAACCAGATCTCTCCTGTGGGCAGGACCGCGGATCCTGGTACCGGCGCCACCACCCATCGCCGTCTTCGCCCCGCACTTCGACAGTGCCTCCCTCGGCGCAGGTCACCGTCACCGACACCGACAAGTACTCCTTGCGGGCGAGCGGCACGCCGCTGCTGTTGGACGGCAACTACGACAAGAAGCCCGCCCACACCGCCGTGCTCACGGCGCTCGGCGGCAGCGGCAGCGGCTCGGGCGGCGGTGGCACCGCCGCCTCCCAATCGGGACTCGAGCCGCCGGGTACCGCGACGGTGTGCAGAGCGTGGCGCGGCGGTTCCGGTCGTCGCGCCACGTTCCGTCCACGGAGTACCCCTGTGGACGCGGTGTACGCGCGCTGACGCCGTGTAAGCCCGCGGACGCGGTGTACGCCCGCGTCCGGGCGGACGGGGGCGGGTGGGCGGAATGCCCGGCGCCGTGCCGGGCGTTGAGGGGCGCATGACGGATGACACCGGCCAGGACGCACTGCTCGCACTCCTCTCCGCGTACGACGGCGGAGTACTGACGACCCTGAAGCGCGACGGCCGCCCACAGCTGTCGAACGTCAACCACGCGTACTACCCGGACGAACGGATCGTGCGCGTCTCACTCACCGACGGCCGCGCCAAGACGCGCAACCTGCGCCGCGACCCGCGGGTCTCGTACCACGTGACCAGCGCGGACCGCTGGGCCTACACCGTCGTCGAGGGCCTCGCCGACCTCTCGCCCGTGGCCCGCGAGCCCGGCGACGAGACCGTGGAGGAGCTGATCCGTCTCTACCGCGACGTGCAGGGGGAGCACCCCGACTGGGACGACTACCGGGCCGCCATGGTGCGCGACGGCCGGCTCGTCCTGAGGCTGCGCGTGGAGCGCGCGTACGGCATCCCCGCCACCCGCTGATCCGCGTCCCGCGAACTGTCCGCCGACGGCGCCCGTTTTTGGTATGTACCTGACGACAGTCTGCCGCTAAGCTCTGCTCCGCATTCCCTGAGAGCGCTCTCACAGTTCAGCTGTTCCTCCCCCACCTTGCTGGAACAACGAAGGGCCATCGCCTTGAGACGCACTACGAGCATGAGCACCGGTCTGGCCTCCCTCCTCCTGATCGGCACCTGGGCGGCCGTCGGCGCCGGACCCGCCTCGGCCGCCCCCGCCCCCGAAGCCGCCCCCACCTCCGAGGCCCCGGCCTCCGCCGCCCTCCTCGACGCCATGCAGCGGGACTTCGGCCTGACGAAGGCCGGAGCCGAGGCGCGACTCGCCGCCGAGAAGAAGGCGACCGCCGCCGAACCGAAGGCCGTGCGCGCGGCGGGAGCCGCGTACGGGGGCTCCTGGTTCGACGCCGACAGCGGGAAGCTGACCGTCGCCGTCACCTCCGGCGCGTCCGCCGCCACCCTCGACTCCGTCCGTGCGACCGGGGCGGCCGTCCGCACCGTCGAGCACAGCGCCCGGCAGCTCGACGCGGCCAAGGCGCGCATCGACAAGCTGGACGCGCCGGAAGGAGTCAGCAACTGGTACGTCGACGCCGAGTCGAGCTCGGTCGTCGTGGGCGTGGTGGCCGCACAGCGAGCTGACAACGATGTCCAGGCGTTCCTCGCGAAGGCCCGCGCCGCGGGTCCCGTCACCGTCGAGAAGACCGCGAAGGCACCCGAGACCTTCGCGGCCGGGACGGTCGGGGGCGACCCCTTCTACACCGGCAACGTCCGCTGTTCCATCGGATTCTCGGTGCACGGCGGGTTCGTCACCGCCGGGCACTGCGGTGGGGCGGGGCAGGGTGTGAGCGGCTGGGACCGCTCGTACATAGGGAACATCCAGGGGTCCTCGTTCCCGGAGAACGACTACGCCTGGGTCAACGTCGGCAGCGGCTGGTGGACCGTGCCGGTCGTGCTCGGCTGGGGCACCGTCTCCGACCAGCTCGTGCGCGGCTCCAACGAGGCGCCGGTCGGCGCCTCCATCTGCCGGTCGGGATCCACCACGCACTGGCACTGCGGCAATGTGCTGGCCAAGAACGAGACGGTCAACTACAGCCAGGGTGCCGTGCGTCAGATGACCAAGACCAGTGTCTGCGCGGAGCCGGGCGACTCGGGCGGCTCCTTCATCAGCGGGGACCAGGCGCAGGGCGTCACGTCCGGGGGCTGGGGCAACTGCTCCACCGGGGGCGAGACGTGGTACCAGCCGATCAATGAGATTCTCAACCGGTATGGGTTGACGCTGCATACGGCGTGACGCCGTCTTGGCGTGGGGCTCCGTCGCCGGGAGGTGGCGGGGCCCCTGCGTTCGCCTTGTCCTGGCCTCGGTGCTCCGCACGGTTGCTGTCGCGTGCGGGTTGTGTGGGGTTGAGCGCGCCGTTCCCCGCGCCCCCTGCGGGGCCACCGGCCTGTTGTCGCGTGCCGGTTGTGTGGGGTTGAGCGCGCCGTTCCCCGCGCCCCTTACGGGGCCACCAGTCTGCTGTCGCGTGCCGGTCGTGTGGGGCGGGGGTTCATCGGGCGTTCATCGGGGGTGGTGGGGTGGCGGTCTACGCTCGGCGGCGGCTCTTGCGGGGGTGGCCCGTCGTCAGGCGGCCGGCCCCGGCGCCCGTCCACACGGAAGGTTCCCTCGCACATGGTCCTCAGATCCACCGTCGCCGGGCGGAGGTTCGGCAGGAGAGCCGCCGCTCTCGCGCTGACGACCGCGCTCGCCGCCGCACTGCCCGGCCCGGTCTCCTCGGCGGCCGACGCCTCCACCGCGGCGCCGGCCCGTCCCACCACGTACGTGGACCCGCTGATCGGCACGGCGAACGGAGGCAACACCTACCCGGGCGCCAACCTCCCGTACGGCATGATCGGCTGGTCCCCGACCAGTACCAGGGGCGACCAGACCAGCACCGGCGCGGCCAACGGCTACGAGTACGGGGTGACCCGGCTGCGCGGGCTGAGCCTCACCCACGTCAACGGCGCGGGCTGCAACCCGGGCGCGGCGGGCGACGTACCGATCATGCCGTTCGTCGGGGACGTCACCTCCTCGCCCTCGGCGGACACCACGGACTCCGTCTACGCGGCCGGCTTCTCGCACGCCGACGAGCGGGCCGTGCCGGGCCGCTACTCCGTCGGTCTCGACTCCGGCGCCCGCGCCGACCTCGCGGTGTCGCAGCGGGCCGGTGTCGCCGACTTCACGTTCCCCGCCGACAAGCCCGCCAACCTGCTCTTCCGGGTCTCCAACTCGCTCAACGGCAGCGAGGACGCGGAGGTCAGGATCGACCGGGCGAAGCGCAAGGTGACCGGGTCGGTGCTGACGGGTGCCTTCTGCGGCCGGCGCGCCAACGGCGGTGTCAACAACCGCAAGAGCTACTACCGGCTCCACTTCAGTGCCTCGTTCGACCGTGCCTTCTCGTCCACGGGCACCTGGCAGGACGGCACCCTCTCCCCCGGCTCCACCACGGGCAGTGGCGGCGAGGGGTACGCGACGGGCGCCGACCGCGCGGGCCGTGGCTCCGGCGGTTACGTCGGCTTCGACACCGGGACCGACAACGATGTCCACATGCGGCTCGGCATCTCGTACGTGAGCCTCGCGGGAGCCGAGGCGAACCTCCGCGAGGAGATAGCGCCGCGGGCGAGCGTCGACCAGGTGGCGGCGGCCGGCAGCAGGGCATGGGACCGCGAACTGCGTTCCGTGCGCGTCGGCGGGGGCGGTGAGGCGCAGCGGACCGCCTTCTACACCGCGCTCTACCACTCCCTCCAGCAGCCCAACCTGGTCAGTGACACCGACGGCCGCTACCCGGGCATGGACGGCAGGCCGCACCGGATCGCGCGCGGACAGGGGGCGCAGTACAGCAACTTCTCCGGCTGGGACCAGTACCGGGCGCAGATCCAGCTCCTCGCCCTGCTCAAGCCGCGGATCGCCGGGGACTTCGCGCAGTCCCTCCACAACTTCGCCCAGCAGAACGGCGGGGTCTGGGACCGCTGGGTGCACATCAACGGCCCGACCCACGTGATGACCGGCGACCCGACGGCGGCCACGCTCGCCACCTTCTACGCCATGGGCGTGCGCAACTTCGACTACCGCGGCGCCTTCGACTCGCTGGCGAAGCAGGCCACCGTGCCGCACCCCGACGGCCTCTCCGACGCGGGCTGCCCCGGCCAGTGCACCGGCCAGCGGCCCAACCTGGCGCAGTACATGGGTTCCGGGTACGCCGCGCAGGACGTCTGCCACTGCTGGGGCGGCGCCGCGGAGACCCTGGAGGACTCGGTCGCCGACGACGCGCTCGGCCGGTGGGCGAAGCTGCTCGGTCTCGACGAGCAGGCCGCCGCCTTCGCCGAGCGGGGCGGCTGGTGGCGCAACGTCTTCAACCCCGCGGCCACGGACGGGGCGGGCACCCACGGGTACGTCCAGGCGCGCAACCTGGACGGTTCCTGGGTCACGCCGTTCAGCCCGGGCGGTGACCGCGGGTTCGCCCAGGGCACGAGCGCCACGTACACCTGGATGGTGCCGCAGGACGTCCAGGGACTCGCCGAGGCGATGGGCGGACGTGCGGTGGCCGCCGGGCGGCTCGACGGCTTCTTCCACAAGGCCGACGGCTCCTGGTCGGTGAAGGGCGGCGACCCGCTGCGCTACGACCCGACCAACGAGCCCGGCATCCACGCCCCCTGGCTCTACAACGCGCTCGGTCAGCCGTGGAAGACCCAGGCGACCGTGCGGCAGATCGTCGACACCGTCTACGGCACCGGCCCGGCGGGCCTGCCGGGCAACGACGACCTGGGCACCATGTCGGCCTGGTACGTCTTCTCCGCCCTCGGTGTCTACCCGCGGACCCCGGGCAGCGCCGACCTCCTGCTGGGCGCGCCGCTGTTCCCGCACGCCGTGATCGACCGGCCCGGCCGTGACATCGTCATCGACGCGCCGGCCGCCGACGCCACGCACGCGTACGTCGGCGGAGTCCGCCTCGACGGGCGTACCCACGACAGGTCCTGGACGGACGGCAGCCTGCTGCGCAGCGGAGGCACCCTGCGGTACAGCCTCGTGTCGGAGCCGGACACCCGGTGGGCCACCGCGCCCGCCGGACTGCCCCGCTGACACGGCCCGACAGGGGTGGGGGGGGCCGGGGGCCCCCCCCCCCGGCGCCCCCCCCCCCCCCCCCCCCCCCCCCCCCCCCCCGGCCCCCCCCCCCGGGCCCCCCCCCACCCCCCCCCCCCCCCAACCCCCACCCCCCCCCCACCCGGGACACAACAA
>NZ_JBIAQL010000034.1:0-46759 GCF_042889045.1 Streptomyces sp. NPDC002701
TCTACCAGAACTGCAACATCTTCAACGACGGCGCCTTCGAAGCCATCAAGGACCAGCAGCAGGCCCAGGAAGCCGTGATCCGCCTCGAACACGGGAAACAGATCCGCTTCGGCACCCCTCTGGAGGACGGGATGGGCTCCAAGGGTGTCGTACGGGACCCCGCCACCGGCGACCTGGGTGTGGTGCCGGTGACGGACGAGAACCAGGACCGGATCCTGGTCCACGACGCGCACTCCGCGTCGCCGACGACGGCTTTCGCGTTGTCCCGGCTGGCCGATCCGGACACGCTGCACCACACCCCGATCGGTGTTCTGCGGTCCGTCGACCGGCCGGTCTACGACACGCAGATGGCCGACCAGCTCGACGCGGCGATCGAGCAGAACGGGAAGGGCGACCTGACCGCGCTGCTGGCCGGGGGCGACACCTGGACCGTCGCCGGCTGACGTCGTACGCGCCCGTCCCCGTAGCCCCTCCGCCTCCTCGACCGGCACGACGAGAGCCCGTCCCAGCCATCGGGAGTGATGGCGGTGACGGGCTCTCGCGGGGCGGGGTACGGCGTCCTGGGACGGGCTGCGGGAGGCAGGCCGCGTATCCATCGCGGCTATTTGGGGTCGCGGTTGAACTGTGCCTGCGACCAGCGGTAGCCGAGGACGGTCAGCCCGACGCACCAGGCGAGGGCGATCCACCAGTTGTTGCCGATCTCGGTGCCGAGGAGGAGGCCGCGCAGGGTCTCGATGGCGGGGGTGAAGGGCTGGTACTCGGCGATCGGCTGGAACCAGCCGGGCATCGAGTGGAGCGGGACGAAGGCGCTGGAGATGAGCGGCAGCAGGATCAGCGGCATGGCGTTGTTGCTGGCCGCCTCGGCGTTGGGGCTGCCCAGGCCCATGCCCACCGCGATCCAGGTGAAGGTCAGGGCGACTAGGGCGAGCAGGCCGAACGCCGCGAGCCATTCCAGGATCGTGGCATCGGTGGAGCGGAACCCCATGGCGACGGCGATGGCGCCGACGAGGACGACGCTGATGATGGTCTGCAGGACGCTTCCGACGACATGGCCGAAGAGGATGGAGCTGCGGTGGATGGCCATGGTGCGGAAGCGGGCGATGATGCCCTCGTTCATGTCGGTGGAGACCGAGACGGCGGTACCGATCACGGTCGAGCCGACGGTCATCAGCAGGATGCCGGGCACGATGTAGGCGATGTAGGCGGAGCGGCCCGCGCCGCCGCTCATGGTGTCGCCGAAGATGTAGACGAAGAGCAGCAACAGCATGACCGGCGTGAGCAGCAGGTTCAGGGTGAGGGACGGGTAGCGCCGGGCGTGCAGGAGGTTGCGGCGCAGCATGGTGTTCGAGTCGCGCACGGCGAGGGAGAGGGAGCTCATCGGACAGCCTCCTTGAGCCGGCTGGACACGCCGGGCTGGGGGTCGGTGCTGGTCAGGGCGAAGAAGACGTCGTCGAGGTCGGGGGTGTGCACGGTCAGTTCGTCGGCCTCGATGCCGGCGGAGTCCAGCGAGTCGAGGACGGCGCGCAGTTCGCGCTGGCTGCCGCCGCTGGGGATCTGCAGGGCCAGTGCCTCGTCGTCCCGGTTCACCTCGTGCAGGGCGAGGGTGGCGGACCGGTAGGCGTCGGGGTCGGAGAAGCGGAGCCGTACGTGTCCGCCGGGGATGAGCCGTTTCAGTTCTTCGGCGGTGCCTTCGGCGGCGATCGTGCCGTTGTTGAGGACGGCGATGCGGTCGGCGAGCTGGTCGGCCTCCTCGAGGTACTGGGTGGTGAGGAAGACGGTGACGCCGCCGGTGACGAGTTCGCGGATGATCTGCCACATGGTGTGGCGGCTGCGGGGGTCGAGGCCGGTGGTGGGCTCGTCGAGGAAGATGATGCGCGGGTCGCCGACGAGGGTCATGGCGATGTCGAGGCGGCGCTTCATGCCGCCGGAGTAGCTCTGGGCGGGCTTCTTCGCGGCGTCGCTCAGGTCGAAGCGTTCCAGGAGTTCGGCGGTGACCCGCCGTCCCTCCGTTTTGGACAGGTGGTGCAGGTCGGCCATGAGGAGCATGTTCTCCTCGCCGGTGATCAGGCCGTCGACGGCGGAGAACTGTCCGGTGACACCGATCGCGGCGCGCACGGCCTGTGGGTCGGTGGCGAGGTCGTGGCCGCCGACCCGGACGGTGCCGGCGTCGGCGGTGACGAGGGTGGAGAGGATCTTGACGGCGGTGGTCTTGCCGGCGCCGTTCGGGCCGAGCAGGGAGAAGACGGTTCCCTCCGGGACGTTCAGGTCGATGCCGTCGAGGACGACCTTGTCACCGTAGGACTTGCGCAGCCCGTTCGCCGCGATGGCCGAGTTGGTCATGAGAGGGACTCCTTCATCGGTGCTGCGGGGTTCAGAGGCTGCGGGCGGTGATGTCGCCGTGGGAGGTGGTCGCGTGGATGTTCAGTGCGGCGGCGGCGCCGTCGGCGTTCTGGAGGCTGTTGTTGATCCGGCCGTAGGTGGTGCCGCCGTCCAGGGAGGCGGAGACGCCGCGGGCAGCGCCTACCGAGATCTCGCCGGACTCGGTGCGCAGCGTGACCGTGCCGCGCACGGCCTCGGTGACGTGGAGGTCGCCCTTCTGGGTGCTGATCTCCGCGGGGCCGCCCAGGCGGCCGACCGAGACGTCACCGGCGAGGAGCGTGAGGCGGGCACCTGCGGTCTCGTCGAGCTTGACCGAGCCCTGGGCGCCCTCGAAGGTGACGTCGCCGAGCCGGCCGACGCCCCGGAACTCCCCGCTGGCCAGCTTCGCTTCGACGCGGGAGCCGGCGGGCAGCTGCACGGTCACCTCGACGGAGCCGGAGGAGGCGCCGAGGATGCGGTTCTGTGCGGGTGCGGCCTCGATCCGCAGGACGCCGTCGCCGTACTCGACCGTGATCTGCTTGACCGCCTTGAGGTCGCGGCTCTTCGAGGCGTCCGCGGGCAGGATCTCGACCGCGGTGTCGGTCCGGTCGGCGGCGATGAGACGGACGCGTCCCGCGGGGACGTCGAGGACCGCGGAGACGGGGGCGGGGGTGGCGAAGGTCTGCATCGTTCTCTCCTTCTTGTCGGGCTTCTTCATGGCCTGCTCTGCAGTGGGCGTCCTGTCGGCCCGCTGTTTTCTGATGATGGAAACGCTACGTTGCATTTACGATCCTGACAACAGGTTCGTTGCGCAAGAGTGTTGTCGTTGCAGGTCAAGCCGCAAATATCGTTGCAATGGTTCAGATTCTAATGCAACAACACACCGCAAAGCCGTTGCAATGAATAGGGAGTGAACGCTATAGTCGGGGCACCGAGGACCCAAGAAGGAGGCCCCGATGTCGGGAGGCAGACTCACCCAGCAGGAACGCCAGCAGATCGCGCTGGGACTGGCCGACGGCCTCGCCTACGCCGAGATCGCCAGGAACCTCGACCGCCCGACCTCGACGATCACGCGCGAGGTGATGCGCAACGGCGGCCCCACCGCCTACCGCGCCGACCTCGCCCACCGCGCCACCGAACAGCGCGCCCACCGCCGCAGGCAGGCCGCGCCCCGCGACGCGAAGGCGCCGGCGCAGGCCGACGGACGCGACTCCGAGGCCGTGCGCGAGTACGAGGAGGCGTTCACCACCGTGCTCATGGGGGCGGGCACACCCAGGATGATGGCCCGCGTGCTGGCCTGCCTCTACATCACCGACTCGGGCAGCCTCACCGCGGCCGAACTCGTCCAGCACCTCCAGGTCAGCCCCGCGTCCATCTCCAAGGCGATCACGTTCCTGGAAGGGCAGGGCCTCGTGCGCCGGGAACGCGACGAACGCCGCCGCGAGCGCTACGTCGTCGACAACGACGTCTGGTACCAGGCGATGGTCGCCGGCGCCCGGTCCCTCGGCCAGGTCATCGAGACGGCGCGGCAGGGCGTGGGCATCCTCGGCTCCGGCACCCCGGCGGCCACCCGCCTCGAGAACATCGCCCGCTTCCTCGACTTCGTCAACGAGAGCACCACCCGCGCCGCGGAGCAGGCCCGCGACATCCTCTACGTGAAGCCCGAAACACCCTCGGACGCCACCGCCTGAGCCGGGTCCATCCCGCGGCCGACCGCATTGTCAGTGGCGGCTGCAAGGGTGGCTTGTATGAACGGTGATGAGGAGCGGCTGCTGCGCGGCCGTGTCTACGGCCACGACCACGACAGCCCCGACCCGGGACCGCGCCCGGGCCAGGACTACGTGGAACTCGTGGGCGGCCCCCTGGACGGGCTGCTGCTGAACGTCACGGGCTGGACGCCGGAACAGATCGCCGCCGGCGCCGCCCTGCCCACCGAGCTCGCACAGTTCCCCGGTGGCCGCGCGCTGTACGACCCGCGGCCGGGCGACAGGACCCGCTTCCACTGGACGGGCGACAGCCCCTGACCGACGTCGCGGCCGCGTGGCGTTCACGCCCATGCCATTGCAACGTACAGGGCGAGTCCTGTTGCGTTACCCGACCACCATCGCAACGATTTAGATGCTGCGACCTGCGTTAACGCCACATGCACGCAACAAATGCGTTGCCAACTCCATGAATGCAACGTAGCGTTTCCGCTGTAAGAAACGAGAGAGGGTGAAGCTGAGGCCACCGGGCCGAGGGCACGCATCTCGCGAGGCGAGAGAGACCGAGAGGCGAGGGGGGTCGGACCATGAAGACAGCGCAAAGCCGGCAACAGACGGCACCCGGCGCCTTCACCGCCTTCGCCCGCTTCGTGCTCTGCGGCGGGGGAGTGGGACTGGCCTCCAGCTTCGCCGTGGCGGCCCTCGCCTCCTGGCTCCCCTGGAGCCTGGCCAACGCCGTGATCACGGTCGCCTCCACGCTCCTGGCCACCGAACTGCACGCCCGCTTCACCTTCGGCGCGGGCGGACGGGCGACCCGCCTCCAGCACACCCAGTCGGCGGGCTCGGCGGCGGCCGCGTACGCGATGACCTGCGTGGCGATGCTGGCCCTGCAACAACTGGTGGCAACCCCGGGCGCGGTACTGGAACAGATCGTCTACCTGTCCGCGTCGGCGCTGGCCGGCGTCGCCCGCTTCGCGGTGCTGCGCCTCGTGGTCTTCACCCGCACCCGCGCACAGGCCACACCCCACACCGTGCACCCGACCGCACCCCGCACCACGGCACAGGCCACCCCGAAGACCCTGTGCCACGCGGCCTGACACTCCCCGACCCTGACGCCGTGCCAAGACGGCACGACGTCAGGAAACGCTCCACGCCCGCAACTGACGCCCGATCAGGCCCACTCCCGAGACACCCGAGGCGGCATCGCGCACCAGGGAGACAGCCTCCTTCGGCGGATACGCGAGCAGACACCCGTTCAGAGCCAGGTACGCCTCCGCCGAATGCCAGGCGAAAGCGTCGTTGGAGTGCTCCAGACAGGGCAGCCTGGCCAGCGTCTGGAGCAGCGCTGCCGCCTTCAGATGCAAGGAACCGTAGATGTCGCGCTCCAGCGCCCGGGCATTGACCCGCGCCACCGCCGCATAGAGCGGCCCGTAGTCGTCCACCTGGGGATCACCGGCCAGCAACTCGGCCGCGTGCAGAAGGAAGGTCACATCGAGCGGATGGAGCGGATCGTTCTGCGTCACGCGGCGTGACCCCGCTCCTGCTGCCCCTCAAGCTCCCGCCGCGCCTGCAGTTCCGCGGCGCGCTGCTCCACATCGGGCCGCACCCCGCCGGCCTCCGCGGCGAAAGCGTCGCCGCTGACGGCCATGGACGCCCTGAACGCATCGAGAAAGCGCTTCTCCACGGCAGTGGCACGGGCATAGGCGGCCGAGAGGATGTACTCCTGCAGACTGACCCCTTCCTGCCGCGCAGCCGCCTCGATGGCGGCACGCTGCCCAGGATCGGGAAAACGCAGATTCATGGCTTTGGGCTGAGACATGGTACCGATGGTACCGCCGGTATCAAGAAAAGGACCACACTTTCAGACCCGAGGCACGGCGCCCCCGTCACACCAACCCATAGACCCCGACGTGCCCGCAGCCGACGTCGCATGGGGCAGCCCGGACGGCACCGCGCTGGCCACCCAGCCAACCGACGCAACCGACGCCGCCGGCGCGAGGCCGTGCGGTGGCTCAGCTGCCGTTCGGGCAGGCTTCAGGTCAAGACAGCAGGCCGGCGAGGGCAGCGTGGTCGTGGTAGTCGCGCGACCACGCGACTCGTCCGTCCCGGATGCAGAACACGGCGATGTTGTGCGTGGTCACCGCCGTGCCGTCTGTCGTGCGGGTGACGTCGTTGTCCCACTCCCCGACGACGACGTGCGGATCGGTCGTCTGGTGCACCTCGATGTTCCGCGGCGACAGCGTGACCGGGGCCGCACCGAACGCGGAGAGGTGCTGCTCGATCTCGGCCCGACCGGTCAGCACCACCTCGACCGGCTTGGCGAACGGCTGCCGCACCACCGCGTCCTCGGCGTACAGGCCGACCACCGTTGGCAGGTCCCGGTCGGCGAGCGACTTCAGCAGAAGCTCGAACACCTCACGGGGAGCACGAACAGCGTTGTCAGGCATGATGACCTCCAGAAGCTAGAATCGGAGTGACCACTCCGGTAGAGAAAATACGGAGTGACTACTCCGCTTGTCAAGGAAGGTTCCCGTGTCCCCCCGAGCCGACGCTGCACGCAACCGGTCCGCCGTCCTCCAGGCCGCCGACGAGGTCTTCGTCGAACACGGCGTCACGGCGTCGACGGAAGAGATCGCCCGGCGGGCCGGAGTCGGGATCGGCACCGTCTTCCGGCACTTCCCGACCAAGGAAGCACTGCTCAAAGCGGTGTACGAGCAACGCCTGGAACACCTGGCCGCCCGCGCCCTGACCGTCGGGACGGGCGACGCCCCGCCGGCCTGGTTCCGGGAGTTCTTCACCGACGTCGCCACCACATCGGCCGAGAAGCTCATCCTCGCCGACGCCCTCAGCGACCTTCAGCTGGACGCCGACCCCGAGGTCACAGCCCGCCTGCGCTCGGCCGTCGGCGCCCTGCTCCAGCGCGCTCAGAGCGCCGGGGCCGTCCGCAAGGACGTGTCCTTCGACGACCTGATCGCCCTGCTGATCGCAGCCGGCCGGGCCGCCCAGGCCACCGCGGACGCGCAGACCCGCACCCGCCTGATCGACGTCATCCTGGACGGCCTCGAGCCCCGCGAACAGCTCAGACCGGGTGCGGCCGGATGACGAGGCACCTCACCCGCCGCAGGGCCGAGCCCGCCACACGGCGCGACATCACCCCGTACCACCTGGCAGGCAGCCTGACCGGCACAGTTCCGGAGGCCACGGCAGGTGTCATTGGGGCAGACGGGCGTCAGGTGCGGCGGAGCGCGTCCAGATGGTCATGGGCGGGCGAACGGCCGCGCTCTGTGTAGCGCCCGGCGAAATCGGCCAGGACATGCCGCAAGGCCGCCGGGGTGCCGGGAACGGCGAGGGCGCTGTCGGCCGCGGCAAAGCAGGCGCGGGCGGCCTTGGCGAGGTCCTGGTTGTCGAGGCCGGTGCGGGCCGCCCGCAGCCAGACGTCGTGGGAGGGGACGGGCCGCCGCGGGTCCGGGCAGAGTGGCTCGGTTGCCGCGTAGGCGGCATCGGCCGCCACCGTGTCGTTCAGGAGCGTCGCGGCCAGCACAGTCGGCACGACCCAGTCGTCGCCGTTCTGTGCGTCGGTCATGCGCAACTCCAGCCAGCCGCGCGGTCTGACCGGCGGGAACAGCGTGCTGAGGTGGTAGTCCAGATCGGCCGGGGTCGGCGGCCGCAGCTCGGGTACGCCCCGCAGCCAGGCACGGAAGGTCAAGCCGGAGGGAGCGGACCAGTCCCCGTCGAGGTCGCCCGGTATGCACATCACCTGCGCGTCGAGCGCATAGCGGGTCCAGGCCGCACGTGGGTCGGGGTGGTAGCGGGGCGGGCGGGTACGACCGGCATCCATCCGGGACCAGACGTGCTGCCGGCCGGACAGCCACCCGGTGGGCCATCCGTCCTGTACCGGGGAGTTGGCGAAGGCGGCGACGAGCACGGGACCGATACGGTGGGCGAGTTCCCAGCGGGAGCGGTAGCCGCCGAGGCCGCGGGATTCCTCGCCGGAGTCCAGGTTGATGTGTACGGATGCGGTGCGGCGCATCATGTCGCGGCCCCAGGGGCCCTCGCGGTCGAAGAAGCTCTCCATGGCCCGGTAGCGGGGGTGGTCGAGCACACGAGGCGGTTCGCGATAGGGATCGAGGCCCCGGCCGACGAGTGCCAGACCGGCCTGTTCGACTGCCGTGCGCAGTACGGCGAGATCCGCGGCCATCATCTCGACGCCCGCGCCGAGCGAGAGGGCCGGCGGGGAACTCAGCTCCAGCTGGCCGCCCGGCTCACGGGTGAGCCTGCTGCCCCCGGTCAGGACGCCCGCGACCTCGATCGGTGCGAGGGCGGCGTTCAGCCGGTCGGCGGGTATCCGCAGCAGAGGGTTGTGGCGGTCCTGGACCAGCCACTCCGTCTCCACACCGATCCGCTCAGGGGGGCCGGTCCTGAAACACACGCCGAACACATGGGCTTCCGCTTCCTCCAGGGTCAGTTCGGTCATTTCTGTCCTCCTCTCGCACAAGCCGGTGCGGGTCAGGTGGGTGTCGCGCTGGGCGCAGGGGGAGCGGCGTGTCGAGGAACCACACCGCGTCCGCGATCTCCGGTCAGCGTGGTTGAACGGCCGGACAGCTGGCCTCGGTCAGCATGGTTGAACGGCCTCGGTCGGCGTGACGGCAGAGGTCGTCCCGGTCGGTGGTCGGCGTCGTGACCCGGCCCGGTCTCCGGCCGCACCCGGACGGGCGGCCGGAGACCTTCCCCGTGGCGGTGCTCGCCGCGTCGTTCAGACGGCGAGGCGGCCACCGTCGGCCACGATCACCTGGCCGGTGACGAAGCTCGCGCGCTCGCTCGCCACGAACGCGATGACCTCGGCGAGTTCCTCGGGCGCGGCGTTGCGCTTGAGCGGATTGACCTCGGACCACGCCGTGAACTGGTCGGCGCCGATGAAGTTCACCACGTTGTCGCTGCTCACGTTCCCAGGAGCCACCGCGTTGACGCGTATGCCGTACCGGCCCCACTCCGCGGCCCAACTGCGGGTGAAGGACTCGACGGCCGCCTTCTGCGCTCCATACGTCGCCATGTGCGGCATGGCGATCGCGGCGGCGATACTGCTGATGTTGACGATGGTGCCGCCGCCCCGCTCGATCATCCCCTGGACGAGTCGGGTGCTGAGGACGAAGGTGGCGCGCACGTTGGTGTCCCACGACTCCGCGTTCGCTTCGCTGTCCTGGTCGAGGGTCGGCTTGATGCTGGCCCTGTAGCTTGCCGCGTTGTTGACCAGCACGTCGATGTCACCCGCCTCCTTGGCCAACCGCTCGACGTCGGCGAGATCACTGAGATCAGCGAGGACGAACCGGGCCTTTCCTCCGCCGGCGGTGATGTCGTCCACCACCTCGGCCCCTCGCTCGGCGTTGCGGCCGGTGACCACCACCGACGCTCCGTCGCGTGCGAACGCGTGCGCCGTCGCGGCGCCGATACCTCCACGCGACCCCGCACCCGTGATCAGAACGCTCTTGCCCTCGAAATCCATGGTGTGCTCCTCGAAAAGAAAAAAGATGCCTGACGGCGCGCGCCGAGATCGGGCGGCAGCTTTCCGGCCGGTGGTGGCTGCGCTGGGCGTGCACCACGGTAGGACCGGGCCAGACATAGAGGCAAATAGTGGCAACGTATACTCTGCATTGACATCTCCTATGTCATGTCGAAGGTCGGATCTCGAATGAACCTGCGCCAATACGAATACGCCCTGGCCGTCGCCGAGGAGGGCTCCATGACGGCGGCAGCAGACCGTCTGCGGGTCACTCAGCCCTCTCTGTCACAGCAGATCGGCACCTTGGAGAAGCACCTCGGGGTGCAGCTGTTCACCCGCACCCCGAACGGGGTGACGGTGACGGTGGCAGGGCGGGCCTTCCTCGCGGAGGCGGAGATCGCGACGACCGCATCCCGGCGTGCCGTCATGGCCGCTCGCGCCGCCGACGGGGAACTGGCCGGCGAACTCATCATGGCTGTCCACATGGGCCTGGGAGCACGCCAACTACCCCAGGTGCTGGGGCAGTTGCGCAAGCGCCACCCGAAGCTGCAGGTGACCCTCCACGAGGAGCCCGATCCCGCGGACATGGAACGACTGGTCCGCCAGGGAACCCTCGACATGATCCTCGCGCACCGCTTCCCCGCCGGGTGCACCTTCGACACGCACCACCTGGGCGAGGAAGCCCACGTCGCAGTCCTCTCGAAGGGGCACCCACTTCTCTCGGACGGCGCCGCCCTGTGCCTGAAAGACCTGGCGTCGGAGGGATGGATCCGGTTCCGGCGCGCCAGCCTGCTCGACGACTACCTCGCCCGCCTGCTCGCCGACGCGGGCCTCAGCCCCCACACGGTGGCCCGAGCGTCACAGATCTCCACTGCGGTGCGGCTCGTCGCGCAGGGCCTGGGCGTCACCGTGGTCCCGGCCTCGGCCATCCCCGAAGGCTTCGAAGAACTGGCCTGCCCGCTCCTGCCCGCCCTGACCGAGCCCGTCCTCGTCGGCGTGCGGCGCAATCCGGGTCCGGCAGAGACGGCCATGCTCGACCACCTCAACCAACAGAACTGGTGCGGCACAAGCCTCCTCTGCCAGCCCACAACTGATTGAGCACCCCCAAGGACCCAGCCGGCCGGATCACGTCCTACGACCACAACAACGACGCGCGCACGAAGACCACCCACCCGGGCGGCACCGTGCAGACGATGAACCCGGACGAGTCGGACCGGACCCAAGACGATCAAAGCCACCTCATCCAACGGCACCCTGGTCAGTCTCGCCCACAGCTACTCCGACGCCGGCTACGACAGTGCGGGCCACTTCTCCTACGCCAAGGAGGAAAAGGGCACCACGCTCAACGCGTCCTGGCAGTACTGCTACGACGCCGCCGGGAACCTCACCTCCCAGGGCGTCGAGCCCGGCTGCCCCCGCGGCACCACCCACACCTACAACAACGCCTCGCAGTTGACCAGCAAGAACGGCTCCACGGCGAACTGGTCCTACGACACGGCCGCCAACGAGACCGCCGACGCCTCCACCCCGGAGGAGACCCGCGCGGCCGAGGCGTGGTCGGACTTCTCCCAGCTCATCTCCCTCACCGTCAGCGGCAAGATCTACCCGAGCCAGTACGGCTCCACCGGCTCCAGCGAACGCCACCGCCTGGGCGACATCTACTTCCACCCCGGCCCCATCGGCCCGGCCGCCGAGACAACCGCCGGTATGGACAAGGGACTCGTCCGCGAAACCGAGGGCATGCTGAACCCCATGACCCGTGACGGCAAGGCGTACTACTACCTCACCGACGCCCTCGACTCCGTCGTCGGCCTCGCCGACGAGTCCGGTACGAAATAGATCCACCCAGCGCTCCTGAAAGGGAACGTCTAGGTGCGAGCCATCTCCGCCCGCAGCTCCGCCATGCGGTCCATCAGGACGCCGAGAACCTGGCGTCGCGCCTGTTCGGCCTGGTGGAACGTCTCATTGATTCTTCGCCACAGCTGTCTATCCGGAGGCTCGTGAGCTTGCGCGGCCTCGTCGACCAAATGACCTACTGACTGGGCGGACTGTATGCACGAGTGCAAGCCTCGGGCCTCTGGCGTGTCCCTGCCGAAGTCGCGCGAACTTGGAGAGTGGACGAAGTTCAGCCCGTAGACCTCGCACCGGTCCGCAGCCGTTCTTACTTGCTTGATCGCATTGGGCAGCTCGCTGAGGTCAACTGGGCGGTCGTTGCGTGCTGCTTTGCGCGCATCGTCGAGGAGGAGCAGGAGGTCGCGGGTGGCGACGCGCAGATCCATCATTCGATCGAACTCATCCACGGTGCGGGCGCGTTGCTCATGGTGCCGTGCGTGCCGGCCGGTGATGAGCGGCACCGCAACTGCTGCGGCAGCGGTGATGGCTGCTCCACCCAGGCCGCTGATGAGTACGACGGTCAGTTGATCCACGGGAATATCGTGGCGGAAACGGATCGGCAGTGTCCGGAGAACTCTGCGGTCGCATCCAGACAGCACAACTTTCATCGTGCAGTGAGGATGTCGGCATGGGGGGTCAAGCACGGCGTCGGTTTGGTCGGATCGATCCATCAGCGAGATAAAGACGCACTCCCAGGTGTCATCGGCAGCTCGCATCTGCAACATGCTGTGGGAGCCTCTCCAGTTGCCGTACCTCTCTGGTAGGCGAGCTCACTGCGCGTCAGTCATTCAAGAGGTTCCGACCCCGGCACGGTCCAGCGGCCGATTGTCACCGTGCCGCCGGTTGCTCGGTGGGCATCGTCGAGCGCTTCGAGGGAGTCGGCCACGTGGGTCAGCAGTGTGGCGAGATCCGGCCATGCGGCTTCGGGTGCGTGGCCGTGGTCCGTGTAGCGGACCAGGCAGCCGCGGTGCCGCCCTGCACGCAGGTCGGCAAACAGGCCGCCTCCCGCCGCGTCATGGGCGATGGGAATCCAGGCGGGCAGCCACAAGAGAAGAGCTTCGCTGGGATAGAGCGTGCCTGCCGGCTGGCAGCTGCAGCGTTCCTGGAACGCGTCGAACTGCGGCTGAAGTTGCGGAGGGCAGGTGCGGCGGGCCGTGTCCAGGAAGAGCGCCCGGTGCTGGAGGGCGTCCTCCAGGGGGAGAGGGTGGTACCGGTCCGGGAAGAGACTGCCCGACGAGGGCGGCCGACGTAGCCCGTGGCGCCTTTGCCACCAGGCGGCGAGGTCGCTGGGCAGCGCGGCGCCGGCAGCCTCTGCCACGAGCTCGAGGGTGTGCCCGCGCGCAGGCGGGCACAGGGCCGCATGGACCCCGGGTGCGTGGCGGGCGAGCCAGGTCTCGATCCGGGTCCACGCCGCATCGGCGTATCGCGCAGCGCTCGTCACCACGGCGTCTCCGGACTCTCGCAGCTCGGCCTTTCAAACAAGTTGACGTGAGCATGATCAATCGACAGTGTCGGTCGCGTGCCAACACTCCACCAAGGAATGGAGTTGAACGTACCCATGAAAAGAGCCAAAACCCGGATCAGACTCGCGGGTTCGACCCTGGCCGCAGTGCTCTTATCGGCTCTCCTGGCCGCACCCGACGCGGCCGGCGCCGAACGTCCGTCCTCGACATCGCGTTACGTTGTCGAACCCGTCGTCATGAGCGAGGCCCGGTACGACAGGCTCAAGGCGGCGGGAACGCTCGACCGGTCCGACTGGACGGTCGCCGCCGAAACGACCGCCAAGGGCAAGCCCTCCACCGAGGCGCAGGCGAACGCCAAACTGGCCGAAACCGCGTCCCGAGGGGCCAGCGCCCCCGAATACGGGGACACCTCCAAAGTCTCCCTCCAGGCCGACGGGGTGACCGCCACGGCCGCACCGCCGACCTCCTGGGGTGACACCCCACCGCAGGACGGCCAGACCTGCCTCGGCCGTGACGCGGTCAACCAGCGCGGCGGGCTCACGTTCAACCGGTGGGTGTGGTGCCACCGGATGCGGGTCGGGCTGCGCTACTGGGAGGTCGAGAGTAACGGCGAGAGGGAGTACGAGGGCACCAACTCCTTCATCGCCCAGGCCGTCGCTGTCGGCAGCGGTACCCAGCGCGGCATCCGAACCTATCTGCGCGTCGAGGAGGGCTCGGTCTCGTACGACGACTGGGACCCGTGGGACCGTTTGTTCACAGCGCCCGACCTGCACATGTACATCCTCTCCGACTGCGCGGACGGCTACGACTACTGCCAGGGGACCGGCAGCGGCGTCGAGCACACCTGGGATGAGTGGGACTACCACGACGAGTGGCTCCACTGGGACATCTACTCCCACGAGGAAGCCAGCACCGCCGTGGACAAGGTCCTCTTCCACGACTGGTTCTTCCGCTTCGGCGGCAGCGACGAGGACGAGTACCAGGGCCCCGAAGGACGCACCGACAGCTGGCAGATCCGCTGCGACTCGGCGAACTACTTCTCCAACTTCGGCGTCGACTACCCGAGGGCCTGCGTCAACTACAACGTCGTCCCGCACCTCATCTACAAGATCAGCGACACCCGTGTCGAAGCCGTCGCCCGGCACATCCGCTTCGCGCAGGACAATCCCACCCGCACCTACCCCGTGGAACTGGACGAGACCAAGGACATCCCGGGCAAGTACACCGGCACACGCGACGGGCGGGGTCTGACCCGCGTCCCCCACGAGGGCACCATCGACAAGCTCAACGAGAACATGAAGGACAACGCCTGCAACCGCCGGCCGCCCTACGAGGGCGATTGGGGGTTGCCGCCCTACGACACGAGCACACTCGACTGTGACGAGTACCCCTTCTCCGTCACCAACGAAGGAGCAGCCAGCGTCGACTGGGCCTTCTCGGTACGCGCCGTGGACCGCAGCCAAAACCGTTCCGCCGGTGGCCTGTTGACGTGGTACCTCTTCAGCGACCGCATCCTGTACGACCGCGACCCCTACTGGGTCGAGATCCAGGACTGAGCACCGGCACACCTCCCGGAGAGGCTGGGGGCGTCCGCCACGGCGGACGCCCCCAGCCGCCGGTCAGACCACTTCCACAGCGTCCGGTTCCGCGTGCGGTCTGCCCCAGCCCGGGCAGGCGGACCGGATCGGCAACGTCCGGCACGTCCTCGTCAACAACACCACACCGACGTGGACAGGCAGCGACTACGACCTCGCAGTCGCCACCATCCGAAGAAGTCTCCGACTGGGCCGGCGAGCACGCCCGCCGCAGCCAGACCGCCCGCGTGACTGCCGACTTCTGCTGGCCATGGGTTTTCCCGACTTCCCACCCCTACTGCTGGAAGTAGCAATCACCTGGTACAGGGTCGTGGGCGAGGAAATCCTGGGCCTTGACCCTTGATCTTGGACACACGAGACACTGGATCCTGAGGATCTGAGAACGGACATCTCGTGGTCATGAAGCACTATCCGCCGCAGTTCAAGGCGGACGCGGTCGCGCTGTACCAGTCGCGGCCCCAGGCGACGATCCGGCAGGTCGCCACCACCATCCCCGCACGCGCGGGGAGCAGCGAAGGGGGCAACTCGTCGGGCTGCGTTGGGAGGGCGTGGCAGCATGCGGCGATGGTCTTGCGACACCCCGACGGCGACTACACGATCACCGCGATGTACTCCGTGCCCGATGACGCCTGGTACCTGGAACTGGATCTCGTTCCCAAGCAACAGACTCTCGTGACCGCAATCGTTCCCGACGAGGACCGGCATGGGAACCCACAGTGTGCTTCAACCCGCACGCAGGGCACGCTGACGTCCCGTACGAGGTCATGCGCTGGTTCATGCACCAGGTCGATGAAGGGATCCGTACCGCCCGTGCCTGGATGCGGCTGAGACCGGAACTCGTCGAGATCATCTACCAATTCCGCCAGGAACACATGGGCGTAGGTGCTGGCCCGCACGGACCTCGCGTACTACGCGGGCTGCGACGAGCACGCGCTGGCCCTGTACGCGGTGGGCGGCGCCGGATACATCAGTACGGTGGCGAACGTCGTGCCCGCACAACTGCGTGCCGTGCTCGACGTGTTCGACGCGGGGGACACCGCCGGGGCGGCGCGGCGCCAGCAACGGGCGACCGCGCTCATCGAGTCGATGATGGCGTCGGGCCTGCCCGGCACGGTCACCGCGAAGGCCCTGCTCAACTCCCTGGGCCTGCCCGCCGGTCCGGTACGGGCACCGCTGCGGCCCGCCGGCCACGAAGTGACCGACAGGCTGCTGGCCGAGCACGAGCGCCTGGTGGCAGGCACCTGACCGATTACCGCTCCCGTGCTCAGCGCCGGGCGAAGACCGGCACCCAGCGTCCAGGCGCGCCGTCGTTCCCCTGCCGGAAACCGCTCAGCGGGACGGTCTTGTCGCTGCCGACCGTGACGAGCACGAGCCGGTTGTGGAACTCGTTCGTACCGGGCTCGATGTCCCAGCTGATCAGGCGCTTGTCGTCGGCCCAGACGAGCGGCGACTGTCCGGGCACCGTGTGGAGCCGTTCGCCCGTGGAGGGCTCGTTGATCTCGATGCCGCTGGGCTCGTCGCCGCCCGCCGGGAGACCGGTGGGGACCTTGCCGAGCGGCACCGCATCCTTCACGGTGCCCCGGTCCGGGGACCCGTCCTTCGACTTCTCCTCGAACGCGCCGCCCGCCGCGGAGTCGCCGACGACGAGCCTGCCGTTCGGGGACAGTCCCGCTCCGGAGGACCGCTTCAGATACTTCTCGTCCTCGGGAACGGCGGTCTTGTCGCCCTCCAGGTCGTAGTACTGCATACGGGAGTCCCACGAGAGCGCGGACCGGACCAGCTCGCCGTCGTGGCTGAAGGCGAAGTCACGGCGGGGAGCGGCGAATGCAAACTCCTTCCCCTCGCGGCCGGCGACCTCGCGCCACGCCCCGTCGCCGGAGTCGACGTCGAGGACGTAGAAGCCGGTCCGGAACCATTTCCCGTACTGCACGAACCAGTCGTTCCTCTTGCCGTCGTGGTCGCTGTCGTTGGGCGCCAACTCCAGCTTGTCGGGGTTCTCGCTGTACGTCGTGGCGAGGAGCCTGTCGCCGTCCGGCGAGAACTCGATGCCCGCGACGGGGTGGTCGACGCTGATCCAGCGCTCGACCTCGCCGGTGCGGAGGTCGAGCAGCCCGATCCGCCTGGTGGGCAGTTCCTCCTCCAGGACGGCGGCCGTGCGCATCCCGGGGGCGACGGCGACGAAGGACCACTCGGGGGCCTTCACGTACTTCCCGGTGCGCTGGTCGAGGAGGTGGTAGGCGCGCCGGTCGACGACCTGGCCTCCGGTCTCCTCGACGGCGTCGCGCGTGAAGTAGGCGGCCAGCGCGGTGTCTCCCGCCGCGATGAGGTCGCGCGGCGGCGACTGGTCCGGGTGGGCGACGATGTCGCTCCGGTTCATCTGGCTGGCGAGCCGCGGTTCGTCCTTTCCGTCGTACAGGACGGGCACCCCCACGGCGACGGCGACGGCGACGGCCGTGACCGCCGCGGCGCCGGCGAGCGCACGGCTGCGGCGGCGCCGCCGGACGGCGAGGACCCGGCCCGCGAAGCCGGACGGTGTGGCCGTGGCCTCGGCAGCCTGCTCGTGCAGGGTGTCACGTACGAGCTGATCCATGTTCACGGACGTACCTCCACGGGTGAGAGATCGCGGGACGGACCCTGTTCGGCGTCGGCCGCGCCGAGCGCGGACAGCTCCGGCACGAGGATGCGCAGCCGAGCGAGCGAGCGGTGCGTGGTGGACCGTACGGTCCCGACCGAGCAGCCGAGGATGCGGGCGACGTCGGTCTCCGGCAGGTCCTCGAAGTAGCGGAGCACGAGGACGGTCCGCTGCCGGGCGGTGAGCCGCGCCAGCGCCCCGCGCATCACGATGCGCAGCTCGGTGGCGGAAGAGGCGTCGCCTCCGCCCGCCGCCTCCGGCGGCTCGGCGACGGTCAGTTCCCGGCGCCGCCATTTCAGCCGCCAGCGGCTCACTTGCTGGCGGTACAGGATCTGCCGTACGTACGCTTCCGGCTCGTCGATGCGGTGCCAGCGGCCAGCGGCCTTGACCAGCGCGTTCTGCAGCAGGTCCTCGGCGGCGTGGCGGTCGCCGCCGCTGAGCAGGACGGCGGTCTTCAGCAGCGCCGACGACCGGTTCTCCACGAAGTCCCGGAACCGCTCGTGTCCTTCGGCATCCATCGTCACCTTCTCTCCCCCCGGGCGGGCCCGTCCCCGCTCCCACCCGTACAGACGCGCGCACCCGCCTCCGGCTATGTCTGCCGACGGCAACCACTTGCGCCGCCGAAGGCACGAGAACCGGGGCGGAGCCCCGTTCCAGGGGCGCGGGGAACTGCGCGGCGAGCACGCCGGAGGCGTCCCCCAGTTGCCGGAGACATGAGGGCATGCGGGAAGATGGGTGCGCAGGCATGGACTCGCTCGGTGCTCATACGGACTCGACACCCACACGATCACCAGCGGCCATGCCTGTTCTGCGTCCAGGGTGGCTGCCGGCAGAAGTCGACAAGCAGTCACATCCAACACTCAGCAGGCGAACCGCCCACCTCGGCACTTCTCAAAGACCCTGCCCTGGACCCTGCCGGAGTATGGGTTCGATTGGAGGATCCTGGCGGCCGCGAGTACCCAGGGCCGGGCTCGCTTTGGCTGGGCATGATTCCGCCCTGCACCCGCGTCGTCATCCCTCTGCGTGAGATTCGCAACGCCGACAAAGACGAGGACGATCGAGTCGGCGAGATCACCGTGACCGACGCAAACGGTCTGGAATGGACGCGGACGCACTACGGCAGGCTCACTCCCAAAGACTTCTTCGGTCCAAGTGTTGGCTCACTCAAATCGACCCCTGCCATCTCATACAGAGGGGCCAAGACGACGGATGTAGAACCTTGCGGCAGCACCCCATGAAACGACCAAGATCATTCTTGTCTAATTGAGCAAGAATGATCTTGGTCAGCTTCCAGGGACGCGCGCCTACCTCGGTACGGCTCCACCCTCCTCCATAACGTTGGTGTATTTACGGAGCGTGCAAGGACGGACGCGTCATCGTCTCCGGCGACAGCCTTCACGGGGCCCGTTGGTCCCCTCTCGGGACGGGAATGTA
Source organism: Streptomyces sp. NPDC002701 (assembly GCF_042889045.1). Taxonomy (NCBI): domain Bacteria; kingdom Bacillati; phylum Actinomycetota; class Actinomycetes; order Kitasatosporales; family Streptomycetaceae; genus Streptomyces; species Streptomyces sp. NPDC002701. The sequence continues at coordinate 18,576 of NZ_JBIAQL010000034.1, forward strand.
GCCGTCGTCAGCTCGAATGTTCGCGACGAGCTTCCCGAGTTCGACCAGGACGTCCTCGCCGGACAGTGAAGGGTTCGCCTCGCCGCCCGCATCCGGATCCTGTCCGCGATCGCGGTCCGCAAGTTCGGCCACCTGCAGTGGGCGGTCGACCTGATCCTCACCGCCCTCGCCCTGCTCCTTCTCGCCGTGACCGGCGCCCTTCTCTGACGCTCCCGCGCCCCGCCCCACACCCCCGCCGACACCCCCGGCGGCCGGTGCGGGGCCGGGCTCAGGACCGGACAGCCCGGCCCATCTGTGCAGAAGGGGAATCCCCTCATGCGTGTGCTGCTCTCTCCGGAGCCGTTGAACGGCCTGGTGGTTCTCATCGGCGCGTCCGGGGCGGGAAAGACGACGCTCGCCGAGACCTGGCCTGCCTCGCAGGTCCTGTCCCTGGATGCGCTACACGAGGCGGTCAGCGACGACGCGGACGACCAAGAGGCGACCGCCGATGCGGTCGACGCCCTGCACCTGCTGCTGGAACGCCGCATGGCGCGCCAGCTCACCACCGTCATCGACGCGACGAACGCACCTCGGACTGCCACAGCGTCCGGGCGGTTCTTCTACCGAACGGCCGCCGCTAACCACCTGCTCACAGGCACGTCACGCAGTAGACGGGTGGCTCCCCGACCGTGAAGTGCGTACGGCCGGACGACGCACGTATGGCCAGGCGCAGGCTTCCGTCTGATCACCGTTTCGAATGAGGAGAAGGGCCCGCCGGCGAGTGGGCTGACGGGCCCTCATGCAAGATCGAGCTGGCGAGGGCCCCGTTACCCGTGGCCGGGCATGCCGCCGCAGCAGGCGACGGTCTGGGTGTGGTCGGCGCTGGCGAGCGGTGCTACAGCGAGTACCGCTGTCAGCGCCAGAAAGACTCCGAGCACGGCTTTGCGCATCACATCTCCTTATAGAGAGGGGAAACCTGTTGAGCCAGCGGTTCCGCTGTTGACGGTCTCTACGGGTGGCCGGGCCCGCCGCCGCAACAGGCGATGGTGTGCGGCTGGTCGGCGCTGGCGAGCGGTGCTGCCGCGAGTACGGCTGTCAACGCCATGAACAGTGCGAGTGCGGCTTTGCGCATCTGAACTCCTTGGGAAAGGGGACCGGGTCTGGTTCTATCGCTGACGGGTGCCGCTTACGGGAAGCCGGGAGTGCCGCCGCAGCAGGCGACGGTCTGGGTCTGGTCGGCGTTGGCGAGGGGCGCTACAGCGAGTACCGCTGTCAGCGCCAGAAAGACTCCGAGCACGGCTTTGCGCATCACATCTCCTTGTCGAAGTAGAACTTGGTGAAGCCGTTCCTTTACGGCTGGCCGGGAGTGCCGCCGCAGCAGGCGACGGTCTGGGTGTGGTCGGGGCTGGCGAGGGGTGCTGCGGCGAGTACGGCTGTGAGTGCCACGAGCAGGCCGAGTATGGCTTTCTCCTCCGTGTTGGAGTCCGGGGACGCTTGAAGCGGTCACTGGTTCATACGCCTGAAATGGCGGGCGGGGCTGCAGGGGTGGTGAATGTTTGCGTGATGCACCATCCGTGAGGTGTTGCCGGTATCAGGCGGTCATACAGGGTGAGGTGGTGGGTGTTGGAGGGTTCGCTGGGAGGGTCCGGACCTGATGAAGGGCGAAGTTCTTGGTGGGGACTCGTCCGTCAAGACCGAAGGTCGGCCACGAGGTTTCCTTCGGCTGCTGACCGGTGGCGGGGTCGGCCGGCTGCAGCGAGGTGAGGCAACCAGTCGTCTCCCCTCCGTGCGGATGCGAGCCGCGATGCCCAGTGCCAGCACCGTCGGCTCGGGTGTGACGGCAGCGGGACAGATCCATATGACCCATGACCTCCAACATCGGCAATCCGCACTGAGGTTGACCACTGCTGTCGCTGTTCCTCAAGCTGTCGGGGTGTTCGAGCTTGTGCGAGATCGTGTACGTCCAGCTCATCGAGGGGGACCACCGTTATGACCACCACGCCGCCCACACCGCCGGACACCGACGCGCTTGCCTTCGTGGCGGCGCTGCGGCGGCTCAGGGCATGGTCGGGTCTGAGCTACCGCCGGCTGGAACGCCACGCGGCGGACGCGGGGCACTGCCTGCCGTACTCCACGGCGGCGACCATGCTCGGCAGGGACCGGCTTCCCCGCGAGGAGCTCGTCGCGGCGTTCGTCGCGGCCTGCGGAATCCAAGGCGCCGAGGCGCAGGCATGGCTGGACGCCCGCACCGATATCGCGTGCGGCCCCGCACCGGCAGACACCACGTTGACTAACACCACGCTCACGGACATCGCACCCGCGGTGGCCGCACCGGCGCGCACCAGGCCATGGCGGACGCGGTGGACACTCGTCGGCGCGGCGGCGCTCGTCACCGCGATCCTGGGCGGGGTGACGGCGTCCGGCGTCTTCACCGACGACGAAGAAGTGGTGCTGGAGACGCCGACGTCGGCGCACCTGTGACGCATCAGGGGCGAACCGACGTCTCGACGTCTCAGTCTCCTTAAGGGGGCGCGGAACCATCCGCCTGAGCCCTTGGATCCTGTGCCGCCCGGCTCGGCAACGGCACGGCGACCGTCGCGCCGCCCGCATCCGGGTCCTGTCCAGGATCGCGGTGCGCAAGTTCACGCACCTGCAGCGAGCAGTCGACCTGATCCTGGCCGCCCTCGCCCTGCTCCTTCTCGCCGTGACCGGCGCCCTTCTCTGACGCTCCTGCATCCCGCCCCACACCCCCGCCGACATCCCGGCGGCCGGTGCGGGGCCGGGCGCAGGACCGGACAGCCCGGCCCCGCACGCTCTGCCCCGGACAGGAGAGCCGATGCCCCACACTCTGCGCGCCACGGCCTACTTGTACGAGCCGGACTCCCCGCTGGTCCACCTGATAGAGATCACTGCCGAGGCGGTCGGCGAAGTGTCCGAGGCGCATTCCTCAGCAGGCGGTTGCAGGGCTGTGATGTCCGGAATGAGGCATGGAGGCGGTCTACCACCAAGGAGTGCATGCGATGTTGCTGTTAGTGCCGAGGCTGGTCACCTGCGCGCAGACACGGAAGGCTCGGCTCGCCGAACTGCTGGTCGGGTAAGCCGCCGTCGTGAGCCTGGCGCCGGCTGAGAACGTGGTGAACGGACCACACTGGATCCACGAAGCCCCGCCGTTGTTGGTGACATCCATCCAGACCAGTCCCCTGGCCGTGGGGCCCCAATCGCCGTTGCTTCCGGTGGTCAGGACGCCCCACGCCATCTGTGTGCCTCCGACATTGCCGGCCTGCATCGCGTACGAGGCGACGGCGTGGGGATTGTCGATCACCACAGCCCCTGCTCCCGCCACACCCTGACCGCTGAGACTGTCCGGGATGTCGGTGAAACCGTTCGCACCCCCCGTGCAGTCCGACGGCGCCGCCTGAGCTGTACCGGAAGAGCCGGCTATGAGTCCTGCCCCGAGTACGAGCGCGGCCGCCCCCATGCTGAAGATCCGCCGAATGCTGTGCATGTCTTCTCCCTGGTCTACGTGCTGATAGAAGTAGGACTTGGTGAAGCCGTTCCTTTACGGGTGGCCAGGCGGCGTCACGCCGCAGCAGGCGACGGGGTTGCTCTGGTCGGCGCTGGCGAGGGGTGCTACCGCGAGCACCGCGGCCAGTGCCACGAAGAGGCCGAGTACGGCTCTGCGCATCACAACTCCTTGTCGAGGGGAAAACCTTGGGCCAGCACTTCCGCTGTCGAGGGGAAAACCTTGGGCCAGCACTTCCGCTGGCGAGGGCCCCGTTACCCGTGGCCGGGCATGCCGCCGCAGCAGGCGACGGTCTGGGTCTGGTCGGCGCTGGAGAGGGGTGCTACCGCGAGCACCGCGGCCAGTGCCACGAAGAGGCCGAGTACGGCTTTACGCATTTACTTCTCCTCGTTGAGGGGGAATGTTGTCCAGCGCTTCCGCTGGCGAGGGCCCTTTGTTAGGAGTGCCCGTGCCACCAGCAGGCGACAGTCCCCGGGCGTTGCCGGAGGAACCGGTCACCAGCCCCGCTCCGGGCTGGTGGACCGTCAGGATGATCAGTGACGCCGTCGACTATCACATGGTCAGCACAGGGGTGTCATCGGACCAGGGGTACAGGATGTCTGGTGATCGATAACGTGCTCATTATTACAGCAGGTTGGAGGGTGAAAGGAGGGCTTCTCCGTGGGGGTGTCCGTGTCGAAGGAACCGAGCGTTCATCTGCTTAGTAGGTGCTTTTGATCCGCCGGCTGGCCAGCCCGTGAGCGCGGCGAAGTCACCCACGGGATGTGCTCACCTGGTGAACTGGGAGGCTGGATGCCGTTGCGTGGTCCGGGTGCCGGTCATGGTGCCGGGATCAGACGCCAGAGGGACGTGGTCTCGGCCCTTCGCGCTGTGTGGAGTGGGTCGGCTGCGTCCTTGGAGCGTGGGTGCCGGGGTTTGGTATCGACCTTGTCCACAACGCGAAGTTGTGCTGCCTGGATGGCGTCGAGCAGCTGCTGACGTGTCCGGAGGCCCAGGTGCTCTGCCAGGTCGGACAAGATGAGCCAGCCCTCCCCGCCTGGTCGGAGGCGGGCGGGCAGTCCGGCGAGGAGGCTGTGGAGCATGGTGCTGTCCGGGTCGTAGACGCCTTGTTCGATGGGGCCGGTCGGACGGGCGGGGAGCCAGGGCGGGTTGCAGACGATGAGGTCGGCGCGGCCTTCGGGGAACAGGCCGGGGCCTGACACCTGGATACGGTCGGTCAACGCTAGCCGGTGGACGTTCTCCTTGGCGCAAGCCAGGGCACGTGGGCTGATGTCGGTGGCCACGACGTGCTTGATTCCGCGGTGGGCCAGGACCGCAGCGAGGACGCCTGTTCCCGTGCCGAGGTCGAATGCCGTACTGCTGGCGGGACTGTGCCGGGTCGCCGGCGGCAGTGGCGTGTGGGCGACCAGGTCCACGTACTCACCTCTGACGGGTGCGAACACGCCGTAGTGGGGGTGGATGCGAGTCCCGAGCGCTGGCACGTCGATCCCTTTCAGGCGCCACTGGTGAGCGCCGATCACTCCCAACAGTTCCCGCAGAGAGACCGCCATGGGCCCCTTTGAGGGGCCATAAGCTTCCAGACACGCCTGGCGGACGTCGGGCGCCCGGCGCAACGTCAAGGTGTAGTCGTCGTCCAACAGCACCAGGAGTTTTCCGAGGACACGGGCGCGGTGACTGCTACTGCGTCGGTGCAGGTGGAAGTTCTCGCTCGGGGACGTGCTGGACCTGGGCGGCTTGCGGTCGATGCGGCGGCCCATCGCCTGCAGGAGTTGCCGGGCGTTGTGGAAGTCGCCTTGCCAGAGCAGGGCCGTTCCTTCGCACGCCTGTCGGTAGGCGTCGTTGGCCTTCATCCGGTCGTCAGCGACGACGGTTCGCTGGGGAAGAGGGGCGGCGTTCTCGGAATGCCAGCGGGCGGACTGGTGGGTGTGATTTTCGGTCCAGTGGATGGTGGACACCACGTACTCCTCGTGGTCGAACGTGCAGGGGCACGAAGAGCACTTCGACGAGGAGCAGGCTGAACCCACGCCTGTCTATGGGACAGGCGTGTGCGTTGAGGCAGGTGGCCGTTACCGCTCTCGCGTCGAAGCGCGAGAGCGGACGTCCCAGACAACCATGCCGAGCATCAGGGTCAGCCCTTTCGGAGGAGTGGCAGAAGGCTCGCACAGGTGCTGTTCGGCTGCCAAAAGCACCAGGCAAGCCAGGTCAACGGTCTGGATTCTTCGTCCACTGGCTGGTTCGCGGGTTCTTGCGGGTGAGGCGCCTGGACATCGTGGTAATGAGTGCCCAGTTCAGGTGTGCTTCGGAGTGCTGCGGGAGACGTTCGTAGTCGCGTGCGTTGCGGCGGGCGTTCAAGCACCAGCCGATCGTGCGCTCGACTTTCCAGCGGCGGGGCAGGACGACGAAACCCTTGGTGCCCTTGGGCCGCGAGACGATGCGCAGGGTGAGCCAGAGTCGGTCGCGGGCCCAGTCCACGAGTTCGCCGGCGTAGCCGCGGTCGGCCCAGACCTGGGTGATCTGTGGCTGGGTAAGGCGCAGGCGCCAGAAGACTTCGCGGGCGGCGCCGCGGTCCTGGATGTCGGCGGGCGTCACCGTGATCATCACGGGCAGGCCGAGCGTGTCCACGGTGATATGTCGTTTGCGGCCGTTGATTTTCTTGGCGGCGTCGTAGCCGCGGCTGTCCTTGCCGACGGTGGAGGCGCCCTTGACGGACTGGGAGTCGACGATCAGTGTCACCGGGTGGGGGCAGCGGCCCTTGCCCGTACGGATCCGGCGGCGTAGCTGGTCACGGATGTAGGTGACGACCCCGGCCCGGTTCCATCGTCAGAAGAACCCGTAAACCGTCTCCCACGGGGGGAAATCCGCAGGCAGGGCCCGCCACTTCGCGCCGTTGTCGACGATGTAGCGGATGCCGTCGACGATCTCCCGCCGGGGCCACTTTTCCGGGTGTCCGCCGGTCTTGGTCTGGCAGGCCGGGATGGGCAGCAGGGGTTCCAGCAGGGCCCATTCGGCGACGGAGGTGTCAGAGGGGTAGCGGCGGCGACGGGAGGCAGCGGGCATGGCGGGCTCGGCAGAGGTGATCGGCGGCGAGGGCTATTTGGAGAGTTGGGCGAGGGTGGCGCGGACGCCGGTGAGCTGGGCGGTGGCGAGCTGGGCCCATTCGTCGTCGGGGTAGCGGGCCAGGTGCGGGTCGAGCGTGCCCGTGATCACCCGGGTGAGTCGGCCGAGGATCTGGCGGAACTGGCGCTTGTCGTACTCGATCCAGTCCGCGGGGTCGTCGGAGAACATGTAGCCGTCTCCGCGGGTCCATGTGATCGGGGTCAGGTTCTCGGCGGCGACGACGTCGCGGACGTGCCGGATGCCGCGGCCGACCTGCGAGCGGGTCAGGCGGGTGGCGGCCATAAGCTGGTAGGTGTGCAGGCCCGCGGGGCGTGCTTCCATCAGGGCGACGCGGACCAGGTCGCCGTAGTGCTCGGCCAAAGGGCGGACCTCCCGGCGCCGCGGCACGGCTATTCCTCGCCCTTGAGGAGCTGCACGAGCTGCTCGTCCAGGGTGAACTCGCCGTTGTCGAGAGCGCCTTCGAGCCAGTCCGCCGCCGCGCGGACCCGGCCGATCTGCCGGCGGACGGTCTCGCGCTCGTCCTCGGTGAACTCCTGCCCGCGCAGCTGCGGGACCAGCCGGCCCAGGGTGGCCACGAAGCCGTGGCAGGAGCCGACCAGGTCGAGGTATTCGATGGTGTGCTCGATCTTCCGGACGGCCGGTGTGCGCTCCCGGATCCGTTCGCGCGTCTCGTTGGAGTTGTCGAACTGCGCACGGTTGACGAGCATCCGGTGGTGTCGTCGCGCATCGCTGTCCGGGCGACGGCCGGCCGTCGCAGCAGGCTGGTCGTGACCTCTTTGGCGACCGTGTCGTCCCTGGTCAGCTCCGTGACGACTCGCACCCGCTCGGCCGGGGTGACGTGCTCGGTCACCGCCGGCCGCTTCAGCAGATCGGTGGCGACCTGTGCGGCGACCTCGTCGTCCCGGGTCAGGTCGGCGACGGCCTGGACCTTCTCATCCACCGTGACCGGCCGGTCGACCCGCTGGCCGACGACCCGCTTCGCACCGTCCGGTGTCCACTGCCGCAGCGTGGTGGGAGTGACCGCTGCCGCCGCTTGCCGTGGCCGTGGCGGGGCAAGAACGACCGGTGTGGTCGTCACAGCAGGAGGCCGTGTGTCGTTATCCACCGAGGCCCCCCTGGCTGCCAGCCAGGCCACCGATCTGGACCACGGTCTCGCTCTGCCCAGGCCGGCGCTTGGAGATCCGGCTTCCCGGCGGCAGTACCTGCAACTGGGTGCTGAGTGCGTCCTCGTCTATCTCAGCCAGCCTTACCGTGGCCCGGGCACGGATCCACAGGTAGCCGACACGTGCCGCCCCACCACACAATCCCAAGGCCACTGGCGCAACCACCGCTATCTCCACAGGTCTTCTCCTTGGGGTCCTGGTGCGTCGGCAACTCCGGCGTCCTCCACCACCCAGTAGTGCACGAACTTCAGCCCAGCGTGACGTCCCCTCAACAACATTCGCAAGAAAGTCAGTTCCTCCCACGAACAAGGCGTGCGGGGCACCCGTGCGGGCGGCCAGCAGAGGTCGGTGCCACCGTCGACAACACCTGGCGCGCGGCAGCGGCACGGTGGGCGGAGGCCGAACGTGCGGCTGTGGCCGCTGCAGATGCGGTGCGCCAGGCCCTGCCGTGTGAGGACTGCGGGCAGCCGCGGGCGGCCGGGCTGTGTGAGCGTCGCGACTATTGACGTCAGACCGAGTCCCTGATCGGTGAGGCCAGGCTCTACGCGGCGGTCTGGTCCGTTGACCTGGCCGACCTGGGCAGCGTCGCGGCCGTCGCCGACCAGGCCCGGACGGCCATCGGTGACAGCACCGCCGCGTGGCAGGAGTTCCTGGAGATCACCGACGTGGCCACCCTGGAGGCGGATCCGCAGGCGGCTGCGGACGCGTACGCGTTCACCGCGTTCCAGGTTGCGCAGCAGGCCGTCGGCGCGTACCAGGACGACGCCCTGGCGCTGCTGGGCCGCACGGCGGAGGCCGAAGCCGAGGCCCGGCGGGCGTACCGGTCCGAGCAGGGCCGCCCGTGGTTCCAGCACAACCCGGCCGGCGCGGACGCCGTCGTCGCCGCGACGAAGGCCGCCGACACGGCGAGGGAGCGCGTAGCCGAGTACCTGCTGGCGGCGCGGCTGGAGCAGCTGCGCGAGCGGTCCGCCGCCCGGACCGGGAAGCCCGCGTCGTGGACGGAGCGGCTGCCCGCCCTCGCCGCGCGCCCGCTGGATGGCGACGCCTCCGGTGCGGTGATCGCATGACCGGCGCGCTGAGCGGCGTCGACCTCGCCCGCCAGGCCCTCATCGCGGCCCGGGAGGCAGCGAAGAAGAACGGCGCCGCCCAGACGAAGAAGCCGAAGCGGCGCACCGCCACCGTCGTGCGCCGCGACGGGCGCGAGCCGCTCGGGCTCGGTGCGGCGATCGGCATGATGATGACCGAGCGCGGCATGGTCGCCCCGGCCGCCGGCGGATCTGTCCTCGCCGACTTCGACGCCATCCTCGCCGCGGCCGTGCCCGAGCTCGCCGGGCGCGTGCAGGCGACGGCGTTCGACGCGGAGACCGGCCGCCTGGACGTCGTCCCCGACGCCCCGGCCGTCGGCACGAAGCTGCGCTGGAGCGCCCCAAAGCTGATCACGGCGGCCAACGAACGGGTACAGGCAGCGAACGTCCGCGCCCTGAACGTCCTGGCGCTCGCGCCCGCGAAGGTCGGCCCCACCGCCGCGGCGGCCGCCACCCCGGCCGCACCCTCCGTGCCCGCCGTTCCGATAGAGCGCCAGCCGCAGCCGGATGGGTACCGGCGCGCGATGGAGGCGCACCGCCAGGCCGCGCCGCCGTCCCGGGCGGACCCCGCCGTTGCGGACGCGGTGGCGCGGCAGACCGCCGCGATGCGCGCGCTCAGCGCCTGGGCGTTTTCCGAGACCGACGTGCCGGACGAGCAGCCGCCCTCGATCGAGACAGTGCGCGCCCAGCGCCGCCAGGAGTCCGAGAAGACCCGGCTCGCCGCGTTGCGCCGTGCCCGCCATGAGCGGGCCAGACGGACGCCGGAGGCTGCCGGGCTTGAGCAGACGGCATGAGCAACACGAATGTCACCGCACCGCTATTCAAACGGAGGTTCGAATATGAAAGCGTGGAAAGGCATCGGATGCGGTCGGATACCGGCGTACGCATACCGCGACTCGGACCAGGACGGCATCGTTAGGCAGCACACAGAGGAAGACGGCTACTGCAGTGAGGCCAGGGGCGTAAGGGTGGGAGGGGACCGGTGAGCGATCGCAGTTCTATCGAGTGGACCGAGGCGACCTGGAATCCGACAACCGGCTGCGACCGGGTGTCGTCCGGCTGCGACCACTGCTACGCGCTTACGCTGGCCAAGCGGCTCAAGGCGATGGGGTCGGCGAAGTACCAAAACGACGGGGATCCGCGCACCTCGGGTCCGGGGTTCGCTCTGACGCTGCACCCGGACGCGCTGGCCGTGCCGTACGGGTGGAAGAGCCCGCGGACGGTGTTCGTGAACTCCATGAGCGACCTGTTCCACGCGCGGGTCCCACTGGACTACGTGCAGCAGGTCTTTGAGGTGATCGCGAACACGCCGCAGCACACTTACCAGGTCCTGACCAAACGGGCGCGGCGGCTGCGGCTGGTCGCCGACCGCCTTGAGTGGCCGGCCAACCTGTGGATGGGCGTGTCCGTGGAGACCGCCAAGGAACTGCCGCGTGTAGATGACCTGCGGCTGGTGCCGGCGGCCGTGCGGTTCTTGTCCTGTGAGCCGCTGCTCGGTCCGCTCTCCGACCTGGACCTGACCGGTATCGACTGGGTGATCGTGGGCGGTGAGTCCGGGCCGGGTGCCCGGCCGATGCACGAGGAGTGGGCTACCGACATCGTCGGCCGCTGTCGGCGCCATGGGACGGCGCCGTTCGTCAAACAGCTCGGCTCATGCTGGCACAAGGCTCACCACAAAGACATCGCCCGCTTTCCCGCCGGTCTGCAGGTGCGCGAGTATCCGCAGCTCAAGAACAGGGTCTCCGTCTGACCGGTGGGCGATCTCAGGCCGCGGCGGGCAGGCTGACCCAGCTCTTGCTGGTCAGCTTGCCCGGCGACTGCACCACCACGGAGCCCTCCTGCCGCATCTGCCGCACCGCCTTCAGTGCGTGCGTGGGCATCCAGCGGGCGGTCTCGGTCAGCAGCCACTGCCCGACGGTCTCCACCGTGGCCCCATCGGCTGCAAGGCGTTGGGTGACCAGCTCGATCAGTTCCGGGTCGCAGGCATCGAACGCCTGGAAGAAGTCGAGCTGCCCGGCTGGCAGGGCGCCGCGGGTGCGGGGGTCCTGAAAGCTCTCGCCGTCACGGTCGTCGACCTTCCACATCGCTTCCTTCATGGCCTTCAGCCCTGCATCGCTGCCGGTACCGAAGACCAGATACAGGGGCGTGCCGGTGCGGGGCACCAGACGGAACTGCAGCTGGTAGCCGAAGCCGGCCCGGCGCAGCGCGCTGCGGTAGGTGCCCAGCCACGCACGCCAGCGTTCATCAGGCCGGGCCTCGTCCGCTGCCGGCGTCCAGTGCTGGCGGCCGCCGAAGACCTCGTCGAGGATGTCGGCGTTGAGCTCCTCGCGGCGGCTGAACCAGTTGGGCCCGAAGGTGGTGATGACCTCGCTGGAGCGGTTGTGGGCGATGCGCCACATCACCTCCAGAGGCACGTTCACACTGCCCCAGCTGTCGAAGATACCGAGGATCGGATTCCCCCAGGCGCCCAGTTCGGTCAGTACCGGCAGACTGTCCCGGCCCGCCTCGCCGCGCCGGACCTCCACCCTCACCGGCAGGTCGGCCAGTTTCCCGAACCGGTCCGTCAGCTCGGCCACGAGGTGTTGGTGGCGGGCCCGGTCCTTCTCGATGAAGACCAGGTGCACCCGGCGCGGGCTGAGGTTCATCCGATCGACGGCAGTGTGGTGCAAGAGCCGGTCCAGGATGAACACCGGGGAGCCCGACTCGCCGCCCTCGTAGCGGCCCGGGCCGGCGAATGCGTCCAGCAGCGTCACCCGCGGCCTGCTGTAGCCGGTGCGCTGAGAGGTCTGCAGCAGGATCGGCCACCATGCGTCCAGGTACCGCTGGTACAGACGGTGCTTGGCTGCCGTAGCAGGCTCCAAAGGCCACAGGACACCCATGCCGACCCCCTCGGACAACAGAATGTGGCACAGATTGTCCGCTGAGTAACCACAAGACGCCAGAACGCGTTCCAGACGGAGATCTGCCGTACCAGTACCGCTTGGCCGCAGTCGTCCTTGCGGCTCTGCTCGGCGCGGGCCTCGGAACCATCCCCGCGGGTGCGGGGTGCGGGGTGCGGGGTGCGGGGTGCGGGGTGCGGGGAAGCACAGCGCCGTGGCTTCTTCTGGACCACCCCCGCGGGTGCGGGGAGCAGAGCGTCCTGGGCGGCACGCAGCCGATCAGGAAGGGACCATCCCCGCACGCACGGGGAGCAGTTCTGCAGGCCGCGCGCCGACGGGCTCACGCTGGGACAATTCCCGCACGCGCGGGGAGCAGCCCGCAGGGGCCGCCTTGATGACGTAGAGAAAGGGTCCATCCCCGCGGGTGCGGGGAGCAGGCCTACCAGCATCAGTACTCGATCCGGTTCGAGGGACCATCCCCGCGGGAGCAGGGAGCAGGAAGTCGGTCTTGGCGAGGGACTGGGCGACGATGGACCATCCCCGCGGGTGCGGGGAGCAGCCTGCGCCCTTCCGGGACTCCGCAAGCCCCTGGGGACCATCCCCGCCGGTGCGGGGAGCAGAGGAAATCCCCGTCGTACTCCGTGGTGTCCCTGGGACCATCCCCGCGGGGGGAGCAGAGCGGCCTGCGGCCCGCACTCCGCCCACGACAGGGACCATCCCCGCGGGTGCGGGGAGCAGAGAGCTGGAGCAGCTGACTGGGCATCCGGTGCGGGACCATCCCCGCGGGTGCGGGGAGCAGGAGCCGGGGTGGGCGCCGGCGTCTCGGGCGGAGGGACCGTCCCCGCGGGTGCGGGGAGCAGGTACGCACCCTGTTTCTGGGGGTGGACCAGACGGGACCATCCCTGCGGGTGCGGGGAGCAGAACGTCGAGTAGACCAGTCGCTCACCCTTCCCGGGACCATCCCCGCGGGTGCGGGGAGCAGTTCGCGGGCGGCTTGGATGCGCCTGCCGATTCGGGACCATCCCCGCGGGTGCGGGGAGCAGGTGTACGTCGCTCCGCGTCGGTGGACTGCTTCGGGACCATCCCCGCAGGTGCGGGGAGCAGGCCATCGTCGACTACGTCTCGCCCGTCCCTCTGGGACCATCCCCGCGGGTGCGGGGAGCAGCAGTTGGCGCACACCTGAGTGACGCGGAGCGTGGGACCATCCCCGCAGGTGCGGGGAGCAGGCTGAATTCATGACCGCCTTCTACGAGCGGCTGGGACCATCCCCGCAGGTGCGGGGAGCAGGACCACAGCCGTCCACGCGCGTGACGCGCACCGGGACCATCCCCGCAGGTGCGGGGAGCAGTCGGTCGGCCACATCAAGGACGGCCTGGACTGGGGACCATCCCCGCAGGTGCGGGGAGCAGAGCGATGGCCAGGGCCTCCATCAGGTCACCGCCGGACCATCCCCGCAGGTGCGGGGAGCAGTACTGGTCGTACACGACGTGGTGCCAGTTCCCGGGACCATCCCCGCAGGTGCGGGGAGCAGACCCGCAGCATGGTGCGCGAGGGGTCGGCGGAGGGACCATCCCCGCAGGTGCGGGGAGCAGCGGTGGGGCGGGCCAGGGACAGCGGGGTGGGGGGGACCATCCCCGCAGGTGCGGGGAGCAGAGGCATCCCCCGCCTGATCCTCGGGTCTTGGTGGGACCATCCCCGCAGGTGCGGGGAGCAGTTCCGGCCGCCCGTGCCCTTGGAGATCGTCGCGGGACTATCCCCGCAGGTGCGGGGAGCAGGTCGTGAACACCGGCTCCGGGCGTCCGGTGCCGGGACCATCCCCGCAGGTGCGGGGAGCAGGCGGGCTCGATCACCGGCGCCGTGATGGGCGGGGGACCATCCCCGCAGGTGCAGGGAGCAGCAGACCCCGCCCTCACGCACCCACGGCTGCGACGGACCATCCCCGCACCCGCCTGGATGGTCCCTGAGTATCGATGGGGTCAGAACCGAAGCCAGGCTGCTCCCCGCGCCCGCGGGGATGGTCCCCAGTCCGCGATAGCGCGCAGGGAAGTGCCCTCCTGCTCCCCGCGCCCGCGGGGATGGTCCCCGGTCCACCTCGTGTGGAGGCAGGCCGGGGGCCCTGCTCCCCGCGCCCGCGGGGATGGTCCCCGCAAGTTCGCGGAGCTGGCCAAGGAGGTGGGCTGCTCCCCGCGCCCGCGGGGATGGTCCCGCATCAGCGCTGCGACGTGCAGTGCAGGAGCCCTGCTCCCCGCGCCCGCGGGGATGGTCCCCACGGGCCGGGCCGCCGACCGCGACCGGCTGTCTGCTCCCCGCGCCCGCGGGGATGGTCCCACGCCGGGCGTGGTCGGCACCCGGGCCTTGCCCTGCTCCCCGCGCCCGCGGGGATGGTCCCAGGTTCTGCAGCAGCATCTTCGTCGACATCGTCTGCTCCCTGCGCCCGCGGGGATGGTCCCGCGCGGCTACGCGTCGTGGCCCAGCTCACAGAGTGCTCCCCGCGCCTGCGGGGATGGACCCCGACGTACGCCTACGAAGACCGCGTCACCTCCTGCTCCCCATGGATGCGGGGATCCGCGTCGCACCTGGACATCGGCCACACGGTGCCGTCTGGCCCTGCACCCCGCCGTTGTCTCGCATGCGAGACAAATCGGTGCTGGCGCCGCCTGCGCACCCTGTTCCTACTGAGCGCTGCGAGGCGGCGAGACCCCCGGGAACGGCTCGTGGTCCGCTGCTGCGTCCCGTCCGACGGCCACCGCGCCCTGCACGGCGCGTCCTGTGAGGTGTCGGACGCGCGGCGGAGGGGCGTCTGTTGCGGGTCCGCTTCCGCCCAGCGCGTGGGCGGCTGGACGGAAGCGGGGCGGTCCCCGTCGGTCGTTCTTCAGCACACGGGGGCCGCGCGGCCTTCCAGACCGGAAGGTGCAACGCCGGGGGAGGCGTCCGTCTTCCATGGTGGGCCATCCCGTCGGTGCCGCAACGGCAAGTACGGTTTCGCCGCTAAAAGTGTTCCTTCAGACATGATTTTGCGCCGCTGGTGACCGTCGTGGATCAACGGGTCGGCGGGGCCGGGCGGGTGACGTGATGTCATTGTTCCGTAATCCCATGATCACGTTGAGTGGTCTGTGCTCGGCACAGCATGCTGTTCCCCAACTCCTCCGGGGCGCTTCAGCACCGTCCCGGGGGAGCCTTTCCAGACGCTTCTTCCTTGCAGGGAAGGTGACATGAACAGCAAGCAGGTGATGATCGTGGCCGTTCTGGCGGCGGTCCTCACGTGGAGCACGGTCATGACCGTGCTGGGACAGCTCGCAGCCGTGGCTGCGCTGCTGCCCTCCCTCGGGCTCCTCATCCAGCAGATAATTTCGGCGTTGGGCGGCACGGCCGTGCGATCCGGTACGACGGCGGCTTCGCCTGCCGGGAGTGAGGAGCCGTCACGGTGAAACCGCCCCAGATGCCCGAGCAGCCCGGAGGGGATCCGCCCCATCGTCGCGGCCGCCCGCCGGAGTCGATCTGCGAGAGCGCCGGTACAGCGCACCGAACGTGGCTGGAGCCGGTCCGCAGCCGGCTCGTTGCGAGCGGTCTGACCCTCGACGACCTCGTCAGCCGCTCCGGCTACTCCAAGGCCCGCCTGTCCGAACTCCTGCGCGGCAAGGGCTACTACCCCGGCTGGGAAATCACCTACAGCGTGGTCCGTGCACTGGAGATCCCCGTCAGCCCGGTGTGCCGGCTATGGAAGGTGGCAGCCGTGGAGGCCGACAAGGACCCCGCCTGGATCAAGAGCCGGATCCGTGATGTCCGGTTCGACGAGGAGGAACAGCCCATCGCACACCTGGGGCTCACCCAGGCCATGTGGCGGCCCTACACCGCCTACGCGCAGGTCTTCCTCCAGTCCGAGCAGCGCGCCCGGCAAGCGGCTGCGGAGACCTTCGACATCCTGTGGCTCACCTGGGAGAAGGCCACCACCAGCTCCAACACCCCCCTCCACGCCTGGCAGTTGCTGCGTACGACCGTCCTGTCCCGCACCCCCAAGCGGCCCGGCGGCCATCCCGATATACGTGCTGCGGCGTTCTCCACGACCGCCCAGGCCGAGATCTCCGACCTGGGCGAACGGCTGGCCCGCATCGATCTCCAGGCACAGTTCTTCGACGCGATCTCCCGCCTGCCCGCAGACCACATGGACATCACCGTCCTGCGCTACCTGTGCGGCATCGACCCCGATGCCATCCCCGGCATCGTCGGCCTGTCGCCGGCCCTCACCCACACGCTGGACCACCATGCCCGCGGGGCACTTAACGAACTTTTCCCCGACACCGACACCCAGGAGTGATCACCCCGCCATGAGCACCATCGACGACCTCCTCGCCCAGTCGCTGCTGCTGCACCGGCCCCACGTCCCCTGCGACGTCGTCCCCTACAACGACCTTGCCGAGGACGATCTCCTGCTGTGGGACGGCTACCGGCCACACGTGGCCGACCACAGCGCCGCACAGAGCCTTGCCGCCCTGTGCGAGGCGGTCGTCTCCCACTGCACCGCAGACCAGCTAGCCGACTTCCTCACCGACCAGGTGCCACAGCCACGGGCCGCCTGGATCCTCGGCTGCGTCCTGCAGCTCGCCGGCGCCGCCGACGGCGCGCGCTTTTGGTGGCAGTACGCGGCCGGCGCCGACGACGCTCCCGCCTCCTACTGCCTTTACCTGCAGCACCTCGCCCGGGGTGACATCCACGCCGCCGCCCTGTGGCAGGCCCAGGCCGGTGCCTACGTACCCGAGGACAACGAGATCGACGCCCAGGAAGACGCTCCGGCCCACCGCATGATGACCGCCGACACCAGCTTCGCCACCGTCCTGCGCATCCTCAGCCACCTCACACTCGCCACCCCGCGCGCCTACACTCCGGTGGCACAGGCCGTCATCGAATTCGTGGACACCGCCGTCGCCCTCGGCTACGACCGCCACCCTGACTTCGAACTGCCCGTGCCGGGAACACACTTCGCCGAACAGCTGGAGATCATCATCGCGGCGGCGTCGGGTAGGCGCGAACCCCGCCACGTTCCGGACACGGTGCTTGCTGGGGAACTGCCCAACCGGCCCCCTCTGGACAACTCCGGCGAACGCGCACCCGTCCAGACAACAGCCCAGGGACCAGAACACCTGCTGGTGGAAGTCACCGCCGCCGACTACGAACCCGCATCCGCGCACGTGTTCTTCAAAGGCGCGGCCGCTGTCTGCTGGAAGACAGCCACCGTCGCCGACAACCCTGACGAACCCAGCAATCGCATGGCCTATTACCTGAGCCGCTTCCGGACGCGAGCGGCTTATGTGTTCTCCCCCGCACCCTCCGGATTCGGGGCACCCCGGCCTGCCTTCCCCAGGTAGACGGAGTGAGGCCAAGGAGTATGAGGCTGAGGCAAGGGCCCGCAACCGTGCTTCCGCATGCCCTGTCCTGCCCGCCAGCCCGGAGGACGATGGAGCGGTGGGCGTTCGGCATCGGCCGCGCGTAGGCGTACCGACTGCTGGATGTCGCCCGCGCCTGGCGCTGCGCCAGGCGCGCGCGGAACGCGCGGGCCCGTCAGGCCGGCACGTCGACCGTTTCTGGCGAGCCTGCCCTGCTGCGTACGACGGCTTGAGCACGTCCATCGCCTGTGGAGCCAACTCCGTTAATGGCAGGATGAGTTGGGACGAAAGGTGGGGGTTCGTGCAGGGTGACAAGCGGCAGATTCAGACGGCGGTTCTGGGCGGTGCGGACTCGGAGGAGCCACTGATGCTGCCGCTGGAGGCGATCGAGCTGGACGCCTTCCGACGCCGTCACGAGCACGACACGTTCTGGTGCGGGCTGATGCTCGGAGGGTGCGGTCTTCAGCTGACCACCAAGCTGTACACCGACCGGGTCTGTCACTTCGCCCATCACCCGGGCCCCGACGGGCACCCGCACCTGTGCGGCCGCCGCGCCCGCGGCGTGAACAGCGCGGATCACCTGTACGTGCGGTCGGCGGCCGCGGCCTGGCTCGCCGGCCACGGCGAGCAGGCGAGCTTCGAGTACACCGGCTCGGCCGGGGCGCCGCTCGGCTCCGTCGTCGACATCCGCTGGCCCCGCGGCGCGCTGCGGGTGCACCTGGACCAGGCGGTGGCGCCGGTATGGGACGGCGGCCTGGAGCCGGTGCTCGGCCTGGGCGTTCCGGTCGACCGGGACACGCTGATCCGGCGTTGGTACGTGCACCGGATCCGCCTGGACAGCGAGGGTACGAGCAGGCGGGTGCGGATCGGTACCGAGGCATTCGCGCGGGAAACCGAATGGTTCGCGCTGGACGAATGCGAGATGACGGAGCACGGTCTGTCGACGCCAGCAGTGGAGCAGATCGTGCGCTCCCGCCGCACCCGACCCGTATCCCAGTGGGGTGCAAGCAAGGCCAGAAGGGTCCCGGACGCCCAGGCGCGAGCACAGACACTGCTGCGCAGCCTGTCCGACGCCATCAACAACGGATGGGTGAACCGTGCGACTCACGCCTGCTCCGAGATCGCTGCACTGACGGACGTCGGACAGGGCGATCTGCAGTCCCAACTGACTACGGCGGTTACTGACGCCCGGCGCTGGCTGGAGGAACAACGCCGCCAGGCGTTCGCCGACTTGGCACAGGCGGCAACTGACTCCGATCTTGCAAAGATCAGACGGCTCCTCAAGCGCATCAGCAACGACGGGTACCGAAAACGTACGAAAGCCGAAGCAGCTGTCGTGGCTGCGGCCAAGGCATGCCAGGCTGCCCATGCCCGGCACCTGCAGGACAAGGCAGCTGCACGCCGGGCGGAGCTGAACGACAAGCGCGCGGAGGAAGCCGCCAGCCAGGCACGCAAGCTCCTGGAAATCCTGGAGCGACGCGGCGCGCTCCAGCCGCCGGAGCCGATGCGCGCGCTGGTCAAAGAACTCGTCCGCGCCGCTGCTGAGGCTGGTACACGGATTGACTCCCATCGGCAGGAGCAGATCAAGATTTGGCAGGCTCGCGCCAATACTGCCCAAGTATCGAAACGAACACCTCGCAGCAGCGTGACACGTACTGCACCTGCTATCCGAACCGAGCGGGAGCGGAACTCGACGAAGCGTCGACCGCAGCGCGCCGACCGTGCGGAGCAGTCGACTGCGCCCTCGTGGGGTGTGCTGGACGTCTCCTGCCCCGGCTGCGACGCACCACCCGGCCAGCGATGCACGACCGACTCCGGCCGCCCACACGAAGCCCGCCGTGAATGGTTCCGGCGGAGATTCCCGCACACCTAGGGCACGCTCTGGCTGCGCTGGGCCCTGTTCCCCGCAGCCGGCGTTGCTGGGCAGGCCCGCGTTGAGGATGTCTGACTCAGGTCTCGGGGACGTCGCTGTGGGTGTCTCGCTCCAGGCGGCGCAACAGCAACTCCGCGCGGATGAACGCGGCAACAGCGGCGACCGCACAGGCAAGCATGAAAAGCCAGGCAGCGGCCTCCCACGCCGACTCGGTGCGCAGTACGCGCGGCGTGAACACCGCCATCATGACGGTGAGGACACTGATCGCTGTCAGCCAGACGAGTCTCATCAGGGCCTCCTTCGGGCGTCGGACGGGTCCGCCGGCGCCTTCTCCGGCCGCACGGTGTCGACCTCGGGCACGGCCTGGTCGTCGTCCTCGCCCCAGAGCGCGCGGGCGAGGAAATACAGGGCGACCATCCCGGCGTAGATGAACGCACCCCAGCCGAAGATCAGCATGAAGACGTTCGCATCGCTGCGCGGGGAGCTGTAGGCGACGCCCTGCCCGGTGATGAACAGCCACGGGAACCACGCGGAGCGGACGAAGCCCGGGTCGGCGTACCGGCCGCCGCCCCGGCGCCACGACAGCAGCGGGACCGACGCGAAGCCGACGCAGGCCCAGCAGTACATGAAGGCGAAGAAGTCGTTGGTGATGAACTGGTGGCCGTTGGTGATCCCGAGGTAGGCGACCCCGGGCAGGAAGAGCGCGACCGGCACCCCGAAGCCGAGCAACTCGCCACGGTTTCGGATCTTCGCCACGCTCTCCCCCTGCTGTCGACGTCTCACCCGGCACCGCATGACAGGGGACAGCATCACGACGGATCAGCCCTACACCGCCGGCTGGCTCCGACGGGTGGCCGGAGCCGAGCTCAGGCCCGGGGGTCTCTCTCGTTGAGCGCGTCGAACTTGCGCACCTCATTGCGCATGTGCGGGCCCCACTTGGCGAAGAGCGCCATGACCTCCGGTGTGGCAAGGTGTCGATCGAGCGCCTCCTGGGACGCCCATTGCTCAAGTACCGTGACGCTTCCGGTTGCCGCGTCGTCGACACAGAACGAGATCAACACGCTCCCAGGGTTCGCCGCGGCGATCGGATACGTCGACTGCGCCTCGGCGATGAACGTCTCGACATCCTCGGCGGGGACGAAGACCCGGCCGGCCACGATGATCTCCGTGTGGATGGACGCTTCCGCTGTCGCAGTGGCGGCGGCCTTGTCCTGAGGGTTCTGAGGCGAGTTCATCGTTCCTTCCCATCCTTGTTGTTTCGGTACGGAGCCAGCCGGACGACGTGGTCATGCCAGTACTCCTCGTACTGCCTGGTACCGGAGAGAGAACCCCGACGCACAGGCCTGGCAGTACGCTAAAACCTGACGTCAATGTGAGAGGCAAGCCGTGCGGCCGAGATTGCGTGTAGCAGGCGCAGCAGCGCGCGGCGCGCGTTCGACTCTGCTGACGCGTTCCGGTTTGACCTTGAGGTGGGAGCCATGTCGGTGTAGCTGAGGCCGTCGCGCTCGTTCATGGAGGACCTGGTGGCGGCACTGCTGAGGGTGGGCTGCTGTGCCTAGGTCGTCACCGACCACGGGGAGTTCGGCAGGTTCGCTGCGAACCACTCGTCAGCCAATTCCAGCACCCGGTCAATATGCACGGCATCGAAAAACTCCAAGCCCATCACCGGTCTGATGCCCTGGCCAGTCAGGCCGCTTAGGACGTGCCGCTCGACGTTGAGGGCTGCGCCGACGGGCAGGTCCGTTATGAGCCTTCGGACTTGACCCAGACTGTGCTGGCTGCGGTGGGTGTCCAGCCGCCCTCGTCCGTCACCCGAGGAGATTCCGGGCTTCACCATTGCCTCGCCAGCCACCACATAGTACACGGTTGGTTCGGGGCGAATACCCGCTCCCGCGCATCGAACGCACAGCAATGCGCGCTTCAATCCGTTGTTGATGCTTACCGAGGTCAGGTGCCCGGCAACGCAGCAGAGACGCACGGTCTGGAGAACTCGGTCTGACATGGAGTCCAGGATCATCGCGTTCTCTTCGCGGGCGCGACGTCTGAACTCAACGAGCTTGGGCGTCTGAGAGATGCGCATACACGTATCGCAAGGGTCGCCCGCCTCGTCAGTGCCTGGTGTGAATCCGTAGCTGCCCTTCCGTAAAGGGGTCGGTGAAGCCGTTGCGTTGATCGACGCGCGCTCAGGCCAAAGTTGTTTCACTACGGAATCGGTGAGGATGTAGTCACGCCAGGTGAGGCCGTATGCAAGCCCGTAGTCTGGCTCGCGCTTAGGGGTACGTGGATCCATCGCGGTGATGGTGAACTCATGCCCTTGGAGGCAGCAAACCTTCTTCGCTGGGTACCCGTTGGAGGATGCGGCGTCGGCCAGGATTCGGAGATCAGCCTCGATGGCGTAGGCAGCGAACGATGCACGGGCGGCTTCCTCCCACTGCTTCCGCGCGCAGTGCCCGCACTCCTCTAGCGCCGTGGAGAAGGCTGCCAGCCGCGGATTTCCCTGCACTGCCATGTGCTCCATCCCCACTTCCAGATGGAACACCTGTCCCTCGGGTGCCTGGAGGATCGTGCTGCCGAGCTTGGGATGCAGTGCGGTCACGGGTGTTACCTGAGTCGTATGTCCCACGTCGCAGCACAGCGTCACGTGGTCCAGGATGCCGCTGGGCTCGCTACTTACCGTCCAGCCCAGTTCGTATGCCCGCGTGGTGAAGAGTGCCATGACGGCCGCCTCGGCGCGGGCATGCAGCCGGGCGAAGCGCATAGCGTCCTCTGGCGAAGGCGTGGCGGTCCGTGTGTCGTCACTCATGTAGTCCCCATCTCAACAGGCGCATCGGCTGGGCGAGCGTCTAGACGGGGCCGAGGGTCGCATGGCGCACTGACAGCGGGCTCAGGTGCTCGCCCGGTGAGACTCGTCAAAGTTCTCTACGTTGTCCTGCGGGACGTGGTGAGCCCTTCGTATGGTTCATCCACTCAGAGGCGTCGGGCGTGACTTTCAAGGTTCTGCCGTCTGTGGCTTCCATCGATTGGCCGCCCGATGCCCCACGACGACTCGGCTGCCAATTAGGAATTGCGAATGATCGCCACGTAGAGCTCGTAACACGATCACGATCGGTGTTTCTTGAGGCGTCTCCAGCAGATCAGGGCGCAGGTCAATGAGACGAAGGTGCCGTGGAGTTCGGTGCGCGTTCCCAGCGGACGGCGAGGCGTTTGAACTGGTGGAGCAGGGCGAAGGTCTGCTCGACGACGTAGCGGAGTTTGCCCAGGCCCTTGATGTTCGGGGCGCCCTTGCGGGAGATGACAGGCAGGATCCGGCGCCTGCGCAGTTCCTCGCGGTTGGGGTTGGAGTCGTATGGGTTGGCGCCTGGCGGGCTTCACATGTGAGGAGCGCGGTGCAGGCGGCGGAGTCGAAGCCGTGAAAGGAGCCAGGCAGCTCTGCTGGGCGACAGCGGCTGGCCCCTTGTCGAATAGCTCGATCCCGGCCATCTGATGTTGGGGAGGGGGAGTTGAGGCGGTTGTCGAGCATGGGGAAACTGCAGGAGCGGCCCGATGTGTCGCGGCCCTCTCCCCGGTCCCGGTCGAGCTCGGGGCGACTGACGTACATCGGCCCTCACACAGACACGGCGGATGACGTCACTCCTTACGCGTCCGGCCCCGGCCACTGCGCCTGCGATGAAGAATCGTCTTCTGCGTCGTAGAGGAACCTCGCGGCTGCGTGAAGTGTACAGTTCTGTGCATGAGTGACACTCTGCCGATCACCGAGGCCAGGGCGAAGTTCGGATCGCTGGTCCGTCGCACGTCCCACGCCCGCGAGCGCATCACGATCACCGACCACGGCCAGCCTGCGGCCGTGCTCATCAATCCCCAGGAGCTGGCCGACCTGGAGGACGCCCTGGCCCTGGCCCGGTACCGCGAGCGCCAGTTGGCCGGCACCGGCACCGGCGCAGCCGTGCCCCACGATGACGTCCGTGCCCGTCTGGGCCTGGAGCACGGGTGACCTACACGATCGTCTGGGACGAGCCCGCCATCGACGCGGCCGCCCGGTTCCTCAAGGACGACGCCGACGGGCTGCGCCAGCTCATGGACGCCGTCGACCTGCTCGCCGATGAGCCCCGGCCCGAAGGCAGCACCGCCTACGGCTCCCCGGACCTGCGCCGGATGCACGTCGGACGCTACCGGGTCATGTACGAGATCACCGAGGCCACCGTCACCATCGTGGTCATCCACATCGGCCGCCTCAGCTGACACCAGTAGCAGACGGGTGAAGGACCGGACCGACCCATGGTCCGGCTCCTTACTGTCTACTGCGCCTGGCCCTGGCCGGTGCCCTGCCCCCACTGGGGTCCGCTCGCGGTTCCCGCACGTCGCCGCATCGGCCAGGCCGGACGGCGTTGGCCGCCGCATAGCTGCGCGGCATGGACAGTTCTATGATCTGGGCCACGCCGTGGCCAAAACGTCACCACAGTGCCGTCGGCTTTGCGGTCCGGGTCGCTTCCCCGGCCCCGTGCACGGCCGGAGAGCGGCCGGCGTGGCTTAGCTGGACGCTCTGAGACGGTAGGACTGTCGCTGCCGGGGACTGTGCGGGCGCTGGGACGGTCAGATGCGCCAGGAACGGATGCGGTCGGCGGCGCCGAACACGCTGTCCTTGCCCGCCAGGAGATCTTTGCAGAGTTCGACCAGCTCGCCGTAGGGGATGTCGAGACCCTCGTCGCTGGCGTGCATGTAGGCGATGGTGACGGCACACGCGAACCGGACGTTGAGCGAGGGCAGGGGCTTGAGCAGCAGCAGGGTGTGCAGCAGCGCCGCAGCACGCCAGGACGCGTCCGGGTCGACACCGAGGCGGGGCGGATCGACACGATGGCGCGCCACGGCCGCGACCATGGCGGAGAAGTCACTGATGTGGGGCTGGTCGGGAAGAGCTGTCTCGTGCTGCTGCAGGAGCCAGCGCACGTCGATGTGCAGGGGAGGCGCCATGACTTCAGGCGGCCCTGCCCGTCGTGCTCGCCATCGGGCCGTCGTCGATGCCTGCCGCCTCGATGGCTTCGGCCAGCAAGGGATCCGCGAAGACCCGCTGAAACTCGGCCGCCGCTGCCTTCAGGCTCCGCTGATGGGCGATCGCGTCGGTCGTGGAGGCTTTCACGAAAGCCTTCAACGTCATGCCGTGTTCCCGGGCGGCAGCCCGGAGGTCTTCGAGCTCCGCGTCGGAGAAGTCCACATTGAGTGCTGCCATACGGGCAGAGTACCGCCGAGGTACCCAGAGCTCAATCCTCCCAGGTGATAGCAGTAAAGATGGGTACCCACGGAGTCTCGTGCACGGAGATCGCCGTCAGGAGGATGACAGCCGTGTGCATGCTGCGGCGGTGTCCGGCGTGCGGGACCGATCGTGGGCGCCTGCTATGGAGTCAGGTGGACGGGAGTCCCAGCTTGTCGAAGAACGCTCGGTTCCGCTCAGTGGCTGCATTGACGAGACGCTCGAAGCTCATCACTTCGATGTAGGTCTTGTACGACTCGTTGAAGCCGAAGTAGCCCATTCCATCGTGGGTGGGACGCAAGCCCGCGTACTTGCATCTGTTCTCCATTGTCGGCGTGAGATCGGCGATGACGTAGCAGAAGGCGGGTGGCTCCGGCGTCGAGGGGATCGGCCGCCCCGACGAGGTCTTCACGCCGCCAGCGCGCACGCGATTCACATACTCAAGGCACTGCTGGATCGGGTCTTTGCCCTCCGATGCGTCGTTACGCATCGGCCGTTTGATCTCGATCACGACGATGGACGGCAGGGGGAGCTTTTCGCCCTCTGCGGCCAGCACCGGAGTATCGACGAGCCGCGTCGCGAACAAGTCGGGCTCCGTCGTCGATTCGGATCCCGTAGCGGGCATGCTCCTGAGGGTCTTGTCGGAGGCGAGGTAGTCGTGGAACGCAAGCCGCTCGTCGATGATCCAGAGGTTCGAGGCATCGGTGCCGATCTCATTGGAGTCGGTCCGCATTGGCATGAGCAGTGAGTGGATGGCGTCCTCCCTGCTGTACCTGCCCTGAGCGTCGGACCTGATCAGTTTGGCGAGGACATCGAGCATCACTCGCCGGCGCGAGACGTATGCGGCCAGATCGGACTGATTTATGTCCTTCACCATGTCGGCGTACCGCTCAAGCCGTTCCGCGTAGTCTTCCGGCCGCACAGAGCCGACCTCGTTAAAGACGGCGTGGCCTTCGGCGAGCACAGCGGCTTCGAGCTTCTGCAGGTTGCCGTGCAACAGCAGCTCAAGCTCTTGGTCCTTGATGGACGGATCCACCGTCACGCCGAGGGACTCGAGCCGGGACAGAACAGGCCGGTACCGTGGCGCTCGTTTACTCACGAACTCGTTGACCCGGTGCTTGCCTTCCTCGCATGCTGCGCTGAGCGGGACAGCAAGGATCGTCTCGACTTCCTTCAGCACCCGGTCGCGGATGTCGTTCAGTGACACGTCTTCGGTCAGCGTTGCACCAGGCACACGCTCAGGGATGTCGAAGGCTGTGCGGTCAGCGCGGACGTGCTCATCGAGGAAGCTCGAAGACAGATAGCAGACATAGGTGAACTGGGCCGATGCCTCGTCTTTGAGCTTGCCGTAGAGACCTGGCACCTTGCTCGTGAGGTTCTCCTCCACCACCACGCGGTTCGCGGCGCACCAGTACAGCCGTGGCGTGTGATTGCGCGTTGAGGACTTGAGACAAAGATTGACCATGTCGAACTGCCGTCCCTTGACCTCGATCCTGGATGCTGGCATCGCGGAATACACGAAGTCGTTCATGAGGTCGTCCAGCGAGACGGTTGTTTCTCCGTCGGTCACCGTAATCACAGGCGCACTTCCTGGGCGGAGGAAGTACCAGATGCAGTGCTCGAACATGTCGCGAGCGATGGCGTCGACGCCCTTCAGCGCGCTCTGCTGGAAGGGTTTTTTGAACCCGTCAAGGCTCACGGTCGTGCCGACCTCGTCGAGGCCGTCCTCTTCCACGACCTGCTCGACTTCCCTCTCGACGGAGAATCGGAAGTGCCGTCCGCGGATGCTTCCGGCGCCGTCGTCGTAGGCGCTACGGACGATGACCCTGTCGAATGCCTTTAGCCACAGCAGTCGCCCCACGCCACGGCAGCCCATGTCGACCTTGTGGTCGCTGTCCAACGTCTCGAACGACTTCATGTTTTCCGGGGTGAACCCCACCCCGTTGTCCTCGACGCTGAAGCCGACGATGGGCTTGAGCGCCGCACGACCAGGACCGGCGGGGACGAGTTCGAGTTGTTCGTGCCGGCTGCGCTTGATTCTGACGGTCAAACGGCCACGCTCGACGTCGTTGGCGAATCGGGCGTCGATTGCCTGAATACCGTTGACAACGGCCTCAAGAAGGGGCAAAAGGGCATGGCTCTTTGGCAGACTTGTGTTCCTGACCCGGCCGGCCAGTGACGTGGTCAGCGCCATGGTCTCCTCCTCGCTCCGACGCCGCAAACCCTATCGGTGGGCGCTAGCAAGCGCGGCTCACCAACCGAACTGGCTCCGGAGCCTCGGCCAGGGCTGACCGGCCGGGTTGCAGCTCACCCGGCAGGGCGAGGACAAGGAGCCGATGTTCTGCCGGGGCGTCATACGCCTGGCGACCGGGGGTGCCTGCCGGACAAGCCTGCCCGCTGCCACGCAGCCGGTCGCTGCTTGCGCGACCGGCTGCGCGGAGCGTGTCCGGGCCCGGTTGTGGCCGGTGTCCGTCCTGCGGCCGGGGCGATACCGGGGCTGTGAAGTGGCTGGTGAGGTGCTTGCAGTCGGAATGAGGTGCGCGGGGGGCGCGCGCCCTTTGTTGCAGGGGGCGTTGGCCGGGGGTTGTCAGTGTCGCGTGTTTCGATGGCTTGCCCAGGACATGTGAGAGGTAGGGAGATTCGATGACGCGTACGACGCCGCCGCGGCCTTTGGATCTGGCCGCGGTGTTCCCTGAGCTGGCCGGCCTGTCCAGGAGCGTTACCCGGCTGCATTCGCGGTCGGGTATGCCCACGGTCGGGGACAGTTCGGTGGGCGGGCCGCTTTTGTGGCCGCAGGAGGAGCCGTGGCCGACCTGCACACGGTCGCACGAGGTGTACGAGGTGGTGGAGCTGGAGGCGGTGCGCGCCGAGTACCGCCTCATGGTGGCGCGGTCGTCGCGGCCGGAGGACGAATGGCCCACGCCCGAGGAACAGGCGATTTTGGAGCGGAGTGACCCGAAAATGATCCCCAGCCCGTATACGGATCCGGTGCCGCTGCTGCCCGTGGCGCAGCTCTATGCCCGGGATGTGCCCGGCCTGCCCTGTCCCGAGGGCGCGGACCTGCTGCAGATCCTGTGGTGCCCGTTCATAGACCACGACGACGGCATCCCGGCCATCCACGTGTGCTGGCGCAGTGCCGGCCAGGTCACCGCGCTTCTTTCGCCACTGCCGGAGCCGCCCGTCATCGAACGGGAGGATTACTGGCCCGCCCCCTGTGTCCTGCATCCGGAGCAGGTGAGCGAGTACCCGGCGCCCCCGCAGCTGCCCGCTGAGGTGAGGGCGCGCGTGGACGCGTGGCAGGAAGACACCGGCCGTTACTACATCCAGTTCGCGGTGGCTCCGGGCTGGAAGATCGGCGGCTGGGGTGCCGTCCCATCGGACGGAGACTACGGCAACCCGCCACGATGCGGATGCGGCGCGGTGACCGCGCCCCTGTTCACCATCGGCCTCGGTGAATGGAACGGGGGCGACGAAGGCGGTTGGCGCCCGCTGGAGGACGCCGATGCTGATGAGCGGCGATGCTACCCAGCGGTGGGCGACGGGCCTATGATCGATCTGGGAGACGAACAATTGCAGATCTATTACTGCCCACAGTCCTACGAGCACCCGCCGGTGACCGTTCGGGTGTACCAAACGCTGTAGAGCGCCGCCCGGCTGGGCCCTGTGCGTCCGGCAGGTCGGCACCTGCGGCCCCTCCCGCAAGAACTTCGCCGCGATCGAGTAGGCGTAGCGGACCGTGCGGTGCGAGACGTCGCACGCTATCTGCTTGCCCACCTCAACCACGACGGCCCCGGCACCCGCGCGGACCCCGGAGGGGGGGGCCCCCGCGGGGGGGCCCCCCCCCGGGGCCCCCCGGGGGGCTGTTGCGCCGGGCCCCGGGCCCGGGGCCGGCCACCCCCCCCCGCGCGGGGCAACCCCACAACCCCCCGGGGGGGTAAA
>NZ_JBIAQL010000035.1:0-42520 GCF_042889045.1 Streptomyces sp. NPDC002701
GGCGGGGTAGTCCGGCCCGGGGGGCCGCCGGGCCCCCCCCCCCCGGGGGGGCCGGGGGGCGCCCCCCCGGGGGGCCCCCCCCCGGGGGGGGGGGCCCCCCGGGGGGTGGGGGCGGGGGGCCCCCACCGCGGATCGGGGCACGGCACGGGCGTGAGGCCGGCAGAGGTCAGGTGAGGTCGAACTCCCCCTCCCGCGCCCCCGACACGAACGCGCCCCACTCCGCGGGGGTGAAGATCAAGGAGGGACTTTCCGGGCGGCCACTGTTGCGCATCGCGATGAATCCCTCGACAAAGGCGATCTGGACATCCCCCAGCCCACGGCTGCTCGAATGCCAGTCGGCGCTGCTGAGGTCAAGCTCCGGCTTGTCCCAGCCCGCGAGCGGGTGCTGCTGGATGGTGCTCTCGGCCACGTCCGTGCTCCTCCCGGTTCGTCGTCCGCGGCCAGCCTAGCTTTCGGTCACTGCCGCGCACAGGCCACGTGAGGGGGACAGTTCAGGAGGTCGGCGGCGCGGCTCCGACCAGCCACATCGAGAAGAACTGGGAGCCGCCGCCGTAGGCGTGCCCGAGGACCCGGCGGGCGCCGTCCACCTGGTGCTCCCCTGCCTGGCCACGCACCTGGAGTGCGGCTTCGGCGAACCGGATCATGCCGGAGGCCCCGATGGGGTTGGTGGACAGCACCCCGCCCGACATGTTGACCGGCAGGTCGCCGTCCAGTTCGGTGACCCCGGACTCGGTGAGCTTCCAGCCCTCGCCCTCCTCGGCGAACCCGAGGTTCTCCAGCCACATGGGCTCGTACCAGGAGAACGGGACGTACATCTCGACCGCGTCGATGTCGCGGCGCGGGTCCGCGACCCCCGCCTGCCGGTACACGTCGGCCGCGCAGTCCTTGCCCGCCTGCGGGGAGACGAAGTCCTTGTCGGCGAAGAGGGTCGGTTCGCTGCGCATCGCGCCGCCGTGCATCCAGGCGGGCGGCCGCGGTGAACGGGCCGCCCCCGTACGGTCGGTGAGGATCATCGCGCAGGCGCCGTCGGAGGACGGGCAGGTCTCCGAGTAGCGGATCGGGTCCCACAGCATGGGCGAGGCCCGGACCTTCTCCAGGGTGATGTCGTGCTCGTGCAGGTGCGCGTACGGGTTCTTGAGCGCGTTGCGGCGGTCCTTGTACGCGACGAGGGAGCCGACCGCGTCAGGGGCGCCGGTGCGCCGCATGTAGGCGCGTATGTGCGGGGCGAAGAAGCCGCCGGCGCCGGCCAGCAGGGGCTGCTGGAAGGGGATCGGCAGGGACAGGCCCCACATGGCGTTCGACTCGGACTGCTTCTCGTAGGCGAGGGTCAGTACGGTGCCGTGGACGCGGCCCGCGATCAGGTTCGTGGCGACGAGCGCCGTGGAGCCGCCGACGGAGCCCGCCGTGTGCACGCGGAGCATCGGTTTGCCGACCGCGCCGAGGGCGTCGGCGAGGTACAGCTCGGGCATCATGACGCCCTCGAAGAAGTCGGGGGCCTTGCCGATGACGACGGCGTCGACGTCGGCCCACGTCAGTTCGGCGTCGTCGAGGGCGCGTCGTGCGGCCTCCCGGACGAGTCCCGCGATCGACACGTCCCGCCGGGCCGCGACGTGCTTGGTCTGGCCGATCCCGACGACGGCCACGGGCTCCTTGCTCATCGCGGGTCTCCTTCCAGTACGGCGACCAGGTTCTGCTGCAGACAGGGGCCCGACGTGGCGTGCGCCAGCGCCCGGTCGGAGTCGCCGCGGCTGATCCGGTCGGCCGCCTCGCCGATACGGATGAGACCGGCGGCCATGACGGGGTTGGCGGCGAGCGCGCCCCCGGACGGGTTGACGTCGATGCCGTCGTCCAGCCGCAGGGCCTTGCGCAGCACCACCTCCTGGGAGCTGAAGGGCGCGTGCAACTCGGCGGTGTCCACCGGCCGTTCGAAGGCGCCCGCCCGTTCCGCCGCGAGCCGTGCGGACGGTGAGTCGGTCAGGTCCCGTACGCCCAGGCCGTGCGGTTCGATGCGGTGGTCGATGCCGCGTATCCAGGCGGGCCGCTCGCACAGTTCGCGGGCCCGCTCCCCCGCGGCGAGGATCACCGCGGCGGCTCCGTCCCCGACGGGCGCGCAGTCCCCGCGGCGCAGGGGGCGTACGGCGTAGTCGCCCGGCGGCACCGCGCCCCGCAGCTGGGCATGGGGGTTGCCGGTGGCGGAGGCGCGGTTGCGGGAGGCGACGGCCGCCAGCGCGGGTTCGTCCGTGTCGCCCGCGTCGATGAGCGCCTGCGCCTGGAGGGCGGCCAGGGCGACGGAGTCGGGCCACAGGGGCGCGAGGTAGTACGGATCGAGCTGCCGGGTCAGGACGTCGCGCACGGAGCCGGCGGACGACGTGCCGTACGCGTACACGAGGGCGGTGTCCGCGTCGCCGGTGAGGAGCTTCGTCCACGCCTCGTACAGCGCCCAGGCCCCGTCCATCTCCACATGGGACTCGGAGATCGGCGGCCAGGCCCCCACGCCGTCCAGCGCCATGGTGAAGGAGAAGGCGCGGCCCGCGAGGTAGTCCGTGGAGCCGGAGCAGGTGAAGCCGATGTCACCGGTCTTCAGCCCGGTCCGCGCCAGGACCCGGTGCAGAACCGGCATGAGCATCTCCACCTCGGAGAGTTCACCGCTGGTGCGCCGGTGGTC
Source organism: Streptomyces sp. NPDC002701 (assembly GCF_042889045.1). Classification (NCBI taxonomy): domain Bacteria; kingdom Bacillati; phylum Actinomycetota; class Actinomycetes; order Kitasatosporales; family Streptomycetaceae; genus Streptomyces; species Streptomyces sp. NPDC002701. Next base: position 2,666 of record NZ_JBIAQL010000035.1, read on the forward strand.
GGTCTGCGCGAACGCGACGACGGCGATGTCCCTGATCGGCCTCGGTGCGGGCATCTACAACAGCTCCCTGTACGTCTCGTACTGCGCGTCGGGCTCGCCGGTGGGCCGGTAGTGGTCGGGGTGGCCGCCTCCGTCCGGCCACACCGGTTCGACCCGCAGCCCCATGCGCACCTGGTCGTACGGGATGCCGCCGATCCGGCCGTGCAGGGCGAGGTCTGCGCCGTCGAGGGCGATGTGCGCGTAGACGTACGGCACCTCGATGTCGAGGTTCGCCGTATGGGAAGCCTTGATGTTGACGATGCAGTAGGTCGTGACGGTGCCGCGCGGACCCACCTCGACCCGTTCCGATGTGGCCACACCACAGGTGGGGCACGCACCCCTCGGCGGGACGTACACCTTGCGGCACGAGGGGCAGCGCTCACCGACGACCCGCCGTTCGTCGAGCGCGTGGAGGAACGCGGACTGGGCGCGCCCCGGCGAGTAGGTGTAGTCGAGCCGGGCGGGCGCGACGATCCCGGTCACCGGGTCCGCGAACCGCCCGACGCCGCCACGAGGCACGGGCCCCTCTTCCGCGGACGGCTCGTACGGCTCGTACGGCTCGAAGCAGGCGATGTCCGTGACGGCGCCGGAGCGTTCCGCGGCCCAGCGGATGCGGACCCGCAGGCCGGTGTGCACGGAGTCGGGCCCGCCGGGCGCGTCGAGGGCGTGCAGCAGACCGGTGTCGGCGCCGTCCGGCCGCACCAGGACCCAGGCGAACGGCCGGTCGAGGGGCTGTCCCCGGCGGGGCTCGTGGTTCCAGGCCCAGGTGGTGACGGTCCCGGTGGGGGCGACCTCGACGAGCTCGCTCAGCTCCTCTGAGGTGACGGGATCGTACTCGACGGGCGGAACGAGCACCCGCCCGTCCTTGGTCCGCACCCCGAGCACGACCCGCTCCCGCAGCCCGGTGAGAAACGCGCTCTGCACGGGCCCGAGGGACCGGGTGAAGGGAAACTCGACAACAAGGGAAGCTTTCAGAACATCAGGCACGAATTCTCCTCACACAGGGAACCTCCGGCCCCGCACCCCGCAAGGGGCGCGGGGAACTGCGCGACCAGCCACGACGAACCCGCAGCAGACACACCTCCGGCGGCAGCCAAACCACGGCAGCCGGCGGCAGCCACCCCGCGGCAGCCGGACTCACAACCGCCGGTACACCGCCGGGCGCCGCTCAGCGAAGGCCCGCGCACCCTCCGCCGCATCGGCCGTGTCGAAGACCGGCCACCCCCGCTTCAACTCGGCGGCGAGCCCGTCCGACTCACTCATGTCGGCGGTCTCGTACACGGATGCCTTGACCGCCTCGACGGCCAGCGGCCCGCACGCGTTGACCTGCTCGGCGATGGACAGCGCCTTCTCCAGCGCGGTCCCGTCGGGCACGACATGCCCGATCAGCCCGATGCCGGCCGCCTCCCGCGCCGAGTAGGGACGACCGGTGAGCAGCATCTCCAGCGCGTGCGTGCGCGGGATCTGCCGCTGCAGCCGCACCGTCGAGCCGCCGATCGGGAACAGCCCGCGCCGCACCTCGAAGAGCCCGAAGGTGGCGGACTCCCCCGCGACCCGGATGTCGGTGCCCTGGAGGATCTCGGTACCGCCGGCCACGCAGTGGCCCTCGACCGCGGCGATCACGGGTTTGCGCGGCCGGTGATGGCGCAGCATCGCCTTCCAGTGCAGATCGGGGTCGGCCGTGAGGCGGTCCCGGTGCTGCTGCCCCTCCATCTGCCGGCCCGCGAGGGCCTTGAGGTCCATGCCGGCACAGAACGCGCCGCCCGCGCCGGTCAGGACGATCGAGCGGATGGCGTCGTCCTCGTCGGCCTCGACCCAGCCGTCGTACAGGCCGACCAGCATCGGCAGCGAGAGCGCGTTCTTGGCCTCGGGCCTGTTGAGCGTGAGCACCAGTGTGGCGCCTTCGCGCTGCACGGTGAGGTGTTCCGTCCCACCCATTGCCGTCCTCCCGTCTCGGGAACGAGAACAGGTTGCAGGAGGCGCGGAACCAGTACAAGGGTTTTCTGACAGACAGTCAGATTTATTGGGCGAGGACCCTTCACATAGGTGGCGGGCTTTGCTCTGATGACCGGCGAGGCGACGGCGCACGTCCACTCGTCGACGGTCACCGACGGTTGCCCGGGTCAGGAGGAGCGGTGGAGTTCAACCTTGCCGACCTGTTCGAGTCGGTCGTCGACGTGGTCCCCGACCGCGAAGCCCTCAAGTACATCGACCATCCCGGGACGGGGGCCGAACGCCGCCTGACGTACGCGGAGCTGGACGCGGCGGCCAACCGTGTCGCCCACCACCTGACCGACAGCGGTGTCCGTCCCGGTGAGCATCTGGGGCTGCACCTCTACAACGGCATCGAGTACCTGCAGACCGTCCTCGGGTGCCTGAAGGCGCGGATCGTGCCCGTCAACGTCAACTACCGCTATGTCGAGGAGGAGTTGGTCTACCTCTACCGGGACGCCGACCTGGTGGCGCTGGTCTTCGACGCGGAGTTCACCGGGCGGGTGGCGGCGGCCCTGCCGCGCGCCCCGGCGTTGCGCCATCTCCTGCGGGTGGGCGTCCCGGCACCGGACGCGCCCCCCTTGTCCGCGGTGGACTTCGCGCAGGCCGAGGCCGCCGCGTCCGCCGGGCGCGGGTTCCCGGCGCGCTCCGCCGACGACCAGTTCATCATCTACACCGGCGGCACGACCGGGATGCCGAAGGGTGTGATGTGGCGGCAGGAGGACCTGTTCTTCGCGGGACTGGGTGGCGGAGCCCCGACCGGGGAGCCGGTGAAGACGCCGGAGGAGGTCGCCGAGCGGGTCGCGGCCGGCGGCGACGGCATCACGTTCTTCCCCACACCCCCACTGATGCACGGCACCTCGACCCTCACCGCCTTCATCGGCTTCCACTTCGGGCAGCGCGTCGTCATCCACCGCAAGTTCGCCCCCGAGGAGGTGCTGCGGACCATCGAGAAGGAGAAGGTCACGAGCGTGGCGCTGGTCGGCGACGCGATGCTGCGGCCGTTGATCGACGCGCTGAACGGGCCTCTGAAGGGGACCGACTGCTCCTCGCTGTTCAGCGTCTCCTCGTCCGGCGCGATCATGTCGGAGACGGTGCGCGCGCAGTTCCAGGCCCTCGTGCCGAACGTGCTGCTGCTCAACAACTTCGGTTCCTCGGAGTCCGGCTTCAACGGCACGGCGACGGCCGACTCGGGGCCCGGACGGGGTTTCCGGATCCAGGTCAACTCCCGTACGCAGGTGGTGGATCCGGTGTCGCACGAGCCGGTCGCCGTCGGGGAGCCCGGTCGCATCGCCCAGCGCGGACATGTACCTCTCGGCTATTACAACGATCCGCGGGCCACCGCCGAGACGTTCTTCGAGAGGGACGGCGAGCGGTGGGTGCTGCTCGGTGACATGGCGACCGTCGACGAGGAGGGCATCGTCACCGTCCTGGGCCGCGGCTCCCAGTGCATCAACACCGGCGGGGAGAAGGTGTATCCGGAGGAGGTCGAGCAGGCACTCAAGTCGCATCCGGACGTGTACGACGCGCTGGTGGCCGGAGTGCCCGACGAGACCTGGGGCAACCATGTGGCGGCCGTGGTGCAACTGCGCGAAGGCGGCGCGCGGCTCTCCCTGGACGAGATCCAGACCCACTGCCGTACGCAGCTGGCGGGCTACAAGATCCCTCGTCAGCTGGTGATCACGGACTCCGTCCAGCGCTCCCCGAGCGGCAAGGCGGACTACCGGTGGGCACGGTCGGTCGCGGCCGCCGCGGCGGATGCAACGCGCTGAACGGTACGTTCACATGTTGACCGGTACGTTCACGTGTCGAAGCTACGTTCACGTGTTGAAGGGCCGGTAGTGCACGAGGGCGCGACCGTCGCTCTCGTCCCGCACCGTCAGGTCGACCGCGACGGCGCCCCCGTCGGCGTACGGGGTGAGGTCCAGGTGTCCGCAGCGGTCGGCGTCCTCCTGGACGCAGTCCGTACGCAGTTCCAGGCCGGGGTGGGCGCCGGCCAGCCAGGCGTCGAGACCGGTCCTGCTGATCCGGAACCGGATGTCGTACAGCGTGTCGATGCCGTGGTGCAGCACGCAGACGGCGTCCTCGGCCCCGGCCGGCAGCCGTTCCTGGTCCGCGAACCGCAGCGCCTCCCCGCACGGCACCTTCTTTCCCCCGCCCCGCGCGTCCCCGCCCCCGGCGCGCTCGGCGGGAGCCGTCGCCCCCACTCCGCAGCCGAGACAGGCCAGCGCCAGTACGGCGGCGAGCCCGGGCCCTGCGACGGCCCTCTTCCGGGTGTGCGACACCAGTGCCCCTTCCCTCCGCCGTACGGCGGGCATCCCGCCGGCGGGTAAGAGGATGAACGAGCGGGGCCGGTTCCCGCCGCACTCCTTGACGGCCACCCGCACGGCTGGATTACTTGATCCCCGAAGGCACGACCGAATGGTCGGTCGCCGGTGACGGTACGTGGGTGAGGGAGAAGTGCCTGTGGCGAACTCGACGGACCCGCCGGCCCTGGACGCCGGTGAACGGCTCGACGCGGACGGACTGCGCGCACTCCAGCTGGAGCGGCTGCGGGCCTCACTGCGGCACGCGTACGAGAACGTGCCCTTCTACCGCGACGCCTTCGACAAGGCCGGGCTCCGGCCCGAGGACTGCGGCTCGCTCGCCGATCTGGCGCGCTTCCCCTTCACCACCAAGGCGGACCTGCGCGACAACTACCCGTACGGGATGTTCGCCGTGCCGCGGGACCGGGTCCGCCGCATCCACGCCTCCAGCGGCACCACAGGACGCCCCACGGTCGTCGGATACACCGGGAACGACCTGTCCATGTGGTCCGACCTGGTGGCCCGCTCGATCCGCGCGGCGGGCGGCCGGCCCGGTGACATCGCCCATGTGGCCTACGGCTACGGCCTGTTCACCGGCGGACTCGGCGCGCACTACGGCGCCGAACGGCTCGGCTGTACGGTCGTCCCGGCGTCGGGCGGTATGACGGCCCGCCAGGTCCAGCTGATCCAGGACCTGCGGCCCGGGATCATCATGGTGACGCCCTCGTACATGCTGACGATCCTCGACGAGTTCGAGCGGCAGGGCCTGGACCCGCGCCGGACCTCGCTCCGGGTGGGCATCTTCGGTGCCGAGCCCTGGACCGAGGAGATGCGGCGGGAGATCGAGGAGCGGTTCGCCATCGACGCCGTCGACATATACGGGCTGTCGGAGGTGATCGGCCCCGGGGTGGCCCAGGAGTGCGTCGAGACGAAGGACGGACTGCACATCTGGGAGGACCACTTCTATCCGGAAGTCGTCGATCCGCTCACCGGTGAGGTGCTGCCGGACGGTGCGGAGGGCGAGCTGGTGTTCACCTCCCTCACCAAGGAGGCCATGCCCGTCGTCCGCTACCGGACCCGGGACCTGACCCGGCTGATGCCCGGCACGGCCCGGGTCTTCCGCCGGATGGCGAAGGTCACCGGCCGCAGCGACGACCTGGTGATCGTGCGCGGCGTGAACCTCTTCCCCACCCAGGTCGAGGAGATCGTGCTGCGCACGCCGGGTGTCGCCCCGCACTTCCAGCTGCGGCTGACCCGTGAGGGCCGCCTCGACTCGCTCACCGTACGGGCCGAGGCGCGCGCGGGTGCCACCCCGGAGACCCGGGACGCCGCCGCGCGCGCCATCGCGGCGGCCGTGAAGGACGGCATCGGCGTCTCCGCGCGGGTGGAGATCGTCGAACCGGAGTCGCTGGAACGGTCGGTCGGCAAGATCAGGCGCATCGAGGACCTGCGCCCGCGATGACCCCGCCCGCACTGACCGCCTGCCGGCTCCGGGCTGGGACTTGGGCCGGGGCTGGGACTGGGGGCTAGGGCTGGGACTGGGGTCGGGGTGTCGAGCCGTACGCGGTGAGGAAGCGGTCGCGGAAGGAGTCCATCCGCCAGACCGGGGCGGTGTCGTCGGGCTTGAGTCCCTCGGTCCAGCCCCAGTCGTCGATCTTGTCGAGGACGGGCTTGTCGCGGGCGACGATCGAGATGGGCACGTCCCGGCCGGCGTCGTCGCCGCTCACCCTCGCCAGGGGCTGGTGGTCGCCGAGGAAGACCAGCACGGTGTCCTTGCCGCCGTACCTGACCACGTAGTCGACGAGGCTGGTCACCGAGTACTCGATGGACCTGCCGTACTCCTCCTTGACCTTGGTCGAGTCGTAGAAGACGTCCGACGCCTTCTTGCCGTCCTTCTGGATGTCCTCGTAGACCGAGCCGTCGCCGACCTCGTCCCAGGGGATCGTCTTCGGGATCGGCGCCCAGGGCTGGTGGCTGGAGGTCAGGATGATCTCGGCCATCAGCGGCTTGTCGCGCTTCTTGCCGTGCTCCAGGCGCTCGTACGCGCTCAGGGCGTACTGGTCCGGCATGGTCGACCAGCTGAACTTGGGCCCTTGGTAGCCGAGTTCGCGTGAGTCGTAGACGGTGTCGAGGCCGTAGAACGAGCCCTCCGGCCAGTTCTTCTGGACCCCCGGCATGATGCCCACGGTCCGCCACGCTCCGGTGCGCTGGAAGGCCCCGGTGAGCGTCAGGTGCTCGCCCGCGGTGACGGTCCGGTAGCGGGCCTGGTTGCTGATCCACAGCCCCGACAGGAAGGTGGAGTGGCCGAGCCAGCTGTTGCCGCCGTACGTCGCCGAGGTGAGCCAGCCGCTCCTGGCCGAGTACCCGGCCTCGGTCAGCGCCTCGGTCTTGTCGGCGAGGGTGGCGTCGACGCCGGGCGCCGTGACCGGGTCCTCGATGGCGCTGCGGCCGTAGCTCTCGATGAAGCCGATGATGACGTCCTTGCCGCGCAGGTCGGTCAGGAGCTGGTCCGGCGGCGTCTCGGCGAAGGCGTCCTTCTTGGCCTCCTTGGCGAACTCCGCCTCGTCCTTGAGCGTCGCCTGCACGTGATCCACCCGGTTCTGGACGGCTCCCGCGGTGCTGCGGGCGGCGAACTGCACCCCCGCGAACTGCACGCCGAGGGCCGAGCAGGCGACCCAGACGGTGCCGGCCACCAGCGTGGCACGGGTCGCACGGGCGCTGTTGCGGGCCAGCAGGCCGGCGAGCCGGACGACGGAGAGGACCATCAGCGCGAACACGGCGAGGACGAGTGCGACGACCGCGATCACGACCGCGATCGCGCCGGTCCTGCCCATCGAGTCCTCGAGGTAGGTCCGCGCGTCGTCGAACAGGACCCAGTCGAGTACGACGTTGAAGCCGCGTCCGAGGAATTCGTTGAAGCCGAGGTCGAGGAGGTTCAGGATGGTCAGCGCGCCCAGGCCCAGACCGGCCAGGACCGCGGTCACCAGCCGCAGCGTCCTGGGCAGCACGATGAGGACGGCCGCGCCGAAGATCGCCTCCACCGGCAGGCGCGTGAGCACGGCGGGCCGGAAGCGGTCGGGCTCGTTCGGCATGAGCAGCGCGAAGAGGACGAGTGCGGCGGCGAGGGTGGTGACGGTGTACCGCACGTTCCGCGCGGCCACGGGGTGCTTGGCGCGCCATCCGCGGAGAGCGGGTGGCTCCGCGCCCTCCGACTCTCCGCCGCTGCCCGCCCCGCTTGCGGCCGGTGTCCCGGCCTGGGCGGGGGCGTTCTCGTCCGCGGGCGCGGGCGCCGTCGCCCCGTCCGCAGCCGCGGCGGCGCTCTCGGCGGGTACCTCCGCCTCGGGCTGCGCGTCTGCCGCGACGGGCGTCCGCGCCTCCGCGGGTGTGTCCGCGGAGGCGTCCGCCACGTCCGCCGCGTCGGCCACACCGCCCGCACTCGCAGCGTGCGGCCCCTCGCCAACGGGCGGCCCCTCGTCGACGGGCGTCTTCTCGTCGGCGGGCGCGGACGCCCGCTCGGTCGGGGTGTCGGTCCGCTCGGTCGGTGTGGCCGCTCGGGCGGCAGGCGTGTTCTCCGCCGGAGACGCCGGAGACGCCGGAGGCTGTGGTTCCGGTGTCTCGGGGTTCTCCGGGGTTGCCTGGTCCGTGTCCGGCGGCTGGGGAGAGTTCGTGGTGCTGGACAACCCGAAGGTCCTTCCGTGCGAAACCCGGTGGTGGCTCGGCGGACCGGGTTCGGGTGGTCGGGCCGCCGTTACTGGTACGGCCGACCGGCGGATTCAGTTCAACGGGACGAGGATCCGGCCGTCGGGGTTCACTCGCCGGGCCCGCCCGCGACAGGCGGGGGGACCACGGCGGCCGCGGGCGGTTCACCGCCGAGGCGGTCCCTCAGTTCCCTCTTGAGGATCTTGCCGCTCGCGTTGCGCGGCAGCTCGTCCACGAACAGCACCCGCTTCGGCGCCTTGAAGCGCGCGAGCTTCTCGCGCGCGTGGGCGACCAGTTCGTCCTCCGTGACCGCACCGCGGCGGACGACCACCGCGGTCACCGCTTCGATCCACCGCTCGTCCGGCAGGCCGATCACCGCGGCCTCGGCCACCTCGGGGTGGGTGTAGAGCGCGTCCTCGACCTGCCGCGAGGCGACCAGTACGCCTCCGGAGTTGATGACGTCCTTCACCCGGTCGACGACGGTGAAGTACCCGTGCGCGTCCCGCACCACGAGGTCACCCGAGTGGAACCAGCCGTCCCGGAACGCCTCGGCGGTCTCCTCGGGCTTGTCCCAGTAGCCCTCGCACAGTTGCGGCGACCGGTAGACGACCTCGCCGGAGGTCCCGTCGGGCACGTCCTTGCCGTCCTCGCCGACGACCCGCGCGTCCACGAACAGCACCGGCCGGCCGCAGGAGTCCATCCGCCCCTTGTGCTCGTGCGGCCCGAGGACCATGGACAGCGGACCGATCTCGCTCTGCCCGAAGCAGTTGTAGAAGGCCAGCCCGGGCAGCCGCGACCGCAGCCGTTCCAGCACGGGCACGGGCATGATCGACGCCCCGTAGTACGCCTTGCGCAGCCCGCTCAGGTCACGCGTCGCGAAGTCGGGGCGGTTCGACAGGCCGATCCACACGGTGGGCGGCGCGAAGAGGCTGTCCGCGCGGCCGGTCTCGACGAGGTCGAAGAGCTGGTCGGCGTCGGGCGCGTCGAGGATGGTGTTCCGGGCACCGACCGCCAGATACGGCAGCAGGAACACGTGCATCTGCGCCGAGTGGTAGAGCGGCAGCGAGTGCACGGGCAGGTCGCCCGCGCTCAGATCGAGGGCGGTGATCGCGCTCAGGTACTCGTGGACCAGCGCGCGGTGCGTCATCATCGCGCCCTTGGGCAGCGCCGTCGTCCCCGAGGTGTAGAGCAGTTGCACCAGGTCCTCGGTGCGCGGCTCGGGTCCGTCGTACGCGGGCGCCGACGCCAGCCGGGCGAGCAGCGAGTCCTCGGCGTCGCGCAGCGGCAGCACCCGCACACCGTCGGGGAGCCGGTCCGCGAGGCCCGGGTCGGACAGGACCAGCGCGCTGCCCGACTGGCCGAGGAGGTACGCGAGGTCGTCGCCGGTCAGGTTCTGGTTGACCGGCACATGGACGAGTCCGGCGCGGGCGCAGGCCAGGAAGCCGATGAGGTACGCGTCCGAGTTGTGCCCGTAGGCACCGACGCGGTCCCCCGGGGCGAGCCCCGAGGAGCGCAGCACGTGGGCGGCGCGGGAGACGGCGTCGTCGAGTTCGGCGTACGTCCAGGAGCGCTCGCGGTAGGTGACCGCGGAGCGGTCCGGAGTGCGCCGGGCACTGCGTCGCAGCACCCCGTCAACCGTGCTGCCGTGTCCAGGCGTCATGACACATGATCCTGGGTCCGTCCACGCGGCAGGTCAAGCCGGACGGCACGGGGTCCGGAACGGGCGGCACGGCGATCCCGACAGGGCCTCCGTGGCTGTACATACCCGTTGGTACGCTCAACCGCTCCTTCTCGCACGGACGTTGCACCGCCCATTCCCCCAAGGAAGTTGGGAGGCACGATGCGCACCCGCCTCAGACGACTCGTCGTCATGGCCGCCGCGCTGCTCACCGCCACGACCGCACTGCCCGCGGCCACCGCGCAGAGCTCCGCACAGCGGCACCACCCTTCGCACGGTGGCCTGTCCGCCGTGATCCGCTACACCGAGTACGGCATCCCGCACATCCTCGCGAAGGACTACGCGAATCTCGGCTTCGGCAACGGCTGGGCCCAGGCCGCCGACCAGGTGTGCACGCTCGCCGACGGTTTCGTGACCGTACGCGGTGAACGCTCCCGGTACTTCGGCCCCGACGCCGCGCCGGACGGCTCGCTCTCGTCGGCCGCGAAGAACCTCTCCAGCGACCTGTACTTCCGCGGTGTCCACGACACACGGACCGTGGAGAGGCTGCTCGCCGAACCGGCTCCCCGCGGGCCGGGCCACGAGGTGGAGGAGCTGATGCGGGGCTGGGCGGCCGGCTACAACGCCTGGCTGCGGAAGAACCGTGTCACCGACCCGGCGTGCCGCGGCGCGGCCTGGGTACGGCCGGTGACGTCGCTGGACGTGGCGACGCGGAGCTACGCCCTGGCCGTGCTCGGCGGTCAGGGGCGCGCCGTGGAGGGCATCACCGCGGCTCAGCCGCCGACGACCACGAGCGGGGCGGCGGCCACGAGTGCGCCGGGCACCGCGAAGAGCCGTACTCCTGACGCGACCGGTACCGGTACCGGCGCCGAGGACGTCGCACGCGCCGCGCGGGAGCTGTTCGCGTCGCAGGCGTCCGACATGGGGTCCAACGCCGTGGCGTTCAGCGGCGGCACGACGGCGAACGGGCGCGGGCTGCTGCTGGGCAACCCGCACTATCCCTGGCAGGGCGGCCGCCGGTTCTGGCAGTCCCAGCAGACGATCCCCGGCGAACTCGACGTGTCCGGCGGCTCGCTGCTCGGCTCGCCGACGATCTCCATAGGGCACAACGCACATGTGGCGTGGAGCCACACCGTCGCGACGGGCGTCACCCTCAACGTCCATCAGCTGACACTCGACCCCGCCGACCCCACCGCCTACCTGGTGGACGGCAGGCGCGAACGTATGACGAGGCGGACGGTGACCGTCGGCGTGAAGGCCGGCACGCCGGTGACCCGCACCCAGTGGTGGACGCGGTACGGGCCCGTCGTCACCTCCCTCGGGGCCCAGGTCCCGCTGCCCTGGACGACGGGCACGGCGTACGCGCTGGGCGACCCCAACTCCGCGAACCTGCGCGCCTCGGACACCGCGCTCGGCTTCAGCAGGGCGCGGGGCACCGGTGACGTCCTCAGGACGCTGAAGCGGACGCAGGGGCTGCCGTGGGTCAACACGATCGCCGCGGACTCGGGCGGCCGTTCGCTGTTCACCCAGTCCCAGGTACTCCCCCGGATCACCGACGACCTGGCCGAGCGCTGCTCGACGGCGCTCGGCAAGGTCACGTACCCCTCGTCCGGGCTCGCGGTCCTGGACGGTTCGAGGAGCGACTGCGCGCTGGGGAAGGACGTTGACGCCGTGCAGCCGGGCATCTTCGGCCCGTCCAGGATGCCCGTCCTCAAGGACGCGCCCTACGCGGAGAACTCCAACGACAGTGCCTGGCTGGCCAACGCCGACCAGCCGCTGACGGGGTACGAGCGGGTCTTCGGCACGATCGGCACCCAGCGCTCGCTGCGCACCCGCGGCGCGGTCGAGGACGTGGCGGCCATGGCCGGGCGCGGCGGTCTGACCGTCCGGGACCTCCAGCGGCAGCAGTTCGCCAACCGGGTGCCGGCGGGCGATCTCGCGGCGGACGACGCGGCCCGCGCGTGCGCCGCGCTGCCGGGCGGCGCGGCGACCGGCAGTGACGGCAGAGCGGTCGATGTCACCGGCGCGTGCCGTGTGCTGAAGGTCTGGGACCACTCCATGGACACCGGCAGCAGGGGTGCGCTGTTCTTCGACCGGTTCTGGCGGAAGCTGACCGCGGCGGTGCCGTCCGCGCAGTTGTGGAAAGTGCCGTTCTCGGCGGCGGACCCGGTCCGCACCCCGAACACGCTGGACACACGGGTCCCCGCCTTCGCCAGGGCTCTCGCCGACACCGTCACCGAGTTGCGCGCCTCCGGCATCGCGCTGGACGCGAAGCTCGGGACGAACCAGTTCGTCGTGCGCGGCGGTGAGCGCATCGCAATATCCGGCGGCACGGAGTCGCTCGGTGTGTGGAACAAGGTCGAACCGGTGTGGGACGCGGCGGCCGGCGGCTACACGGAGGTCGTCACCGGATCGAGCTATGTCCAGGCGGTCGGCTGGGACGGAGGCCGCTGCCCGGTGGCCCGTACGCTCCTGACGTACTCCCAGTCGTCGAACCCGGACTCGGCGCACTTCGCGGACCAGACACGGCTGTACTCCGCCGAGAGGTGGGTGACCTCCCGCTTCTGCGAGAAGGACATCCACGCGTCGCCCGCGCTGAAGGTGGTACGCGTGCACCAGTGAGCGCGCTCCCGTGTGGTCCCGTCCCACATGGGCCGGGACCACATGGGGGGCGGCGTCTCACACAGGGCGCGTACGCCCCTCCCAGTACGGGTCCCGCAGCCGCCGCTTGTACAGCTTCCCGTTGGGGTCGCGGGGCATCGCCTCGATGAAGTCGACGCTCGCGGGCCGCTTGTACCCGGCCAGCCGGCGTGCGCAGTGCCCGAGGATCTCCGCGGCGAGCGCCTCGCCCGGTTCGTGGCCGGGGGCGGGTTCGACGACCGCCTTCACCGCCTCGCCCCAGTCGTCGTGCGGAACGCCGAAGGCCGCCGCGTCGGCGACGGCCGGGTGGGTGAGCAGCGCGGCCTCGATCTCGGCGGGGTAGATGTTGACCCCGCCCGAGATGATCATGTCGATCTTGCGGTCGCGGAGGAAGAGGTAGCCGTCCTCGTCGAGATATCCCAGGTCACCGACGGTGAAGTAGTCCCCGATCCGGTTCTTCCGCGTCTTGTCCTCGTCCTTGTGGTACGAGAATCCGCCGGTGCTCATCTTCATGTAGACGGTGCCGAGTTCACCGGCCGGGACCCTGTTCCCGTCGTCGTCGAAGACGGCGAGTTCGCTGATGGGCCACGCCTTTCCGACCGTGCCGGGCTTCTTCAGCCAGTCCTCGGCGGTGGCGAAGGCGCCGCCGCCCTCGCTGGCCGCGTAGTACTCCTCGACACTGTGGCCCCACCACTCGATCATGGCCCGTTTCACGTGGTCGGGGCAGGGGGCGGCACCATGGATGGCGTGCCGCATGGACGACACGTCGTACGCCGCCCTCGTGTGGTCCGGCAGCGCGAGCAGGCGGTGGAACTGTGTCGGGACCATATGGGTGTGCGTGCACCGGTGGGTGTCGATGAGCCGGAGCATCTCCTCGGGCGTCCACTTGTCCATGAGGACCAGCCGGTGCCCGATGTGCAGGGACGCGCCCGCGAACTGGAGCACCGCCGTGTGGTAGAGCGGTGAGCACACCAGGTGCACGTTGTCGTCAAACGGCTTGATGCCGAAGATGCCGAGGAAGCCGCCGAGGTACGTCTCCTCCGGAAGCCTGCCGGGCAGCGGGCGGCGGATACCGCGCGGACGCCCGGTGGTGCCGGAGGTGTAGTTCATGACCCAGCCGAGCGTCCGGTCCTCGGGCACCGACCCCGGCTGCCCGTCGAGGAGTTCGGCGTACGGGCGGAAGCCCTCGTCCGGACCGGCCGGTCCGACCGCGTACCGCCGGTCCCCGGGCAGCTTCGCGTCGTCGGCCGCGTGGCGTGCGGCGTCTGCGAACCGCTCGTGCGCGATGAGCACCTTGGCTCCGGAGTCGGCGACGATCCAGGCGATCTCGGGGCCGACGAGGTGGTGGTTGACGGGCACGAGGTAGAAGCCGGCCTGGGAGGCGGCGAGGTAGGCGGTGAGGAACTCGACGCCGTTGGGCAGCACGACGGCGAAGGAGTCGCCCCGTTCCAGCCCGGCGGCGCGCAGTCCGTGGACCAGCCGGTTCGACTCGGCGTGCAGCCGTCCGGCGGTCCACTCCTCGCCGTCGGCCGCGACGAGCACGACCCGCTCGGGGCCGGCGGTGGCCTCGGCCCAGAAACCGCCCGGTGTCCGGCTCACCCGTGGCTCCTTCCGGCGATGCGGTCGAGTCGGTCCACGGCCTGTTCGAAGCCGCGTGTGAGGTCGTCGACGACTTCCTGGACACTGCGTTCGCTGGTCATCCGGCCGACGATCTGCCCCACTGGTGTCCCGAGCAGTGGTCCCACCTCGTGTTTCTGGATCCGGGAGACCGCCTCGGCGACCAGGAGCCCCTGCAGGGGCATGGGGAGCGTGCCGGGGCCGTTCGGATCGTCCCAGGCGTCGGTCCACTCGGTGCGCAGCTGCCGTGCGGGCTTGCCGGTCAGCGCGCGTGAGCGGACGGTGTCGCCGGAGCCGGCGGCGAGGAGTTTGCGGGTCAGTGCGGGCGAGTGCATGTCGGCCTCCGCGGTGGTCAGCCATATGGAGCCCAGCCACACACCCTGGGCACCGAGTGTGAGCGCGGCGGCCACCTGCTGTCCGCTGCCGATGCCGCCCGCGGCGAGCACGGGCAGTGGCGCGACGGCGTCGACGACCTCGGGGGTGAGCACCATCGTGGCGATCTCACCGGTGTGTCCGCCGGCCTCGTAGCCCTGGGCGACGACGATGTCGATGCCCGCCTCGGCGTGCTTGCGCGCATGACGGGCGCTGCCCGCGAGGGCGGCGACGAGCACGCCGTTCTGGTGGGCGCGCTCGATGACGTCGGCGGGCGGCGAGCCGAGCGCGTTGGCCAGCAGCTTGATCGGATGCTCGAAGGCGACGTCCAGCTGGGTGCGGGCGACCTCCTCCATCCACCCCGTGATGCGCCAGCCGGCTGCCTCGCCCTCGTCGAGTCCGGGCACGCCGTACTTGGTCAGGGTGTCCTCGACGTACTGCCGGTGTCCTGCCGGGATCATCGCCTCGACGTCCGCCTCGGTGACGCCTTCGACCTTCTTGGCGGGCATGACGACGTCCAGCCCGTACGGCTTCGCGTCCACATGCGCCTCGATCCAGTCGAGGTCCCGTCTCAGCTCGTCGGGGTCGGCATAGCGGACCGCGCCGAGCACACCGAGTCCGCCCGCCCTGCTGAGGGCGGCGGCGACGGCCGGGAACGGCGTGAAGCCGAAGAGGGCGTGCTCGACTCCCAGTCTCTTGCTCAACTCCGTCTGCATGGGCGCAGGATGCCGCAGTCCTCCGGACGAGGGAAGACATATTCTGATGACCCGTCAGTTTTTATGGTTCGTACGTGAGCGGGACGGCACCGTTGACACCGCCCTCCCCTGACACAAAAGTTTCACCGGACACAGCGAACCCGGAAAGATACTTTCAGACGGCGTGACGGGAGGCCCTTCTATGGCGTCGACGGCGGACAGAAGGGGCGGCGGGCCCACCCGCCGCCAACTGGGCAAGGGTCTGGCGGCGTTGGGCGGTGCGCTGACCCTCGCGCCCCTGCCCGCGGCGTCGGCGGCGCCCGGCACGGCGGCCGGGAGCGGGACGGGGGGCCGTGGCCGCCCGACCCTGCGCCGCGGTTCCGCCGAACGCGCCGGCCTGCTCGCCGCCCCGCTGCGGCAACTCGTGGCCGACGCCGAGACGTTCCTCGGCCCCTCCCCCGCGTACCCGTGGTACGCGGGCGCCGTGCTCCTGGCGGGCCGCGGCGGCACGGTCGCCCTGCATCAGCCGATCGGCAAGGCGGTGCGCTACTCGGCGTACGACGAGAAGACCGACACCGCGGTGGAGTTCCCTCCCGAGCAGCAGATCGCGATGGCCGAGGACACGGTCTTCGACCTGGCGTCGGTGTCGAAGCTGTTCACGTCGATGCTCGCCGTGCAGCAGATCGAGCGCGGCGCGCTGGAACTGGAGGGCAGGGTCGCCTCGTACCTCCCGGACTTCGGCGGCGCGGGCAAGCAGGACATCACGATCCGCCAGCTGCTCACCCACACCTCGGGGTTCCGCGCGTGGATCCCGCTCTACAGCGCGCCGACGTACGAGGAGAAGCTCCAGCTCATCTGGCGGGAGGCGCCCGTCGCCGCGCCCGGCACCAAGTACCTCTACTCGGACCTCAACCTGATCTCGCTCCAGCTCGTCCTGGAGGAGATCACCGGCCGCCGGCTGGACGAGCTGCTCCGGACCGGGATCACCGCTCCGCTCGGGATGCACCGCACGCGCTTCAACCCGCCGGCCTCCTGGCGGCCCCGGATCGCCGCCACCGAGGACGCCCGCAAGCCGTGGTCGGGGCTCGACCGCGGGCTCGTGTGGGGCGAGGTGCACGACGAGAACGCGTACAGCCTGGGCGGTGTGGCGGGTCACGCCGGGGTCTTCTCCACCGCGTGGGACCTCGCCGTCCTGGGCCGGACGCTGCTCAACGGCGGGGTGTACGGAAGGGCGCGCGTTCTCCGGCCCGAGTCGGTGGACCTGATGTTCACCGACTTCAACACGGCCTTTCCCGGTGACGAGCACGGTCTCGGGTTCGAGCTGAACCAGCACTGGTACATGGGCGCGATGGCCACTCCGCGCACGGCGGGTCACACCGGTTTCACCGGCACCTCGCTCGTCCTCGACCCGACGACCGACTCCTTCCTCGTCGTCCTCGGCAACTCGGTCCACCCGGTGCGTGGTTGGCGGTCCGGCTCCGCTCCCCGGGTCGCCGCGGCGAACAACCTGGCCCGCGCGGTGCCGGTGCGGCCCGTGCGGGGGCGTACGGCCTGGTACTCCGGCATGGCGGCCGCGACCACCGCGACGCTGACGCTGCCCGCGATGGACGTCGGTGCCGGTGGCCGGCTGCGGTGCGCCCTGTGGTGGGACACCGAGCCGGGGGCGGACGCGCTGTTCCTGGAGTCCTCGGCGGACGGCGGGACGACGTGGGAGCCGGTGCCGTTCACGACCGTGCGCCACGGGGAGGCGCCGGCCACGCATCCCGCCGGATCGGTGACGGGCTGGTCGGGCCGGACCTGGCACCGGCTCGACGCGGACCTTCCCCAGGCCGCCAGACTGGTCCTGCGCTGGCGGTACACGACGGACCGGCTCCATGTGGGGCGGGGCGTGTACGTGGACGCGCTGCGGGTGCGGGACGGCGACGGGGTCGTGTTCGACGACGCGCGGCCACGGGACTCGGCGCGGGTGGAGGCCACGGGATGGGTGCCGTCCTCGGACTGACACCGGCACCGTCGGGACCCCGCAGTCGTCGGCGGGTCGCCTGGCGGGCGCCCGCGCGTTTCCCCGAGTCCTTTGCGGAGGCCCTCCCTCACGGGGCTTTCAGCAGGGCCATCGCGGCGTTGTGGCCGGGGACTCCGCTCACGCCTCCCCCTCGTACCGCGCCCGCGCCGCAGAGCAGGACGTTCGGGTGCCGGGTCTCGACGCCCCAGCGGCCGGTGTCCTCCTGGGTGTGGGGGAAGGCGAGGTCGCGGTGGAAGATGTTGCCGCCGGGGAGCCTGAGGTCGCGTTCCAGGTCGAGGGGGGTCTTCGCCTCGACGCACAGGCGGCCGTCCGCGTCGGCCGCCAGGCAGTCGACGATCGGTTCGGCGAGGTGTGCGTCCAGTTGCGCCAGGGTCGACTTCAGCAGTTCCTGGCGTGTGCCGTCGTTGTCGTCGGCGAAGAGCCGGGCGGGTGTGTGGAGTCCGAAGAGCGTGAGCGTGTGGTAGCCCTGCTGGACGAGGTCGGGGCCCAGGATCGTGGGATCGGTCAGCGAGTGGCAGTAGATCTCGGAGGGCGGTGCCTCGGGCAGCGCGCCGGACGCGGCCTGCGCGTGCGCGGCCGCCAGTTGCTCGTATCCCTCGGCGATGTGGAAGGTGCCGGAGAACGCCTCACGCGGGTCGACGGACGTGTCGCGCAGCCGGGGCAGCCGCTTCAGCAGCATGTTGACCTTGAGCTGGGCGCCCTCGGCGGGGGTGGGTGGCTCGTCGCCGGTCAGCCGGGCGAGCTCCTGCGGGGAGGCGTTGACGAGCACGTGCCTGGCCGCGACGGTCGCCTCGCCCTCCGCGGTGCGGTAGGTGACCTCGGCGGCGCGTCCGTCGGTCTCCACACGGACCGCCTCGTGGCCGGTCGCGAGGACCGCGCCCGCGCCACGTGCGGCCCGGGCCAGCGCGTCGGTGAGCGCGCCCATGCCGCCGACCGGGACGTCCCAGGCCCCGGTGCCGCCGCCGATCACGTGGTAGAGGAAGCAGCGGTTCTGCAGCAGGGACGGGTCGTGGGCGTCGGCGAAGGTACCGATGAGCGCGTCGGTGAGGACGACGCCACGGACGAGGTCGTCGGCGAAGGTGTCCTCGACGGCGACTCCGAGCGGCTCCTCGAAGAGGATGCGCCAGGCTTCCTCGTCGTCGACGCGGCGGCGCAGTTCGTCGCGGGTGGGGAGCGGCTCCGTGAGGGTGGGGAAGACCTTCTTGGCGACCCGGCCGGTCATGCCGTAGAAGCGCTGCCATGCCTGGTACTCGCTGCCCGATCCGGTGAGCTTGGCGAAGGCTTCCCGGGTGCGCCGCTCGCCGCCCCCGACGAGCAGTCCGGTGGGCCGGCCGTCGCGTTCGGTGGGGGTGTACGAGGAGACGTTGCGGCCGCGGACCCGGAAGTCCAGCCCGAGATCCCGGACGATCTTGCGGGGCAGCAGGCTGACCAGGTAGGAGTAGCGCGACAGCCGGGCGTCGACACCGGCGAACGGCCGTGTGGAGACGGCGGCGCCCCCGGTGTTGCCGAGCCGCTCCAGCACGAGGACCGACTTCCCCGCCCGGGCCAGGTAGGCGGCGGCGACCAGCCCGTTGTGCCCGCCACCGACAATGACGACGTCATGTTCCCGATATCCCTCGTGAGCAGCCATCCCCCTAGGTAACACCGATTGATCCACACCGACCAGCCCTACACGCACCCGGCCGACACCCACCGCCCCCGCAAGGGGGCCGCGAGGAACGGCGCCCCGCAAGGGGCGCGGGGAACGGCGCGCCCGGCCACACCCGCCCGGCAGCCGAAGAACGACAGGGGCCGACCCACCCACACCCGACCACCGGCCCCGCAAGGGGCGCGAGGAACTGCGCGCCCGGCCACACCCGGCCGGCAGCCGAAGAACGACAGGGGCCCGGGGGCGTAGCCCCGGATCACCGAAAGGTAGCCCGGGGCGTCACCACGCCCCGGAAACCCGCTGCTGCCGCAACGCCGCCACCCTCCGGTACAACTCCGCCGCCTCCACCCCCCGCCCCAACTGCTCCAGACAGTGCGCCTCGTCATTCCGGCTGGCCAGCGCATCGGGATGGTCGGCACCGAGCACCCGCTCCCGCGCGGCGGCCACCTGCCGGTACTCGGCGAGGGCGTCACCCCAGCGGCCGAGCCAGCCGAGCCCCACGGCGACCTCCCGCCGGCTCACCAGGGTGTCGGGATGGTCGGGCCCGAGCACGCGTTCCCGGATCGCGCACACGTCACGGGACTCGGCGAGAGCCTCCTCCCAGCGCCCGAGTCTCCCCAGGTTGACCCCGAGCCCGTGCCGGGCGCGCAGGGTCTCGGGGTGGGCGGGGCCGTGGACGCGGGTGCGGTCGTCGATGAGGTCCCGGTACAGCTCGAGAGCCGGTCCGCTGTGCCCGAGCCGACCGAGGCTGATGCCGACCTCGTAGCGGGCGGCGAGCGTGTCGGGGTGGTCCGGGCCGAGCGCCTGCGCCCGGGCCGCGGCGACCTCCCGGTAGGTGCCGAGCGCCTCCGGCCACCGCCCCAGCTGACCGAGCGCGTATGCCACCTCGTACCGGGTGACGAGGGTGTCGGGATGGTTCGCGCCGAGCACCCGGGCGCGCGCCGTGGCCACCTCGCTCGCCATCCGGTACGAGTCCTCCAGCCGGCCGAGCCTGCTGAGGTTGAAGGCGAGGTTGTGGCGGCAGCGCAGGGTGTCTGGGTGGTCCGGCCCCATGGCGCGTTCCCGGGCGGCGAGCACGGCCGCGTAGACCTGGTGCGCCTCGAAGTGCCGCCCCAGCTGGCCCAGTACGTACGCCATCTCCTGGCGGGCGGCGAGCGTGTCCGGGTGGTCGGGGCCGAGCACGTGTTCCCGGATCCGGGCCACGTGGGTGTACTCGCGCAGCGCGTCGGCGGGCCGGCCCGTACGGCTGAGGGTGAAGCCGACCTCGTAACGGCTGGCCAGAGTGTCGGGGTGGTCGGGCCCCAGGGCGTGCTCGCGTTCGGCGGCGACGGCGCGGTGCACCTCACCGGCCTCCGGCCAGCGGCCCAGCCGTCCCAGGCTCAGGCCCGCGTTGTGGCGGCCGGTGAGCGCGGTCAGCAGCTCCGGCGCCGGGGTGGGCCGTTCGGCGGGCACCGGTTCCGGGGCCCGGCGGGTGTCGGTGCGGGCGATCCAGTCGCCGGTGAGGCCCGCGGCGGCGTCCGGCGGCGTGGTGCGCAGCCCCGCCCCGGTCGCCTTGTGGCCGGTGGTCATTCCGCGCGTCCAGGACGGCAGGCGTGCCTCGCGGGAGACGGGCCGCTGCGTCGCCTCCCGCCGCACGGGGGCCGACACCACCGTCGGCACGTACGCGGGCGTGGTGCGGCCGGCGCCGATGCGGCGGCCCAGCTCGCGGGCGTCGTGCGGCCGTCGTCCGGGGTCCTTGGCCAGCAGGTCGAGGATGATCCGGTCCAGGAACTCGGGGAGTTCGGCCCGGTGGCTGCGCGGCGGTTCGGGCGAGGTGTCCCGGTGCCCGACGAGGACCGCCCAGGCGTCGTCGAGGTCGAACGGCGGGGCGCCGGTGGCGATCTCGTACAGCACGCAGCCGAACGAGTAGAGGTCGCTGCGCTGGTCGACCTCGGAGCCGCCGATCTGTTCGGGCGACATGTAGTGCGGGGTGCCCATGGCGATGCCGGTGCCGGTGAGGCGTGAGGTGAAGCCGATGTCGTGGCCGAGGCGGGCGATGCCGAAGTCGCAGATCTTCACCGTGCCGTCGTCGAGCCGCATGATGTTGGCGGGCTTCAGGTCGCGGTGCACGATGCCCTGCTGGTGGGTGTAGGCGAGGGCGGCGGCGACCTGCTCGGCGACCTCCACGATGTCGGCGACCGGCAGCGGATGCTGCTTGTTGTCCTCCAGGAGCTGGCTCAGGTTGCGTCCGTCGAGCAACTCCATCACCAGGTACAGGACGCCGTCGGACTCGCCGAAGTCATGGACGACGGTCACCCCGCGGTGCTGCAGCGCGGCGGCCACCCGGGCCTCGCGGCGGAACCGCTCCCGCAGGACACGGGTGAACGAGTGGTCGTGGCCGTGACCCAGCGGTTTGAGGCACTTGACGGCGACCTGTCTGCCCAGTGACTCGTCCTTGGCCCGCCACACCTCTCCCATGCCTCCTCGACCTATCAGGTCGAGCAACCGGTACCGGCCCTGGATGAGCCTGGTCTCCCCCATCTGCCGCGATCGCCCCCGTCGTCCGGACCCGCCCTCCCCTGGCCCGTCCAGTATGGCGAGCTATGGTCCGACTTTGTACGGTGCGGGGCGCGAGCCGGGGCCGAGCCGTGACATGGCGCGGATAATGTGTTTGGGCGGCTGTGGCCGCCGCAGACGTGCGGGAACACAGCGCGGCACGGTGCCGGTGGGACGTGGCCACCGGGTCACCGTCCGGGGTGACGTACGGATCTTGCGTACAACTCATGGGCGTACGGCGGCAGTGCGGCGTACGCGGTCTGCGCCACCGGGGGCCGCGGCGGCGCGCGTGCGGTGTCCGTGGGGGTACCGGGTGTGTGTACCGGGCGTGCTGTGGGTGCAGCCGGTGGAGACGGCATCCGTCTCGTCCGCGAGACCCCGCGCGCTCATGGCCCGTCGACAGCCCTCCGTGCGCTGCGTGTGGGCATCTCCGCGATCCGGGTCGGATCCGTCTCCGGGTGCTCGATGCGGGCGATGCGCCGGTGACCCAGATGCGCCAGGTGATCGACGATCAGCGACGCGCTCGCCAGATCGTCGTCGACCACGGTGCCACGCCGCACCCGCTTCCCGCGGCGTGTCTGCGAACAGGCCGACGGGAGACCGGAGGGCGACCACGGGTTCCCGCCACATGGGGCTAGCGCCGTACCCTCGGCATCCCCAGGCCGATCCACGAGATGATCTCCCGCTGGATCTCGTTGTTGCCGCCGCCGAAGGTGAAGATGACCGCGGACCGGTAGCCGCGCTCCAGTTCGCCGCGGAGCACGGCGCCGGCCGAGCCCTCCTTGAGGACGCCCGGGACGGCGACGACCTCCATGAGTGCGGCGTACGCGTCGCGGCGGGCCTCGGAGCCGTACACCTTGACCGCGGAGGCGTCCTGCGGGGTGAGGGTGCCCTCCTGGACGGCGTTCACCATCTGCCAGTTGAGGAGTTTCATCGCGTCGAGCCTGGTGTGGGTCCGGGCCAGGACGCGGCGCACCCAGGGCAGGTCGACGACCCGGCGGCCGTCGGCGAGCTTGGTCTCCATGGCCCAGCGCTGGACGTCGTGCAGGGCCCGGACGGCCGTCGTGCCGTGGGCGGCGAGGGTGACGCGCTCGTGGTTGAGCTGGTTGGTGATCAGCCGCCAGCCCTTGTTCTCCTCGCCGACCCGGCGGGACACGGGGACCTTGATGTTCTCGTAGTAGCTGGCGGTGGTGTCGTGCGAGGCGAGGGTGTTGATGATCGTGCAGGAGTAGCCGGGGTCGGAGGTCGGCACGAGGAGCATGGTGATGCCCTTGTGCGGCGGGGCGTCGGGGTCGGTGCGGACGGCGAGCCAGACCCAGTCGGCGGTGTCGCCGTTCGTCGTCCAGATCTTCTGGCCGTCGACCGTGTAGTGACCGCTCTCCTCGTCGCCCTCCCTGACCGCCCTCGTCCGCAGGGCGGCCAGGTCCGTGCCCGCGTCGGGCTCGCTGTAGCCGATCGCGAAGTCGATCTCGCCGGAGAGGATCCTGGGCAGGAAGTACGCCTTCTGCTCGTCCGTGCCGAACTTCATGATCGTCGGTCCGACCGTGTTCAGCGCCATCAGCGGGAGCGGTACGCCCGCCTGGGCGGCCTCGTCGAAGAAGATGAACTGCTCCATGGGCGTCAGACCGCGTCCGCCGTACTCCTTCGGCCAGCCCACGCCGAGCCAGCCGTCGGAGCCGAGCCGGCGGATGGTCCGCCGGTAGAAGCGCTTCTGTGCCGCGGGGCCGTCGGCAGGGGTCTTCCTCGCGTCGTCGGGGCCGCTGTCGGGGCGGTGCGGGAGGGTGTGCACGCCGTTCGGGACGAGCTCGGCGAAATAGGCGCGCAGCTCGGTGCGCAACCGCTGCTGCTCCGGCGTGTATTCGAGATGCACGGTGCCTCCCTGGCTTGCGTGGCCCGCTGCCGGGCCACCCGGACCTGACGGCGCACACCGTAGAACGTGTTCCAGAAATAGGGAATGGCGGTGACAGGCCCGGGTGGGGTCACCGCGAGAGGGCTCCCTGGCACGGCAGCCCGACAGGCCACTTCACCGAGCGGCCCCGCACCGGCCGCTCCAGCGGCCCACTCGGGCGGGTCACCGCAGCAGGGCGAGGAACTCCGTGCAGGCGCGGGCGCAGTCACGGCAGGCTTCGGCGTCCTCCTCCGATCCGGGGCTGCGGTCGAAGGCGTGGGCGGTCTCCAGGCAGACGGTGCGGCACCACTCGACCTGGGCGCGCATCACGTCCTCGGACTGCGTGACCTGTTCGGCAAGCAGTCGGCACGTCGTGTCGCAGACCTCGGCGCACAGGATGCCCTTGCGGCGGATCAGTTGCTGGTCCTCGGGGCCGTCGAGATCGGCGAGGCTCGCACGCAGGGAACAGACTCGCGCGCACTCGGTGCATGCCTGCGCGCAGGCGAACCGGTCCTCGAGGAAACGGACGAGTTTCTGCAGCTCTGTCACTGACACATGGTCCGGGTAGCCGGACCCCGTCCCGCCAAACCCGCCGGGGACGCGGGCGGGACCCAGGAGGTCAGGCGTGTCGAAGTTATTGACGTGACCATGGCCGCGCTCTACGGTCTGACCGACTTACCGAACCTTGTTCGACATATCGTCCAGTCAGTAGGTGTACGTGCCCCGGCAACCGACCCGGTGCGGGTGACCACCGGAACAGTGCGGGCGACCGCCGGAACAGTACGGGTGACCACGGACCCGCGACGCACGCCGCACTGTCGGGCGACCACGGAGCCGGCGCCCTCCCTCACCACCGGACGGACGACCCCCGGGCCGCGGGGCCCGCACCACCAGCCAGCGAGGAGAGCCGCACATGACCACGCCCGCCCGACCCGCCGGACCGCCCCCGGGCATCCGGCCCCCCGCGTCCGTCCAGCCGTACGCACCCTTCGCGCCCTCGCGCCGGAGCCTGCTGCGGGCGCTGGCCGCGCTGCCCGCCTCGGCCCTCGCCGTGGGCGCGCTGCCCGGACTGTCCGGCACGGCCACGGCGGCCGCGCCGCCCAGCGGATCGGCCACCCGCTACACCATCGTGCCGTTCCTCAACAGCAACGACGGCACCGTGAACGTCTACCAGTCGGACGACGCCACGGACTTCCGGCTGCTGCGGGCCTCCGCGTACACCCCGCCCGCCGGCCGTATCCGCGACGCCAGCATCCTCAGACACACCGACGGCCACTACTACATCACCTACACCACGCACACCTGGCAGGACACCAGCACCACCATCGGCTTCGCCCGCAGTCAGGACCGGGTCAACTGGACGTTCCTGTACGACCACACCGTCCCCATCGCGAACCTGTCGCGCGCCTGGGCGCCGGAGTGGTTCGTCGACAGCGACGGCAGCGTGAACATCCTCGTCTCCTGTTCGACGGCCAACGACGAGTGGATCTTCACCCCGTACCGGTTGAGGGCCACCAACTCCGCTCTGACCGCGTGGAGTTCACCCGTCGCGCTGTCCGGGATAGGCGCCAACCACATCGACACGTTCGTGGTGCGGACCGGCTCGACCTACCACGCCTTCACGAAGAACGAGACGTCGAAGTACATCGAGTACGCCACGGCCTCCTCGCTCACCGGGCCCTACACCATCAGCCGGACCGGCAACTGGGCGGGCTGGGGCGGCACGCGTGAGGGTGCCGCGCTGATCCAGCTCGACAACGGCGCGTGGCGCATCTTCTTCGACGGCTACGGCGACGGCAGTTACTACTACAGCGACAGCTACGACACCTTCGCCACCTGGACCGCGCCCAGGGCACTGCCGGGCATCTCCGGCACCGCGCGCCACTTCACCGTGCTGAAGGAGACGGTCTCCGGCGGGGCGGCCCTGCCGACGGGGGTCACGCGTTCGCTGCGGTCGGGCAACTTCACCACCCGCTACTGGCAGGACCAGTCCGCCCTGCTGAACCTGCCCGTGGTGACCGCCTCCAGCACGGCCGCGGAGAAGCAGGCGTCCACGTTCACCGTCGTGGCGGGCCTCGCCGACGGGAACGGCTACTCCTTCCGCAACGCGGCCGGCAACTACCTGCGGCACTGGGACTTCCGGGGCCGCTTCGACGCGAACAACGGCACGTCCACGTTCGCCAGGGACGCCACCTTCATCGCCCGGGCGGGCAGCGCCGGCGGCTCCGTACGCCTGGAGTCGTACAACTACCCCGGGCACTATCTGCGCCACTACGGCTATCAGCTGCGGGTGGACCCGTCGGACGGCACCGACCTGTTCCGGCAGGACAGTTCGTTCGTCGCCACCACCGCCTGGGCCTGACACCGGCGCGACCGGCGGCCGTGCGGACCTCCATGGGGGAAGAAGAGGTCCGACCGGCCGCCGCGGGCGGTGCGTCCTGGGCGGTCGTCCGGGCGGCCGGCTCCGGGTGGGGCCGGGAACCGCCGACCGGGGGTGGGAGCTTCTTGGCGCGTCGTGCGTTCGGGTTTCCGGACATGGGTCACGCTGATGAACCGGAACGTATGCGGTAAGCGCTTTCTAGTCAACGCCCGGCGCAGTACGCATTCAGCCGACTTCGCGCCGCGGGCGGGCGGCGCCCAAACGGAACCGCCCGGTGTGTAATGGGGGCCACACACCGATCGACCGAGGGGTGACATGGCGTCCGGCCGGCCCAGACTGCTGTTCGTGACCGACCTGGCCTACCAGGCCGCGGGACGCCGTTACTGCGACGAGGACATCTTCCTGACCTCCCGGCTGCGTGAGGACTTCGACCTCGCGCTGTGCCATCCGCTCGACGCCGCCGCGCTGATGGACTCCCCCGGCTTCGACGCCGTCGTGGTCCGCAACAGCGGCCCCGTCCTGCACCACCAGGCCGCCTACGACGACTTCCGCGAGCGGGCCGTCGAGCGTGGGGTGCGGGTCTTCACCCAGCTGACGGGCAAGGGGGACCAGGCCGGGAAGCAGTACCTCCTCGATCTCACCGCCCAGGGGTTCCCGGTGATCCCGACCGTCGACCGGCCGGAGGATCTCGGTCTGCTCCCGGAGGCGGCCGAGTACGTGGTGAAGCCGAGACTCGGCGCGGACTCCATCGGCCTGGAGTTCGTCCCCCGGGACCGGCTGCGGACCCTGGCCCTCGGCGAGGGCCCCGGGATGCTCGTCCAGCCACGCATCGACTTCCGGTACGAGGTGTCGTTCTACTACGTCGACCACACCTTCCAGTACGCCCTGTACGCGCCCCGCCCCGACCGGCGCTGGCACCTCGAACGCTACGAACCCACCCCGGCCGACCTGGAGTTCGCCGGGCGGTTCATCGACTGGAACGACATCGACCACGGCATCCAGCGCGTCGACGCCTGCCGCGCCCCGGACGGCGGACTCCTGCTGGTCGAACTGGAGGACCTGAACCCCTATCTGTCCCTGGACCTCCTCGACGACGGCACCCGTGACTCCTTCGTGGCGAGCCTGACGGCAGCGCTCCACCGCCTGCTCGGCGACAGCGGCGCCGTCCGCCGCTGAGCGTCCGAGGTCTCCCGGCGCCCCGGCACACCCGCCGTGCGGACAGCCCGGCCGGCCTTCGCGGGCGTCCGCACGTGACCTTCGCCGCCGCAAGGTCAATACTGCCCATGACGGCACTTCGACCTGCCCCCGTCCGTTCGTCCCGAGAGTCCGCCGAGCCGCCGGCGCGGTCGCCCGGCAGTCCCACCAGGAGGTACCCGTGAAGATGCTCATCAACGTCGCCGAGTCGGTTGTCGCGGACGCGCTGCGAGGCATGGCCGCCGCGCACCCCGAGCTGACCGTGGATGTCGAGAACCGGGTGATCGTACGGCGGGACGCCCCGGTGGCCGGCAAGGTAGGGCTCGTCTCCGGCGGCGGATCGGGGCACGAACCGCTGCACGGCGGGTTCGTGGGTCCCGGGATGCTCTCCGCGGCCTGTCCCGGCGAGGTGTTCACCAGCCCGGTGCCGGACCAGATGGTGCGGGCCGCGGCCGCCGTGGACAGCGGCGCCGGCGTGCTGTTCGTCGTGAAGAACTACACCGGTGACGTGCTCAACTTCGACATGGCGGCGGAGCTCGCCGAGGACGAGGGCATCCAGATCGCCAAGGTGCTCGTGGACGACGACGTGGCGGTCACCGACAGCCTCTACACCGCCGGCCGGCGCGGCACCGGCGCCACCCTGTTCGTGGAGAAGATCGCGGGCGCCGCGGCCGAGGAGGGCCGGCCGCTGGAGCAGGTCGAGACGCTGGCCCGCCGGGTCAACGAGAACTCACGCAGCTTCGGCGTCGCGCTCAGCGCCTGCAGCACGCCCGCCAAGGGCAGCCCCACCTTCGACCTGCCGCCCGGCGAGCTGGAGCTGGGCGTCGGGATCCACGGTGAGCCGGGCCGGGAACGGCGGGCGATGATGACCTCACGGGAGATCGCCGACTTCTCGGTGAACGCCATCCTGGAGGACATGGACCCGCGCAACCCCGTCCTGGTCCTGGTGAACGGCATGGGTGCCACGCCCCTCCTTGAGCTGTACGGTTTCAACGCCGAGGTGCAGCGCATACTGACCGACCGCGGGGTCCCGGTGGCCCGCACCCTCGTCGGGAACTACGTCACGTCCCTCGACATGGCCGGCGCCTCGGTGACCCTGTGCCAGGTCGACGAGGACCTGCTGCGGCTGTGGGACGCGCCGGTGCGTACGGCGGGCCTGCGCTGGGGCATGTGAGGCGCGAACCACTTCGGCTCGCTGCCCGAGCGGCCGGCACCCCCACCACCACGCAAGGAGATCCCGTGCTCGACGCCGACTTCTTCCGCCGTTGGATGACGGCGACCGCCGTGTCCGTGGAACGCGAGGCGGACCGGCTCACCTCCCTCGACTCACCCATCGGCGACGCCGACCACGGCAGCAACCTGCAGCGCGGCTTCCGGGCCGTGGCGGCCGTCCTGGAGAAGGAGGAGCCGGCCACCCCCGGTGCCGTCCTGACGCTCGCCGGACGTCAATTGATCTCGACGGTGGGCGGTGCGTCGGGGCCGTTGTACGGAACCCTGCTGCGCCGCACCGGCAAGGCACTAGGTGACGCGGCCGAGGTCGGCGAGCGGGAACTCACCGAGGCACTGCGCACCGGCGTGGACGCGGTGATGCAGCTGGGCGGGGCGGCGCCCGGCGACAAGACGATGATCGACACGCTCGTGCCGGCCGTCGACGCGCTCGGCGAGTCCTTCGCCGCGGCACGCTCCGCGGCCGAGGAGGGCGCGCTCGCGACCACGCCGTTGCAGGCGCGCAAGGGCAGGGCGAGCTATCTGGGCGAACGCAGCATCGGACACCAGGATCCGGGCGCGACCTCCTCGGCCCTGCTGATCGCGGCGCTCGCGGAGACGGCCGGTGAGTGACGTCGTGCGGGGCGCGGCGGACGCGACGGACGGCACGGGGCTCGTCGGCATCGTGCTCGTGTCGCACAGCGCGGCGGTGGCCGCCTCGGTCGCCGAGCTGGCGACGGGACTCGCGGGCGGCGGTACGACCGCCCCGGTGGCCCCGGCGGGCGGTGACGGGGACGGCGGTCTCGGCACCAGTTCCGAGCTGATCGCCGCCGCGACGGCGGCCGTGGACCGCGGCGCCGGGGTCGCCGTGCTCACCGACCTCGGCAGCGCGGTCCTGACCGTGAAGGCCCTGCTCGCCGAGGGCGACGAACTCCCGGTGGACACCCGGCTGGTGGACGCGCCGTTCGTCGAGGGCGCGGTGGCGGCCGTGGTCACCGCGTCCGCCGGGGCCGACCTGGCGGCGGTCGAGGCGGCGGCCGCCGAGGCGTACGCGTACCGGAAGGTGTGAGCGGGCGGCCGCCCGGAGGCGACCCGCCGGACGGAGAGGGAGCGGATCCGCCCGGGACGGCGGCTCGGGGAGGGTCGGGAGGGGTCAGCTTCGTGCGACGAACTCGCGGGCGAGGCGCTCCCCCTGGGTCACGGCCGCCCGGCGGCTCTCGATGGGTGCGGCGCCGGAGCCCTTGAACAGGATGTAGGTGACCCCGGAGGGCACCCCGCCGCCCCGTGGGTCGGGGCGGATGCCGAGGTCACGCGCGAGGGCGTACGACGCCTCGCCGATGATGTCGTCGGGGCCGACGTCGCCCACGACCGCGTAGCGGACCCGGTCGCCGTGGACGACGGCGGCGACGGTCCCGCGCCGGACGTCGTGCTCGTGGTAGTTCCAGCGGTGGCTCGGGGCGGGCACGACCACGTACGGCAGTCGTTCGGCGCTCAGCTGGCGTCCGTCGGACTGCTGGTAGGCGGTGGCGTCGCCGAAGAGCGGGTCGGTGTGTTCGTTGCAGTGCCGGCCCGGTCTGCCGTCGCAGTCGATGTCCATGTCGGCGTGCCAGAAGACGGCGTCCCGCGTACCGCACACGTCGATGTCCGCGGGCTCCCCGTCGTCCGTGCGGTAGGGGGCGCTCGAGACGGGCGCGCAGTCGCGCACCGCGGCCAGCAGTTCCGCGGCCCCGACGTTCCCCGCACTTGGTCCGGGGCGGCCGCCCCTGGCGTGCCCGGCGCTCGGGACGTGCCTGGCGCCGGGGGCGTGCGCGGTTCGCTCGTGGGCAGCCTCGGGCGGGGCGGTGCCGGGGAGTGCGGCGGGGACGATCAGTGCGGCGCCGGCCGCGGCCAGCATCAGCGACCGGACTCGCACGGTAGGAGGCCCTCTCGTGAGCGGGTACTGACGGACACTCGGCCCAATCTGGCGGGGGTCCGGTCGTGGGGCCACTGCTGGGGGGCCGTCCGGTGCATGCCCGGTGACGTGCCGTCGGGGGCCGGGTGGCCGGGTCGTCGAAGACTCCGGCCGCCCGGCCGCCCTCGCCGGCGCGGGATCAGCGACGACAGCGTTCCGCACCGGCGGCATGAACTCCGCTGCGACAGAAGCGAGTTCAGCCGCTTGAAGGATCAGCATACGTAACGCACGGTCGATATCGCGAACGGCGGCCCTCTTGATGTGTGCGTACCGGCCGCGCCATATTGGTCCGGACCAATCCCGTCGAGGGAGGGCAGGGCCGTGCGAGGCACAATGCTGCGAACCACCGTGGTCTGGGGCGCACTGCTCACGATGGCTTCCTGTGGCCCGGGCGGACCGGGCCCGGGCGAGGACGGCCGCCCGCCCGCGGCTCCGGCCGGTGTCACCGCGGCGGCGGGCAGCGCGACCAGCGTGCACGTCATGTGGAACCGGGCCTCCGGGAAACCCGAGGTCACCCGCTACGAGATATACCGCGGCACCACGAAGGTGAAGGAAGTGCCGGGTTCGCAGCACATGGTCGACGTCACCCGGCTGAAGCCGTCGACCGGTTACGCGTTCTCCGTACGGGCGCGGGACGCCGACGGCAGGCTCGGACCGCCGAGCGAGCCGGTCCGCGCCACCACGCCCGCCGCGACCGCCGCCGACGGGCGGGCCCCGAGCCGCCCGGAGCGCCTGCGCGCCGAGGCGGCCGGGAGCCGGGCCGTCCAGCTGTCCTGGGCCCGGTCCGCGGACGACCGGGGTGTGGCCTCGTACGACGTCCTTCAGGGCACCACGAAGATCCACAGTGTGGGCGGTGCGCAGACGGCCACCGTGGTCACCGGGCTGCGGCCGGGCACGCGCTACTCGTTCACGGTCCGGGCGCGCGACGCGGCGGACAACGTCTCGCCCGGCAGCGCCGCCGTCCGGATCACCACCCCGGCCGGCCCTGACGACGAGAAGGGCACGGCCACCGGGACGGGCATGGCACCCACCGGGTTCCGTGCCACGACGCACCGCAAGGACGGCGCCCACTACCTCGACCTGTCCTGGACCGCGCCCGCGGTGGACGGCGTGATCACGGAGTACCAGATCCAGCTCGACCGGAAGCCGGTCACCTCGCTGGTCTGGGGCGCGACGCCGCCCCGCGGCAGGGCCACGTACAGCTTCTACGTCGGCCGGGAGGCCGGGCTCACCCAGCGGGTGCGGATCCGGGCCAAGCTGCCCGACGGAACCTGGGGCGCGTTCTCGGCGGAGCGGACGGTGACGACCAAGGAATGAGGCCGGGCGCCATCGGTGGTCGGCCGGACGAAGGATTTGTTCACCCGCACGGTCCTGGCCGGGTGCGGGAACGGTGACCGTCGCTTTGGCTCGGTCCGAAGGCAGCACGGGCGTTCCCCACCCTCGGCGGCTCATGGGATGTACCGCCACCGTGCCGTCGGAGGGCAGTCCTATGCGTATCACTCAGACACTCGTCCGCTCCGGCCCGGCCGTGGCCGTCGCCGCGCTGCCACTGGCCCTCGTCGCCGGTCCGGCCGCGGCGGCCACCGGGATCGACGTGACCACCAGTGGCGCGACGGTGCAGGTGACCACCAGCGAGTGCGTCACCAGGTCCAGCGGCTCGATGGGAAACGCCTCACTGCTCTCCAGCGGCCAGGCGAACTTCGCACAGGGCCGCCAGGTGACCCTGTCCGGGATCAGCAGCAGTCAGTCCGCCGCCTGGTCGGGCGTCACCGCCGGCACCTACACCGTCATCGTGGTCTGCGCGGACGGTTCGACGGCGGGCACGCAGTCCGTCACCGTCTCCCCGGTCTCGACGCCCACGATCTCCGCGACGGCGTCACCGTCGCGCGGGGTGATGGGCGGGATGGGCAGCACGACGAGGGACTACGGCGGCGTCACCTACGCCGTGGGCGGGGTCCTGGTGGTGGCCGGAGTCGGAGCCACGGTCTGGGTCCTGCGCCGGCGCTCCGGCCCCGGCCGGCTGTGAGACCGGCGGTGGTCCGGCACTCGGGCCGGGACCGGCCGCCGGACCACCGCCCACCGTCGCGGCGGTGACCCGCCGGATGGCCCCGCGCGGGCCGGACCCTTCGTGCACGCCGTACCCCTCCCGTACGCCGGACCCGCCGTGGCCGGTCAGGTCGCGGAGCCCTCGGCCGGGAGCCGGTCGAACTCCTCCAGCGCGCGGGTGAGCCAGCCCGTCCAGAAGGTCTCCAGATCGATCCCGGCCCGCAGGACGAGGTGCTGCAGCCGGTCCGCTGGAGCGTCCTTGCCGGGCGGGAAGTCCCGCTCCTGGATCTCCTCGTACTCCGCCAACTGCCGCCGGTGCAGCTCCAGATGCCGGCGCAGATCCGCCTCGATGCCCTCGGTGCCCACCACCGCGGCCGCCCGCAGCCGCAGCAGCAGCGTGTCGCGCAGGGGCTTGGGATCCTGGGACGCGGCGGTCCAGCGCGCCAGTTCGGCACGGCCCGCCGGCAGGACCTCGTACCGTTTCTTCTGCCCGCGGGCCGGCTGCCGCGGCGTGAGGGCCCTGATGGAGCCCTCCGTCTCGAGTTTTCCCAGCTCGCGATAGATCTGCTGATGCGTCGCCGACCAGAAGTAGCCGATGGACTTGTCGAAGCGACGGGTCAGCTCCAGCCCCGACGACGGCTTCTCGAGCAGGGCGGTGAGGATCGCGTGCGGGAGTGACATGCGGTCATCCTAGGGACGGGCCTGACGGGTTCTCACGGGGCCGGGCCGCGGACCTACAGGGCCGCCGCCAGCTCGGTGCCCTGCTTGATGGCCCGCTTGGCGTCCAGTTCGGCGGCCACGTCGGCGCCGCCGATGAGGTGCACGCTGCGGCCCTCGGCGCGCAGCGCGTCGTACAGGTCGCGGCGCGGTTCCTGGCCCGTGCAGAGCACGATGGTGTCGACCGGCAGGACGGAGCTCTCGCCGTCGACGGTGACGTGCAGCCCCGCGTCGTCGATCCGGTCGTACCGCACCCCCGGCGTCATGGTGACGCCGCGGTGCTTCAGCTCGGTGCGGTGGATCCAGCCGGTGGTCCTGCCGAGGCCCGCGCCGACCTTGGACGCCTTGCGCTGCAGGAGGTGGACGCTGCGCGGCGGGGCCGGCCGCTCGGGGGCGCCGAGACCGCCGGGTGCCCGGTAGTCCATGTCGACGCCCCAGTGCCGGAAGTACGTCGCCGGGTCCTCGCTCGCCTTGTCGCCGCTGTCGGTCAGGTACTCGGCGACGTCGAAGCCGATGCCGCCGGCGCCGAGGATCGCGACCCGGTCCCCGACGGGGGCGCCGTCGCGCAGCACGTCGAGGTAGCCGACGACGCTGGGGTGGTCCACGCCGGGGATCTCCGGGGTACGCGGTCCGACGCCCGTGGCGACGACGACCTCCTCGTATCCGGCGAGGTCCCCCGCGGCGACCGGAGTGTCCAGGCGGACGTCCACGCCGTGCAGTGCGAGCTGGGTGCGGAAGTAGCGGATCGTCTCGTCGAACTCCTGCTTGCCGGGGACCCGGCGCGCCACGTTCAGCTGGCCGCCGATCTCGGCCGCGGCGTCGTAGAGGGTGACGTGGTGGCCGCGCTCGGCGGCGCCGACCGCGCAGGCGAGTCCGGCCGGGCCCGCGCCCACGACGGCGATCCGCTTGCGGGTACGGGTCGGGGCGAGGACGAGTTCCGTCTCGTGGCAGGCCCGCGGATTGACCAGGCACGAGGTGATCTTGCCGCCGAAGGTGTGGTCGAGGCATGCCTGGTTGCAGCCGATGCAGGTGTTGATGGCCTCGGGACGCCCGGCCGCCGCCTTGCTCACGAAGTCGGGGTCGGCGAGCATCGGGCGCGCCATCGACACCAGGTCGGCGTGCCCCTCCGCGAGCAACTGCTCCGCCAGTTCGGGGGTGTTGATCCGGTTCGTCGTCACGAGCGGGATCGACACGGCGCCCATGACCTTCTTGGTGACCCAGGCGTACGCACCGCGCGGCACCGAGGTCGCGATGGTGGGAATCCTGGCCTCGTGCCAGCCGATGCCGGTGTTGATGATGGTCGCCCCGGCGGCCTCGACGGCCCAGGCCAGGGTGATCACCTCGTCGAAGGAGGAGCCGCCCGGCACCAGGTCCAGCATCGAGAGGCGGTAGATGATGATGAAGTCCTCGCCGACCGCCTCACGCACCCTGCGCACGATCTCCAGCGGGAACCGTGTCCGGTTCTCGTACGAGCCGCCCCAGCGGTCGTCGCGCCGGTTGGTCTGCGTGGCGATGAACTCGTTGATCAGGTAGCCCTCGGAGCCCATGATCTCCACGCCGTCGTAGCCGGCGCTCCTCGCGAGGCGGGCGGCCCGGACGTAGTCGTCGATGGTCTGCTCGACCTCGTCGTCCGTGAGGGCGTGCGGGACGTGGGCGCTGATGGGTGCCTGGAGGGCGCTCGGCGCGACCAGGTCCTGGTGGTAGGCGTAGCGGCCGAAGTGGAGGATCTGCATCGCGATCCGCCCGCTCTCGCGGTGCACGGCGGCGGTGATCCCGGCATGCTGTGCGGCTTCCGCCTCGGTGGTGAGCTTGGCGCCGCCCTCGTACGGGCGGCCCGCCTCGTTGGGCGCGATGCCGCCGGTGACGATGAGGCCGACGCCGCCGCGGGCCCTGGCCGCGTAGAACTCCGCCATGCGCTCGAAACCGCGCTCCGCCTCTTCGAGGCCCACGTGCATGGAGCCCATGAGGACGCGGTTCGGGAGTGTGGTGAACCCGAGGTCCAGCGGGTTCAGGAGATGCGGGTAGCGACTCATGGGGTCCTCCGTACGCGGTGTCGTCCCCTTGGTTGTAGACGACACTCCCGCGTTTGTGCAACTAGTTGCAAAAGGACGGACCGCCAATGTGACGAGTTCCTCCCGGAGGGTGCCGGATTTCTGGTGCGGGTCCGTCGTGGCTGAGCGCGCAGTTCCCCGCGCCCCTGAAGGACCGGGGCCCCAGGGGCCTTCAGGGGCGCGGGGAACTGCGCGACAAGCCACAGCGGACCCGCACCTACATGCCCGCACCCCCGCCACGCGCCCGGACGCCTATCACCACGTTCGCGTGCAGTTCCTCCGACACCTCCAGCCGCGGCACCAGCCCCGCGGAGATGAAGACCTCCACCGCCCGCCCCGCCTGCCGCTCGCTCGTCTCGACGAGCAGCGCCCCGCCGGGAGCCAGCCACCGGGGGGCCTCGGCGGCCACGCGGCGCAGCACGTCGAGCCCGTCGCCTCCGCCGTCCAGCGCGACCAGGGGCTCGTGGTCACGGGCCTCCGGCGGCAACAGCCCCACCTCCTCGGTGGGCACGTACGGCACGTTGGCGGCCAGCACACCGACCCGCCCCAGCAGGCGGCGCGGCAGCGGCGCGAAGAGGTCACCCTCGTGGACCAGGCCGCGAGTGCCGAGGTTCCGGCGGGCGCAGGCGACGGCGACGGGATCGATGTCGGCGGCGTGCAGTTCGGCACCGGGGAGCGCCGCGACGAGCGCGGCCCCCACCGCGCCGGAGCCGCAGCACAGGTCCACGACGACCGGGGATCCGGGGGCCACGGCGACGGCCTGCCGGACGAGGAACTCGGTACGCCGCCGGGGCACGAAGACACCGGCCTCCACCGCTATCCGCAGACCGCTGAACTCGGCCCAGCCGAGGACGTGTTCGAGGGGATGGCCGGCCGCACGGCGGTCCACCATGGCGGCGAGCTCGACCGGGGTGCGGGCGGTGGAGAGGATCAGTCGGGCCTCGTCCTCGGCGAAGACACAGCCTGCGGACCGGAGCGCGGTGACGACGTGCGCGTAAGAAGGTGGCATGGAAGCCGGGGGCCTTTCGGGAAGCCGAAGGGCGCTCTCCAGGTCACCTGCTGCCGGTGAGGTCCTGAGTCGGGAGCACCCGAGCTGACACAGCGGTAATGGGGCTCACCTCCTCGGTCCTGCACGGCTGGGGCGGTCCTCAGCCGGACGGCAACAGTACACGGCCACCGGGCACCGTGCGGGTGCAACCAGCGGTTGTGGTGTGCAATCAGCTGCCACCGGCGCAGGAAGATCAGACCCGTGCGCGCAGCCGACGAGGCCGTCGAGACGATCCACCGCGGGATGACGGCGTTCGCCCGTCGCGCCCGGGCCTCGGCGGGCCGGCTGCACCCGGAGCAGGTGTCGGCCCTCGAAGGCGCGCGGCTGGTCGAGCGGCGCCCCGATCCGCGGGACCCGCACGTCCAAATCCTGCGTCCGACGCCGGCCGGGACGGAGATCCTCGCCCAGGTGACCGCGAGCCGCCGGGTGTCCTTCCAGGAGCGGCCGGCGGGCCGGCGGAGGAGGACCTGCGACGGTTCGCGGGTACCTGCGGCGGTACAACGCGCCGGGCGGCGACGCGACCGGGCGCGCGGGCGGGCAGGCGGACGACGACGTACCCACGGACGCGCTGACCGGGCCGGACCCCCGGGCGGGGAGCCCGGGCCGAGACCTGACCGGCAGCTCGGGCCGGCCGGTCTGTCCGTCAGCCGACGGGCAACCGCTCCGGCACCCGCAGTCCCAGGAACATCGTCCGGCGCCGCCGCCTGAAGCCCAGCGACTCGTACAGCCGCACGGCACCCGTGTTGCTCGCCCCGGTGTGCAGGAACGGCGTCTCGCCCCGGGCGCGGATGCCGTGGGCGACCGCCAGCGTCAGCCGGGTGGCCAGGCCCTCGCCGCGGACGGCGGGGTCGGTGCAGACCGCGCTGATCTCGGTCCAGCCCGGCGGGTGCAGCCGCTCCCCCGCCATGGCGACCAGCGCGCCCTCCCGGCGTATCCCGAGGTACGTGCCCAGCTCGACCGTGCGTGGCAGGAACGGCCCGGGGCCGGTGCGCTCGACGAGGGCGAGCATCTCCGGCACGTCGGCCGGGCCCAGCCGTACCGCTTCGGGGTCCGGCGCGGCGGCCAGGCCGTCGTCCACGAACTGCACACCGTCCACGTGCCACGACACCTCCCAGCCGTCCGGGACCTCGCCGCGGAAGGCGGGCAGCGCGACGTCCTGGCCCGGTCCCGCGAGCACCGCGACGTCCGCCCAGTCGGCGGCGTCGGGTTCGTCGGGCAGGGCCAGCCAGGGCGACACGTCGACGGGGTAGCGCAGCACGCGGCCGCGGCGTTCGGCGAAGTGGGCGTGCGGACCGGCCAGCGAGGCCCACGCGGGACGGTCGAGCGGGTGGGGGGCGGCGCTCACGCGGCGACCTCGATGACGACCTTGCCACGGGCGTGGCCCTCCTCGACGGTGCGCAGCGCCTCGGCGGCCTGTTCGAGGGGGAAGGTCCGCGTCACCAAGGGGTCCAGCCTGCCGTCGACGACGAGCCGGACCACCTCGTCGAGCACCGCGGCGGTACGGGCCCGTACGACGGGCGAGCCGCCGAGGCCGGCCACGATGTCCTTGCCGCCCGCGGTGATCAGCTTCGTGCGGTCCGTCACCAGCTCGGCCGCGGCCTCCAGGACCTCGCCGCCGACCAGGTCGTACACCGCGTCCACCCCGCCCGGCGCCACGGCGCGGACGCCGGCGGCGAAGTCCCGGCCGGAGGGCACGTGCACGGCGCCCAGCGACTCGACCAGGTCCTTCTTGCCGGCGCTCGCCACACCGATGACGTTCAGTCCGTCGGCGCGGGCGATCTGGACGACCGCGACGCCCACACCGCCGCCCGCGCCCGTGACCAGCAGGGTCGCGCCGGCCGGCAGGGCCAGCTGACGCACCCCGTCGTAGGCGGTGGCCGCCGCGACGGGCAGGGCGGCGGCGTCGGTGAAGGAGACCCCGGCGGGCTTGTGCGCGGTCACCGCGACGGGGAACAGCGCGTACTCGGCGTAGCCGCCGGCGACGGGATTGCCGAAGACCTCGTCCCCGGCGGCGAAGCCGGTGACGCCCTCGCCGACCTCCTCGACGACACCGGCGGCCTCGTTGCCGAGGACGGCGGGCAGCTCACGCCGCTGCTGGCCGGGCCGCTGGTAGCCGGTGCGCTGCTTCCAGTCGACGGGGTTGACACCCGCCGCCCGGACGGCGACCAGCAGCTGGCCGGGGCCGGGGCGCGGCCGGTCCTGCTCCACGAGGGCCTCGGTCTCCGGACCGCCGTACTGGGTGAAGACGTACGCCTTGGGCATCGCTCCGTCACTCTCCTTCGCGCCGGGGTTCACGCCGGTGTGGGCACTGTCGGTGCGCGCTGCTCCGTGGCCGGCTCCCGGTGGGCACTGTGCAGCGGGCACTATCGGGAAGGAAGATCGCGGGTGCCGCTATTCCCGGGCAGGTCCGGGACCGGAGAGTGTTCATACGGCGGCAACGGACCCGGCACGGGACCCGCCGGCGGGTTCGGTACCGTGGGAGACGTACACCACGATCAGGGGCCGCCGCCCGGCCGGCCTGGAGGCACCACTCGTATGAACGCGACCCGATGGGCGTGACCCGATGAACGTGACCCGGGGATTCACCGGGCGTCCGCGCGTCCGCGACGAAGGACTGCCGCCCGGCCAGTACGACGCCGGCGACGACTGGCCCGTCCTGTCCGCGGAGGTCACGCCGGAGCTGGCGCCGGCGGAGTGGACGTTCACCGTCGACGGACTGGTCGCCGAGCCGCGCACCTGGAGCTGGGACGAGGCGCACGCGCTGCCGCCGTCCGCCTACGAGGGCGACATCCACTGTGTGACGAGCTGGTCGAAGTTCGGGGTGCGCTTCGGGGGCGTGTCCCTGGACACGTTCCTCGGGGCGGTCCGCCCTGCCGCGGAGGCCACCCACGCGGTCGCCTACTCGCACACCGGCTACACCACGAACCTGCCGCTCGCGGATCTGACGGGCGGGCGCGCCTGGATCGCCTTCGAGTACGGGGACGGGCCGCTGCCCGCCGAGCACGGTGGTCCGGCGCGGCTGCTCGTGCCGCATCTGTACTTCTGGAAGAGCGCCAAGTGGATCGCCGGCATCCGTCTCCTCGACCACGACGAGCCGGGTTTCTGGGAGCAGAACGGCTACCACCACCGCGGCAACCCCTGGGAGGAGCAGCGGTACTCCGGTGACTGAGACCCCGCCTTCCGCTCCTTCCGCGACGGGCGCCGAGTCGTCGGACCGGACGTCCCCGGGCTGGACGCCCCCGACGCGGTTCGCCGTGCCGGGCCGGATCGCCGTCGACGACAGCGCGGCGGCCACCTGGCAGCGCGCCACCCTCACCGAGATCCGCCGGGAGACGGCGCTCGCGTCGACCTTCCGGTTCGCCGTGCCCCGGTGGGCGGGCCATCTGCCCGGGCAGCATCTGATGCTGCGGCTGCGGGCGCAGGACGGTTATGTCGCCCAGCGGCACTACTCGATCGCCTCGCCCCCCGACGACGGGGGACACATCGAACTCACCCTGGACCATGTCGACGGCGGCGAGGTGTCCGGCTGGTTCCACACCGTCGCGAAGCCCGGCGACGAGGTCGAACTGCGCGGACCGCTCAGCGGTTTCTTCGCGTGGCCCGGTGACCGGCCCGCCCTGCTCGTCGGCGCCGGCTCCGGGGTCGTACCGCTGATGTCGATGGTCCGCCACCACCGTGCGCGGAACCTGACGGTGCCGCTGCGGCTGCTCGTGTCGGCGCGCGGTCCCGAGGAGCTGATCTACGCCTCGGAGTACGGGGCCGAGACCACCACGGTGTTCACGCGCAGCGCCCCGGAGGGTGTGCCCGTGGGCCGGGTGGCGGCCGCGCAGGTGGAGCGGCTCCTGGCCGACCGGCCGGACGGCGGGTGGGAAGCCTACGTGTGCGGCTCGAACGGGTTCGCCGAGCATGCCTCACGGCTGCTGGTGGACGCGGGCCAGCCGGTGGACCGTATCCGCATCGAACGCTTCGGCTGACCGCCGCGCCCGGACGCCTCGGCCCGGCGCCCCCGGGCGGGCCCGGGGGGCGGGCGCCCCCCCCCCCCCGGCCCCGGGCCCCCGGCCCCCCCCGGGGGGGCGCGGGCGGGGGGGGGGCGCCCCGCCGCGGGGGGGGGGGGGGCGGCCCCCCACCGC